>JABJIC010000003.1 GCA_018661465.1 Gammaproteobacteria bacterium | reverse complement strand
TTCATTAGGCTCTTCCTCCAAAAGTTTGTTTGCAGAATTGTCTGGTTTTTTTGAGTTTTTTGTTTGCTTCAATCCATCCTGATTGATCTGCTGATTGACAGCGTTGTTCTGTTGTCGAATAAAGTTGACTCGCTTTGGGTTCTTTAATTCACCCAGTGTGGCTAAGGTCTGGCGGCACTGGTTTTGGGCTTTCAGCGCGATTCTTGCGTAGGCTTCGGCTTGAACCAGATATTCAGTATTTGGTAATCTCGAGATATAGTTGGTCATTACTGCCTGAAGAGTATGGGCTTGATCCAGTAACATGCACTCAACACGACTCATATCACCCGCAATGAGAGCCTCATTTTCAATACGCAACAAATCCCTGATTCTTTTTTCATCGTATCCAACGATACCGGTAGTACCCAACTTGATTTCTGCATATAAGCTCGCAATAGATCTTGCAGCATTATCACTAGGAACCAGGCTCGTTGAAGAGTAGGCAGATTTAATTTGCTCGTCAGTGAATTTGCTCTTGCGCTTCGTTGGTTTTTTCTCTGCATTTCGTTTGCTCAATGAATTACCTCTGCAAATAGATAATATCCAATTTCGATATTCTGGATACCCCAGCTTCCTGATTACTCATTCCACTGGGGCCGTGGTTTCGTCGCTGTTATTAGCCTTTCACGTTTTTTCCAAGGCTAAATTCTTCATTTAATTGCCATAGCACTTCTCTACAGCCTTTTAAATACCTAGCTTAGGAACCTTCTGACGTAGGGGTAGGGTCAGGGTCGGGGCTAGGGTTGGGGTAAAGGATAAGTTAAGGATCAATATCATCTTTCAACTTTAACAACTTCCCTACCTTTGAATACCAAAGAGATTCAGGTAATTTCTTCCCTAGGTTATTCGTCCTTACTGTTGTTACCTTGCCAAGAGTGATCTTGTTGTATATTGGATTGAGGCTCATCCTATCTCTACGTCGGACTCTGCCTGGCAGCAAGGTGAAATAATCAATCAGGAAGTCGCCATTCAGTGGTGGCTCAAAACTGCCTCGTTTTTTCTCCACGTTGTAATAACGAAATAGCTCTACACCTTGATATTCACCAAAGTCAATTACAGAGAACAACAAACACAACTTACAGCCACCAAACATGAATTCGACATTGTCTTTTAGCAATTTCAAATGATAATCGCCTTCAGGAATTATTGGCCTGAGTTCAGAAGGTAGTGATAACTGAGTTGACTCGTCGCTTACAACGAGAGCAATGTCAGTATTCGCTCGGGCGCTCATAAAGCACGCACGAAGGAGACTGAATTAACCTCCTTTTTGGCTATTTCACAGGCTAGACTCAACGATCTCCTTTCCCTTGAGCTAGGAGTAGCGTTTGAGCAAGAGCTTGGTCTATAGCCGCATAGAGGACAGTATAGTGAGGTAAAGTTTTTGGTTTGACTTCGCCACGTTCCATTACCGGGACTTGGGTCAACAATGCACTGTCGACAGAACCTGTCTATGGCTATTTTCCTGCTCACGCAGTCACTCCTACCGAATTCGCCTTGCGAGAAGCAACGATTTTTGAATTCATCCAATCTTTGATCTCAGATTGCAACCAGGCGGAAGCCTTGTCTCCTAGCTTGATCTGCTTAGGAAATTCACCTCTGGATATGAGTCGATATATTTGCGGCCTAGATAAACCAGTTGTCTCTCGTACTTCAGGCATTCTGAGAAACCGATCGTCGTCTAGTAAATAGCTAACATCAATCATTGATAACAATCTCCTAAATAGCAAATTACTAGGTAGATCATATCAGCCGTAGTGATCCAGTATTAGCTGTCACTAGAACTTACTTTCCTAATAACCACCTTAATGGGAAAGTAAAATTAAAAATAAATGTGTTAGAAGATTGAATTGCCAAGTTTCGCGTCTTTTACCCATTTGGTCATTGTATTTTTGTTTGGTTTTTTCCCAGTATGATTTTTTATCTTTCTAGAAATAGCTTCCTGACTTTTGCAGTGCTCAATAACCTCTTCAATGCACGTAGTAATGAATTTTTCGTGTCTTTCGTACCAAGATTTTCTCCCTCCTTTACTACCGTCTTCTCGCATAACTTCTTTGTATTGAATTTCTTGATCGAGCTTATGGGGGTGGATTAAACCCTGTCCAAATGCCAGACCTAAATCAAAAAATGCTGATGCTAAAGCAATATCTCTATTGGACAAAGTGTCAACACCGATCACTCTTTCAGCAATATTTATTGATTGCGAAATCTGTTTTTTATCCTTCTCCTGAAATCGTACATTTGAATTAATTGTTTGCAAAACAAAAAGAAGATTGTCTTCAGGAGGTTCCATAAAGAGCGGTTCACCGCCATCTTCTGGCTGATATTCAACTTGCTCGATATAGCAGAGATCATTCAACTCACCATCTAAGAATGATTGGCTAAATTTCTTGTCTTTGTCGGCCATAAACATACCTCACGCAATTACTGTCGGGGCGGGCGCGACCATTCATTTACTTTGTTGGGTCACCTATACCGCTTGATTACTCAAATTTGAACCATCTTCAAGTGTTTCTTACTTTTTATGCCCTCAAAAGGCTCTTTGCCTTTTGCTGCCTCCTCTATGTAATCTGACCACCATTGCATCATTACGCGTCGTTGCTCTAAATATTCAGCTCGATTGTAGATGGCTCTCACTGAATCTTTGCCTACTCGAGACTGGGATACTTCAATAATGTCTGCTGGAAACTCCTGTTCATTCAACACGGTACTGGCAAGGGACCTCACGCCGTGAGCAACGAACACGCCCTTGTAGCCCATTCGTTTGATTGCTGTATTTGGTGTTTCACTGTTGATTGCGGCCTTCGGGTTACTTCGTGACGGAAAAATATACTCTCTGTGCTGGCTGATTGGCTTCATGGTTTCGAGAAGTTGCATGGTTTGATCAGTCAAAGGCACAATGTGGGGGCGACGCTTTTTCATCCGGCTCGGGTCAATTCTCCAAAGTCTATTTTCCATGTCTATTTCGCCCCACTTTGCCTTTGCACCCTCTGAAGGACGAGCCATGGTGTGCAAGAGCCAGAAAATTAAACACTTTGTTGTTACTTCGTTGTGCGCCTGGTCCAGGTCTTTCAGGAACTGCGGGAGAAACTCTGGCTTGATCGCGGGCATATTGGTCACATCGGGAGGTTTGAATGCCTTGCCAATACCTGACAGCCGGTTAGCATCAACCAGACCAGAATTCGTGGCAAACACCATGATTTCATTGATCCAGCGACACAACTTGCGCACAGTTTCCAGAGCTCGGCGATCAGCTATGGGCTCCATGATCTTGATGGTATTTGGGGCGTTTATTTTGGAGATTGGTATGGCGCCCAAAGCGGGCATAATATGAAGCTCCAAGGCTTGTGTGAGTCGTTTACGGTAGGATTTTGACCAAGCGCCCTCTTTTGTTTTGAGCCACTTTTGGTATACAAGATACAAGGTGTTCTCACACGCTTCTCGTCCGATTTGTTTCTGCTCTAATCGATACTCTCTCGGATCGACATCATCGGCCAGCAATTCGCGATATTCCAATGTTTCTTTTCGCGCCTTACTTAAAGAGGTAGCAGGGTACTGGCCCAAGCTGATGTTGGTGCGCTTTTTGGTGTAGGGTTTGAAGTACTTTAACAACCATTGCTTTGTACCGTTTGGCCTCACTCGCAATTGCAATCCTTTCCCATCTGCCAGGTAATATTCTTTATCCCTGGGCTTCGCTTGCTTGACCTCAGTATTAGTTAATTGTTTTGTAGTGTTTGCCATTGATAATTCCACGAAATCAAGATTTGGTGGTACATGAAATAAACTGGTGGTACAGAGAGTGTTCCATTAACTTCTAGATGGGTCAAGACAAATATAGACAGAGAGAGACAGTAAATACGGGCAATTCAGGAAGGTTTGTGATCTAGCGAGACAACTGGAGACGTACTGGGAAAGGAAAATGGTGCCGCCACCAAGAGTCGAACTCGGGACCTGCTGATTACAAGTCAGCTGCTCTACCACGGCTGAGCTATAGCGGCACATATGAGAAGTTTAGAGAGCATCTCGTAGCTCTATTCTTTCGCTGACCAGGTCAGCTGCCACTCTTCATATCTCGGCTGAGCTATAGCGGCATAAAGAGAAGGTTTTGAGAGCATCCCCAATGCTCTGATCTTGCTCTGACCGGCTGCAGCACCCTAATCAGTTGCCCAGCTCTAACTGCCTGTCTGAGCAACTGCGGTGCTGATTGCAACTGCTCCAATCAGGTCGCGCATACTACATAAAAAAAACACTGGATTCAATAGTCCAAATTCAGTCTCAGTCCTGTTTTTCCAGTTTGGGGTGGATTTGATGTGTGCTATCTTTCTGAGCCCCTTTATCGTGATTTTCAAAGCTTATTGCCCTGCTAGACGGCGAGGAAATCTACGGCAGATATCAAAGGCAAGAGACAGCGCAATGCAAAATGGGAATAAGGGAATACCAAAGAGCACCAAATCCTGGGAATCCCTCAGGGATCACGCTAAAACCTTCAAGAAGGATGGCTTTCGCCTGAGCTCGCTATTTGAGCAAAATGAAGGTCGCTTTCAAAAATTCTCTCTGCAGCAGGAAGATTTGCTGCTAGATTTCTCCAAGAACTACCTCACCGATGAAACCCTGAACCTTCTAGTGGAGCTGGCAAATGAATGTCAATTGCCCGAGTCCATAGAAGCCATGTTCAATGGCGAGGAGATAAACAGTACAGAGCAAAGACCCGCCCTGCATACTGCACTGAGAGAACCCGAAGACATCAGCAAGCGCCCTGAAGTTGCCGAAACACTGAAGCGAATGGAATCAATCGTAGATCAAGTCCGCAGTGGAAGCTGGACTGGATTTGGCGGGGAGCAAATTAGTGATGTGGTGAATATAGGTATAGGCGGCTCTGATCTCGGGCCAGCCATGATTAGTGAAGCCTTATCCACATTTGAGACCGGCAATATCAAAATACACTACCTCTCCAATCTCGACCCGGCTCATGCAGAATCCTGCTTGCGGGAACTGAAGCCGGAAAGCACCTTGTTTATTATTGCGTCCAAATCATTTACTACCCTGGAAACTCGGCAGAATACCGAATTCGCCAAACATTGGTTTCTGACTAAAGGCGGCGACGAATCTCTCATCTCCCGCCACTTCATCGCCAGCACATCAAATGTGGAAGCGGCGCTCGAAATGGGAATCGTCGAGGAAAACATCTTCCCTTTATGGGATTGGGTTGGCGGCCGCTTCTCTCTTTGGTCCGCAATAGGCTTACCAATCGCTATGGGAATCGGCATGCAGAACTTTCGCCAGCTACTAGCTGGAGCACATGCCATGGATCAACATTTTAGGCATGCGCCATTTGAGGAAAATATTCCAGTGCTTATGGCCCTGCTCAGTATTTGGTATACAGGATTCTTCGAAGCCAAAAGCTGCGCCCTCGTACCATATAGCCAGAAGTTCAAGCTACTGCCCAACTATCTTCAACAACTTTATATGGAAAGCCTTGGCAAATCTGTCGATCTTCAGGGCAATAGCGTATCGACTAATACTGGTGAAGTTATTTGGGGTTCGGTGGGCAGCAATGGCCAGCACTCCTTTTTCCAACTCTTGCATCAAGGCACTGAATTCATTCCCGTGGATTTTATTGCTCTTGCAAATTGTGACACCGACGCGGCGGAGCAGCACCAGCACCTTCTCGCCAACTGTTTTAGTCAGAGCATTGCCCTAATGGAAGGCAGTGACGATGATAGTGATTCCCATAAGATCATTCGCGGTAACAAACCCAGCAACACCCTTCTACTTAGAGAACTTAATCCCTACATTCTTGGAAATCTTATAGCTCTCTACGAACATAAGGTTTTTACTCAAAGCGTGATCTGGAATATCAATGCCTTCGACCAATGGGGAGTGGAGTTAGGGAAAAAACTATCCACCAGCGTCTTCAATGCCTTCGAAGACACGAAAGAAGCATCCACTCTTGATGATTCCACGTTAAATTTAATCAAGAAAGTTAAAGAATCCCAGCCCTAGCTCAATGGAAAATACCTTACTAATAAGAAACGGTAATGCTGAGGATGAAGATTGGCTGTTTCAACTATTCCGAGGCACCATGCAAGGTTATATTGACGAAGCCTGGGGTTGGGATGAATTACTTCAGCATCAAGGATTTATAACTTCACTTCCCGCCAAAAATTTTCAAATTCTTGAAGTAAATAAATTTAGAACAGCCAGTTTCCATTTGAGTGAGAAGGATGATCGCCTGGTCGTAGATATGATTCTCGTGTTGCCGGAAAAACAACGCCTGGGCTTCGGTACTTACTTAATGAATCAAATTAAGGAATCGGCTGAACGACTGGAGAAGCCTGCCTACCTGAGTGTTCTAAAGTCCAATCCAGCTATCGATTTTCATCTTAGTTGTGGGTTCAAGAAAATTGAAGAGGATGAGCACAGTATAAAAATGTCTTACTCCGCCAAAACCTCTAACTAATCCGAATTCAATTCCGCTCAGTATGAGACAATTCCATTAACTTCATTACCAACTCCTCGTTGTATTCCTCTACGCCATCATAGTGATTCACCGTCGGGAATGGATCGTAAAAGTGGTGAAGCAATTTACTCCATTTTTTGTAGTGCTCCGATTCTCTGAATCCTATTTCATGATCACGGACGGTCTCCCAACTCACCAATAAAATATACTGGCTGGGACACTCAATACATCGCATTAATTCGTGTGAATTGTAACCAGAATTCAGCGGCAATAATATTTCCGCCTCTTTGAATGCCTCCTCAAACTCTCTAGTAAGATGAGGTTTCACCTTAAGCACTGCTACTTCAAGAATCATATAATTTTCCTCAAAAATCGGTCGTCTGAGCTACTATTTTTTCATCGAGTACCGCTGAAGAATCTCGATCCCAGGCTTGGAAGCGAACAAAAAATAGACTTGAGCTTTGTGCCGGATTACTTCCGAAAGCGAATATTCCAGTTCCTTCTTACATATCTTAGACAAGGAAAGCACGTGAATTTAAGGTTAGTCACCCATAGGTAACCCTGATGTATTCCTATTTACGCTTTTTCAGGAAACTTAGTGACAAAGCTATTGAGGATCCAGCCTTAGGATATGTCGTCTTGGAAAGCCCGTCAGAATGCGAAAAGTCAAACCGGGATCGGTTTCACTATGAACTCGGTCATATTCTTCGCCACTTGTTTGTACAGCGAGATAAGGCTGCGGCCCCGCACCCAAATCCACCATCACATTGGGGTTATCGATAGTTCGACCATACCAAGCCCTCGGCCAATGGTTTACTGCCACATAAAGCTGATCACCACTGTCCAGCCGAGCCACAACTCGGTCATGGATCTCATTGCCACTGCTTGTAGAAATGACCATAGTTGTCTGACCAGCAGGCTGGAAATATCCCAATAAGGATTCAAACAAAATTACTATTCCCACGTAGATCAAAATCAGAATTACCGCAATTTTGAGAGCCTTGTTCTTGTTCATGCTGAGAAAACTCATGATGTGCTCCTTGACTTTAAATTAGAAGGTGCGCCTGCTGATTTCAATCCATATAGGCGAGTAGTTCTCGGGTGCGTTCTTCCATCAAAAAGCTATCGCCCCGAGCTTCAACATTCAATCTGACAACGGGTTCGGTATTAGACATTCTAATATTGAATCGCCAATCATCAAACTCCACACTCAGACCATCGGTATGATCTACCGAGTTTGCTTTACTAGTATATTCCTTCTCAATTTTATCCAGTAAAGCAGCAGGCTCTTCAATCCTTCGATTAATCTCACCGCTGGCAGGATAGGCTTGCATCCTTTCATCAACCAGTTCCGATAATTTCTTATCTGAAGCTGACATCAAACCCAGAACCAATAGCCAGGGAACCATACCGCTATCGCAGTAGAAGAAGTCCCTGAAATAATGATGGGCACTCATCTCTCCTCCGTAGATAGCATCTTCGCTGCGCATTCTCTCTTTTATGAAAGCATGGCCAGTCTTACACAGAACCGCTTCCCCTCCACCCTGCTCCACTATTTCTCTTGTATTCCAGGTCAATCTCGGATCATGGACTATCTTCGCTCCTGGCTCCTTCGAGATAAAGCTTTGAGCCAGCAGCCCAACAATGTAATAACCCTCAATGAAGCGACCCGCCTCATCAAAAAAGAAACATCGGTCGAAATCTCCATCCCAGGCAATTCCCAGATCTGCTCCATGCTCAACTATCGCATCGATTGTCGGCTGCCTGTTTTCTTCCAACAAAGGGTTGGGAACCCCGTTGGGAAAATTGCCATCGGGCTCATGGTGTATTTTGACAAACTCTACAGGGAGAAATTGCTGAATAGCATCGATTGTCTGTCCCGCGCCACCATTACCTGCATTGCACACGATCTTTAGTGGTTTCAGCTTTTTGATCTCAACATAAGCCAATAGATGATTAACATACGCAGCTTGAATATCGGCAAAGCTGATAGCGCCAGGCTCATTAATTTCAGCAAAATTATTTTCTTCTGCCAACTGCCTAATTTTATTTAGTCCGGTATCGCCACTGATAGGCTTGGACGCTTCCCGCACGAATTTCATACCGTTGTAATCTGCCGGATTGTGGCTGGCTGTTACGACAATTCCACCATCTGTTTGCAAATGACTGGTGGCGAAATAAATTTCTTCGGTGCCACATTGACCAATATTGATGACATCCACACCAGCGTCGGTAAGCCCCCTCGTTAACGCAGCACAGAGCGCCTGACTGCTAAGACGGATATCAAAACCCACAACAACGGTTTTAGGCTTAAGGAATTCGGCATAGGCTCGGCCTATTCGATAGGATATATCTTCATTAAGCTGATCAGGTACGCGACCGCGGATATCGTAAGCTTTAAAGCAACTGAGTTCTTCATTCATAAAATGGGGTTTCTCTTATAATTGCCAAGACTACTAGCCAAGACGGATTATGACGGATTGCATTGAGACTGATATGTGTAATTGCTCGCCTCAATATAACCATCCACACTGCCGCAATCGAAACGCCTTCCCTGAAACTTGTAGCCAATTACATTTCCCTGGCTTGCCTGTGTTTGCAAGGCATCGGTTATCTGCATCTCTCCGTTTTTACCGGGCGGAGTATTGCGAATTATGTCAAAGATATCCGGACTCAGTATATAACGACCTATGATTGCGAGATTGCTGGGCGCCTCTGCTGGATCGGGCTTTTCAACCATACGTGAAACTCGATAAATATTTTCAGCCTCAAGCTCACCCGCTATCACACCATAGCGGTTAGTTTCTTCCATTGGCACTTCTTCTATAGCCACAATGCTACATTGATATTTTTCATATAGCTTTACCATCTGACTCAGAACACCGTCTCCTTCGGCTACACAGTAATCGTCCGCGAGTACCACTGCGAAAGGACTATCACCGATCAAGGCCTCCCCGGTTAAGATAGCGTGGCCCAAACCTTTCATTTCCATCTGTCGAGTGTAGGAAAATCTACAGCGAGACATAATCTCTCTGGTATCTCCCAACAAATCTTCTTTGTCAGAACCAGCTATCTGTTGCTCCAACTCATAGCTAATATCAAAATGATCTTCGATTGCTCTCTTACCCCGACCAGTAACTATTGCCATATCGCTAATACCCGCCTGCATTGCCTCCTCTACTCCATACTGAATCAGCGGTTTGGTCACAATAGGTAGCATCTCCTTGGGCATGGCTTTTGTAGCTGGCAGAAAGCGGGTGCCATATCCAGCAGCAGGAAACAGGCATTTACTGATTTTTGACATGAGGAATTCGATCCTTATTTTTTTCACACACAGGCTCAGTGCCTTTCTTTGTGCAGTAATTATTTCGTCATTCGACCGTAAATATCTTCGAATCTTACGATATCGTCTTCGCCGAGATAATTGCCGACTTGTACTTCAATAATCTCAACATCAGTCTCACCAGTATTGCTCAATCTGTGTTTACTTTCCTTGGGAATGAATGTGGATTCATTTTCCATTAGCTCAAACTCGTTTTCACCACAAACCACGAGCGCAGTTCCCTTGATAACTGTCCAGTGTTCAGCACGATGATGATGCATCTGCAGGGAGAGGGATGCTCCTGGCTTTACAATGATGTGTTTAACTTTGTATCCGTCTTCGTTGGTCAGCGACTCGTAGCTACCCCAGGGTCTTTTAACCAGGCGGTGAGTGTTAACCTCTTCCCTGCCAAGGCTATGCAACTGATCAACTATCTGTTTCACCGACTGGGCCTTGGCTTTATCTGCAACTAGCACAGCGTCTGCGGTTTCTATAATTACCACATCTTGCAATCCAACGGCCGCCACCAATCGCGACTGAGCCTGAATAAAACTATTGGAGACACCTTCTGTCGTAACAGCGCCCTCGCCGGCATTTAAAACATTTCCCTCTGAGTCTTTTTGTTGAAGCTCCCAGAGCGCATCCCAGGCACCGAGGTCACTCCAATCAGCATCGAGAGGAATTACCACCGCCGAATCTGTTTTTTCCATTACGGCGTAGTCAATTGACTCGCTACGGCACTGGCTAAAAATGGCCTCGGGAATAGATTGAAAATCATCACCTTGCTCAAGCCCTTCAAAAGCATTCTTACAAGACTCAAATATGTCAGGCGCTAAATTCTCCAACTCCTGCAAATAACGAGACGCCTTAAACATAAACATGCCGCTGTTCCATAGAAAGCGATCGCTGCTTAGATAGGACTTAGCGGTTTCCAAATTCGGTTTTTCCACAAATCTGGCGACAGTATAAGAAGAATTATCTTCCGCCCCATCACCTTTTTCGATGTATCCGTATCCGGTTTCCGGCGCGTTTGGCACAATCCCAAAAGTAACAAGTTTGTCCTGCTCAGCCAAAGCAACAGCCTGCATCAATGCCTCATGGAATACAGACTTATTCTGGATAACATGATCAGCTGGAAGCACAAGCAACAGGGACTCAGGATCAGATTCAAGCGCGCTGAATGCGGCCATAGCAACAGCAGGTGCCGTGTTTCTACCTACAGGCTCTAACAGGATTGATGAATCATTAATTTCCAGCTGGCGTAGCTGCTCCGCCACCAGAAATCGATGGTCTGAATTACAAACCACCAGAGGACTCTGCAAATTAGCTAAGCCTTGTAGTCGACGCAGGGTATTCTGGAAAAGAGAACCTTCGGTGAATGAAAGCTCAACAAATTGCTTGGGAAGAGAAGATCGTGACATTGGCCACAACCGGGACCCCACACCACCAGCCATTACTACGGGAACTAACATAGGTCTAACCCATCAAAATCAGCAGGCATAGTAGCAAATAACGTACTGATTTAAACAAGTTAAGACTGATTTGCATCAATGCTCGACCCTGCGTAATTCAATTTAGTATCGATTATTTGGTCTTGGCGCGATAACATCGCATGCTTTGTCGGCTACGCCCCTTGGAGGGCTACTCTAAAATCATGAAAGAGAAAAATGACAGCTTTATACCGAAGAGCTCCTATGAGCATGAAGACCTCGTAGATTGTGGCTATGGCAGAATGTTTGGCCCTGGAAATGCGAAGCTTCCAGTGAACAACATGTTAATGTTCGACCGAATTGTAGAGATCAACAATGACGGCGGAGAGCACGGCCGAGGTCAAATAATCGCCGAATTGGACATAAATCCTGATCTTTGGTTCTTTGACTGCCATTTTCCTGGCGACCCGGTAATGCCCGGATGTCTTGGTCTTGATGCGCTGTGGCAGCTGGTAGGATTTTTCCTCGGCTGGAGTGGGCATCTTGGCAAAGGCAGAGCACTTGGCGCGGGAGAAGTTAAATTCACCGGCGAGATTTTACCAACAGCTACCAAGGTAACTTACGAATTATCCATGAGCCGCCTCATCGACCGCAGTCTGGTGATGGGAATTGCCGATGGCAATGTTTCCGTTGATGGAAAAACTATTTATCGAACCAAGGCACTCAAAGTGGGCCTGTTCACACCTGATCAGGCATTCTAGAAGCCTGTCATCTAAGCGTTGGGGGAATTATGAGACGCGTTGTAGTTACTGGAATCGGGATTGTCTCCTGTCTGGGAAATAACAAAACGGAAGTACTGGAGTCACTTACGAATGGCCGCAGTGGCATTCGACATAATCAGTCCTATGTCGATGTGGGCATGCGAAGCCACATCAGTGGCACAGTGCAGATGGACCCCAGCGAACTTATTGACCGAAAAATCATGCGCTTCATGGGTGATGCCTCAGCATACGCTTACCTCTCCATGGAAGAAGCCATAGCGGATGCACAACTAGCAGAAGATCAGGTTTCCAATTTTCGCACTGGGCTTGTAGTTGGCTCCGGCGGCGGATCCCCTAAGGATCAAATGGAATCCATCGACATCATGCGAGAGAAAGGTATTCGCAGAGTTGGACCCTATCGCGTTCCAAGAACCATGAGCAGCACAACTTCAGCTTGTCTCGCCACTCCGTTCAAAATTAAGGGTGTGAATTACACAATTTCTTCAGCCTGTGCCACAAGTGCACATTGTATTGGCCATGCTGCAGAGTTAATTCAATTGGAAAAACAAGACATCGTATTTGCCGGCGGAGGCGAAGCTGAACACTGGACGAACTCCCATATGTTCGATGCTATGGGCGCTCTTTCTACCAAATATAATGAAAATCCTGACAAAGCATCCCGCGCATTCGACGCCGATCGTGATGGATTTGTCATCGCTGGCGGTGGTGCGACACTGGTCATCGAGGCGCTGGATCATGCTCTTGCACGGGGCGCCAAGATTTATGCCGAGCTAACTGGATACGGAGCCACCTCTGACGGCTACGACATGGTAGCCCCTTCAGGTGAAGGCGGAGCTCGAGCCATGCAGATGGCTATGGCGAATCTGGAAGGATCTGTTGATTATATTAATACTCACGGCACCAGCACTCCAGCAGGTGACGTATCTGAGTTAAGGGCCATAAAAAATGTCTTTACTGAACAGATCCCTGCCATTAACTCTACCAAATCCTTAAGCGGACATTCTCTAGGTGCTGCCGGAGCACAAGAAGCTATCTATAGCTTGCTTATGATGGAAAATGACTTCATCGCTGCTTCCGCAAATATCGAGAATCTGGACGAAGAAGCTCAGGGAATGCCTATAGCAATCGAACGCCAAGACAATGTGACTCTAAACCGAGTCATGTCAAACAGCTTCGGCTTTGGCGGCACCAACGCCAGCCTGGTTTTCGATCGCTACCAGGACTGATTAACTATTGAAGGGAAACACACAGAGAAGTGGGGGTCATATAGATATGAACATTTCACGCTTTGTTTTCCTTTCATTAGCACTCAGCCTGCTATCCAGTGCTGCTTCGGCACAACTCAGCGGACGAACATTTTCCGGCTTCTCAACCCAGCCTGAACCACTGCCTCTTGAAAAAGCTTTCCCTTATTTCGTAAGCATTGTTAGCCCAGGCCGCCTGCGCGTTACCTGGAATCTTGCCGATGACCACTATCTCTATCGCCACGCCTTTGGCTTTACCATGAAGCAAAGCAGTGAAGCTGAAGCGCTCGAAGTGGATTTTTCTCTACCTGATGGATTGAAGAAAAATGACCAGTTCTTCGGCGATATTGAAGCCTACTACAATGACCTCAATGTAGAGCTGAGCCTCAGCACCGTCCCCGGCCCCGACGCCATCTTAGTTATCGAATATCAGGGATGTGCCGATTGGGGATTCTGTTACCCACCTCAAACAGTGGAATTCTTGCTTAGCCCTTGATAGATCCTGCTCAGCCCCTGTTAAGTCGTACTCAGCCCCTGTTAAGTCGTACTCAACTCCTGTTAAATCGTACTCTCCCTCCTGTAAATCGTACTCTCCCTCCTGTAAATCCTGCTCAACCCTTCATAAAACCTGCCGAAATATGCTTCGATTACTCCAAATTTAGGGTGAAATATCCGCTAAATTCTGAGAAAATGCCGCGAAAATGGCGAAACTAGTCAAATCTAGCTTCTTCAACAGCTATTCAGGAAAACTATCATGGCTTCTATCTTGGCTCTTCATGGCCCCAATCTAAATCTTCTGGGCTCCCGTGAACCTCATATCTACGGCTCGGATACCCTGGAAGACATCAATCAGCGTCTCGCCAGCCAATGTGCCGATGCCGGACATCAATTCGATTCTCTGCAAAGCAATGCAGAAGACGAGCTTATTGAGCGACTGCATGCAGCACGCAAAGATGGCACCTCATATATGATCGTCAACTTCGGCGGCTTCACTCACACCAGCATCGCTATTCGTGATGCCATACTGGCATCGGAAATACCTTTTATCGAAGTGCATCTTTCCAATCTCTACAAACGGGAAGAGTACAGACACAAATCTTATTTTTCAGACATAGCCGTAGGCTGTGTAATTGGATTGGGCGCTCAAGGTTATGAACTAGCCTTGCAAGCCGCCTGTAGAAAATTGGCTAACTAGAACTCTCAGCAGGAACTATTATGGATATCAGAAAAGTTAAGAAGCTCATTGAATTACTCGAATCCTCGGATATTGCTGAGATAGAGATTAAGGAAGGCGAGGAAGCTGTTCGCATTAGCCGAATGTCATCCAACGTAGCGGCGCCCATCGCCTATCAAACAGCTCCCGCACCTGCAGCAGCAGCGCCGGTTGCTGCTGCGCCTGCAGAGGCTAGCCCAAAGGCTCCAGCGATCAAGGGCAATGTAGTTAAGTCTCCTATGGTGGGAACATTTTATCGCTCACCATCCCCTTCCTCACCTGCATTCGTTGAGGTTGGAAAGCACGTTAAGGTGGGAGATGTGGTGTGCATTGTGGAAGCAATGAAGATGATGAATCAAATTGAAGCGGACCACGCCGGTGTTGTCGAAGCTATTCTTGTAGAAGATGGCGACGCAGTTGAATTCGATCAGGCTCTGATAACTATTGTTTAAGAGTTTGCAAACAGTTCTTATTTTTGGTCTCTCATTTTCGGATTCTTAAATTCAGGTAATGCTTCATGTTAGAAAAAGTCTTAATAGCCAACCGCGGTGAAATTGCTCTAAGAGTACTCCGAGCCTGTAAGGAACTCGGAATAAAAACAGTGGCTGTTCATTCCACTGCCGACAAAGATCTGATGCACGTTCGTCTCTCCGACGAATCTGTGTGTATAGGACCTCCTAGCCCTACCGACAGCTATCTGAACACGCCAGCATTAATCAGCGCCATGGAAGTTACTGATGCCGATGCGGTACATCCCGGTTATGGCTTCCTTTCCGAAAATGCTGACTTCGCAGAACAGGTGGAGAACAGCGGATTTGTTTTTATTGGCCCCACTGCAGAAACCATTCGCCTGATGGGTGACAAGGTTTCGGCGATCGAAGTAATGCGTGAAGCAGGAGTACCAACAGTCCCTGGATCCAATGGTCCACTGGATGACAATAAGGATCGCACCCTCTCTCTGGCAAAAGAAATCGGTTACCCGGTGATCATCAAAGCGGCTGCCGGGGGCGGCGGGCGAGGCATGCGTGTAGTCCATAACGAAGCAGCCCTGCTTAAGGCTGTCTATGTAACCCAAACCGAAGCGCAATCCTTTTTCGGAAGCGGCGTCGTTTATCTGGAAAAATTTCTGGAAAACCCTCGTCATGTAGAAATTCAGGTTATTGGCGACGGCAAGGGTAACGCCATTCATCTGGGAGATCGTGATTGCTCCCTGCAGCGTAGACATCAAAAGGTTCTGGAAGAAGCACCCGCACCAGGAATACCAGATCATATTCGAGCCGAAGTTGCAGCAACCTGCATACAGGCTTGCAAGCTTATGAAGTATCGCGGCGCCGGTACTCTGGAATTTTTATACGAAGACGAAGGATTCTATTTCATAGAAATGAACACCCGAGTACAAGTTGAACATCCCGTCACTGAAATGGTTACTGGAATCGACATCGTAAAGGAACAGCTGCTAATTGCAGGCGGCGAAGCACTCTCCGTTACTCAGGACGATATACAAATCAAAGGTCATGCTTTTGAGTGTCGTATTAATGCTGAAGATCCAATTACTTTTCTGCCCAGCCCCGGCAAGGTAAAGCTTTTTCATGCTCCTGGTGGAAATGGAATTCGCGTCGATTCTCATCTGTACAGTGGCTACACCGTTCCTCCTTTTTACGATTCACTAATTGCCAAGCTAATTAGCTATGGTGATGATCGCGATCAGGCTTTGATGCGCATGCAAATAGCTTTGGATGAGTGCCTAATTGACGGCATCCGTAGCAACTTGCCACTGCAGAGAGATCTGGTACGGGATGCTGAATTTCAAAAAGGCGGAATAAATATCCACTATCTGGAGAAGAAACTGGGCTCCTAAATCTCAGCTCTTCTCTTCCCCTAAGCTACATTGAATCCTTTTGCATAGGCAAAGCGGAAGCCTCTAATGCCCTGGCAACAGCTGAAAATTGAACTCAATGCTGACTCTCTTGAAACCGTTGAGCAGTATCTACTGGATAGCGGCTCTCTTTCCGTAAGTTATCTGGATGCTGAAGATCAGCCTATTTTTCAAGAGGAGCCAGGTGCCATTCCTTTATGGGACAGGATTACTCTGCTCAGTCTTTTTGAGGCAAGCAAGAACCTTGACGATATATTGGCTTGGCTAAGAAAGCAGGAGAATATCTTTAATAAGACTGAACTCGCTTCCGAAGTTCTGGAGGACCAGGATTGGGAAAGGAGCTGGATGACTGACTTCAAAGCCATGCAATTTGGCGAAAAGTTGTGGATCTGCCCGAGCTGGCAATCACCTCCAGATTCAGATGCGGTAAACATCATGCTGGATCCCGGCTTGGCATTCGGCAGCGGTAGTCACGCCACTACGTCTCTCTGCCTGCAATGGTTGGACCAACAAGATCTAAGCGAATCTGACGTAATTGATTATGGCTGCGGCTCCGGTATTCTTGCTATCGCCGCCGCACTGCTAGGAGCGAAAAGTGTTACAGCTGTCGACAATGACCCCCAGGCAATTACCGCCACAGAAGACAACTCTCAGAGAAATGAATTAGACCCTTCCCGCGTTTTGGCCTATTTGCCAGATGACTTTCAGGGCAGCAATGAAACTCGTGCTGACATACTTATTGCGAATATATTAGCCGAGCCGCTTCTGCAACTTGCTCCCCGGTTTGCCGAGTTACTAAAGGTCGATGGCAAAATAGTCCTTTCAGGGTTGCTGGAAAGCCAGGCTGAGGAGATTGTGCTTCATTATGAAAGTTGGTTCGACATGGACAAGCCTTGCATTAAGGATGACTGGGTCAGATTAAGCGGAAGGCGCCGCTCCTGATTACTCTGTCAGCGGTATGCATTCGCGCCTTATTCACCTACAATTCGCACTGAACCCAGTCAGAGAGAGTCGAACCGAGAAGAGCTCTGGCAACTATCAATTACCAATTACGAAAACCCAAGCTAAAGCGAGCTGAATGGCCTTTAACGTTACTCAATGTCCTGGCTGCGAATCCACGTTCAATACCAATGCGCGCATGCTGGAGTTGGCAGCTGGAAAAGTACGTTGCGGCGCCTGCCTCAAAGTCTTCGATGCCACTCAGCACTACCTTCAAAATCTCCAGGATGATGATCATGTAGCTGGCGAGGAATCCGTCTTTCTTAGCGACGACCCTCAGGACTACTTCGATCCCAGCAATTTCCTAACTCGCAGCGCGTTGACGGAATCCGATTCCCTCGAAGATGGACAAAATTCAGAACAGAGTCAAAGCGAATATGACGGCGATTCCTTTAGTGCGCGAGATTCGGATTTTGATGATGTAGAACTACGGGAAGAAATTATTCCCGAAACAGAAAAAGACGAAGAAACAGAAATCGAGGATCTTTTCACAGATTCCGCAAAGAATTTTCATCCCGCCGATGTCTCCGAAGACAGTCTGGAATCGAGCCCACAAATAGGAACCGAATTTTCCGACGAGCCCCGTATAGATGAACACTCTATCGATGAATCCATTAGAGATGAATCCAATATAGATGAGGAAGCTGTTCAACAGGCAGTTCAGGAAGCTATTGAAGAGGGGATAGAGGAGGGAACTGAGGAAACAAGTGGGCAGGACATTGAAGAGGCAATTACTGATAATCTGGAAGAAAGCAATGAAGATGATCCTGAGAACGAGCCTTGGATAAGCCCAGAAGAAACTGCATCAGAAGTCTCTACCGACACAGACCATCAAGAAGAAGAATGGGGGCAAGAAATTCAGCGATTGGAAGAATCCTTTCAAGAAGCATGGCAACAAGAGCCTCCATCAAGAGAAGACCAAGCGATTGAATCAGCGAGTCAACACGCAGAACCTGTTGAATCCGAATTGGAAAGACCTAACCCATGGCAAGAACAGGAACAGGAACAGGAACAGGAACAGGAACAGGAAGATCTTGCTTCGCGCCAGCCAGAGACACAATCTCCAAACGAGTCTTTTGAAGACATAGCAGCTACTGGTTTCACTGAAGAAATAGTTGAGCCCACGGCAGATACAGAGCATCAATCAGAACCAGAGTCCGAGCCTGAGCCTGAGCCTGAGCCTGAGTCTGAGTCTGAGCCTGAGTCTGAGTCTGAGTCTGAGCCTGAGTCTGAGCCAGAGCCAGAGCCAGAGCCAAATTTAACTTCACCAGCAGATAGCTCTGCTCTCACACCAACAGCTAGTCCCACAGGTTTTCAGCTCGCCGCTTCATTTTCATTCGGCGCGTCGATTCCCAAGCCCGATACTGAAGATCACCAACAATCTGAAGAAAACTCTTTAACTGAGCCAGTGGTTTCTGAGCAGCTGCAAAAAGCACAGATCGATAGCGCCGACGCAGACAATGCTACTTCGGAATTATTTGACGAAGCCAAGGCTGAAACTATCCCAGAAGAGGAGACGCATGAGAGCAGCAGTGAGACCCCTGCTGAGCCGTTTATTAGCGAGCCTTCCATTGCCGAGTCGTCTCCTAACGAACTGCCCCTAGCGGAGCCATCCGAAGAAGTTCTGCCTGAAGCAGATGAGCGTTCAGATGAAGAATTTCTGCAAAGCATTGCTGAAGACTTAGGCGAAAATTTAGACGAAGGTTCCTTGCCCGACCGAGAACAAGCCGAACCGGAACCAACTCAGGAAAGCTCCCAGGGAATTTTCCAGGAATTGGAATTTGGAAACTCCGCCGAACTGAACGAAGCTACCGAGAGCGAGCACACTTTTACCCTGGATGAAGATTTCCAAGACCTCGAAGACGAACCAGCAACGGAAGCCGAGGCGAGCAAGGCCTTGGAGGGTAGTGATCAGACAGAAGAAGTAATCGAAGAGATTGCCGATCCGGAAGCCAGCGACGAGGAATCAAGCGATGCCATCAGAGCCAGAGCCCTGAGAAGTCAGCTGGAAGATGAGACAGCTCTCGAAGCAATCCCCGAAGAAAATTTGGAAGCGCTCAATAAATTCTCAACACCTCTGGAGTTACAAAAAAAACGCGACCAACAGTGGGGGAAAAAATTCCTGCTTTCCCTGAGCATTCTATTCCTTGGAGCCACGTTGGCAGCTCAATACTTCTGGGAAAATATGGCTGCCTACAGTCAAGCCACATCAGTGCGACCATTCTACGAATTCGCCTGCCAGTGGACAGAATGTCAGCTCGCAGAATACTCGGAGATAGACGCTATTCGCAGTGACAATCTAGTGGTTCGCAGCCACCCCGAACTCAGTAACGGTTTAATGGTTAATATTGTCATTCGAAACTCAGCCGAGTTTCCGCAAGCGTTCCCGATTCTAATCCTCAGCTTCAATACCGCCAGCAATGAATTAATTGCCCTGCGTGAGTTTTCGCCGACAGAATACCTAGACCCTGCTCTACAGAATATTGAGATGATGCCGGTTATGGCCCCAGTACAGATTGAACTGGAGATCATCGATCCCGGGGCAGACGCAGTAAATTATACTCTCGCCTTTCGCCGACCCTGAAAAATCTCCACAAGCTTGATATATCATTGAACAATAATACTTTAAAGCAGCTTCTGACCCCGCTATCATAGGCGCCCCCTGAATTAGACAAGTCTGAAAATGATCAAAGTAGGCCCCTACACTCTGAAAAACTCTCTATTTCTTGCCCCAATGGTTGGCGTAAGCGATACACCGTTTCGAGAGATTTGTAGCGAGCTCGGTGCCGGACTGACCATTGCTGAAATGCTCACGTCAAATATCGAGTTGTGGAACAACGAACACAATAAACTCAAACAGATACGACCCCAAATTCAGAGCCCGCAGCTTATTCAAATAGCTGGCTCAGATCCTGAATTGATGGCCATTGCCGCGAAGCAGAACCAAATGCTGGGCGCAGATGGTATCGACATCAATATGGGCTGCCCCGCAAAGAAAGTTCTTAAGAAGGCCGCAGGATCCGCCCTTTTGAAAGACGAAGCTCTCGTCCAAAAAATTCTTGAGGCTGTAGTATCCAGTGTTGATATACCGGTGAGTCTAAAAATACGAACTGGATGGGACCTTGAATCTCGCAATGGAGTAGAAATTGCCCGAATAGCCGAACAAAGTGGCATTCAGTTGCTCTCTGTGCACGGACGCACTCGACAGTGTCGCTTTAATGGCGAGGCTGAATTCGACACCATTGCCGCAATAAAACAATCGGTATCTATCCCGGTAATCGCCAATGGTGATATCGACAGCCCTCAGAAGGCTGCAAGGATTCTAGAACACACATCCGCAGACGGTCTGATGATCGGCCGAGGTGCTCAGGGACGACCCTGGATCTTTAAAGAGATTGATCATTTTCTAAAAACCGGCAAAGAATTACCTGAATTAAGCAACTACCAGAGACTCTCAATAATTATTTCGCACTTGAAGAAACTTCATGGTTTCTATGGCGACGTTAAAGGAGTATGGTATGCAAGAAAGCATGTAAGCGGCTACCTAAAAGAATTAAAAGAATCCCGCACATTTATGACTCAGTTCAATCAACTGCAATCTCCAAATGCTCAGCTCGACAGTGTGCAAGCATACTTCCGTTTCCTTGAAGGAGAGTCTGGAGTGGCTGCAGCATGACAAAATTTAATCAAACTCGATTTGACCCAGCAATGAATGGCAATGGCGCTAGCGTAGCTGACTTTTCAAGCAACGGCTCAACCGGCGAGACCACTGAAGCCCATAGACCACAAAGCACTCTGCGCTCGGAAGTCGACAAAGCTTTGGTACGCTATTTTCAGCAAATCGAAGATGAGCCAGTTACCGATCTTCATCAAATGGTTATGTCAGAAGTTGAGGCGCCTCTGCTCGAGGCAGTAATGCGTTATACCGGCAACAATCAGAGTAAGGCATCTATCATGCTCGGTTTGAACCGTGGTACGCTACGCACCAAATTAAAGCAGTATGGAATGCTCTAAATGAGCTAAAAGGCCCTGTTTTACGGGCTTATAGACCCCATCCCTACTTTCGTACGAAACAATCAATACGAAATGATGAATACAAAATAATAGATACGAAGCAACAGACAAGAATCAATAGATAAGAACCATTAAATACACACGTGATTTCAAAACAGCACAAGTACAATCCTTCTAACTTAAACTCATAAAAGACAGCCCTATGACCTCAGAAAACTCTGGTGCCATTCGTCGAGCATTGATTAGTGTTTCCGACAAAACCGGCATAATTCCCTTCGCAAAAGCTCTACAAGAACTCGACATCGAAATACTCTCAACCGGTGGCACTTATAAATTGCTGACATCGGAAAATATTCCGGCAATTGAGATTTCTGAATATACCGGCTTTCCGGAAATGATGGATGGAAGAGTCAAGACACTTCACCCTAAAGTCCATGGCGGAATTCTCGCTCGCCGAGACATAGACCAGGCGGTAATGGCTGAACACAACATTCCTCCGATCGATTTAGTAGTAGTCAATCTCTACCCATTCGAGGCTACAGTGGCCAACCCTGATTGCGATCTGCCCACTGCGATCGAAAATATAGATATTGGCGGTCCAACAATGTTACGTGCCGCCGCCAAAAACAATCGCTTTGTTGCGGTGGTGGTAAACCCAGCTGACTACGATGGCATTGTCGACTTGCTTAAGAAGAATGACGGCAGCCTGGATCAGCAGACAAGATTCGATCTGGCGGTAAAAACCTATGAACACACAGCAGCCTATGACGGCGCCATAGCCAACTATCTGGGGGGCAAGCTGGGTGGTGACGAAGAATCAAATTTTCCACGCACATTTAATACTCAGTTTCATAAGACTCAGGAGATGCGCTACGGAGAAAACCCACATCAGAAGGCAGCCTTCTACGTGGAGAAAAACCCTGAAGAAGCCTGTATTAGTACTTCTCAGCAATTACAGGGCAAGGCACTTTCTTACAACAATATAGCCGATACCGATGCCGCACTGGAATGCGTGAAGTCATTCACCCAGCCTGCTTGTGTCATCGTAAAACATGCTAATCCCTGCGGTGTAGCAATAGCCGATTCACCTAAACAAGCCTATGAATTGGCATTTCAGACTGACCCAACTTCCGCGTTCGGCGGCATCATCGCGTTCAACCGCGAATTGGATGCTGATACGGCACAGAAAATTGTCGACCAACAATTCACCGAAGTCATTATCGCTCCTAGTGTTTCTGAAGAAGCCTTGAAAGTTACTGCGGCGAAGAAAAACGTGCGAGTTCTGACTTGTGGACAATGGGCAGACAATCGAGCGGAAGATTTCGACTACAAACGTGTTAATGGTGGTCTACTGGTTCAGGACCGGGACATTCATGAAATTTCCCGAGACGATTTGAAAATAGTAAGCGCGAGAGCACCTACTGAAGACGAAATACGAGACCTTTTGTTCGCTTGGTCTGTAGCACAGTATGTAAAGTCCAATGCCATCGTCTATTGCAAGAACAATCAAACCATAGGAATTGGAGCTGGGCAGATGAGTCGCGTATACAGCGCCAAGATTGCCGGCATCAAGGCAGCCGATGAGAATCTGGTTGTAGAAGGCTCGGTAATGGCATCCGATGCTTTCTTTCCCTTCAGAGATGGCATCGATGCTGCAGCAGCTGCTGGAATTGCCGCAGTAATACAGCCAGGCGGCTCAATGCGGGACGATGAAGTAATCGCCGCCGCTGATGAAGCAAATATCGCGATGGTGTTCACTGGAGTTCGTCACTTTCGTCATTAATGAGGCGGCACTAAAGAGGCGTCACCCAGTAAGGTCATTAAACAGATGTCACAAATCAATATACCCAAAGCAGAAGCAAGAGACAGATGAAAATACTAGTAATAGGCAGCGGTGGTCGGGAACATTCCCTGGCCTGGAAATCAGCTCAATCTGCGGACGTCGAAAAAGTCTACGTAGCTCCGGGAAATGCCGGCACCGCAAATGAACCCAAGCTGGAAAACCTTGCTATTGACGTAATGGATTTTTCAGCTCTTGCTGAATTCGCAAAAAACGAATCAATCGCTCTAACCATTGTGGGACCTGAGGCACCTTTGGTCGATGGGATTGTAAACTACTTCCGCGAAAGAGACCTGCCCTGCTTCGGCCCTTCGAGCGATGCCGCTCAGCTGGAAGGCTCGAAGGCATTCACCAAAGATTTTCTCAAGCGCCACAACATCCCCAGCGCTGCCTACCAAACCTTCACCGAAATCACTCCCGCTATCGCTTATATCGAAGAACAAGGCGCTCCAATTGTCATTAAGGCAGATGGACTGGCGGCAGGAAAAGGTGTCATCGTCGCACTAACCATAGCCGAAGCTATAGCCACAGTAGAAGACATGCTTTCGGGCAATAAATTTGGCGATGCCGGCCACAGAGTTGTCATCGAAGGCTTTCTCTCTGGAGAAGAAGCCAGTTTCATAGCCATGGTAGACGGCAAGAATGTTTTGCCAATGGCGACCTCTCAAGATCACAAAGCAAGAGATAATGGTGACCTGGGTCCGAACACCGGCGGTATGGGAGCCTACTCACCCGCACCGGTTGTCACCGAAGAGGTCTATCAAAGAATCATGGATCAGGTAATCCTACCAACCGTTGAAGGCATGGCGGCAGATGGTAATGATTACACTGGCTTCCTCTATGCCGGATTGATGGTTTCCCCTGACGGAAGCATCAATGTGGTGGAATTCAATTGTCGATTCGGCGACCCGGAAGCACAGCCGATCATGCTTCGCCTTAAATCTGACCTGGTTAGCCTGTGCCTGGCGGCTATCAACCAAACTCTTGATTCAGAGCAAGCTGAATGGGATTCTCGCAGCGCAGTGGGTGTAGTTCTTGCCTCTGGAGGCTATCCTGACTCTTATAATAAGGGAGATGCAATCTCCGGTCTTGGCTGCGAGAGAGACGATTCCCAGAAGGTATTCCATGCGGGTACCGCTGAGAGCGATGGACAGATCGTTAGCAATGGCGGACGGGTGCTTTGCGCTACAGCCCTCGGCAACAGTGTCTCAGAGGCTCAGCAATCAGCATATGAGCTGGTTAATCAGATTCACTGGGACAAGGTTTATTTTCGAACTGATATTGCCTATCGGGCGATAGCCAGAGAGAATAGCTAGAGAATTTATAGTTAGAAAATTTGTAAAGATCACAGCAGACTAATTCGGAAGCCATCATGTCCAACAAGACTTCTCTTTCATTTGTCGATCAATGTCTGATCCAGGTAGACCAGGCACTGCGTAGCTGTGTACCCGGCGCCAGCGAGGCTCGTCGAAGCTCTCCCGCAGAAAAGCTAGATGAAACCAGCATGACCGAGAGCGAGCGAAAGCATGCTGCCGGGCTGATGCGAATTAACCATACTGGGGAAGTCTGCGCGCAAGCGCTCTATCAGGGGCAGGCAACAACAGCCAAACTGGAAGATGTTAGGGCATCGATGGAACAGGCAGCAGACGAAGAAGTTGATCATCTGGCCTGGTGTGAAGAAAGACTCCAGCAACTGGACAGTCAGACAAGCATCCTCAATCCGTTATGGTATGGCCTGAGTTTCGGCATGGGTGCCGCAGCAGGTATAGCAGGAGACAAATGGAGTCTGGGTTTCGTTGCAGAAACTGAAGACCAAGTCTGCGAACATCTTGAAGAGCATTTGGAAGAGCTCCCCGACGAAGACTTGAAGAGCAAGGCCATCCTTCAGCAGATGATCATCGATGAGAAAAATCATGGCGACTCTGCTCGACAGGCAGGAGGCTCAGAGCTTCCTGCACCTATCAAACATGGCATGACCTTGATGTCTCAAGTAATGAAAAAGACGACTTACAGAATCTAAGAAGCCCTCCTTCGCCTACTTACGCCTCAATAATTTCGAAATCGTGAGTTACTTTAACTCCGGCATTCTTCATCATGATGGAGGCCGAGCAATATTTGTCAGCAGACAATTCAACCGCTCTCTCAACCTGCTTCTCGCTCAAATCCTTTCCACTCACCTTAAAATGCAAATGAATCGATTCAAAAACTGAAGGCGTAGTATCTACTCGCTCAGCTGTTATTTCCGCTTCACAGCCAGTAATTTCCTGACGCGCTTTTTTGAGAATTGTCACCACATCATAGGATGAACAGCTGCCCACACCCAGAGCCATTAGCTCCATGGGACGCATTCCCAGGTTTCGTCCTCCACTGGCAGGTGCTCCGTCCAGGACTATGGCATGTCCGCTACCTGATTCAGCAGCAAACATTACGTTTTCTATCCACTTAACTCTGGCTTCCATAAAATATCTCTTGCCTCTTCGTATCTCTGTTTAGTCGTTAATTCGATTAATTGCTTTGTTACTGGTCAAAAATGCTTTTCTTTTTCATCTAGGAAATAAAGAATTGTCCAACAACAACCGATATTACTGCTTATAGTGAAGCGCGCAGATTAACACAGTTCATATACTCATATAAGCGAACTGAATCGACTCCAGATTACTCCTAAACAGGAGTCCAAATCAGGCAAATGCGCGCCAAGCCTGGCTCTCAGTGGGCACTAAGTGCCTGAATATTGTGATAGATGTCTCACAATTGAGAGCGAAATATGATATACATTTGAACTCGATCAAAAACGCTGAATTAATAGCAATCGAAACCGCAGGAGTTGTACCCATGGCACTAATGGCAATCACGCCACATATCGAAGATTTGGATAATTTTTTATCCCATTGCCATCGAAAGCGCTATCCTAATCGCGCCACTATCATCTATGAAGGTGACCAGTGCGACACCCTGTATTACATTATCAAGGGATCAGTCTCCGTAGTTCTGGAAGACGACGACGGCAAGGAAGTAATCATTGCCTATCTCAACCCTGGTGACTTTTTCGGAGAGATGGGGCTATTTGAGCAATCCGAAGAACGCAGCGCATGGTGTCGTGCACGCTCTCCCTGTGAGATTGCAGAAATTAGTTACGTAAACTTCAATACTTATATTCGCCAACATCCAGAGATCGTTTTTACCATCGGTCAACAGATGGCTCACCGACTCCGAAACACTACGCGCAAGGTAGGCGATCTGGCTTTCTACGATGTGACGGGTCGAATCGCTCGCACGCTCATCGATCTCAGCAAAGAACCCGATGCAATGACCCACCCTGAAGGCATGCAGATCAAAATCACTCGACAGGAAATTGGCCGTATCGTCAATTGCTCGAGAGAAATGGCAGGAAGAGTTTTGAAAACTCTGGAAGAGCAGGAATTGATCAGTGTTTCGGGTAAGACAATTGTAGTCTTTGGAACTCGCCAGGGAACTGTTGCGCCTTCTACTTAAATTTGTATTTCGTCTTAAGTCTAAACTTTTTTTCAACCTTTGTTTCAAGCTTTGTTTCAACAACAATTGAGACAAAGGTTTTAACATACGCTTTAGCATCAATTCAAACTACAAATTAAGAAGAAACCGCTTCAGGGAAAACCCAACTTGAGGCAAGCTAACTTGGGAAAAATAGCTCCTGGAGTTTCTGACCTGGCTTCTCAGCTCGCATGAACGACTCTCCAACCAAAAATCCGTAAATCTCATTTTCCAACATGAGCTGTACATCTTCCGGCGTGTGGATACCGCTCTCGGTGATCACCGTCTTGTCTTCCGGTACTAACTTGGCAAGTTCCAGAGTTGTATGCAGGTCAGTTTCAAAGCTGTGAAGATTGCGGTTATTAATTCCAATCAGTTTGCAGTCTATCTCCAGAGCGCGCTCCAGCTCATCCTGATTGTGCACTTCCACCAAAATATCCATGTCAATTTCATGTGAATAGGATGCCAGTTCTTTCATTTGGGATTGTTCTAGCGCAGCAACGATTAACAGGATGCAGTCCGCTCCAAGGAATTTCGACTCCGCAATTTGATAGGCATCGATCATAAAATCCTTGCGAATAACCGGGATAGTACATGCCGCTCTGGCTTCCACCAGATAATCATTGCTGCCACGAAAATATTTTTCGTCAGTAAGAACAGAAATACAAGTAGCTCCATGCTCCTGATAGTCTCGGGCATGGTCAGCTGGCCTGAAGTCTTCTCTTATCAAACCTTTGGAAGGTGAAGCCTTTTTTACTTCGGCTATTACTGCTGCTTTCTTTTTACCCGCCTGCTCCTGAAGAGAGATGGCAAATGGTCGAGCCTCACCGGCCACTGGAAGCGAAGCCTCAAGCTTAGCCATAGAACGGAGCTGCTTCGCAGCCGAAACTTCTGTAAGTTTATGGGCAATTATCTCTTCAAGAATAGTCGATTTCGACACGTCGCTTTCCTTATTCTGCTGCCGCTTGAGTAAACTGAACCAACTCGTCAAGTTTCTCAACTGCCAGACCGCTTTGTAGTATTTCTTTCGCTCTGGAAACTCCGGAGACTAAATCCTCAGTCAGGTTAGCCGCATAGATCGCCGCTCCAGCATTCAAGGCTACGATATCCGCTGCGGCAGAATTACGACCTGCCAGAGCATCTCTTAACATCACCAGACTCTCTTCGGCAGTTTCGATCTGCAACATATGATAGTTATCATATTCGGCAATAGGAAAATCAGAAGGAGAAACCGTGTAGCTGCTTATCTCTCCAGCTTTAAGTTCACCGACGTGGGTCTTTGCAGAAATGCTTATCTCATCCAGCCCATCTTCGGCTGAGACAATCAATACATGTTCACTGCCCAAATCCTTCAACACTTCAAGCAAGGGGACAATCCACGCAGGATCGAATACACCGATTATCTGATTTGGGGCACCAGCAGGATTGGTAAGTGGTCCCAGCAAATTAAATACAGTACGCACACCGATTTCCTTGCGTGCCGTAATCACATGTTTCATCGCACTGTGGTGTGCTGCAGCAAACATAAATCCAACACCCACCTGCTCAATTGCCTTTGCAATTACATTGGGTGACGCATCAAGTTTTACACCTGCTGCTTCCAGTACATCTGCCGAACCACTCTTGCTCGTGGCTCCGCGATTGCCATGCTTGGCAACTTTGGCCCCGGCGCAGGCAGCAACGATGGCTGACGCTGTGGAAACATTAAACTTGTTTGAACCGCTACCACCAGTGCCACAGGTGTCTACCAGGTGAGGACTGGGCTCTACATTAACTTTAGTAGATAGCTCACGCATAACCGTTGCACCACCGAGAATTTCATCAGCCTTAACACCCTTCATCTGCAGGCCAACCAAAAAAGCCGCGTTCTGGGCATCGGTGGTTTCCCCGGTCATGATATCTCTCATGACATCAATCATCTCAGCCTTATCCAAATCTTCAGCAGAGGTGACCCGCTTGATAGCTTCTCTAATGTTCATGTTCCCCATCCTTTAACTTCTAATCTCGATCTAACGAATCAGGGATTCGCATCCAGAAAATTTTGCAAGAGTTGATGCCCATGCTCACTCAGAATCGACTCAGGGTGAAACTGTACACCTTCAACAGCCAGCTCTTTGTGACGAACACCCATTATCTCTTCCCGATTCCCTGCCTCATCTTCTGTCCAGGCAGTGACTTCCAGACAGTCAGGTACAGACTTGGAGTCAATAACCAACGAGTGGTAACGAGTTGCTGTAAATGGATTGGAGAGATCCTTGAACACCCCCTCTCCATTGTGATGAATAGAAGATAACTTGCCATGCATCACTTTACCTGCGCGAACTATTTCCCCACCAAATACCTGGCCTATACTCTGATGCCCGAGACAAATTCCCAGCATCGGAATCTTTCCGGCAAAATGTTTAATCACCGCGGTAGAAATTCCTGCTTCGTTTGGTGTACAGGGCCCCGGTGAAATAACTATTTGCGAGGGCGCCATAGCCTCTATCTGCTGCAGATCAATCTCATCGTTACGATAGACCTGCACATCGGCACCCAGTTCACCGAGGTACTGCACCACGTTGTAGGTAAATGAATCATAATTGTCGATCATTAATAGCACGAAACGAAGCCTCTGTTTTTACACATATAGTGCGCTTGCCCTGAGAGCAAACAATAATTGTTGCATTGAATTGACGATAGATATCGAAGCTGCTGCCGAATTAGTTTCGCAGTCGGTTTCCATCTTCTAATCGATATCCAAACCCTGAGCAGCCAGCTGAACTGCACGGACAATAGCCCGTGCCTTATTCTGAGTTTCTTCCCATTCCATATCGGGCTGGGAATCGGCCACTATGCCGGCTCCCGCCTGAACATAGAGCTTATCGTTCTTCAAAACTGCGGTACGGATGGCTATTGCCATATCCATATTATCGTTCCAACCAAGATATCCCATGGCCCCACCATAGATGCCACGTTTCTCCGGCTCCATCTCATCGATGATCTCCATCGCACGTACTTTTGGCGCACCACTCAAAGTCCCAACAGGGAGAGTCGCCTTGAGCACATCCAGGGCTGTCTTGTCCTCGCGAATATCACTCTCAACAATAGAGGCGATATGCATTACATGTGAGTAACGCTCAACAAACATTTGTTTAGTAACTTCAACGCTGCCGGTCTTCGACACACGGCCTGAATCATTCCGACTCAGATCAATTAGCATCAGATGCTCGGCTATTTCCTTGGAATCTGCCAATAGCTCCTGCTCCAGAGCCTTATCTTCTTCCTCGGTACCGCCACGTTTTCTGGTTCCGGCTAATGGCCTAACAGTGATACGCCCGTCTTCCACTCGCGCGAGAATTTCCGGCGAAGCACTCACCACATGATGATCACCCATATCGAAATAAACCATATAGGGAGACGGATTCAGAAATCGCAAAGCCCGATAGATGTTCAACGGTTCACCGCTATAGTCAATCGACATTCGCTGGGCCAATACAACCTGCATAACATCACCGGCGACTATGTATTCTTTAATTGACTCTACCGCTTGCTCGTATCCTGCGCGCTCAAAATGGTGATTGAAATCAGCCTCTGAAACAGGGCCTCTCTCCTGAAGAGCTGGCAGAGGGGCAGGTTTTGCCAACTCTGCTTGCAGCTGATCAAGTCTCGCCTGCGCGTTTTCCAGAGCGTTGTCTTGAGCAGGGTCTACATTGATAATAAAAGAAATAGTTCCGCGCAAGTTATCGAATACAACGACTTCTTCCGACACCATAAGCAAGATGTCCGGCGTCCCTATTTCATCATGCCCTTTAGATGGACCAATACTGGTTTCTACGAATCGAACCGTATCGTAGGAGAAGTAACCTACCAGCCCTCCAGCGAATCGCTGCCTCTCCGGGGCACTAGCCACTCGGTAGCGGGACTTAAATTCAGCAATAAAAGGGAAAGGGTCTTCTGCGTCAACTTCCTCGATTACTTCGCCGTTCTTTTCAACCGTTACTTTGCCAGACGCAACTCTGAGAACAGTACTACAGGGCAATCCGATTATTGAATAACGTCCCCACTTCTCTCCGCCCTGAACCGATTCAAAAAAATAGCTGTGCAGGCCCTTACCTAATTTGAGATAGGTACTGAGTGGAGTTTCGGTATCGGCCAGTACCTCGCGCAACACCGGAATACGATTGTAATTCTCGGCAGCCAGTTTATTAAATTGCTCTTGGTTCACTAGGAGTGGTTCTCGAAAATTATGGCTAAAATAGAATTCTTCAGTGGTGCTTGTCAGGTACTTGACCTAACTCACTGCGCATGGAAGCTATAGTTGCCGAGTAATCCTTGCTGTTGAAAATTGCGGACCCCGCTACGAACATATCTGCACCAGCGTCGGCTATTTCTCTAATATTATTCACGCCGACACCTCCATCAACTTCCAAACGAATCGGGTATCCACTGTCGTCTATCAGCTTGCGAACCTGTTGCAGCTTTTTCAGCGTCGCTGGAATAAACTTTTGCCCACCAAATCCGGGATTAACCGACATCAATAGAATGACATCAACCTTGTCCATCAGATACTGCAGACAATCCAACGGAGTGGCGGGATTGAAAACCAGACCCGCCTTACAGCCCTGATCTCTAATCAATTGCAGAGATCGATCGACGTGATTCGTGGCTTCCGGATGAAAAGTGATATAGCTGGCTCCAGCCTTGGCAAAATCCAGAATCATCTGATCAACAGGGCTAACCATCAGATGGACATCGATGGGAGCAGTTATCTTATGATCACGCAGAGCTTGGCAAATCATCGGACCAATGGTGAGATTCGGCACATAATGATTGTCCATGACGTCGAAGTGTATGACATCGGCACCTGCGTCGAGTACAGCATTTACCTCGTCACCCAATCGGGCGAAATCGGCAGAGAGAATCGAGGGTGCTATGAGAAAGTCTTTCATTAGTTCGGCCCTTCACCACTGTAGTGGCTATAGTAGTGGCAATAGATAGTGGCTATTTATGTGTTGAAGGCCGTATTTTACAGAGAAAGCCTGCTCTTGTCCTGAGCAGACTTGTCCAAAGTAGATTAGGCTCTTATCTTGCGAAAGCCACAGACTGTTTCGTAGGCACTACGGATTGCCATCGCCCTCTCCTGCGCTGCTCGACGTGAGTCTTCAGAGAGATTGTCTTTTTCCAGCTTATCCGGATGGTTGCGAGACATCAGCCGGAGATAGGCCTTACGAATCTCGCCATCAGCCACGCCAGGCTCCAGCTGAAGAATGCTATAAGCATTTTGTAGAAAGGTTCTTCCTGTGAATTGTCTGGACCCTGTATATAGTGGTTCTGTTTGACAGCTGCCACAGATGCTTTGAAACTCAAGCTTGTCATAACCCAGAGTCTCAGCCACCTCGCGCAGATACATTTTGTCCTTAAGGCGAAAACTTCCTTTCATCAGTGCTGCCTGACACTGAATCTGCATAAACAGCTTTGCCAAGGCACTACGCTTTCCAACAGCCTTGAGAAGCAATGCAATCGCCTGGGCCACATCACTGTCAGGAATTTTTCCATGCTCAAAAAAGTCGATGGCATACTTACGCCCGGAATCATGAAGGTCCATCTTCTTCATAATGCTACTGGCGTAATCGATCTCCACTTCAGTAACCCTTCCATCCATTTTTGCAAGTCGACCCAGACTCATAAACATGGCCATGACACAGACTTGCTCGGTACGTCCTCCAGATGGAACTTCCGATTCGGGACTGAATCCACTCAAGCGTTTAACCAATGCGGCTTTATAGGCTCTCTTTCCCATTCCAAATGTCGGTAATTCCAGAGAGGGGATATTAAGAGCCATTATTCAGACTCCCCGTATATATTTCGTTTATCTCCTGCAATCTTTCAGGAGTTCCTATGTCTTTCCATTCTCCAGCATGAATCTCTCCGCTTACGCGGTTTTGCGCCATTGCTTGCTGTAACAGAGGTACTGTAGAACACGGCTGTATGGGTAAACCGGCAAAGAGGTTTTTGTGCATCACGGAGATGCCACTAAAAGTAAGCCGTTTATCGCGGGCACTGTGATCTTCATGAACGCGACCATCGTCGTCGATGGAGAAGTCACCATGGGGATTATGATCAGCATTCTCCACAAGAACCAAATGCGCCAGACGATCAACACCATCCACTGCTTGTAATGTAGAGAAATCAAAGTCGGTCCAGATATCTGCATTCACGACGATGAAACTGTCATCTTTCAGCTGAGGTAATGACTTAATAATTCCACCAGCGGTTTCCAACCGGATCGCTTCACGGGAATAGGAAATATCGATTCCGAATTGGGATCCATCTCCCAATGCTTCTTCGATCATTGAGCCAAGGTAGAAGTGATTTATCACTACCCCGGTTACACCGCCGGCAATGAGTCTCTCTATCTGATGTTCAATCAGAGTCTTGTCGCCCACTGTCAAAAGGGGCTTGGGTAGGTCGGCAGTTAGGGGCTGCATACGCTTTCCCATCCCGGCCGCCAGTATCATCGCGCGCATCAGAATTTCCAGTTAATTCAGTTTTGTCTCAGCGACGGGCATAACAGTCTGCTCGAACCAGCTCTTGAAAACAGCCATTTCATCATAGTGAGAGGCCACCTCCAGAAAATACTGGATAACCAGAGGAATATCGGCCAAATACTGCGGTTTATGATCTCGAATATGCAATCTTGCGAAAATACCCATGACCTTTAATTGGCGCTGAAGCCCCATAAGATCGAAGTCTCGGGAGAATTGAGCCCTGGAAATATCATTTATCAGGCCTTTGTCACTAGCTTCTCGATAGTAGTCATCACACCATTTTTCCAGACGCTTAGATGGCCAGCAGATATAGCAATCTCTAAGCAAAGAAACCAGATCATAGGTATAAGGACCGCAAACGGCATCTTGAAAATCAATTATTCCCGGGCCCGCTTCCTCAGCTGAATCTTCCCTTTCAAGTATCAATAAATTGCGGGAATGATAATCTCGATGTACCGCAAGCTGAGTTTGCGACACAGCGGATTCTTCAAGAAAACAAAATGTATTCGCTATCATCTCGCGATCAGCATCTGTCAGTTGTAATTGCAGAAATTCCTCGCAAAACCAATTTTCAAACAATGCCATTTCTTCATGCAGCTTCTTTCGGCTATAAGGGTCAAGTCGCCCACAATCGATATTCTTCTGAAACTTGAGCAGTGAGCTAATGGCTTGACCATAAAGCAGATCGGAATTTTCAATAGAATTAGATTGCTGGTCCTTTTGTTGCTCTTTCAGAAGTGCCGGCAAATAAAGCCGGTCCCCAAAATCCTCGATCAACATAAAGCCCTTGTCAAAATCGGAGGCAATTGTTTTTGGAGTCAACACCCCTGCTTCACGAAACAAATTTGCTACAGCTACAAAGCTTTCACTGTCTTCATTTTCCGGCGGAGCATCCACAGCAATGAGAGTTATCTGGTCGAGACTTGCTCGAAAATATCGTCGAAAGCTTGCGTCTCCACTGACCACTTCCAATGATTCAAAATTATCGTGGGGAATGCCTAGACGCAGCAATTCTGTGTGGGTCCATTCGCTCAATTGCTGACGGCGCGTATCTTTCATATCACTCACAAGCACTCATATTTCTCACAGGATTCCAGCTTGAATTTGGAGAGCAGCCCAATGACATTGGGGCAGTCATCAGGTATTCTTCGATTATGTCTAATACATTTCTAATTACTATCTATTTACTATCAATTAGTCGGTTTCTTGCTCGAATTGTTTAAGACCGAGTTCAACAACATTACGCAATAATTCACAGGCTCGACCTTCTATGCCGTTTAAGAAACACCTTCTTTGTTCTGAAATGGCATTGATACTCACTGCCGGTCTACTCCTTTCATCGGCTCCAAACAGTGCTACTGCACAGCTTCCAGAATATAGCTGCCGCGCCAACGAAACTGGCGACGGCTGGATATGCGGAAGTGCCGACGGAGAGCCACTGCGAACAAGAGCCCGACCCCTTAGACAAGAAAGTACAGCTGCATCTCCAAACTCAGAAACTGAAGAGAACACTGCAGCCCCATCTCTGGGTACAGAAACTGAAAACCGCACTGGAATTGAAGAAGGTGCTACAAACACAGAAGCACCCACTGAAAGTGGCCAGACAGCAACGGCTCCTGTTTCCAGTTATAAATTGGACTGGATCCCCAGAGAGGAGATGAGTGAAGAGCAGCTAGAGACTTTGGCCGCCAATTGCTGTGGTGGTTTTGTCGATCCTTCGGGTCGCGAGAAGAACAGCGAAGACGACCCGGCAAATGCCACAACCCTCTTCACCGCCGATCAGGGCTTTTCACAGCCTGCTCCGGATACGATCAGCATCGATGGTGATGTAGTAGTAAGCCAAGGCTATCGAAGCATAGAGAACAATGCTTCCACCAGCATTAATAACAGCGAGAATACGGTACTGATGCAGGGAGATGTGGTTTTTAGAGAACCAGGCATCCTGCTGCAGGGTGACTCAGCATTCATCGACAGTGGTGATGGCATCAATCGAGTTACCTCCGCTCAATATGTTCTTCACGACTACGGCGCACACGGCCAGGCCAGCGCTATTGTCTACAACAGTGAATCGGGTCTGGTAACGATTGAAAACGGAGAGTTCAGTCGCTGCGAACCTGATAACAAATTCTGGCACTTCGAAGCTGAAAGCATAGTTCTTGATCAGGAACTAGGCCTAGGATACGCCAGCGCGGTTAAACTCAAGATTAAAGACGTACCTATCTTCTACTATCCGGGAACTCTACCCTTCCCACTGGGTGATGAACGCATCTCCGGTTTACTCGCACCAAGCACAGGGTCCACCCGAAGCGGAGGCTTCGACTTCGAGTTGCCTTATTACCTGAATCTGGCACCAAATTATGACGCCACTATATCCCCCCGACTAATTTCAGACAGAGGCGTGATGACTGGGGTAGAGCTGCGCTATCTCTCCAGCTGGTCAATGAACACAGTAAACATGTCCTACCTCGGAGGCGATAAGCTGTTTGATGAGAGCACCGTGAATGTACCTGGCACGGACTCACCACCGGTGGAGGATCGCTGGTTCATCGGCTATGAACATTTTGGCAACCCCGGAAGAAACTGGTCCAGCTATGTGGACTACAACGCCGTTAGCGATGAAGACTATTTCTACGATCTTGGCAGCGGCGGTTTGAATGTCACCAGCCGTACTCATCTAAACCGACAGGCAGTGCTTAATTTTAATTCCGACTACCTTCGTGCCGGACTCAATGTTCAACGTATACAGATTATCGATCCATTTATTGGAGACTCAGATCTCAGCCGTCCATACGATCGCCTACCTCAACTTAATTTCGAGACTGGCAGTTATCTGGCTGGAGGTTTTCGCATCGGCATCTCCGGAGAAGTGAGTTCTTTCGACAGAAGCCTCGATGAAGGCCTACTCAGCCCTGATCAAGTGATTGGCGGTGCTCTCGTTAAAGGTGAGCGCATAAACCTCGAACCGGAACTGAGTTGGTCTGTAGAGGAACAAGGCTGGTTTCTTAGAGCCAATGCCAAATACAAGCACGCCTCATACAAGCTACAAAACCAGGCTACGGGGAACATAGATGATCCCGACATTGGAATCGCTAGCTATAACCTAGATACCGGCCTGGTTTTCGATCGATCCATGTCTCGAGGCTATACACAGACATTGGAACCCAGGCTCTTTTATCTGTTCAGTGAATTTGAAGATCAGAGCCATCTTCCACTCTTCGACAGCTCGGAATTGAATTTTAGTTTTAGCCAACTATTTCGCGAAGATCGCTTCAGCGGCGGTGACCGAATCGGAGATGCCGATCAGCTAACGTTTGCCCTTACTAGCCGAATACTGGATGAAAAAGGCAAGGAGCGAGCAAGGTTCAGCCTCGGTCAAATTACCTATTTTGAAGATCGCCTGGTGGGTCTCAACAACCCGCTACAGACGTGGATTCCCCGATACTCCCCTCTGAGTACCAGTTCGGCCCTGGCCGGCGAATTTGCCTACTCCCTGGGAGAGACCTGGCGCCTGAACACTGACGTCCAATGGAATGAGGATGAGCAGGAGCTGGATGAAGGTAGCTTTCAATTGCGCTATCAGGGTGACGAAGAGCGCCTGTTAAACTTTGCCTACCGCTACCGGAATCTGGTGAGTACTCCCACATTCTTGCTGCCTCCAGGCATCGATCCCCGCATCAAACAGACCGATATATCAGGGGTGTGGCCAATTAGTGCAAACTGGAAGCTGTTGGCTCGATTTAACTATGATCACAGTAATTCGAGGAACCTGGAGACCTTTGCCGGTGTCGAATACAGTAATTGCTGCGCAACCATTCGCCTGATTGGAAGAGAATGGGTTGACGAAGACGAATTGTTTCTTCCTAATATCGAACCTGATCGAGGAATTTTTGTCCAATTCACCCTAAACGGCCTGGGCAATCTTACCGGTGGAAGCTTGAGCAGTCTGCTAAGCGACGGTATTAGAGGATTTAAAGAGACTGAAGATGAATAGAAAGACCCTAAAAAATGGCATGCGCCAAACTGCCAGCAAACTTTCCCTTAGCAAAGCAGCCACTCTACTCTGCCTGCTGAGTGTCACCCTATTCGGTCAGCTAACTTTTGCGCAACGGCAATTGCTGGACCGAATCATAGTGATTGTTGATGACGGCGTGGTTCTTCAGAGCGAACTTAATCTGCGGCTTCTGGATATTCGGCAACAATCTGCCCGCTCAGGTCAACCGCTACCCCCTACTGAGCAGCTAGAAGAAGAAGTGCTGGACGCATTGATTCTTGAAAATATTCAACTGGAGTTTGCGGAAAGGGCCAGCATTCGCTTCGACGACGATACCGTCAACCGTGTATTGAATAGCATGGCCGAACAAAACAATATGAGTTTTGAAGAGTATCTCGCTGTGCTGGAAGAAGCCGGTGTTTATCTTCAGACCAGAGATCAAGTTCGTCGACAGATGACTCTCCAGGAATTGCAGCGAGGCTTAGTAAATAGCCGCATCACCATTAATGAACAGGAAATTGATAATTTTCTGAATTCTGAAATGGGTCGTGAAGTAATGGCTGCAGATTATCTTATCGATCATATGCTAATACCGATTTCAAATGAGGATGCCGCCGAGACCAACTCCGCAAAGTTGAGATATGCGGCTGATCTATATGCTCGAGTCTCTGACGGCGAACCGCTTGGAGCCGTCAGGCAGAGAGCAGCTCGGGGCGGTGATTTCCCCATTGACGCCACTGAATTTGGATACCTAAAAGCCGATCAACTGCCGGCCTTATTTTCCGAATTGGTTGAAGAAATGGCTGTAGGCGATGTCGTTGGTCCAATCGAAGCCGGTAATGGATATCATATTATTCAATTGGCAGATAGGCAGGGCGGCACCGAACAGATAATCAACCAAACAAATATTCGACACATCATGCTGACCCCAAATGAAATTCGAGACGAAGATCAAACCTTAGCATTCGCAGGCGAGCTGAGGCAGCGAATTATCGATGGCGAAGACTTTGCGGATTTGGCGAGACAAAATTCTGATGACGCATCTTCGGTTGTTGCCGGCGGAGACCTGGACTGGGTAAATGAAGGTGGCATGCCCATAGAAATGGAAACTATTATTGACGCCCTCGAACTCGGCGAAATCAGCGAGCCTTATCGCACCGGAACTGGCTGGCATATCGCCGAAGTTCTGGGCCGAAAAGAGACAGACTTAAGCCTTCAATATTCAAGAAACCAAGCGGAAAACGCTCTGCGTAATCGGAAATTCGACCTCGAGTTGCAGAATTGGCTAATCGAGATTCGAGAAAAGGCATTTATCGAATTCGTCGATTAATGATCGCCTCGGGAAAATCGTGTTACACAGAATAGCCATCACTCCCGGCGAGCCTGCCGGCATCGGCCCCGATCTCTGTATCGAGCTGGCACAGCGTCCCCCCGAAAATACCGAAATAGTTTTTGTCGCAGATCCTGTATTGCTACAACAAAGAGCAGCTGAATTGGGTCTGCCCCTATCGCTCGAAAAATTCGACCCCTTAAATGGCGAATCCAGCAAACCTGGACAAGCCAGCATAATAACTGTGGATCTTGCGGAGCCTGTGACCTGCGGTGAGCTTAATGTCGCAAATGCACCTTATGTGTTGGAGACCTTAAGCAAAGCCTGCGATAAGGTTCTGAGCAAAGAACTTGATGCCCTGGTTACTGGCCCGGTACACAAGGGCATCATAAACGAAGCCGGAATTAAATTTAGTGGCCATACGGAATTTCTTGCAGACTACTGCGAAAGCAAGCTAACAGTTATGATGCTGGCAACCGAAGGATTGCGCGTTGCTCTTGTTACCACCCACCTGCCACTAGCAAAGGTACCAGGTGTCATTACAAAAGAACTGCTGAATGAAATAATTACGATTCTACACCTCGATTTGCAAACCAAGTTTGGCATTCCCAATCCCAAAATTCTGGTCTGCGGTTTGAATCCTCATGCCGGCGAAGGCGGGCACATGGGAAGAGAAGAGATTGAGATTATTGAGCCGGTGCTGGAACAACATAGAAGCGCAGGCTTGGATCTAATTGGTCCCCTTCCCGCAGACACCCTATTTACCGAGAAATATCTTCATACAGCCGATGCCGTACTCTCCATGTACCACGATCAAGGTTTGCCTGTGTTGAAATTCAAGGGCTTTGGCAATGCCAGTAACATCACTCTCGGACTGCCTATTATTCGAACCTCGGTAGACCACGGTACCGCTTTAGATTTGGCGGGTAGTGGTAAAGCCGAGACCGGCAGCCTGTATAACGCAATCTCAACCGCGAGAGAAATGACTCAACACTGGAAGCAAGCATAGTGGCCGGATCAAAACATAAATCTGTTCGCCTCAGTACAGGAGTCTCCCATCGAGCTAGAAAGCGATTTGGACAGAACTTTCTCCATGACCAAAGCATCATCGACAGAATCATTAAAAGCGTAAACCCCAAGGCCGAAGATCACCTGCTTGAGATTGGCCCCGGGCAAGGAGCCCTGACCTCTCAACTTGCCAGCGTTGGCGCTCAACTTGATTGCATAGAACTGGATCGCGATCTGGTGGACCACTTAAGCAACGAATATCAACAGCAGGACCATGTCTGCATTCACCAGCAGGACATTTTAAAAGTTGACCTGCAACAGATCGCCGAATCAGGGGGAAATAAAAAGCTGAGAATCATAGGCAATCTTCCCTACAATATTTCCACACCGGTGCTGTTTCACTTGTTGAAGAATCACTCGCTGATTAAAGACATGGTGTTTATGCTGCAACTGGAAGTTGTGCAACGAATGAGCGCTGGGGTTGGCGACAAAAACTACGGCCGCCTTGGCATTATGTTGCAGTACTACTGTGAGGTGGAGCACTTGTTTAATGTGCCTTCCACTGCCTTCACTCCCCAACCCAAAGTCAATTCAGCCATCGTTCGGCTTACCCCCCACGAAAAACCTCCCATTCAGGCGAAGGATGTAGAGTGTTTGCAAACAGTCATTCGAACAGCATTCAATCAGCGCAGGAAAACTCTGCGCAATAGTATGAAGACCTTGCTCTCTGCTGAACAATTGAGCTCTCTTTCACTGGACTCGAAACTTCGACCCGAGAACCTGAGCCTTGCCGATTTCGTGCTTATCGCCGACTCCATCTCCAGTCAGGGCTGATCCAAGCCAGCTTCTACACAAATGTTATACTAGCCACTTTTAGCAAACACACTATTGCTCTCACAACTGATTCCACAAGCTAGCTTCGACTATGAGCACCTACGTAATCGGCGACATACAGGGTTGTTACAAACCCCTACGAAAGCTTCTGAAAAAGGTTGGCTTCTCCCAATCCAGAGACAAGCTGTGGTGCGTGGGCGACCTAATAAATCGCGGCCCCCGCTCTCTCGACACCCTGCGCTTCCTGCAGGACATGGACAGTTCTACCAAGATCGTTCTGGGGAATCACGACCTGCACTTTATTGCCATCAACGAAGGTTGTGCTCCTCATAGAGGGAAAGACACTCTCGATAAGCTACTTAACGCGAAGGATTGTCAAAGCCTAAGCGATTGGCTGAGAAAGAAGCCGCTTGCTCACTATGACTGTCTGGAAACAGATCGTGGTCTTGAAAAATTTCTCATGATACATGCGGGAGTTGCTCCCCATTGGGGTATTCAGAAGACTCTGAATCTGGCGGCAGAAGTCGAATATGCATTGAATGATAAAGACTATCGAAGTTTTCTATTTCACATGTATGGCAATCGTCCAATTCGCTGGTATGACAAGTTAAAGGACCTGGATCGCTTGAGGGTTATCACCAACCACCTTACTCGTATTCGATTTTGTGACGACATTGGCTGCCTACGACTGAGCGAAAAAGAAGGCTTGGGAACAGCACCTCAAGGTTTCAAGCCCTGGTTTCACTACGAGAAGATTACTCCACGAGCAACCCTGCTATTCGGTCACTGGGCAGCTCTGGAAGGAAAAACTAATCGTAAACGCGTGTATGCCATGGATACCGGATACGTCTGGGGCAGAGACTTAAGCATGATGAGGCTGGAAGACAAAAAGATAACTAGAGTATCCGCGGAACACCTTTAGTCGGATAGAACTCAGCTTTGAGTTTAATGTTTGACACTTATGTTTAATATTTGTGTTTAATACTACGGTATAAAATTAATGAGAACTAAATCGTGAAAACCTACCTGGTTGGCGGCGCAGTCCGCGACAAGCTACTCGAAATCCCTGTTAAGGACAGGGATTGGGTAGTGGTGGGCGCCAGTCCGGAAATTCTGATAAGTGAGGGATTCACCCAGGTCGGTAAAGGCTTCCCCGTATTCCTCCACCCAGAGAGTAAGGAAGAATATGCTCTGGCCAGAACAGAAAGAAAAACTGCTCCAGGGTATTCGGGGTTTGAATTCGATACCTCTCAAGAGGTTACTCTCGAACAAGACCTGATGCGCAGAGATCTAACTATCAATGCCATTGCCGAAACAGACGACGGGGAAATCATTGATCCATACAATGGTCGTGATGATCTTAAAAGTAGAATTCTCCGCCACGTTTCTCCTGCTTTCTCGGAAGATCCCTTAAGAGTATTGCGAGTAGCAAAATTCGCATCCAGATTTGCTGAACTTAATTTCACAGTTGCTGATGAAACTCTCGAACTGATGAAAAGCATTGTAGACAGCGGCGAGCTTGATCATCTTGTAAAAGAAAGAGTCTGGCAAGAATTTGAAGAAGCCCTTTCATATGATAAGCCCCAAGTCTTCATAGAAATATTGCGAAGCTGTGGCGCTCTTGCTGTGCTGCTACCTGAAGTAGAAGCATTATTCGGAGTACCGCAGCCAAGCAAATATCACCCGGAAATTGACACTGGCATTCATACCTTAATGTGTTTGAGCATGGCTGCCCAATTAAGTAGCGATCCCGTAATTCGATACGCCACATTGGTGCATGATGTAGGCAAGGGCATTACCGACAGCGACAAGTGGCCAGCCCATCACGGACATGAAATCCTGGGACTGAAGCCTCAAAAAGACATCGCTGCCAGACTTCACGTACCCAATGAGTATGTAAAATTGGCAGCACTGGTTTGTGAGCACCATACCAAACTTCACCGAGTAGAAGAACTAAAGCCAGCAACCCTGTTGCGACTGCTTGAAGCGCTCGATGTGTTCCGGCGCCCGGAACGACTTGAGAAATTTCTAACTGCCTGCGAAGCCGATGCAAGAGGCCGTCTCGGCATGGAAGATAATGACTACCCCCAAAGACAGTATCTAACGGGTCTTGTTACAGCGGTATCGTCAATCGATATCCCCGCTTTGCTGGCAGAAGCTGGCTCAGGCTCAAGTAATCCTAAGCAGCTGATCGAGGAAAAACGCCTGGAGATCATAAGCCAGGAAGTTGAAGCACTTCGAGAATCGCAATGACAGCGAACAACAGCGCCAGTAGCGATAGCAATTCCAAGGAATCATCTGCAAAAGTTGTGTGCATAACTGGCGCCTCAAAGCGTATTGGCGCAGGGATAGCCGAGCTCTTTCACCAACAGGGCTTCAATATAATTATCCATTACAATTCTTCCAGCAAAGAAGCATTGGAATTGATTGAGAAATTCAATCAACAAAGAACAAATAGTGCTTGCACTGTTGATGCCGATCTTTGCGATTCTAGTCAGCTAGAAAAGCTTGCTGCAGATATTCTCGAAAAATTTGGCCGGCTGGACGTGCTAGTGAACAACGCCTCTCGCTATTACCCAACGAAGTTCGGCAAAGTCGATCAACAGCAATGGGATGACCTTATAGACAGTAACCTGCGTGGCGCTTTCTTCCTCAGCCAGTCATTAAGTGAAGAACTGGGACGCAGACACGGATCGATCATCAATATGGTCGACACCCACGCAGACAAAGCCCTAGGCAATCACTCTGTTTACTGTATAGCCAAGGCAGGGTTGAAAGCCATGACTCGATCCCTTGCCCTGGATCTTGCGCCAAGTGTTAGAGTCAATGCAGTCTCACCGGGAGCTATTCTCTGGTCCGAGTCTCTCGAAAATTCAGAAGACTCTGACGCACAAGAACAAAGAGCGCGAATAATTTCAAAAATTCCAGCTGGCAGGCTGGGAGAGATTTCCGAGATCGCTGCAACAGTTTTCTTCTTGGCAATCTCGGCAAATTACGTAACCGGTATTACCATAAAAGTTGATGGTGGCCGTAGTCTGGGTTTATAAACCCTTGGGACTAATATGCTGGCGGGATTTGTAATCCGACCGGGCCCATAAAAAATTGGAGCCAAATATGCAGAGCGCTTCTAGGAAATTAGGAATCATTCAATGTTAAAAGTGTACGGTGATATTCAATCGGGCAATTGCTACAAAGTAAAATTGCTGATGTGCTTATTGAACATCGAGCATCAGTGGATTGTGGTCGATATCCTCGCCGGAGAAACCCACAGCGAAGACTTCAAAAAGATGAACCCCAATACACGAATCCCAGTACTCGAATTTGATGATGGGAGCGTACTTTGTGAGTCCAACGCCATTCTCAATTACCTGGCCGAGAATACACGCTTTCTACCAGTTGACTCCTACCAGAGAGCATTGGTTCTACAGTGGCAGTTTTTCGAGCAGTACAGTCACGAACCCTATATCGCAACAGCACGATATATTAACAAGTACCTGGGGCTCCCTGAAGAAAGAGTGGCCGAGTATCACAGCAAGCAGGAAGGTGGCCACAAGGCGTTATTGGTGATGGAAGATCAGCTAAGCCAATCTCCATTTCTGGCGGGAGAAAATATGACCATCGCAGACATAAGCCTGTACGCATATACCCACGTCGCCCATGAAGGTGGTTTTGACCTGAGCAGATATCAAGCCATACAGGATTGGTTTACGCGTATCGAGAGTCAGCCAGATTATCTTGCGATGAACACCTAGCGCCGTAGTTGAAACTAGCCCCAATCAAATTTGATAGCTTCCAGCCTCTGGCTCTTGTCTTCAAAGCAATTCCACATGGCAGAATAACTTTGCTTCGTGATGGGGTGAGTTTTATCGGGTAATAATTCCGCCAAAGGCTGAAGAACGAATGCGTAGCGGGTTATCTCGTCTCGAGGAAGCTTAATTCCACGGTCATCTCCGCTCTGCTCACCGAAAAGCAATACATCGATATCAATTGGTCTGGGGGAAAACCCTTTAGAATTCCTAGTCCGGCCCAGCCCAGTTTCAATCTGTTTAATAGTTGTACATATATTATTGAGGGAATCCTCACATTCGAACACAGCAACCAAATTCAAAAAGTCTTCACCTTCAAATCCGACTGCCGCGCTCTGAAAAACCGAGGAGCGGACCCCTTCTCCAAATCGAAGTTCCAATTGATGAACAGCTAGACGAATATTTTGGGCCGCATCGATATTACTTCCCAGACTAAGTACCAACTCAGGCACAAGACACTCCGGTAGTTGAACAACTTAGTAGCTTAGTTGATTTCTTTCTTTTTCTTTTCATTAAACAATCACTTCGATGGACGCTCAATTATCACGCCAACATCCTTTGATCCAGTTACCGCACCAGGTTTGCCCACTCTCAATCTTAACCAAGGAACCGAAAATTCCTTTAGAACAATGGATGCTATTTCTTCAGCTAGAGTTTCAACAAGGAAAAATTCTGACCCTTCGACGAAATCGATTAATCGCTTAGCAACTGCCTTATAGTCAAGGGTATTGCTGATATCTTCACTCTTTGCCGCCGCCTGAATATCGCAGCCCATGTCCAGATCGAGGCTGATGGTTTGTTTCTGCTCACGCTCCCAGTCATAGATTCCAATAATGGCCTCTATCTCCAGTTCTTTTATATAAACTATGTCCATCAATCTTTATCCATTCGCTTATTAGTTTTGATACTACTTCCCTGCTCTTGCTACGCCTTCCCTGCTCTTGCTACGCCTTCCTTGCTCTTGCTACGCCTTCCCTGCCTAATAAACTTTCTGCTTTAGCTTAGATTTACGACTACAGTTCTAGATCGCTGGAAGTGACTCCAGTGACCAGCGGGGTTGTGCTTTTATTTCAAGATCATCTTTCTGCCCAGCCATTAATCGCTGACAACCTGCATAGGCAATCATTGCGCCATTGTCAGTACAATACTTCGGCTGAGCATAGAACAGTTTTCCACCAACTTTTTCCATGGCCTGCTCCAGTATCTCTCGCAAATGAAGATTCGCACTGACACCTCCGGCGATGATGAGAGTTTGCAGTCCAGTTTGCTCCAATGCCCGGCGACACTTTATCGAAAGTGTAGAGACCACAGCGTCTTCAAATGCTCTGGCGATATCAGCGCGAACCTGGGCATCAAGGTTTCCAGTTTCGTCTAGCTGATCGGCAATAGTGTTGCGCACGGATGTTTTCAGCCCACTGAAACTAAAATCCAGCCCGGGTCGATTGGTCATTGGACGAGGAAAATCAAATTGACCTTCTTTTCCCTCCACAGCAAGCTTCGCCACATGGGGTCCACCCGGATAGGGGAGGCCTAACATTTTACCCACCTTGTCGAATGCTTCTCCTGCAGCGTCGTCGAGAGATTCACCGAGAAGACGATAGCTGCCAATGCCATCTACCTGAACCAATTGGGTATGCCCTCCTGAAACCAGTAGCGCTACAAATGGAAATTGAGGTGGATTTTTCTCCAGCATGGGCGCCAATAGATGACCTTCCATGTGATGGACGCCTAGAGTGGGGACATTCCAGGCCAGACCTAATGAGCGACCCAATGAGGCTCCCACCAGTAGTGCTCCAATCAAACCAGGCCCGGCGGTGTAGGCCACCCCCTCTATTTCCGATTGAGTAATTCCTGCTTCAAGCAACACCTGTTGCACCAGTGGCAGCGTTTTACGGATGTGATCTCTTGAGGCCAGCTCTGGAATAACCCCACCATATTTGGCATGAATGCCAATCTGGCTATACAGGCAGTCCGCCAATAGACCATTCTCGCTGTCGTAGACAGCAACACCTGTTTCATCACAGGAAGTTTCAATACCCAGCACAATCAACGGTTTAGGCCTTTAACAATTAAATCGGAGGCGCCAATCATGCCAAATTTATCGCCATATCCCAAATTCCTTTGTTTTCGATGCCATTTTCATTACTAAAAGCCCCTATTTCCTTTGCAATTGGACCCACGGGGCATTATCATTTGCGCCCCTGTAAATCAGGCTAGGCTTAGTTCAAGGACTAAGGGCGGATTTACGAGAAATTCATAATTAAAGGTAGGTGTTTAGATCGATGCCACAGGTAAAACTTAAAGAGAATGAGCCTTTTGATGTAGCTCTTCGTCGCTTCAAGCGTTCATGCGAGAAAGCTGGAATTCTGGCTGAAGTTCGTCGTAGAGAATTCTACGAGAAGCCAACTTCGGTTCGCAAGCGTAAGGCAGCTGCCGCCGTTAAGCGTCACCTCAAGAAAGTTCAGCGTGAGAGCCGTAAAAGCGTACGCCTTTACTAAGCTCGACTCTCTTACTCTCAAGCCAACTCTTAACAAGCGGTCTGAAATCTTTCTGGCCGCCCCTGCTGTCTGCAGGAATGGAATATCATGTCTGACAGTCCATTAAAGCAAAAATTCACCGAAGCAATGAAAGATGCCATGCGCGCTAAAGACAAGCCGCGTCTGGGCACTATTCGTCTTGCTCTAGCCGAAATGAAACGCATTGAAGTTGATGAAAGAATCGACCTCGATGACGCAAGAGTAATCGGTGTCCTCGATAAGATGGTGAAACAGCGCCGTGAATCTATCAAGCAATTCGAAGCTGCTGACCGAATAGAACTGGCCGACGTGGAAAAGCAGGAAATTGAAGTTCTCCAGGAATTTCTACCTCAGGCACTCACCGAAGATGAAGTCGAAGCAATCATCAAAGCTGCCGTTTCTGAATCCGGCGCCGAAACCATGAAGGATATGGGAAAGGTAATGGGCCTGGTTCGACCACAGGTAGTTGGACGCGCTGACATGGCCGAAGTAAGCAAGACAATCAAGTCTCTGCTAGGCTAATCAACTGCCAGATCGGCATTCCTTGCCGGCTTTCTACGAAGTGCAATCCGCTTACGGGCTTTCAACAGAATAGCCCATGGATGTATCTCTGCAATTGGATACAATAGACCCTCTCTACCCACTACTCTGATTATTAGGCTCGGTACTAGACCTTCTTATGGCTGGACTCATTCCACAAGCGTTTATCGATGACTTATTGCATCGCGCTGATATTGTCGATGTCATCGATAAACGAGTAAGCCTGAAGAAACAGGGCAAGAACTACGGCGCCTGCTGCCCTTTCCATCAAGAAAAAACCCCATCCTTCAGCGTACAGCCCGAGAAACAATTCTATTACTGCTTTGGCTGTGGCGCCGGCGGCAACGCCATCGGCTTCATCATGAACTTCGATCAGGTGGAGTTTCCCCAGGCCGTTGAAGTGCTCGCCAAAGACAACGGCATGGAAGTGCCCAGGGAAGAAAGCAAAGCAGAGAGTAAAAGACATTCCGAAAATGCTGGGTTGCTGGCGGTTACAGAAGACGCGAGCAAATTTTATCAACAGCAGATCAGGAAGCACGAGAATAAAAATGCGGCAGTAAACTATCTCAAAGAACGGGGTTTGAGCGGAGAGATCGCCAGAGACTTCTGTGTCGGCTACGCCCCGCCCGGCTGGGACAATTTGTTGAAAGCTGTAGGCACCGATGGCAAGCAGCAGATGGCATTGCTTAAAGCTGGCCTGGTTGTTGAGCGAGACAGAGACAAGGACACAGAAAAAACAAAAGGAAAGAGAGAGAACGATTCACCCTACTACGACAGGTTTCGTCATCGAATTATCTTTCCTATTCGCGACAGTCGGGGTCGCACAATTGCCTTCGGCGGCAGGGTTCTGGATGAGAGTAAACCGAAGTATCTGAATTCACCTGAGACCCCGATCTTTCATAAAGGCGCTGAGCTTTACGGTTTGTATGAAGCCAAAAAATCCGTCAGCAAACTCAATCGAATTCTAATAGTCGAAGGCTATATGGATGTCATTGCCCTGGCGCAAATGGGCATTCGCAATGCGGTTGCCACCTTGGGAACCGCCACCAGTGAAAGGCATTTATTAAAGCTTTTCCGATTGGTACCGGAGGTGGTGTTTTGTTTCGACGGTGATGCCGCAGGTCGGAAGGCAGCCTGGCGCGCACTGGAAAATTCAATACCGCAAATGGAAGATGGGCGTCAGATCAAATTTCTGTTTCTGGACGAAGGTGAGGATCCCGATACACTGGTACGCAAGATTGGCGAGCAGGCATTCAATCAGCAAATAGATGAAGCTACTTCTCTGGAACAATTCTTTTTCGATAAATTGTCCCAGGGCATCGATGTAAAAACCATCGAAGGCAAAGCCAGACTGAGCAATCTTGCCAAGCCGCTAATCAAGAAATTCCCCCGCGGCGTGTATGGTCAACTCATGCTGGACAGACTGTCGAATACCCTCGGTCTTGGAAATGAGTCACTTGAGCAGTTGTTCAAAGATCAGCCAGATGTTGCTGCTGAGTCAGCTTCGATTCCGCCTGGCTATCCGGAAGCTGGCTATGATTCTGCCCCACAGGAAAGAAACGACGGCGGATTTTCTCGTCCTTCTTTTTCCCGTCAATCGGCTTCCAATAATTCGAAGAACAGCTCTAATCTCGGCACCTATCGCAAGCCTGCAAGTCTGAAGGCTATAGAACTTCTATTGAGAAACCCTGAAATAGCACTTTCTATTACTGAGGATCTGGCGCCACTGCATACCGCAGAAGATGAGAGCCGCAAGCTATTGCTGTCTCTTATTGAAATGGTGAAACGAGACCCGAGTACTGAAACCTACACTATGTTGGGTTATTGCTACGGTTCCAGCCTTGGCAATCAGCTCACGCGACTGTTCAAAGGTGAGAAAATAACCCCCCAGGAAGGCATAGAAGAAGAGTTCAAACAGATACTTGACAGTATATTGTCGGATATTTCGAAAAAACTGGAAAAAATGCGGCTTAAAAGAGAATTGGCTGACCGATTTCAATCCTCTCAAGACATTCAGGAAGATATTCCGCCGATTAGCGACGAACCACCGGGCTACTTAGCGGACCAGGCGCAAGACGATGGTCCCATTGAATAAACCCGAGACTCGCAAAAACCTCCCCATAAATAGCTAAAAAATATACAAATCCGGCGCGAAACCTTTATAATGCCCGGCTCACTTTTATCCATCCAAATCTCTGGCAGTACGACAGAGAAGTCGAGAGTTCATGGCCGATTCACTAGCACCACAATCCAACCTCAAATTATTGATTGCCAAAGGTAAGGAACAGGGCTACCTGACCTATGCCGAAGTCAACGATCACCTGCCTGAGTCAATCTCCGATCCGGATCAGGTCGAAGATATTATTCAGATGATCAACGACATGGGCATCAAGGTATTTGAAACCGCGCCAGATGCTGACACCCTGATCCTCAATGAGGAAAACGATACAGGCGCCGACGAACTAGCGGCAGCTGAAGCTGCTGCAGCTCTCGCAGCGGTGGAGAACGAAGCAGGAAGAACTACCGACCCTGTGCGCATGTATATGCGCGAAATGGGAACGGTTGAACTGCTTACCCGAGAAGGCGAGATTGTAATCGCCAAGCGTATCGAAGAAGGTCTGAGGGAACTGATGAAGGCGATGGCCTTCTTCCCCGGCACCGTAGAACACGTTCTCAACGAATACGCTCTGGTCGCTTCAGAAGAACGCAGACTCAACGAGCTTATGACCGGCTACTTAGATGCCAGTGACGAAATTATTCCTCCAGGTGCTCCAGCAGTTACAGGACCAGCCGCGGCAAATAAAAGTGACGACGATGATGATGAAGCTCCTGTAGGACCGGATCCTGAAGAAGCTCGCATTCGCTTCACTGAATTGAAAGAGCAGTACGAGAGAACCAGCGCCATAGTTGGTAAGAAGGGTCGCAGAGACGCCAAGGCTTTGGCTGAACTCGAAAAGCTCGGCGAAATATTCAAGAGCTTTAAACTCACACCTCGACAATTTGAACCGCTACTAAGCCACATTCGAGCAATTCTTGGTCGTGTACGTCGCCATGAAAGAAGTGTACTGAGCTTGGCTGTGCGCAGCGCCAAGATGCCACGCAAAACTTTCATCGAAAGCTTCCCTGGCAATGAGATCAACGAGAAGTGGATCGACAAGCACATAAAAGAGAAAGAAGCCTACTCCGAGCTTCTGGTAAATATTAAGACCGAAGTTGTAAGAGCACAAAAGAAACTTCGTCATGTAGAGGAAGAAACTGGTCTTACTATTGCCGAGATTAGGGACATCAACCGAAAGATGTCTATCGGTGAAGCCAAGTCTCGCCGCGCCAAGAAAGAAATGGTGGAAGCTAACCTGCGACTGGTTATCTCTATCGCCAAGAAATATACCAACCGCGGCCTACAATTCCTCGACCTGATTCAGGAAGGCAACATCGGCTTGATGAAAGCGGTAGATAAATTTGAATACCGTCGTGGTTACAAGTTCTCCACCTATGCGACGTGGTGGATTAGGCAGGCAATCACAAGATCCATTGCTGACCAAGCCAGAACCATTCGTATTCCGGTACACATGATTGAGACTATTAATAAGCTTAATCGTATATCCCGACAGATGGTTCACGAAAAAGGTCGCGAGCCAACTCCAGAAGAGCTTGGCGAACGCATGGAAATGACCGAAGACAAGGTACGCCGTGTTCTGAAGATTGCCAAAGAGCCTATCTCCATGGAGACGCCAATTGGTGATGATGAAGATTCACATCTGGGCGATTTTATCGAAGATGCAACGGTGGACTCACCAGTTGATTCGTCCATCGATGAAGGCCTAAGAGAAGCAACGAAGGATGTATTGGGAAGCCTCACTGCGAGAGAAGCCAAGGTTCTGAGAATGCGTTTCGGTATCGACATGAACACCGACCATACTCTGGAAGAAGTAGGCAAGCAGTTCGACGTAACCCGTGAACGTATTCGTCAGATCGAAGCCAAGGCTCTGCGTAAGCTGCGTCACCCTACCCGCTCTGATCATTTGAGAAGCTTTCTCGACGAGTAATTCTCTGCTCCTAGTCTTCACCGCCTGAAGTGATGAAGACTAGGGATCATATTCTCAAATTACTCGCAGCTGTATTCCGAATCTGTCAGCCTCATTATTTCATCAATCAAATCTGTTAATTAGTTTTAGGAGTTTTCATGCCAGGTGTATCAGTCAAAGACAAAGTAGTTCTAATCTCAGGTTCAAATCGGGGCATTGGCAAAAGCTTCGCTATACAAGCTCTAGAGATGGGCGCGAAGAAAGTCTATGCGGGAGCAAGAGATGAATCGCAATTGGCAGAATTGATCGCTAAGTATGGCGACAAAATAGTACCTATAGCCTTGGACGTTACCAATCAGGATCATATCGATGCCGCCGCTGCAGCAGCTCGTGATGTCGAAATTCTGATCAATAACGCAGGCATGGGCGGCGGCGGCCCTGCTGTCAGTAACCCAAACCCAGACGGCCAGCGCATGGAGATGAAAGTAAACTATTTCGGCATCATGAATTTATCTTCAGCCTTCGCGCCAATTCTCAAGGAAAATGGCGGCGGCGCCATAGTAAATATACTGTCTGTTGCCGCTCTTAGCAGCTTTGCTTTCGCACCCGGTTACTCCGCATCTAAAGCAGCAGGTCGCTCCCTAACACAGGCTCTACGAGTAGAGCTTGGCGGTCAAAACACATTAGTGTCAGGCGTATTTCCAGGTCCAGTCGATACCGATATGGCTAAGAACGTGCCTATGGACAAGGTTTCTCCTGATTCGGTAGCTATACATGTCTATGAAGAGATTGCTAAAGGTTCTGAAGACATATATCCCGACCCTTTCGCAGTGCAATTTGCCAAGGGCGTTCAGGCGGACGCCAAGGCCGTTGAAAAAGCCAACGCAGCTGGATTTTAGGACTTACCAGCAGCCGTATAATTAAGTAGAATTCAGTTCCTTTTGCAGCCACAGTAAATCTGAAGAAACGGTCAGAATACTTTGGCGAAGCCGGAAGTTCGAAGACGAGGCGGAGATAATTTTGGACGAGGGAGTGTACGTCAGTACATGACTGAGGAGAAAATTATCTGCAACGAAGTATTCGAGCTTCAGGCGAAGATCAAAGGGCCTATAACTCAGCTGGTTAGAGTAGCGGACTCATAATCCGTTTGTCC
>JABJIC010000004.1 GCA_018661465.1 Gammaproteobacteria bacterium | reverse complement strand
GAGTGATATTTTTGATTACATTGAAATGTTTTATAACAGCAAACGACGGCACAGTTCCAATAATCAGCTGTCGCCTGTAAAGTATGAAGAGCGTTATCAACAGAGGCTGCTAAGTGTCTAGAGAATTGATAGCGATTCAAATAAAGAAATTTCAGCTTGCTCCATTGCGAGATAAAGGAGAAGAGTCATCTGCTGCCGAAATTCACGATGACCTTGGTGGGCTTTTTGAGACCCAAGACTTTATGGGTCCAGCTGCTGATTCAAAGACAAGCCTGGAGGAAACTCTTAGCTGGTTCGAAATTCCTCAAAACATTGAGACCTTGTTTAATGTTCAACAGAACAGAAGCACCTTATCAGAGGCCCGAAAAGATCTGGGGTTTCGAATCTGGTGGCAACGCAGGAGTGAACTTAAGCAATTAGAGAAAACTCTAAAAGCATTTACCAAGTTACTCAAGTCACAAAAAATTCTGCCGCAGCTATTAGCCTCTCACTATATGCGAAGGTCTCTCAATCCCCTCATCATGGAATTTGTTGATCTAAAAACTGTATGCCAGTTTTTAAGCGGACAGATTGACGCAGGGAAATTGCAAGCAAGCATCAGCGGAGGCAACGCGCTAAATCCTGAGCAAATCAAATCTCTTGAGAAGCTGCGATCTCAGATTAAGGAACAGGTTTCCAAATCAGATAGCGCTGACGCTTTGAAATTACTGGTGGATATTGGCCGCTATCGTCAGCAGTTGAAATATTATCGTCTAGCCCATAGGGCGTTTAATAGAATTAGTTTACGTACGGCGGAAGACGAATTAAAGCTTTCTCAATCTGCCGGCACGCTATATGTAATTCCCACCAGTTCCGAAATTGAAGAAGATCAGGAAAAAATTTGTCATCACGCCATTATGAAGGCCGATGTTCGAGGCTCGACTACTGTGACAGATGAATTGCAAAATAAAGGCCTCAATCCTGCTTCTTATTTCAGCATGCGTTTCTTTAATCCAATCAACAAGATTCTTGGAACCTATGGTGCGAATAAAGTATTTATCGAGGGTGATGCCATAATTCTGAGTTTTCTTGAATATGAAAATACCCCTCAAGAGTGGTTCTCAGTAGCCCGCAGTTGCGGCTACGCCCGTGACATGCTCAAAATTGTTGGCTCAAATAATCGTTACTCCACTCAGATGGGCTTACCTCTGCTGGAACTTGGGGTGGGCATCTGTTACTCGAATGAAGCACCTCGTTATCTTTATGATGAAGATAAGTCCATCATGATCTCAGGGGCAATCGGACTAGCAGATAGAATGTCTTCCTGTTCCTGGAACCTTCGCGAGAGTATGGAAAAAGGACTCTTCAATGTTGATGTATTACGCATTGCCGATGGTGAAAATGAAAAAGGCGAGAAGGGCCAGCATTACGTTCGTTACAATGTTAACGGAATTCTGGTGGACGAAGACGGCTTTCAGAAACTCAAAGAAGAGATGCCACTAAAGAGCCTGCAGATGAAGCTGAATGGCAAACAGTATATGTTCCATGTTGGCCAGTATCCGGATGCAAATGGACGCAAGAAAGACTTGGTCATTCGTGAAGGAAAAGTTGGAATTTGGCGAGACTCACAAGTTCATGAAGACCCCGAAGCAACTGAGAATTACTACGAAATTGTCGTGAATCGTAAAGTGCTACCTTTGGTACTAGAAGCGGCTACCGGAAAACAGACTGCTACTGCCTAGTGATGATGGCCGCCTGGCCCATGTACATGACCGTGAGCCAACTCTTCGCTGCTGGCATCTCTAATGTCCACAACCTCAACCTGATAATGTAAAACCCGCCCTGCCAGAGGGTGGTTGAAATCTACGTCTGCATTGAATTTACCTACTTTCAAAACCACTACACTTTTAGCTCCCTGGTTTGTCTTTACTGCCACTGTAATAGCCGGTCGGATTTTCTTAATGCCCTTCGGCAACTGCAGATGCTTTATCGGCACTCTCTGAATTGCATCGGGCACTCTCGTACCATAAGCGTCTTCCGGCTGAAGAGTGATTTCTATCTCATCACCCATCTTCTTTCCTTCAAGTGCTCTTTCCAGGCCTACAATCACATTATGAAAGCCATGGAGATAATAGAGGGGCTCACGACTAAACGATTCTTCCATCCAGTCACTGTGATCTCCATTAGCATCAACTTCGCGAAGCCTGTAATGGAAACTAACCACCTTATTACTGCCAATGACCGTTTCAAGAGATTCACCTTTCTCGCTACTGTCTTCTAAGTTACCCGTCACTTCTTTTACTCTCCTGCGTAAATATCGCCAATGCTTGAATTCTAGCAGATGATTCTGTTTTGGAAGAGTATCAAAGACAATCAGCTAATATGATGGCAAACTAAAACAATTAGCCATTTCAGCTATTCAACTCAAAGACTAGGGCAAGTAATACCTTGAATTGACACCTTGAATTGACACCTTCAATTAGCTCCTTAAACCAATCCCTAAAACTAACCCCTTAAACCAACCCCTTAAACTACACAACGGCTGCAAATGAACTCAGACAGTGAAAAACCCCAGCTCCCCATACCTGTTGAGAATAAGGAGACATACCTCCTTAAGCTGAATCACTATCTCGCCCTGAGCCTCTCCATTCCGGAACGCGCTGCCAGGGCTCTAGGGGCAATAATTGGCGGCAGCACCCTGTTGCTAAGCAAAACACTAATTCCTAACGCTATTAAGAACAGTAATAGCTACAAATTCACCATCGGAATGTTCCAATCCTTTATGATCAAGAATGTTGCTGGTATTGATCACATCGAAACTGAAACCGATCTAAAAGACAATTTCCTGAATCGAAAATTACTAGGCACCAGTCTTGAGGCCGCAGGCATATTAACCATGCACCTCTCTCCCGTCTGGATTTTCGCCATCGCATCTGATGCAGCCAAAGGCGGGCAGGTATTTCTAGAGAGATTGGTCAATCATCTAAAAGAGAACGAGGTAATTGAGCAGGATAGCCATCCAGAATCCCTGGAACAGATCCTGCTATCCATTCATCAGATGGGTAGCCAAGGGGCCACCGCCATCGATACTCCACCTCTGTCTATGGACGAAGTTAAAGAGCTCGCTAATGAACTGAGAAATGCGACTTCGAATCTGGCAGTGAATTCGGGCCGTTTGCTTCCAAGCTATGAAGCAATCTGGGATCAGATAAGTCAGGTTGCTAAAAAGGAAAATTTGAGTCCTGAACAAGTCATGGGAATGCTATCTATCAGTGCTGCTTCATTGCTGGATACAGGTATTGGTACGGCGAATGCTGTTGGCAAGACAGGCTTCTATATATTGGATGAAATGTTGCTAAATGACTATAAAGCCACTTTAAGTGATATCTCCGAGCAAGGCTCTTTTAACTATATGCAATCAAATATGCAGCCCTTCCTCGAAAATGCTCAATCCCATTTTAATCTCCGTGTAGAGACCAGGTTTCAACGCTGGTTCAAAAATGGAACCCGTAGATTCTTCAATCAACTACGCTCCAAATCCTGATGTCAAAACTGAAACTTTCCCATAATCTAAACTATTTGCTAAACAATTTTTCCAATTTCTTGCTCTTTTCAAGAATGGTTTACCTTGATTTTTTCCCTGTGATACCGTGGTTTTATGCTGAAGATAGCGGGTATTTGTAGCACCCAAAGTAATTTCCTCAGCTGCAGAAAGCGACTCTGTGTCGATAGCATTACCGACGATTTTTTCGGGGAAAAAACATGAAACAAGCTCAATTTTCGAAATTCTCGCCAATTACGGTTCAAGTAAAAAAGAATGTGAAACAAATGAGAATCAACGCGGGATACTCAATGAACGAAGGTGCCAGGCTACTGGGAGTCTCACGCAAACAATTGGAAGATATCGAAACTATTCGAAACTATGGCTGCCATCTCGACCTTGAGGTTCTGGCCAAGATAAAAGTTATCTACAACGCATCACTGGATGACATGGTGGACGAGCTGCCTGCTGACTACTATTCTGAGTATTTCTCCCGACCTAGAAAACGTCTAGGCTCCAGCTCTCGCTAAGAACCCAGTTAAAGACCCAATAATCCTTACTAGATCGAGGTCAGCCTCTCGACCCAATCAGGAAGGCTCTGTATTAGCTGAAAAACCCTCATTGCTGTATAATCTCGGGTTTTTGGCGCAAAGAGTAAGAGTTTTATGGCGAATAAATCAAAGAAGGACGCTGCAGTTAGCAATCGAGCAGATCTAGCAGTGCATATAGAGGCTTTTTTAAAGTCTGGCGGGAAAGTTCAGGAAATCCCTTCTGGTGTAAGCGGTCAGACATCAACAAGTGGTCCCAGACAAATAGTTCTGAGCCACAAGACCAGTTCTTAAGGATCTATACCAAGCCCTGTTTTTCAGAATAGGAGCTTAAAGAAGATATAAAAAAAGCAGGGCGTTGAATAACTCCCTGCTTTTTTGTGCCCGTTATTTCTACCGCTACTTCCGCCCCTGCTTACATATCCCAACTAGTTATCTTTGCTGAGTCTCTCTGCTTAAGCTCTCTAAACTACAGAGCCTAAAGCTGCCTTATTTGATATCCCTTCGCCGAAAGCAATTCCAATAGACCTTGATTGCCAACCAGGTGCGCGGCCCCTACCAATACAAATTCAGTGTCTCTGTCTCTCAGCATTTCCTCTATCTGAGGAATCCAGCGAAGATTTCTATTTATCAGCAGTGATTCATAGAGCTCCGGGGCTTCAGATTGCATATCGGCTACGAATAAATCCGACAGGCTTCTATTATCACCGCTTCTCCATGCCTCAATCATTGCCTCCATCATTTCGTCGGTTTCATCTATGTCTTCTAAGGACATTAAAATAAATTCGGATTCATTTCCTTCTCCCATTTCTGCGAGAAAGCCAATTTGCTCTTGCACAGTTTCAAGCTGTCCAAGTGTTTTACCGTCGCCAATAGCCCGAGTATTAAAATAGGCATCCACTCCCTGTGGAGTAAACCCCATTTTCTGAAACTCAATTACTTGTAAGGTACTGATCAACAAGCCCGGCTTAAAGGAATCCAACATCATCATTGGCATACCACTACTCGCCACATAATCTGAGAGTGCCGTGTACGCTTCCTCGCTCAGAACAGTTTTGAGAGTTCTCCCATCACTGTAAGTGAGCTGTTGCAACATCGATGCCTGTATTGAGAGGTCATTCATAGAGCTGATATCTGTCTCAAAAACCAGATGAGATGAATCCTGATAGGCCTGCTCATATTCTGCCGGAAGTGGATAATCAGAGGGGCGCAAGAGATGCACGGTGCCCCCAAGATAAACCGTATTACTTCCAGAGCTAACTTCCCAAACTGAAGTATCGGCAACTGAATTGTTTAAGCCTAAGGTAGAAGACAGTAATAGCAAAAACAAAATCTGATTGACTTTCCCTGGCTGAGTTGTCAGATTCCTTAACGGATTGATAAACACAACTTGTATCAAATTCTTAATGTTCATATAGTTTCCTTGCTTCTGAATTAGCATAGATAGGTATTTCAGCAGTACTGTGATCTTTTCTTACATGCGCATCTAGTAGACATTTTCGCAAAATTCACGGATAAATGTAGCACGCCTCGGTTCGGGGTGAAAGAAAGCAACTTCTTTAAGAGACCCCCTCTAAATGGCAAAACTCCTATTCAAAATGCGAAATGTTACTGATGATGAGGCTGTGGAAGTACGTGTGCTATTGGAAGAAAATGGCATAGAGTATTTCGAAACGGATGCCGGAAACTGGGGAGTATCGATGCCTGGACTTTGGCTAAAGGAAGAAGAAAATTTTGAACAGGCCAGGGAGCTTCTGGACGAATATCAACAGCAAAGAGGAGATCGAATAAGAGAAGAATACGCAAAGAATCTAGAATCCGGTGAAACAAATTCAATGTGGAACAACTTTAAGGAAAACCCTTTCAAGTTTTCTACCTACATGGCTCTTATCAGTATTGTTCTATTTATTTCTCTGCAATTCTTTCTTTCTTTCTAATCCAAAAATCCAAAACCGGATTTTTGGGATCAGCGTAATTCTGCTAGTTCAATTCCAGACTTTGCTCAATAATAGGACGCGCCGAAGAAAAAGATTCGGAAACGTATTCCAATTCATCTTCTTCCGGGCTCCAGATATCTTCACAGTTGTCCAAAAACTTCAAGGCAATGTTTCTATCATTTACCCGAATAACCTGAACAGGTAACGCCGGCATTGCTTCATCCCAGCCGTCTCCGTGTATACGAACATCGAGCTCCATCATAACGAAGAAGTCTACTTCCTCATCCAGCTTTATAGATACACCGCTAATCGACATATCTTCAATATTGCAAGTAATAGTGCCAAGTAGAGGGTGTCGCATGCTTGCCCAGAACTCTACTTCAACTCGCTTGTGTCTACGTCTTTCTCTCATTCCTAATCTCTTGAACTCCTAAGAGTTTTCTTCTAGTTATTTAGTCTTCAATTTTAGATTAAGTAGACTTACCAAGGAAAGAGACGGGATCCATTTTGTTGTGCCTGCTATGTGAACCAGGCCGCATTTTTGCTCGATATTACTGATTTTACTGCAAATTATTACGATTTCTTAACTGTGGCCCGCCAATTTTCCAAATCATGGCACTGGGCAACGGAACCATGTTTAACACTTTACAGTTTCAGCTAGGTGTTATATAAATTTCTTAGCCTATTGCTAGAGGTTCTTACAGGGGGAGTCCTCTGGCATAACTATCTACCCTGGCAACACAAAGGAGGTGATCCCATCGATAGTCAATCTATTCAGGGAGCCTCCGGTTACTTAATCTAATAGGTACTTGTGCTTTATTGGAGTGTAGCTGGAGGGGAACAGGTAGCTGTATCACTTGTCCCGTGCTCCCACATGTAATGACGGTCCCGTTATCGCCCCGTGCGATAGCGGGATTTTCATTTTATGGGATACTCAATCTAATACCAGCATGAAGAATGCGACGAGCGTGAAAAGCTCAGGGACGGGGAATAATCTATCTACTACCAAGATAACTTTTAAGTCGAACCGGGAATACTTTTTTTGTTAACACTTGCTGTAATGGCCAATGCTGATTTTCATCAATTTTCTTGATAAATCTAACTTTGCCGCTATCAAGCACCGCAATTGGAACTCCATCCTCATACAGCACTCTATTCTTACTAAGCTTGCTTAACTTCTGGCTGGGCAGTATCAAATTAATAAGATTGAGCGGATCGCAGGCAGAAATGCTGTGATAAACCGGTTCCCCTGAATTGTCTTTTTGTTTTTTATACTTCCGCAGAGCATCTACTGTTTCAGGAAATGAAAATTGCTCCCCGCCGACTCCCGCAACAAATCTTCCTCCTCGAATGAGGCCTCTCAATTCCATTTTTCTAAGAGTTGCCAGTAGTGCTCTCCAGGGTGGGGCATGTAGCTCTTTATCCAAAAGGCTTTTAAACAGTACTCCCCACCTTTTCATATAAATACATACCAGTCGTTCCAGCTGCTCATCATCAAGCACATCCCAGCGTAATCTACGATTCTTCTCTTCTTCCTCTTTCTTAACAATTTCCAATAAACTCCAACGCCCCGCGTCTTCGACACCAAACATTGCTCGACGATGCCGACTGCGATGGACGCTAGGTTTTTTCTTATTTGGTGTAAGCAAAGCTCTGAGACCTGTATAACTATCACTGGTTAATCTGCCGCGACTAACAAGCTCAGCAAGGCCGGACTCCAACTGCGACTTTAACAAATTTGTTCTGTTTTGAATTTGATCAAAAAAGCTCGCACCATTAACCTTCAAATCATCTGCGATCTTCGCCCCTACCGCTGATAATTCCACCGGCTGATCTGAGGTTTGTTGCGCAGCAGCAAGAGCTTGCCAGATATCCTGATTAGACCTGCTGATTAATACAATTGGCGTGCTTTTAATTGGCCCGCTACCTGCCGATTTGGCTATGGCCGGTTTTGCTACTGTTGAATTGGCGGCCAATTTTTTTTCAGCACTCTTGTTATTTTTGCTGCCACGTGACAAAGCATTGCCAGGCAAGGCATACCTTCCCCACATCACTCGCCCACTAATACACATTACATCCAACCAGTTTGGATCGTAGTTTTTTATTCTCAAAGGATAAATATCAGCTTCCCAACTTGCTGCAGGCGCAGAAATACCATCCATCACACCAAGACAGTTTTGTAACTGTGTTTGACCATCCAAAGAAGGGCTTGAAGAAGGCGTAAGCCCGTCGCCTATTTCATTTGCAGACAAAAGCTGATGACGATCGAACAGAAATTGAGTGTAGGTTTGTAGTGAGACCGGTTTAATCGCTTTGCGATGGGCGTCGATAGTATAGCGGTGGATACGCTGCAGCAGTCGTCTCTCGCACCACTGAACAACTGTCTTATTATTTCTAAGAGCTGGAGAGAATTGGCCTTGAAAGACATAACCCTCAACCTCAAGGCTAATTAATCCCTGATCAATTTTAGACACAGCCAAACCAAGCTCATCGGCTATCGATAAAGCGGTCACGGGGCCGGAACCTTCCAGTCGGCCTCTTAGAATTTCCCGAGTGGCATCTTCTATCTGCCAGTCCTTCACATTCAGGAATTCAGGATAATCGGCAGCAAGAGATACTTCTTCATATATTGCTGCAAACCAGGGTAGTCGCTCAGTTGCCACCCATAGCTGTTTGCCCTTAGCAGTAATTTTTTGTATGCGCCCACTTGCTTCAAGTTGCTCAAGCCATTGGGTATAGCCTTTTGATTCGAATTCCTGGTCAGTAACATAGCCAAGACTCATCAAGCCGTCATGCAATTCATCAGCAGTGTTCACATAGGGCCAGGCTTCTTCTCGTACTCTTTGAATTGCTTCCTCATCAAGTAGGCTGTAATCCCTCGCTTCGGCTGGATCAGCCCAGCTGCGATTTCGAATGGCATTAGTGCGGCGCTCTTCGAAAGGAGCATCATCCAGGAAGGCATAAGGTCGCGCATTGATGATTTCCTGTGCGAATGGAGATGGCTCTCTTAAATCTTTTGCGATAAGTGTGAGATTGTCTTGTTCTATATCTCCAATTAGCTGCTCCAATTCATCGATGTCCATAGCCTCGGTCAAGCAATCGTGGATTGTTTGATTCACCAGAGGGTGGTCCGGGATTTCTCGTTTACCTGTAATGTTTTCCTGGCAGGCAATCTGATCAGGAAAAACATGTGCCACCAGATCTTCGGCGTCCATACGCTGAAACTGCGGAGGAACTCGTTTGCCATTCCGGTTGCGTTGAATTGCCAAAGAACGAGTTGCATTCCAACGCCAACGCACTTCGAACATCGGCGCATCCAGCATTGCCTGAATTAATACATCCCGAACCGATGAGGTCTGCAAATATCTGAATACTTCCTCCAGTGGGAAGCTGTGCACTGAACCCAATGAAATTACAATGCTGTCTTCGTTAGCTGCGGCCTGAAGTTCGAAGTTGAATGAGCGACAGAAACGTTTTCTTAGGGCCAGCCCCCAAGCTCGATTTAGTCTTGACCCGAAAGGTGAATGAATCACCACATGCATATCCCCGACTTCATCGAAGAATCTTTCCATAACAATTGTTTCACGGCTGGGCATTACTCCCAGAGCATTCATTCCAGTCTGTAAATATTCCACCAACTGAGTTGCACCCGATCTCGGCAACATACAGTGGTCTACTGCCCATTGAATGGCAGCATTAGCTGAATCATTGATTAGTAAATCAGCAATGTTTTTCCTAAGCTCGGATACTGACTCGGACAACTCCTTGGTACGACCAGGGCCTTCTCCAAACCAGAATGGAATTGTGGGCTGCATCCCTTCGGCATCTCTAACTCGCACCTTCAAGCCATCAACTCTCAACATTTGCCAACTGTGAGTGCCGAGAGTGAATACATCACCGGGCAAAGCCTCGAGTGCGAAGTCCTCATTAAGAGAACCGACCACGATGTCTTCTGGGTCCAGCACAACCTGATAGTCAAACATGTCGGGAATCGCACCGCCGTTAGTCAAAGCTAAAAGGTTTGCTCCTCGTCTGGTGCTCAGGCGGCTGTTGATCGCGTCATGGTGAAGATGACTGCCACGTCTTCCGCGTCTGCTGGTGTAGCCTTCAGTTAGCATGGAGATGAGAGTATCGAATTCTTTTCTCTCGAGATCTTTGTAGGGATAAGCATTTGTAAACAAATTATAAAGCTCATCCAGATCCCAAGATTCACCCTCTTCAAATTTGGTATTACAGGACACTTCCGCAACAAGTTGCTGCGAAAGAATATCTAAAGGTTTCTCCGGCATGATGATGCAATCCAGTTCCCCTTCGGAAATACTATTTAGAAGTGCTGAAGCTTCAACCAGATCATCCCGCGTCAGTGGGAATAAAATTCCCTTTGGTTTTCCATGAATCGAGTGACCACTTCGACCCACTCTTTGTAAAAAAGTCGCGATACTCTTTGGTGAAGAAAATTGCACCACCAGATCAACAGAACCGATATCAATTCCTAATTCCATGGATGCTGTAGCTACTAGAACTTTCAGCTGACCTGCCTTGAGTCGCTGTTCTGCATTGTGTCGAAGGTCTTTGCTCATACTTCCATGATGGGAACAGACTAGTTTGTCTCCCAATCGTTCGGAAAGAGCCAGGGCAAGTCGCTCGGATAATCGTCGGGTGTTTACAAAAACCAGAGTTGTTTCATGAGAATTAATAAGCTCGATTAGTCGTTGATACAGCTCCTCCCAAACTTCATTACTCATCAATGCTGATAGGGACGATCCAGGAACCTCGATTGCTAGATCCAGTTCACGCTGGAATCCGCTGTCTACGATTTCACAGTCAATTTCATCGCCACCTTTACTATTCGACCAGTTACTGTTGCCCACCAAATATTTGGCAACCATGTCTATTGGTTTCTGGGTAGCGGAAAGCCCAATGCGCTGTAGTTGCTGACCAGAATGGCGCAAAATCAAATGCTGTAGCCGCTCGACAGACAGAGAAAGATGAGAACCCCGCTTGTCTCCAAGCATGGCGTGTATCTCATCGATTATCAGCGTGGACACCGTCGACAACATGGCTCGACCGCTGGCACTGGTTAGCAATAGATAAAGAGATTCTGGAGTCGTCACCAGAATGTGAGGAGGCTTCTTGGCCATCTTCTGCCGCTCGGAGGCTGGCGTGTCTCCGGTACGAACGGCAAGCTTAATATCGACTGGCGGCTCGCCGCAGAGGTGAAGCTGCTCGGCGATCCCGTCCAAGGGCATCTCCAGATTTCGCTGGATGTCATTACTCAAGGCCTTCAGTGGCGAGACATAGAGGATTTGAACGCCATCCTCCAGCTGATTGTTCAGGCCTTTTTGCACCAAAGAATCTATTGCAGAATAAAAAGCAGCCAGAGTCTTACCACTACCGGTGGGAGCTGATATCAGAGTATGCCTGCCTGCCCTGATCGCAGACCAAGCCTGTGCCTGAGCTGCCGTGGGCTCACCAAACTGATTCTTGAACCACTGACTACAGGCTGGATGAAATTGACTTAATGCCATGATCTATTTGCGTGCTCTACCTGCACGCCCTATTTACAAACTCTATGTACTGTACAAGTGTACAGGTTAGTGAAGCACTCTTGTTTTTGCAAGCGAGTACCCCAATAGCCTCTTGAAGAGCCCTATTCATCTCTGGGTATTTGACAGATGGTCCGCGGATAGCTAGTTTGTTAGCTTCATTAGAAGAGATCTACCAATGAACGAGCCAGTGAACAGAATAGATAAACCAAGCATCTCAGAGCGACTGTCGCAAAATTTGGGGTTTTTCTGGAGAGAGAATAGGCAATTCTTTCTGCTTCTTGCGTGTATCGTATTCTTCAAGAGCGCCATAGCAGACTTGAGCTCAATCTCCGGAGCTTCCATGCAGCCTACACTTCTGGATGGAGACAAGGTCTGGGTAAACAAACTGGCCTATGACGTTAAAATTCCCTGGACTGAAATCTCTTTAGCTGAACTATCTGACCCTGAGCGAGGCGATGTCATAATCATCGACTCGAAAAAAGCAGCAAAGCGCCTGGTTAAGCGCATAGTTGGAGTCCCTGGTGACACCATTTACATGCAGAACAATGCCCTGGTTATCAATGGCGAGGCCGCAGGCTATGAGATCCTCTCCGAAGACGAGGATGCCATAATTATCCTCGAGGAATTACCCGACAGTGCCCACCAGGCAAGGCTTTCCAACCGATTCGCAAGCCGCAGTAATCGCTCTTACGGACCTGTAGTGGTACCTGAAGATCAGTTTTTTGTGCTCGGTGATAACCGTGACAATAGCTCAGACAGTCGCGTTTACAGCTTCATCCCGAGAGGAGAGATTATGGGGCGTTCCAGTTCCGTGGTTTTCTCTCTCGATAGCGACAATAGCTACCTGCCGAGGGGCGAGCGATTTCTGGATGGAATAGACGAAATTCATTAATTTTCGAAAAGTGTTTCTCCGCGGTATTTCTTAAATTGCCTCCGCATGGGGCGATGCCCGATCTATGTCACTGAACCTGAAGAGACACAAAGCTCCGTTCAAGCAGGCTCAGACATTCCCTCTTATACTTTATTCCCATTTGCCTGAACTAAAATCCCCATCAATCGGGTATTATTACCAAGTGCATGCTGCACTGAATCTGATTGTATTCAGATTTCACTCCCAAAGAGGGTAGTACATGAAGAATAAAAGCCATTTGGCCCCTGCCTTGATCGGCAGATTCATGTCCATTCTTCTATTGCTGGTTGTTTCCAATACTTCACTCGCTCAAGACTTTGTCTTTGCACCAGATTTTCCGGTGGGCAGTTCGGTTCCGGAAATATCAGCTCAGGATCAGAATGGAAATTTACGAGATTTCGATGAGCTCGTAGGAGAAAAGGGAATGCTGTTCATGATGAGCAGATCCTTTGATTGGTGACCTTTCTGTAAAGCTCAGCTCGTGCAGCTGATAGAGATAAGTGATCAATTTGAAGACATGGGTATATCTGTTGTTGCCCTGACCTATGACTCCATAGAAACCTTAAAAACAGTTGAGGAAGATCAGGGAGTTGAATTCACCATGCTTCACGACGAAAACGTGAAACACGTGAATGCCTTCGGAATTCGTAACCCGGATTATGAGCCAGACCATCGGTTCTATGGAATCCCTCTTCCTGGCATGTTTCTGGTCAGCCCGGACGGTGTGATTCAGCACAAATTTGGTGAAGAAGGTTATAGAATTCGCCCGGATTTTAGCGATGTGCTGGAAGCTGCGGCTTCACTGTAGTTTTACTGGTAGCTCTAATGTCAGCTCTCTCTTCCAGAGTTCTTGGTAAAGAGTCAAAGCAATAGATATCGATGTAAAGGAAGCAGAGTAGTTTGAACTGCCCTGCTTCCTACCTTCGACCCTCTTCCATACAGCTCTCTTGAATGCAAACCCCTGCAGTATCTACTGGAGCAATCCCCTCGTTTCAGCATTGAGACCAAACTAAGACAGAAGCATACAGGCGGCTCCTTCTAGATTGATTTTGATTTTTGTTACGAAACCGTTTCCGCTTTCATGCGTCTAATGAAATAATCCCCGCCTCGACACATAGGGCCGATCAGACCTAATCATAAGCCAGTAAAAAGAGCGGTGCCGCGGAATATTAGAATTTATGAAGTATATTGAATCCCGCTTGCGAGTAGTTCCAACCAGCCTTCTTATCTCCATTCTCCTTTGGGCCTTTCTTTTATGGGGAATTGTGCTTACTCCCTCGATTTCTCTGGCGCAATCAACCGATCAATACAAAATTCCACGCATCAGCGAACGGCCGCAGATCGATGGCGAGGTTGGAATAGCTGAGTGGGCATCGGCCTTACGAGTCGACGTAAATATTGAAACAGATCCTGGGAACAATGTAGCAGCCGCTGTTACTACTGAAGCCATGCTGATGGAAGACGGCGAAGTTCTCTATGTCGCATTCATCGCCAAGGACGACAATATCAGTGATCTCAGAGCGTTCCTCAGAGATCGTGACACCACCGGTCGTGATGATCGAGTAGGTATCGTACTCGACACCTTTAATGACGAGCGACGAGCCTACGAGTTTTATGTAAACCCCTATGGCGTTCAATCAGACATCGTCTATGACGACGTGAACCAACGTGGTGATGGCTCCTGGAATGCCATTTGGGATAGCGCGGGCCAGATCGGTGACGATCAATACTCGGTGGAGATGGCCATACCCTTGAAGCAGCTACGTTTCAGTCCGGGAGAAGGCCTACAGACATGGGGTATCGATCTGGTAAGAAATTATCCCAGAGATCGAAACTTCAGGCTCTCGAACAATCCACTTGATAGAAACATCTCCTGTTATCTCTGCCAGATAAGAAAGGCCGAAGGATTTGCCAATCTGCAGGCAAGCCGCAATCTGGAAATTATCCCCACTCTCACCAGTACTGCGGTCGAGACCAGAGATCCAGCTCCTGGAATGCCAAATAGCGGTGATTGGGACGGCGATGGCATTGACCCCGAAGGCAGTCTCGATATTCGCTGGGGCATCACTCAGGACATGTATTTGAATGCGACGCTGAACCCTGATTTTTCTCAGGTGGAAGCGGACAGCGCTCAGCTTAATATTAACAATACATTTAGCTTGTACTATCCCGAGCGCCGTACATTTTTCCTCGATGGTTCAGACTATTTCAATACCTTCGAAAACCTCGTGCATACCCGAAATATCTCCGACCCGGACTACGGTCTGAAGCTTACCGGGAAGAATGGAGATCATACCTATGGCCTGTTGACCGCTAACGATCAGAGCACCAGCTTTTTAATACCTCGCAGCCTGGGCTCCAGTGTCGCCTCCCTCGGAGAAGAAGAAAGCAAGGTAGCCATCGGCCGCTATCGCTTCGATATTTTCGAGAACTCCACTATCGGTGCTTTGGTTACAGACAGGTCCGGAGATGACTATGGCAATACCGTGGTTAGTGTAGATGCCGTCCTCCGTCCCACAGATCAAGATGCCATCAGCATTCAGTCTATGCAGTCTACATCGGACTATCCGACGCTGATTCAAACCAACTATTCCCAGGACAGCAGCCTCAGCGGCAGCAGTCAGAGAATCGAATACAGACATAACGACCGGCGCTGGGATTGGCGATTGGGCTATACAGATGTTGGTGAGGATTTTCGTGCCGACCTTGGTTTTATCAATCGTGTGGATTACAAATTTGTGGTGGGGACCGTCGGTCATACCTGGCGTGGAGATGAAAATGACTTCTTCAGTTACATTCGTGTCGCCTTGGACTATGACCGAACCGAAGATCAGTCAGGGCTTCAATTGGAGGAAGAGACGGAGGTCTTCATCAATATGGATGGTCCCATGCAGTCCTTCTTTAATGGTCTGTTCGGTGGCAGTGAGACCTATTGGAATGGAAAGTACTTCGATGAGCAATTCAATCAGCTCAACATCGGTTTTTCCCCGACTCCCAACCTGACTGTCAGCTCCCTGATTCGAATCGAGGATGTTGTGGACTTCGCTAATACCCGACTCGGTAGATCCAAGCGTTTGGGTCCCAGAATCCGTTATCAGTGGGGAACCCATCTCCAGTTCAACTTGAACCATACCCATCAGGAATTTGATGTTGATGGGGGTCGCCTGTTCACCGCCGATCTGACTAATCTCACAACTACCTATCAGTTCAATGCGAGAAGCTTTCTACGATTCACCCTGCAGAATACTGACACTGATCGAAATCAGGACCTCTATGCTTTCGATGTACAGAAGACTAACAAGAAACTGACCACCCAGCTGCTCTACAGTTACAAACTCAATGCGGCTACTCGCTTCTTCATTGGCTATTCTGATGATGGGTTTCAAAACGATATTTACGACTCCATTGAAAGAACCAATCGCACAATTTTTGCCAAATTCAGCTACGCCTGGCTACCCTGAAAACATTCTCCCTGCCCACTGTTAATTAGTGCTGTCTGAAAGCAAGTTCAGCTATTAAATACTTCGGGCTGTGGGTAAAATGACGCCTTCTTTTCAGGCCATGAATTCACAATCTAAAGCGGCAACTATGGGCAAGCAAACTCCTCTTTATCAGAACCATCTGGACGCGAATGCCAAAATGGTAGATTTCGCAGATTGGGATATGCCCATCAACTATGGCTCTCAGATCGAAGAGCATAACCTGGTAAGAACCAGTGCCGGTGTATTCGATGTCTCCCATATGACAGTGGTAGATATTTCCGGGGAAGATGCCCTGGCCTACCTACGCTTTTTACTCGCCAACGATGTAGCCAAACTCGATGCCGATGGACGGGCTTTATACAGCGCCATGCTCAACGAAGAGGGCGGCGTGGTTGATGACCTGATTGTGTATCGTATGAGCTTCGGCTTTAGAGTCGTGGTCAATTGCGGCACCAGAGCAAAAGACCTCAGCTGGATGGTTAAAAATACCGCTGGATTCAGAGTCCATATTGCTGAGAAGCCTCAATTGGCAATTCTCGCGGTGCATGGCCCCGAGGCTATCGACAAGGTCTGTGAAGTGCTGGATTCTGATAAGGCCGAAGCAGTCAGACAATTGACCAATTTCAGGGGAATCGAGCTAGGAGACTGGTTTATCGCGCGAACGGGTTACACCGGCGAAAAAGGTCTCGAACTTATTTTCCCAAGTGAATTAGCCAGTGACTTCTGGGACCGTCTGCTAAGCGCGGGCGTGAAGCCAGTAGGTCTAGGCGCTCGCGATACCCTGCGACTGGAAGCTGGCATGAATCTCTACGGTCATGATATGGATGACTCCATATCCCCGCTGGCTGCCAATATGGAACAGACTATAGCCTGGGTCCCCGAAGAGCGTGACTTTGTCGGCAAAGAGGCCGTACTCAAGCATAAGCAGCTACAGCAGTCTGGCGGTTTGCCGATTCTGACTGGCCTGGTGCTGGAACAACGGGGTGTACTAAGAGAAGGTCAGATAGTTCACACTGATTGCGGAGAAGGCGTGATAACCAGCGGTAGTTTTTCACCCACATTGAAGCATTCAATAGCATTAGCTAGAATCCCTTTAAGCAGCACATCCTGTGAAGTAGATATCAGAGGAACGATGACAGCCGTAAGGATTGTGAAGCCCAATTTCGTGCGCTTCGGCAAGAAGATATTCGAGTAGTTCTTGCGATAGATATAAGAGCTCTTCGGCAAAAAAAAACCAGAAACAACAGCAACAGATTCTCATCCGAACTCTTGCACATTACTGACACAACAACACAGACACCAGCCATATCAGCGAGGAAACAACGTGAGCGATTACCCTGACAATCTAAAATATGCCTCATCCCATGAGTGGGTTCTAGTTGATGACGACGGTGTGGCCACTGTGGGAATTTCCAATCACGCTCAAGATGCTCTTGGGGATATCGTCTTCGTTGAATTGCCTGAAGTTGGCATTACGGTGAATGCGAAAGAAGAAGTTGCTGTAGTTGAATCAGTGAAGGCTGCTTCGGATATTTACAGCCCGGTTTCCGGAGAAATTCTCGCTGTTAATGAAGACCTGGTTGACGCACCGGAAACTGTAAATGCAGTGCCTTATGACGGTGGCTGGTTCTACAAAATCCAGATGAATGATGAACAGGAATTGGATGAGCTTATGGATGCCGAAGCCTATTCAGACCACTGCGACGACGAGTAAGATAACCAGGAATCGACTGCAAAGACGATTGCTTCCTTCGAAGGACGGAAATGCGAAACCAAGCCTCAAACAATAACCACTCTCAAGCCGACTCCACAAATAGCACAGCACCCTCTCTGGACTCTCTACAGAACAGCGGGGAATTCATTGCACGCCACATCGGCCCCAATGAAACACAGATTCAGCAGATGCTCTCCGAGCTAAAACTGGAATCATTGGAAGCACTGGTTGAGAAGACTGTCCCTGAATCCATAACTATCGCCGAGCCCATGGGCTTGGCTGAGCCCATGAGTGAGAGTGCGGCTCTGGGTAAATTGAAGAATATTGCCGCAAAGAATAAAGCGACCCGCTCTTTTATTGGGCTTGGTTACTATGACACCCATACGCCAAATGTCATTCTTAGAAACGTACTCGAAAATCCTGGCTGGTACACCGCCTATACTCCTTATCAACCGGAAATATCTCAGGGCCGACTAGAGTGCTTGTTGAATTTTCAGCAGATGACTCTTGACCTCACCGCCATGGATCTCGCTAATGCCTCGCTTCTAGATGAAGCAACGGCTGCTGCCGAAGCCATGGCGCTGGCAAAACGAGTCAGCAAGAATCGCAAAGCCAACAAATTTTTCGTTGATCAATACTGCCTGCCGCAGACTATCGATGTCATCAAGACTCGCGCTGAATGTTTTGGGTTCGAGCTTATCATCGGGGATATTAATGCCATCCCTAGTGAGGAAGTGTTCGGTGCGATTTTCCAGTACCCGTCCGCCCAAGGTCAGATAAGCGATCTGGCCCCAATCATTGATGAGTTGCACCAACACAAAGCCATCGCTGTGGTTGCTGCTGATCTAATGAGCCTGGTCTTATTAAAACCGCCGGGAGAGATGGGTGCAGACGTTGTAACCGGCTCTACCCAGCGCTTCGGTGTTCCCATGGGATACGGCGGGCCCCATGCGGCTTACTTTGCCACCAAGGATGAATACAAACGTGCGGTTCCCGGTCGCATCATTGGAGTCTCCGTCGACAAGAGAGAACGACAGGCATTTCGAATGGCTCTGCAAACTCGCGAACAACATATTCGCCGCGAGAAGGCCAACAGTAATATTTGTACTGCACAGGTGCTACTCGCCAATATCTCGGCTCTCTTTGCTATGTACCATGGCCCCGAAGGGCTACACAGAATTGCCAGCCGAATACATCGGCTAACAACTATCCTTGCTACAGGTTTACGTCAGTCAGGGATGGAAGTACTCACTGAGAATTACTTCGATACGCTATCAATCAAGTTAAGCGATGAGCTAGCGGATGAAATTCTTACTAGAGCAGATTCCGCTGGAGTTAACCTACGTCTTGACCGCTTGAAAACTAATAGTGAAATTGGCCTAAGCCTTGACGAATGCACAACAGAAAAAGAAATCGAAAACCTCTGGTACATCCTACTAGGCAGTGTTGCGGACAAACTCTCCATTAAGGAGTTAGATCAGGCTATTACTTCTGGAAAATTGCCGGCAGTAATTCCCGATCAGTTATCAAGAAGCAGTAAATTTTTACAACACCCGAACTTCAATAGTTACCATAGTGAAACTGATATGCTTCGATACCTGAAGCGACTTGAAGACAAGGATATTTCCTTAACTCACGCTATGATTCCTCTCGGTTCCTGCACTATGAAACTCAATGCCGCTGCGGAAATGATGCCAATCAGCTGGCCAGAGTTTGCCAAGCCTCATCCATTTTCTCCTCTGGACCAGATGGGCGGTTATCAACAGATGATCGGCGAGCTTGAAGATATGCTCGCGGCTATCACTGGCTTCGACTCGGTGAGTATGCAACCTAATTCCGGTGCGCAAGGAGAATATGCCGGCCTTCTGGCTATCAAAAAATACCTGCATAGCAAGGGAGAGACTCAACGGGATGTGTGCCTGATTCCAACTTCAGCCCACGGCACCAATCCTGCCAGTGCACAGATGATCAGCATGAAAGTAGTTCTGGTTGCCTGCGATGACAACGGCAATATTGACGTAAATGATCTACGCGCTAAAGCCGAAGCCCATAGCGACAATCTGGCAGCATTGATGATTACCTATCCTTCCACCCACGGTGTCTTCGAAGAAGCCGTAAAGGAAGTGTGTCAGATCATTCATGATCATGGCGGACAAGTTTATATGGACGGGGCTAACCTCAACGCTCAGGTTGGCGTTTCCAAGCCTGCAGAAATTGGCGCCGACGTATCCCATGTGAATTTACACAAGACTTTCTGTATTCCGCATGGTGGCGGCGGGCCAGGAATGGGACCCATTGGCGTCAAACAACATCTGGCCGAGCATTTGGCTAATCATTCACTGGTCACTCTTAGCGGGCCTAATGAAGGTAACGGCGCCGTATCAGCTGCTCCCTGGGGGAGTTCAGGAATTCTACCTATCTCATGGATGTATATTGCCATGATGGGTGAAGAGGGTTTATTACGCGCAACTCAAGTGGCAATACTCAATGCCAATTACATTGCGTCTCGACTGAAGGATCATTTCCCAGTCCTCTATACCGGTCGCAGCGGTATGGTTGCCCATGAATGCATTATTGACCTCCGGCCTCTAAAACAATCCTCGAATATTAGCGAAGAAGACGTGGCGAAACGTCTAATGGATTTTGGCTTTCATGCTCCAACCATGTCCTTCCCTGTGGCCGGAACACTGATGATTGAACCCACAGAAAGTGAATCCAAACCGGAGCTGGATCGATTCATCGATGCCATGATTCAGATTCGTAAGGAAATTGAACAGGTGGACAATGGAAAGATTGATGAAGATAACAATCCTCTAAAGAACTCGCCCCACACTCTTGCCGATATGCTCGACGAGTCTTGGGATCGACCATATAGCAAAATGGATGCGGCCTATCCGCTTAGCAAAGAAGCGGCGAACAAGTATTGGCCCAGCGTAAACCGAATTGATAATGTCTATGGAGATCGCAATCTATTCTGTGCCTGCCCAGCTATCGAGGACTATGAATAGAAATTGGAAAAAATAGTTTGGGGAGTAGTTCGAATATTTTCGGAATCAGGGTCGAGGGACTGACTTAATCTTTATCTTTTCCATCGATGTGAGAATTACGCATTGCACGAATGTTATCCAATTCATCCTGAATTTTCATGAGCCTTTCGCTAAGCTCCCTCTTTTCAGCAATTATTACTTCATCTTCATCAACGTCAAAATTTTTGTAGTCTGAATAGAGTTTTGATTTTTCCTGTTTCAATTGCTTTGACTTGTGTTGTTTGAAACTGGACACCTGCCTTCTGACTGCCAATCCTGGAATTAGAACTACCGAGATAGCAACAATAAACGGTAGCCCAACCCAAAAAATGAAAATTACCTGTACATACCCTTTGTAGGCATAGACCCAGGAAACGCCGAACAAATATATGGCAACCAAAATCGCTACCGAGCCAATCAGGCCAGCAAAAATCCAAAGAGAGTCTCCCAGTTTTTTTATGCCGCCGGTACCGTCTGGATTGTTAGGATCAAGTGAGTCTTTCAAGGTAGGTGCAAATTCAAGGTACAGGACTATTACAATAATGATTCCTAACATTCCCATGCCGCAAGTAAAACCGGCGAGGAAAAAACCTGTATACATCATAACTAATGAGAATACGCTTTCGTGGAACTCGGTCGGCACTCCAAGCAAGTGAGCGACAGTTGTGTTCGCAGTTGCAAAACCAATTCCCGCTAAAAGATATCGAGTATCCGACACCCATTCGGATATCACCGTAAGCGATACTTCTCTATCTACTGAACTGGTTTGAGAAGTTTCGATTTCCCGCATGACCGCCAAGCTTCTACGAAAAACATCAGTCGCCAGATACAGGGCCATGGTGGCAGTTGAGATAATAATTCCCAATATCCAACAGTACTGAGTAAAAAACACAGCCTTGTCTTGTAAGGAGTAATATTGAAACAGAAGATATAGCGCACCAATACCCAATGAGATTCCGGCTTTGCTGCCGTAGGTCAGAGTGTCTCCTTCTCTATAAGGATCATAGAATGGATAAAATTCAGCTTGTTTCTGTGTCATGTCTCTTCAGTTGTAATATGGCGATCGAAAACCAATTGGATTATCTACTACTCATATCCGACAATACTTTGTATTTATCGGTCAAAAGCTGATATTCATCAACTTTAACGCGCGAAGAATTGATTGCCTTAGAGTGCATACTTGCTAACTTCTGAGAATATTACAAGCCTGAGATGCTGTTCTGCTCTTTCAACACCGCTATATCCGCTTTTTTAAACGGTCGGGCAATAAAGCCCCTATAAGCCTCATGGGGATTAATATGGCTGACATATATTTCACGAAATCGGCTATGGGGAGTAAGGAACGGGGGTCTCCTATTGAAACAATTCGAACAATAGCTCGACCATTCGTAGGTTCCGGGATGATCTGTTAAGCCTCTCGAAACTGGTGAATTTTCGATATACTTTTGATATGTCATGACATTCGATTCATCTACGCAACACATACTGTGATTGCTATTCCAAACTTTCGCTGATCTTTCGAATCTTGAGTTAAAGTATTCCGAATAGCTTTTGTTAAGAAATTTCAGAAATAGATTTTGTTCTATCAGCGACATTGGAGTACAAAGCAGCAGGATTTCGTTTTCGAACAAAGCATAAGAATGAAGACTTATTTCAAAACTGGGCGAACATTGGAGAAGCCGAAGAAGATAATATTTAAAACAGGCCTCGTCATAGAAGCCATCGCTCTGAATGTTTTTCCGTATAGAAATGAACAATGTTTCTCGTTTCATACTTTACCTAAAGAGCCATCAACGTTTGACATAAAGGAATTTTCCACGCTCGATATTTCACCACTAAGAAATATTTTTCTGTCCGCCATTTCTAGTAATTTTGTGTTGTGAGTAACCAGAACAATAGTAATTCCCCTGTTCTTTATCCTCGCCAAAAGCTTAAGTGCAAGATTGTCATCCAGATGTGACAGTGCTTCATCCAGGATAAGAACTTTCGGTTCACGATATAGTGCACGAGCAAGAAGTAGTCTTTGTATCTGGCCGGCGGAAAGCGGAACCCCCATCTCTCCTATCTGTGTGTTGTATGCCATAGGCAGTGAACAAACAGTTTCATGAACCTCTACTAGCTGACAGCTAAGAATTACTTTTTCTTCTCTTCCGGTATTTCTTTCCGTATCCAAGTGAACATTGTATGCAATATCTCCTGTCAACAAGTTGTCTCCATGTAGGACTGAGGAAACTTGCGATCTAAAATTTCCAACACCCACTTCCTTAATCGATACTCCGTCATATAGCACCTGCCCACTTGTTGATAGCTCCATGCCTAACATCAAACTGAGCAGACTACTCTTACCGCTTCCCGATACTCCGCTTATAGCAACAGTCATCCCAGGATCGACAACACAATTCAAATTCTGGAACAATATTCGCTCCCGCTCACCTGGGTTCTGAGGATATCCGAAGCACAACTTCCGAATTTCGAGGCCTCCACCAATTTTCCGCTGCAGCAATACATTCGGAGCGGATAAATCTTCCTTCTGTTCCAGAGTAATATCTGAAACTCTTTCTAACTCAAGGCTCATCAGTTTGATTTCCGCCAATTTCGGCAGCATCGCGCATATAGATGTAATGAAATGCTGTTTAAGAAAGATGAAGCTAATCAACTGCCCGATTGATAGCTGACCCGCGTAAATCAGCATAGATCCCATGTAGATGAGCAATGTGTTTTCCAACCCAAAAACCAATGCCTGGAAGCTATTCAGTCCTAGCTGAAACCGCCCTAGCTGAAACCCTGAATTTATGGAATTGGCATAGAGGCCTTGCCACATACCTAATCGCTGTCGTTCCATTCCATAAGATTTGCAAACCGCGATAGATCGAATGTTCTCCATAAACTTGCTTTGCTGCTTCGCTCTGGCGATCAATAGCTCTTGCCTACTGGATTTTTCTCTAGGAATTGTGGCTATTCGCACAAGTGAGTAAATGCTTACGGAGGCCAATATTAGTAGCGCTAACTTCGGGCTATAGATGAACAACAGGGTTAGAGTTAACAGGGAAAATATTCCATCAACTACAACGGTAATCATTTCTTGAGTTAGCAAATTCCTTATCTTGTCCAGAGACGAAAACCTGGAAATTATGTCTCCCATTTCTCTTCGAGAGAAAAAAGAAGAAGGCAGCCTCAGTAAATGAGAGAAGACAGTACTGACCAACTGAAAATCCATTAGACTGGAATACTGTAGCAGCACCATCCCCCTAAGATAGTTAATAGCGGATCTAACGACTACCACCACAGAAAAAAGCAATGCCAGAAATAGGATAAGATCTTGATCGCCTTTCACCAAACCCTGATCGATCACTAACTGCATATAGAGTGGCGTGAGAACGGCCAGTAATTGAATGAGTGCCGACATTAGAAATACTTGTAGAATGGCAGTATGAAAATTCCCTGTTCCTTTTATCAGGTGACCGATTGAATAAGGTTGCTTAGAGACTTCTTCGCAATCCAGCTTTGCCGGCAAGAACTCAACAGCTATACCTGTCAGGTGATTGCCGAGCTCCTTCTGAGTATAAGTTCTGACACCTGAGGCAGGATCATGGATGAGCACACTATTTGAACTAACCTTCTTCAGAACAACAAAGTGATCCATATCCCAATGAAGTATTGCAGGCACACAAAGCTTACTAATTTCCTCAGGCTCAAGGCGTAACGCCCTCGCCTCGAGCTTGATAAACTCTGCTGCCCTTAGTAGCTGTTTGACAGAAGCTCCTGAAGGCTGCATTGGAATGAGCTGTCTAACAGATTGTAGATCCAGCTTGTTGCCAAAATAGCCCGCTATCATAGTCAAACAGGCTAAGCCGCACTCGTTCATCTCAGATTGGAAAACCATCGGTAGGGACTTTCTTGCTGGAAAAATATTAATCACCATACTTTCCCTTTCATTGCCAACAAGGGTTTGAATATGAACCCAAGCAAGGACATCTCCGCTACAACGAATTCCGCGCTAAATTCCATATCTCTTTGCAGCCGGTGAATATCTGGCCCTTCAACATATTCTTGATTGAGTGTTGCCACAATTTTAAATACCGCCACCGACTGTAAAGAGAGGGGCAAAAGATGTTCCCTGGGATCCAATGACACTTGTCCTATTTCTGTGACGGTCGCGTCGTAGCGACCATAGCTTTGATAGTTGAAACCATCATAGCCAAGCATGACCCGCTGACCCGGCTCAACTCTTCCCTGAACCTTGGAGCTAACATAAATTTCTGCACGCAAGGCTTTATTCTCGGGGACCAAATAGAACATGAGCTCACCGGCCCGTACCGTCTGACCCTCGTCAATTGTTATTGCCGCCACTTCTCCTGGACTTTCAGCTACGATGCTATCGATGCCTCCTTGCTCTAGCTGAGCTATTTCATAGCTAATTCGCTGATTTTCGCTCCGCAGTCTCAAACTCATGTTTTCTGAATCCAGTGCCGCCAAGTCTTTAGCTAGATCGAGTTCGCTTAACTGTCTTCCTGTGGCATGCAGATCTTGTCTTAACTCTTCCTGCTGAAGAACTAAGCCGAGATACCCTGCCTGTTGCTGATCAAACCGGAGTCGGGATATGGCCCTGTTTTCCAACAACGCCTCCATGGCGTGTAAATTCCGTTCGCTAGCTACCAGCTTGCTCCCGAGAATTTCCAGCTCAAGCACAATACTTTGCTTACTCGCTTGCAAATCTTTTCTGGCGAACTGATTTGCTTGCTGAGCTCTTACATACATGGCTTCCTTTATTTCCCGCTCATCTTCAAGTATTTTTCTCAGCTCGAGAAGTCGCTCAATCTCTATCTCATATTTCGCTGTGCCTTCATTATCAAAACGGGAACTAGAGAGCTCAGCCAACAGCTGCCCCTTTTCAAGTTTTTGTCCCACCTCGACAAAAATCTCGCTAACTCTTGATCCCCGAGGCGCAAGTAATTTCTGGAGCCCTCCCTCAGGCTTCAGGATTCCACGTGCCCTCTCAGTCTCCTTATATGTCGAGCCCATCAGCAATGCGAAAATCGCAAGAAACGACAGTATGATAAGCCAGACAAATACTCGAAGATTTCCGCTTTCATTCGGAAGCAAAGCCGATGACCAATTCTCAGACTTGAATTTTATCGCTTGTGAACGGAACAGGTTTCTATCTGCCGTCATCTATTCGTTCACTATTGGGTTTTTCATCCATAGCCTCAGAGAGCACGCTAGTCATCTCACCAACAGTTTTAATGTGATGAAGAGATCCCAACTGTGCATCGCCAAATTCGCATTCGAAATTTGCCTCTAGCTCATAGACCCATTCAAGTAATCCCAGGGAATCAAGATCCAGTTCCTCGATTCTGGTCGAGGACTCAATGACCATGTTTGCATGCGCTTCCGGCAGATGGTTTCTCAATAGTGAAACCATAGCTGTACTTGGATTTGAATTGGCTGTTGAGAGTTTTTCCATTTAGACCTCCGTGTCTGGGAAAAAACAGTGGGAATGGCAGGGTTACTTTTCCGGGGTCATAGCTTCAAAGTAATCTGGCAATAGAGTGAGATATCGCCACTGTTCAGGGTAGGATTTGAAAATTTCTTCAAAGGTGCTTACCAATTCTGCTGTTATACGAACCACTGCCTGGGTGAAATTTTCCCCTGGCTTAATGTTTGGCTCGATTAGCGGTCTTATCTCTATACAATTGATTTGTCCATCAATGAAATTTACTACTGGCAATAAAGGTGTTCGTGATGCCAATGCCACAACAGCAGGTCCTTTTGAGAACCGGGCTCTGCGACCGAGAAAGGGGACTGTAACAGTCTCTCCGTACTCAGCAGGAAGATCGCAAAACATTAGCAGTGTTGTTTTCTCGGAACGAATAAGTCGAGTCAGATCGACTACAGAGGTTTGTTCTACCAACAATTCCGCGGAACGCTTGATTGAGCTATTGCCGAATGCCTTGGCAAGATTATCAAAATAACTTTCCGGTGCTGCCCCGAAACTTAGAACTTTCTTACTTCGATGCCCCTCCTCCAGGCTAGCCAGATAATTGCAGCCATAAATATAGTCGCCCATATGAAAGGAGCAAAGTATCCGGGATCGTTGATCTCTCTGTACTAAATCACAGTAGTCCGCCTCTCTAGCACATTGAAATTCCTTGCAGTATTTGCCAATGAAACTGCTTTTTTGCGTTCGATAACGTCTAGCATCAAGCTTTTTCACATAACTCTGATTTTTTCCAAGAATTTCTTTCACAGAAGCTTGAGGCAGACGCAGGAAAATTCCCAACAGACTGACATAGTCGGTTTTTCTTGACTGAATCGAAGAAAGAAAATATTTTGATAGTTGAAAAAATATTCGCAACTTTTTCCCAAGAGGTGCAAGTTGTTTTTCCCGGTTATCAAGTTCTTCTGATTTTGGTATAGAAACAATATTCACCGCTGCGTGTCATCCTTAACAATTCAGCAATGTGTGGTAATCGGTGCGCTGCAAGCGGTTTAATGCCATTCACCGATGTCTTTCAATTAGTGTAGATGCAATTTCGCGTTTCCGCCATGCACTAAGACTCTTTAGCGTATTCTCACTGCGGTACCGCTTATGCTCACCATCATCATGGCGCCGTTCTTTCCGATCACTTCATAATCGAGATCGATGCCAACGATGGCATTTGCCCCCATGGCATTGGCTTCCTCTTCCATCTCCATAAAGGCAATATCTCTCGCCCTACCCATTTCTTCTTCATAGGCACCAGCGCGGCCGCCTACAATGTCTCTAATGGCGCCGAAAAGATCTTTGAATATATTGGCACCCAGTATTGCTTCACCTACGACCACACCGCAATAGTCCGCAATTTCTTTCCCTTGAATTGTTGGAGTAGTAGTTTTGATCATGATAAATCCTCAGTGGCTAATCCAGTTCTGCGCGTCTTCCTTAGTATCAAAAAAACGCACATTGGGGTGATCTCGATGCTCCAGAGCTAACTCTGCAAAGCGATCACCATAAATACTCGTGTCATTTAACAGCAATGATAGTTTTTGATTATAGTTAACAAACTTTTGAAACAAAGCTCCCGCCAAGCCTGTCTTGAGATCAAAAAAGCTCTCACCCAAATCGCTCTGATCCAAAACCAAGCCTCCATTGGAGAATGACTCTCCCAAGACAGAATCGATGTCATTGATGTCAGATAGTTTCACTCCTCACCTCATAGCTGTTTTTAGCCGTGCAAATAGTTTCTTCAGCTTCGTGGAGGAAGGCCGTGAACCATAGTCAGGCTCTTGAGCGTTGTTCCTGCTCGACGAAACTCTGACAATGCTTGATATTCTTCATCGTTGTACCATTGCTTGGCAATTTCCTCGGAAGGAAATTTGAAAATAATTACCCGTCCTTCAGTTGGGTTGGTTCCTTCCAGAGTCTCATGGTTATCATCGAAGGTAACAAATTCTCCGCCAAATCGTTTCAATATGGGAAAGAATCCCTGTTCATATTTTCTGTACTCATCTGCATTCTCGACTACCAAATTGGCAATCATATAAACAGCTACATCTGACATATTCTGTTCCTTCTATCCTATTCCTTGCATCTACAAGGTCATAATTAGTGAATTTTCAGTTCTAAACATTAAATCGAATCACCTGCGACAACGCAATAGCCTAGGATGCACTCCTCAGGATACCTATCCACAAAAACATAATCGAGATATTGCCCAGTCCGAATACTATTAGCCTATGAAGCACATTGTTGTACCCAAGATGAATGAATGTGTGAATAATTCGAAATGCTACGAAAGCCCAGGCACAAAATATTGGCATTTGCGACGTTAAGTCCATCGCAAGATAAACCGCACCACCTGCATAGAAGAGAGTTGGAACCTCAAACAGATTATTGAAATGCCGAGTGGTCTTTTCGATAAACTCCGGCGGACTCTCGCCCTGCATAAGGCTATAGTAAGAAATCGAAACACTACCATCCCTCACAGATGCCATTCTCGCTCTGGCCGTAATCACCATAATGGCCATCGTCATCATTACCAGAATAAACATTGGATATAGCATGGTCGATCCTCGCTCTCTTAATTTCTTGGAATTCAAAGTATAATTCCTCTAATCGTAATTAAGTAGCAATTCAGAACCGTCACAGACAAGGAATCTTTGTGAGTAAATCAGCCTATCAGGAACATGTCTCCACCCTATCGACTAACTATAGTGATGCCATAGAGAGAGCATGCTCTAGCGGGTCCCAGATAGATTGCGTATTGCTGCACAGTGGCAGCGAACATCACTACTTCGCAGATGACAGGCATATACCCTTTCAGGCATATGGTCATTTTCACCATTGGCTGCCGGTAAACAGGCCTGATCAGTTTATTCTCGTACAAGCTGGCGAGGCGCCAATCTACTTTCAGGTACTTCCCGATGATTTTTGGTACGAACAATCCATAGAGAACGAATCCTGGTGGGCTGACCATGTTCAAATAGTTCGCCTGAACTCCGTAGACAAAATAAATGAACACCTGCCCAAATCAGCAATAGCATATCTCGGACCTGAAATTGAACTGGCCGAATCTCTGGGCATCGAAAGCTCTCTAGTGAATCCCAAGAGCATGGTTTCCTGTCTTGACTGGCACAGGGCAATAAAAACAGAATATGAGTTGGAACAATTGACCGAAGCCAGTCGCGTCGGCGTATTGGCTCACAATGCAGCAAGGGAGTGTTTCCTCAATGGAGGAAGCGAATACGATATTCATATGGCCTTCCTGCAAACCTGCAATATCCTCGAAGAAGAAAGCCCCTATACCAATATAGTCGCATTGGATGAGAAGTCTGCAATTCTCCATTACCAGAATAAGAGAAGGAAAGTCGACGGCAATGGTCATGTCTTGTTAATTGACGCTGGATGTCGAATCAATGGCTATGGCTCCGACATTACCCGCACGTGGGTGAAGCCAGATGCCCACCCACTATTCCAATCTCTTTTAAGCTCAATGATAGCGTTAGAGCAGGAATTGGTTGCCACCATCAAACCAAAAATGGAATACAAGAAATTTCAGGAAGCTGCTCTGGCCGGTGTAGCCAAAATATTGCAGGAAGCTGACATTCTTCAGACTGATAGTGATGATCTTCTCGAACAAGGTATTCCCCAGCTATTCATGCCTCATGGAGTGGGACACTTATTAGGAATTCAGGTTCATGATGTAGGTGGGCACCAAAAAGACATAAGTGGTGCAAGCACACCTCCTCCCGAACACTCTCCATCCCTCAGAAACACACGAATACTGGATGAAGACATGGTTTTCACTATCGAGCCCGGGCTTTATTTCATTCCGCTGTTATTGGAGAAGGAAAGAGATTCTGACAAGGGTAAATGCATTAACTGGTCGCTAGTAGAAGACCTCTATCCCTGTGGCGGCATCAGGATCGAAGACAATGTTCGTGTAAGAGAGGAAGGTGCCGAGAATCTGACACGAAAGTTTGAATAATTACTGCCAGTTGCTGCTAATGATTTTTATTAATGCGGGAAGTGCTTGTTGATTTTCTTCAACTAGTCGCCGTCCGCACTGACCCATGTTTTCGCGAACAGACTGGTCGCTGATCACGCTCATTAGAAACTCTGCCAATTCGTTTTCGTCTTTCACTGTCTTTAGTGCACCAACCGATTCAAGCTGAGAACATATAGTGGCAAAGTTATACTGAGAAGGACCCGTAACCACTGCCAGACCCATAGCCGCCGGCTCAAGCACATTCTGGCAACCTGTATCCACCAAGCTTCCACCAACGAACGCGATATCTGTGAGCCCATAGTAGGCGCTCATTTCCCCCATGGAATCTCCCAGGAAAACCTGTGTAGACTCATCAATAGGTTTTTTCTCGCTTCTTCTAATTACACTGAGCCCTGTCTGCTGGCAAAGCCTGGCTACACGATCGAATCGTTCTGGATGACGAGGAATAAGAAGCAGCAAAAGATCGGGAAATTTTTCTAGTATGTTCTTGTAGGCATGCAGTACTTTTTCTTCTTCTTGGTCTCTAGTGCTGGCAGCGGTTAGTACGATTCGTTTGCTGTCACGAATACTGCCTAGTATGTCGTCGAGTTGATTCTGTTCTATGGATTCGTCAATAGTAAATTTTAGACTTCCGCTAACACTTATCCTATCGGAGCTGACTCCCGCCGAAATAAACCGCTCCATGTCAGCTTTGGCCTGAGCCGCGACAAAATCAATATTATCTAACATGTCTTTTGTGGCATCTGGGAATTTGCCGTAAGACCGTGCTGACTTCTCCGAAAGCCTGCCATTCGCAAGTATCACCTTGACGCCATTGCTTGAACAATAATGAATAAGATTTGGCCAAAGCTCTGTCTCCATCAGAATTAGCAGAGATGGCTGAACCTTGCCGATAAATCTTTGTGTAGCTATTGGTAGATCATAAGGAATGTAGCTATGAAAAACGTCTTCACCGAATAGTGCTGAAACCCTATCAGAACCGGTTGGCGTCATAGTGGTAATGTAAATCTGACAGCCTGTATACGATTCTTTTAGCTTACGAATCAGCGGCGCTGCTGCATTAGTCTCACCCACCGATACAGCATGAATCCAGATTGTTTGTTTGGTCTTATCGAAGCCATCCGGCAGACTATTGAAGGCAAATCGCTCTGACCATCTCTTGCCATATGCTGGAGAACGAAATGAACGCACAAACAGTCGCAATATGACTGCCGGCATTATCAAATAAAATGTCAGGCTATATAAAATTCGATACATGCTGCGCGCTGCTCTAGTCCTGCTTGTCTCATCGTTGGGAAAAACCGAATGATGTCGATATACTTCGTAAATAGCTTCTTCATACAACAGCTAGCAAATCACAATCATCCAGATTTGAGCTAAGGTAACCAATGACATCAACCTATTCAACCGACATCGCCATTTTCGGAGGTGGTATTGCCGGACTCTGGTTACTGAACCGGTTCCAGGCGGCTGGCTATCAGGCTATTTTGCTCGATACCGGCGGACTGGGTAGCGGCCAAACCCTGGCCTCACAAGGAATCATTCATGGCGGCCTTAAGTATGCACTCAGTGGTAGCCTCAGTAATTCCGCAAACACCATAGCCGGTATGCCACAGCGGTGGCGCCAGTGTCTGTCTGGTGAGGATGAGGTAGATCTTACTGATTGTCGTGTTCTTAGTGAAAACTATTATATGTGGTCCGACGGAGGCATTCGCTCCAAGCTCAAAACTTTTTTTGGCAGCAAGAGTTTGCAAGGCCGGGTAGAAGCCTTAAGCACCGATCAATACCCCGCTTTCTTTCAGCAATCTATAATAAAAGGTAGCCTATATAAACTACCGGATTTTGTTATTGATACAGCTTCCTTATTAGAAGTTTTAAGTAAAAAATATCAAGATCGAATATTTGACCTAGGTTCTGCCAACTATGATTTCGATTTTGATGATTCTGGACTAGCTACTTCTGTTTCAGTCACTAATGGAGAGCGCAGTGTTTGCATCAAACCACAACGCTTCATCTTCACAGCCGGCAAGGGAAATCCGAGCCTCATCGAGAAGGCAAAACTTCAGACTGTACACTGTCAACTTCGACCACTAAAAATGACTTATCTTAAGAGCGCTTCTCTTCCCGAGATATTCGTACACTGTATCGGAGACAGCTTCAGTCTCACACCAAAGTTAACGGTTACCTCACATAAAGACAGTCAGGACTTAACAGTTTGGTATCTAGGTGGAGAGCTCGCGGAGAGCGGAGTAGATCGAAGTGATTCCGAACAACTGCAAGCTGCGAAATCTTTACTGACGTCATTATTTCCGTGGGCCAATCTCGAAGGAGCACACTGGTCTTGCTTCGATATCGATCGGGCTGAGCCAAACATGGATAGTAATTTCAGACCCGATGACGCCATCTTCATAGAGGAAGGATTGTGTATTACAGCCTGGCCGAGCAAACTTACTCTTAGTCCTTCTCTGGCCGATAAGCTGATTGAACACTTTGCACAGAACTCAATTCATCCCTCCATACACAGTCCACTTGAGGCGCTGAGCAATATTCTTGAGCCAGCTGGTATGGCAAAGAGTTACTGGGAAGCGGAATAAAAATACAATGAGCCTTCAACACCGAGCCTTAGGTCAAACCGGTATACAAGTTTCCTGTGTGGGTCTAGGTACGGTGAAAATTGGCCGGAATCAGGAAGTAAAATATCCCGAAGACTTTTCACTACCCCAAGACGGGGAAGTACAGGCACTTCTCGCTCAGGCAAAAGATCTTGGCATTAATTTATTGGATACAGCCCCGGCTTATGGAAGCAGTGAGCAACGCCTGGGAAGGTTATTAAGTGAGCGCGACAGCTGGGTGCTGTGTACCAAGGTTGGCGAAGAGTTCACAGTTGGAAAATCCCATTACGATTTCTCTGCCGAACACACGCAGTACAGTGTCGAGCGAAGCCTAAGAGATTTAAATACTGATTATCTCGATATCGTACTGGTGCACTCCGACGGAAGAGATTCGCAAATTATTGAATCCACAGATTGCTTGGAAACATTGGGAAAGCTTAAAGATAGAGGTCTTATTAAGGCAATCGGCATGTCCACCAAAACCGTTGAGGGTGGCATTAAAGCCCTGGATCTACTGGATTTGGTGATGGTTACCTACAACCCTTCAACGAGAGAAGAAGAAGCTGTAATCGACTATGCTTATCAACAGAATAAGGGAGTGCTGATTAAGAAAGCGCTCAATAGCGGGCATGATTGCGTTGATGAAAAAAGTGCCGCAGACAAAATGAAATTTGCGCTGGCGCGGGACGGGGTGAGCAGTGTGATTGTGGGAACTATTAATCCTCAGCACTTGGCAGAAAATGTAAAAGCAGCTTTATCTTAATTCCTAGAAAGATTCCGAAGTTAATAAAAATCTAATTCCCCTGCTTACTCTCCCACTTCCTTCATCTTTTCCATGATTGCGGAGGTAGAGCAATCGTCAAGAAATTCCAAGGCTTTTACTTCGCCTCCATAGGAAAGCACATACTCACCACCGACCACTTGTTCCAGCGAGTAATCTCCACCTTTAACCAGCACATCCGGTTGCAGAGATTCCAATAATCCTTCAGGTGTGTCTTCGGAAAAACTAACTACCCAGTCTACGGCTTCTAAACCAACAAGCACAGCCATGCGGCGTTCAACAGGATTTATTGGCCGGCCAGGTCCTTTTAATCTCTTAACACTGTCGTCATTGTTAATTGCTACGATTAATCTATCACCCAATTTTCTCGCGTCAGTTAGGTAACCAACATGGCCGGCATGGATAATATCGAAACAACCATTGGTGAAAACAATTTTCTCTCCATGATCTTTTGCATCCTGCACGGCGATCTTCAACTGTTCCGCAGTCATCACACCGCGCCCTGAATTTTGCTCAGCCAATATCGCTCTGCGCAATTCTGGTCCACTGATTGCGGCAGTACCCAATTTACCCACTACCAATCCTGCAGCTAGGTTAGCCAGAGCCGTCGCATCAGCTAAATCATCACCAGCCGCCAGTGAAGCAGCTAATACTGATATCACCGTATCGCCAGCACCGGTCACATCGAATACTTCCTGTGCTCGAGCGGGCAAATGCAGCTCAGGAGAATCGGGACGAATCAGAGTCATACCGTGTTCGCCACGAGTAATAAGCATCGCGTCCAATTCCAACTCACTAAGCAGGTTCAATCCTTTGGTCACCAAGTCGTCTTCATTCTTGCAGCTGCCAACTACATCTTCGAATTCATTCAAATTGGGCGTAATTAAGGTCGCACCACGATACTTTTCGAAATCACTCCCCTTGGGATCAACGATAACCGGGATGCCCTGCTTTCTGCCTAAAGCGATTAAAGATGAAACATCTTCAAGCGCGCCCTTTGCGTAGTCCGATAGAACCAAAACCTGCGCATTGGGTAAAAGTTTTTCAACTTGGCTGTGGAGGTCAGCGGTATCGTCGTCGTCAAATTTTTGCTCAAAGTCCAGACGGATTAGTTGCTGATGCTGGCTGATCACTCGCAACTTGGTGATAGTAGGTTTGTCCGGGGATTCTAGAAATTCGCAATAGACTCCTGCAGCAGAGAGTCGGGACTGAAGATCAGCAGCAGTTTCATCTTTGCCAACGATGCCGAGAAGCGTAGCTGCCGAGCCGAGAGCCGCAATATTGAGAGCCACGTTACCTGCACCACCGGGACGGTCTTCTTGATTGCTAACCTGTACCACGGGAACAGGCGCTTCGGGTGATACCCGTGAAGCGTCACCGTGCCAATATCGATCCAACATGACATCTCCTACTACAAGTAGTCGTGCCTGCTGAAAGGGAGGCATCTCCAGTTTCATCTTTCAGTCTCCGTTCTTTTTGAGCCTATTTCGCCGTAAAGCGAGTTTGAGCCAAAGCGATTGAAATCGTTGCGAAATTCTCACTAATCATTGGCGCCAGATCATATCATATGGAGGAGATTCTGAGGTATTTCAGCCTAAATTCGTTTCCTTCGGTTTTTATGCCTAATGTGGGGTTTGTTCGCCTTATTCTGTGCATATTTCCTCATTTAGTGGGTATTTTTGCTTGTTACTGGTCATTTCTCCTGAATTTATCCCAGACTGAGTTTAGCTTGGGCATCTGCTACAATTCGCGCCTCACAAGCCCATTCTGTCTACACATCAGCAGAGCTACTAGATTCCATGGCCAAGACCACCCTCGAAGACTCCAGGAAACCGACGCCTCTCGGCCAGTTTAAAGCGCCCCGCTTCTGGCCAATGTGGATTCTATTGGCATCCATGTGGACAGTGGCCCATCTACCTTTTTATATTCAGATAAAGATAGGCCAGTTTCTCGGGCTTCTCAGCTACTATTTCGCTCGGCAACGCAGGCACATATGTGAAGTGAATATTCGCCTGTGCTTTTCAGAGCTCTCATCTAGAGACCAACAACAATTGGTTAAGCGGACTTTCCTTTCCAACGGCATTGGCCTGATCGAAATAGCAATCTCCTGGTATCGCGATCCCAAAGATTATGAAAGCCGACTTAAAGTAAGCGGCTTGGAAAATCTGCAAGCTGCGATGGAAGGCGGCAAAGGAGTACTGTTGGTATGCGCACATTTTACGACCATTGAAATCGCTGCCTTTCTTTTCAATCTGGTTCACAAAATGGATGTTACTTATCGCCCAAATGACAACCCCTTGTTCCAAGCAGCCATGTTCAATGGACGTATCCGTCACTACGCTCACGTCTATGATCGAAAGGATGTACGAGGAGCGATCAAGAGCCTGAAGGCAGGCCGAATTCTCTGGTATGCACCAGATCAAGATTACGGCGCCAAACACTCAGTGTTTGTTCCCTTTTTTGGTAATCAGGCTGCTAGCATTACTGCAACCTCCCGATTTTCGAAAATAGGAAATGCATCGGTGGTTTTCTTCAGTCATTATCGAACAGAAGATAATTCGGGTTATCATCTTATCTTCGACTCAGCACTGAAGGATTACCCCAGCGGAGATGATGAAATCGATGCGGCTCGTATCAACTCTCTAGTGGAAGATGCTGTCAGAATACAACCCGATCAGTACATGTGGTTACATAAGCGATTCAAAACTCAAGCGGCGGGCAAAGATGCCAGACCTTACTGACATTAGGAACAATTGGCAGCAATACGATATTCGGCTCATTGCTGTAGGGGTCAGCTTATTGATCTCTGTAATTTTTCTCTTAGTCAGCCTATGGAACCCAGGCCTGCACAACAACGACTCTTATACCTATATTCGAACTGCAGAAATTTTCAGAGACGAAGGAATTGCCGCCGCTTATCAACACTATTCCTGGGCCAGCTACTCCGTACTCATTGCATTGCTTAGCAAACTCGGCATCAGCCTGTTCACGTCGGCTCTACTCATCAATAGTGGTTTTTATGCCTTACTCGTCTATAGTTTTCTTAGCATCGTAAAAGAAATCGATGATTCAAAACTTTTATTACTATTGGCTGCCATTAGCATCCTGGTCTACCCCCAGCTCAATGAATATCGCTCATACATAATTCGAGACGTAGGGTTTTGGGCTTTAACTGTTTTTTCTCTTTCCCAACTACTGCGCTATTCCAACGAACAATCTCTAGTTCGAGCAATAGCTTTCTGTGCTGCTCTACTAGCCGCATCCTTGTTTCGAGCAGAAGCGATTATCTATCTGGCAGTCGTCCCCTTCGCATTATTACTCGACACGAGATATGAAAAAGCACTTTGCCAAAAATCTTTTCTGAGACTCTATGGAATTATTGCGGCCCTGGCTGTCGGCGCCTTACTGTTAGTGACTGTCGCGGGATTCAACGTTCTCGCTTTGTTCACAAATTTCGTTTCAGTTTATCAACCCATAATATCAGCCACATTTTCTCCTCCTCCGGAGCAGGCGGCAGAGATTAGTGCGTTGCTATTTAGTGAACACGCAGCGTTCTTCTCACAGGAATACCTTTCTATCTTCGTAGCAGCCGGGCTTATCGCAATACTAATTGCCAATATGTTCAATGGTATTGGAGGCCCCTTTCTTATTGTCTTGCTCATTGGGCTATTCAGGAAGGGAGTAAGTTTGGAAACAGAAAGGCATGTATCAATGCCACTTCTGGCCTATCTCATAGTTAATTTTTTCGTGCTGTTAGCCTTCTTATTTCTAACCAGATATATGACCAGCCGCTATACAATGATTTTTTCAATTCTTCTTGCTCTTTATGTTCCCTTGATCGCCTATCGGCTTCTCAATTCTGCAAGCCTTCGAAAGAAACAGTTGAGCATCTTCATGGCCGCATTTTTTGCATATTGTGGAATTGATGCTTATGTAAGTTTTGGGGATAGCAAAGACTACCTTCCCGAATCCATTGACTGGATAACCGACAATACGAATCAGGGCGATAGATTACATACTAATAATAATGCCATTGCCTATTCCAGCGGGCTAATAGAAAACTATGACGTGCTGATGAGGCACTTCAATCTGTCACAAATTGAATCTGCGGCTGAAGGAGATTTATTTGCTGTCGAATTTGACAATGCAATGGAGCAATTATTCACCGACGAAACCGTTGCTCCCTATCTCGAGCTTAGGCAAAGTTTTCTTTCAGAGAGTGATCTAAAAATTGGGATATACCAGCGGACAGCCTTTCTACCCTGAAGAATTAGCTAACGCAGTGAGAATTTTTACCAGGACTCCGGTTCTTCACGACGAGTAACCAGAATATTCCCCAATATCAGATAATTTAGATCTGTACCCAGAAACATAGCCACAGCATCATCAGGGGAACAAACCAGAGATTCCCCCGGTCGATTCAACGTCGCGTTAATCAACATGCCGTGCCCGGTCTTGTCTTTAAACTTAGTTAGTAGTTGATGAAATACCGGGCTACTCTCGGCGTCCACGATCTGTGCTCTGCAGGTTCCATCAATATGGCTTATGGCAGGATACTTTTCTCGCCATTCTTCACTCACATCCTGGCTGATGCACATATACTTATCTTTGCATCCCCCATCGACAAATTCATCGGCCACGGTATCCAGAACACTTGCAGAGTACGGGCGCCATTTTTCTCGAAACTTGACCTGATGATTGAGCTTTTCAGAAACCTCTGCTTCGTCAGGGCTCGCCAGGATGCTTCGATTTCCTAATGAGCGCGGCCCAAATTCCATTCTCCCCTGAAACCAGGCAATGATCTCTCCATTGGCCAATAGCTCCACTGCTCTTTCTTTAGGGTCTTCCAAAACTTCCCAAACAGGCCGTTCCCGGCTTAGTTTGCAAGCTTCAATACATTGCTCTGTTGTGTATTCTGGCCCAAGGAATACATTTTTCATCGGCTGTAGCTTTTTACCCTCTTTCCGCACCACGTACGCCGCAGCTCCGATAGCTGTGCCCGGATCGCCGCAGGCAGGGTGAACGATGAGATTCTTTACCCTGGGATGAGCCTTCAGCATCCGATTCAATCGAATGTTCATGGAACCTGTGCCGGAGATTGCCAGTCTTCCGGAGGCATCAAGCACATCGCCAAGGAAATGTTCTACCAACTCAATGGTGAGATCCTCATAAAGTTTCTGGATAGCGGCCGCGTAGTGGACGTAGGGATCATCGGTGAGATTACCCACTCGCCTAGGTCCGAGCATCTCCACTAACTTCTTGCTGAAATAGTGTCCCTTGGACTTTGCTTTGTATCGCCTCAAGCCAACGGTACCAATTAGTTTGTTGTTTACCTTAAACTTTTTCCCATTGAATTTGGCCAGCTCGCTGAGATCATATTTATCCGGATCTCCGAATGGTGCTATACCCATTACCTTAAACTCGCCATCAAGGATTTCGAATCCAAGATAATCAGTAAGCGCAGCATACATGCCGCACAGGGAATCGGGATTGTAGAATTCCTTGATCCGAACTATTTTCCCATTCTCACCATAACCGAGAAAAATGTTTGAATATTCGCCTTTTGAATCAAGACAAAGAATCGCCGTTTTTTCGTCAGATTCATTAAGGTGATAGCAACTACTCGCATGGGCAAGTTGATGTTCTACTGGAACCAGTTCAACTTTTTTTGAATCAATCTGCAGCTTGGCAAGTAATTCATACAAGTCTTTCAAATAACGACGATAACGACGATTCCCGTTGAGCACACTGTCAACAGACCTATCCGGCGCATACCAATGACGATACGCATAATGCCATCGGGCCTTATTGAATAAATTTATGGGAGCGAAAGGAATTGCTATACGATTGATTTCTGAAGGTCGAATCCCGGCTATTTCGAAACACTGTCGCGCCGCATGATAAGGCATCTCGCCGCTGGCATGTTTTCTACGCAGAATGCGCTCTTCTTCTACAGCCGCGATCAATTCTTCATCTTTAAAAAGAGCGGCAGCAGGATCATGTCCTATTGCTCCTGCCAAGCCTAAAGTATAGATACTCATTTCACGAACCTGCGAATTCAGATTGAAGAGCAGTAACCGCCTTGTCTACCTTTTTCTCAAACTTGCTACCCTTCCAGTTTTTCTGAAAACGTTTGAGATCTTTTACAAATTTTTCGGAGAAAGTGCCAACAGATTTATGACGCTTCATTGCATCCAAGTCCAAAACCATAAGCTCTCCATCTTTCAAAATAAAATTGCTGGCTTTAGTGTCTCCATGACTTACGGAATAAGTGTTCATTATGCGAAACAGCTGCTCGAACATCTCAATTGATTTCTTAAACTGATCATCTTCTAACGTGTCAGCGGCAATCTCATCACCAAAGTTGTCGCCTTCAATATATTCGCTTAGATAATAAGCTGTACTTCGGAATACGCCAAGCAGGCGATTTTCCATAAACAACAACGGTGTCGGTGTCGCAACCCCCAACATCTTCAGGGTCAGTGCATTTTTCCAGGACTGATGTGCGCGACTGGGCCTTAGTGACCGGGAGAGCCTATGTCCAAAACTCTTCATATTGTAACGCTTCAAAACATAGTTTGAACCATTGATGTCAACAACAGCAACCGTTGAGGAATTGCCCTTTTTGAGAAGCCTGCCCTCATCAATAAAGCTATCAGGATCTTCAACAAATTGTTCTAAAGCCGGTGAGTTCAATATTCTGTCGTAGACAACAAACCTGCCGTAGACTCTCTCACAACGATGGGATGTGGTAGACCGAAACAGCTTCTTTTCATACCTGTCCAATCGAGTAATTCTTGCCTTCCTTACCAGCGCATCAAAATTTTTGGAATCATTCTTCGATAGCTCTGGTAAGTAATTTCGATAACTGTGAATCAACTGCTCTGTCTTCTGATCAAATCGTGCAGGCAGTTGTGCGACAAACATCGCCAAATTCTTTAGGCAAGTTTCCTTATCCAGCAAACCGTCAACTGATTTCACGTCAGCACCATCAATCAGGTGGACAACGCCGCGATAGAGAAGGAAATTATCCAGATGAATATCCTCCTGCCAAAGCCCCGCTTGATGACAACGAGCAATATTTTCAATCGCCAGATCGAGAATATCGTTTTGTTCTTCTTCATTCTTTGCCTGATTGAACAAACCGCTCAATCCTTTCCCTGTGCTGAGATAATCAATAATCAGAGCACCGCCTGCCTTGTCCTCAGTAGTAGATTGAAGCTCTAGTCTAGGCGTCGGAATACCAGCCTGCTTTAGGAGGTTGATGCCACGAATATCCCGCAGCATATTCCTCTTCCAGGTTTTCCGATCATAAAACAATTTCAGAATAACCTGTTTATCTTGCCATGTTCCCAACGCCACAATGCGTCGACCTGGAACGATCCGCAAAATGCTTTGTACTCTTAGCTCAAGTGCCCGCTCGTTCTTCAATATGGAAAGATAAAAAGGAGTAGGTATATGCCGCCCCAAAGCGTTCAGCTCAGAACATGAAAGTGACCCCATGCTAAGCCCTACCACTTAATTTCTTGTACATGGCACGCGCACGTTTATCTACGGCTCGCCAGAAAGTAATGTCTGTCTTGAGACATTGACGGAGCTCTTGCCCACTATAAACTTTCATAAACCTGAAGAGATCACGGCGGGTCAATCCAATATCCATCGCAGAAAAATACAGTCCCGACACGTCTTTGATTATCCACCTTTCGGACAAATTGTCTTTGATCAAAGCCCGATGCAAATCAATTAGTGATACTTTTTGATTCTCCTCTGGACTCTGATCCATCAAGAAGTGGCAGATATAGTAGTCCCTATGACAGATGCCATCCTGATGTAATACGCGGCTGATTTTTGCCAACTTTTCAATAAGAGCTTTCTTGGAAGAGAAACCCACTCCTTGTCTTGGCCAATCAGCACAGACATCTTCAAGGCTGCGGGTGTTGCTTAAGTCTTCTGTGACCACGAAAGAGCGACGCCTTGCAGGATTCCAACCGTCTTCACCATAAGCAACCACGGTCATGGTATCAATGCCCAACTCCTGCAAACGTGCTACCGCCTGCCATTCATTACGAGCACCGAGAATTGGCAGTCTTAGTTGCAATAGGTTCTTAATTATCTCGAGCCAGCCGACCCCTGAATGCAGTTTTACGAAATAGCTCTGGCCCTGATGAGTAAATTGCTTGGTCACCCGTCCCTTTACGTCCCGATGCACTTCCCCTTCCATAGCCCAAAGTGTGTCAAAGGGATCACTGTCGGAGAACAAATCCGAGAAAGATGAATTCAGAAACAGCGCACTCATGGTAGACCCTGCTCCTTAAGGTTCTCTTTCTCTTTTGCCAACTCTTCGATTAAGTTTGCAGCATATTGTGGCAAGGAATACAGCTCTTCGTTTTTGCCGTACTCAAGTCCGTTAGTTGACCAGGGCGCTGCGTGTATTTTGACGAGCATTTCCGCAAGCTTTGCATTGAGCTCATCTTGCTGAAAAGGCTCTGAACAAACCTGACCAGACTCGGCCTGTTCAATATGAAATGCATAACCACATGTGGCCGTCGTCAAAACTGGAAGCCCCGCTATAGTAGCTTCAAGCAAAACATAACCGGCACTTTCCATGTAGGCAGGATGAAGTAATAGATCAGCGCCAGCGAGGAATCTTGGAATGTCATCGCGACCGGGAAGAATCGTTACCCGCTCTGAAATTTTCAGTTTTCTTGCCAATTTTTCAAATCGAGCAGATTTATCCTGACCGATAAGCAGGTATCGGCATTTCCCCTGCAGTTTCTTATCCAGAGTGGCAATAGCTCGTAGTGACCTGTCCACTCCCTTGACTCGAAAGCCAGATCCAATTTGCAAAATGAGAAGCTCATCATCTGCTATGGCGAATTCTTCCCTCAATTCGGCACGAATTTCGGGGTCTCGTTTTTCGACTCTTCTATCTTCGTCAATACCGGGGGGCACATCATGTAGCCGCGACTCACAACCCGGATAATGCTTTACGAAATTTTTTCGCTGCTGCGGTGACAGCAGCATTACTTCGGTCTTGCCCGAACTTCCAAACACGGCCTCTTCATAGGACTTGAAATGTTTAAACCTGGGGGTGAAACGATAATAGAATCCTCGCTGCGCCTCAGCCTTTTCAGCGAAACAAGGATCCGCGGCAAAATAGACATCCAGAAGTGGCATCTTATTAAAACCTACAAGCAGTGAGTCTTCAGCTTTTTCCAGAGCGTCTCTAAGCCACTCTGTGAATTTTCTATACAGCTTAATTCTGCTTGATGCCTTCACGGGAACAATCACCAGCTTAATGCCCTCAGGCATCTCTCCTTCCCACTGGCGCGTATATACCGTCACCTCATGACCACGACTCAAGCACTCTTTAAGGATTCGAAGAAAGTCTCTCTGTTGCCCACCGTAGGGAAAGTAGGTGTAAATCAGAAAGCTCAACTTCATAGCTGAAGATCCTGGGTCGCTGTTGATCTGCCCAGCAGTTCTTTGAATTGCTGCCAAACCATTTCCGGCTTATGACTTGAGAAGCAAGGCGGCACCACTGCAAACGACTGCCCATCATACTCATCCGTCACGCCCGGCCCGGAGTAATTGCAAATCTTCTTTACGCAGGGAGCACAATTTAAATTCGAATTCAGGTGCAACTGCATATTGCCGTAGGTTCCCGAAAGACCAGGATCAGTTGGACCATATAAGGAAATCGTGGGTTTGGAGAGTGCTGCCGCCATATGACCCAGACCGGTATCCACAGCAATAACACCTTCCGATTGCTGTATGTGATTAGCCAGACCAGAAAGTGACTGCTTATCGAGAATAGTAACCAGATCATTGCCCGCAGCGATGAAATCCGCTCGTTGCTTCTCGCTTTCGTCGCCCCATGGAAGCAACACTCTATAGCCTTCAAGGGTGGCTATATTGGCAAGTTGACGCCAATAATGTTCAGGCCAGTGCTTGGTACTCCATGTAGTACCGTGAAGGAAAACTAGCGATTTCTCTTTACCATACTTCTTGGTAGAGCTAAAACCCTGGATCTTGCTCAGATCAATTCCATAGTCTATCTGGTCTTTGTCATACTCGTATTGCAAAGCTCTTGAGAATAACTCTCTTACCCTGTCCACCGCGTGCTCGGTCCAGGGCACGGAATAGACCTTGTTATAGAAAAGTGTCGCCATTGGTTCACGAATGGTTCGATTGCTTAAACCTACTGTTAAGCCTTTTGAAATTCGGCTTATCATCCCACTCTTTATCAGTCCCTGAGCATCTATTACCAGGTCGTAGTGGACCCCCTGCAATGATTTTCTAAAAGTTCGAAATTCGTGATTCAAATACGTTTTAATCAGGCTTCTGCGCCAGCGTCTTATAGCCACGGGAATGACTTTGTCGACTGCGGGATGCCACGAAGGAACTTCCGCAAAATTTTCTTCCACCACCCAGTCAAACACCAGATCTTTGTGTGCACGATAAGCGTCCGTCACTGCTGGCAAGGTATGAATAATGTCTCCAAGAGACGAAACTTTTACTATAAGTACGCGCACATCTTTTCCTTTAAACCAGATCCCTGGATTGTTTCTCTTCCCGTAATTCATTAACTGCTGAAATAGCGAGTTCCGGCTCCAAATCCTGCAGGCATTTCTGATGCCCCAAGGGACATTCTCTCTTGAAGCAGGGGCGGCACTCAATATTTGTAGACAGCAATTTTACCTTCTCCGCCCTTGGTGGTGTAAAGTCTGGCGAAGTAGATCCATACAGTGCCACCACAGGTATATCGAGCGCTGCAGCAATATGCATTAATCCTGAATCATTTGAAATAACCACATCAGTCAAGGACAACAAATCAATGGCTTCGGCCAGGCTGGTTTTACCACAGAGGTTTTCACAGGCTTGCTGTTCAGCATCGTTCATTTCCTGAAGTATAGAAGCCGCCATGGCTTCATCATTGGCAGAGCCAAAAATCCACACTCTCCATCCGTCTGCGATAAGTGACTTGCAGCTAGACGCAAAATGCTTGGCCGGCCACTGCTTCGAGGTTCCAAATTCTGCTCCAGGACAGATGGCCAAAATCCTATTCTCGATAGATAGCTGAAACTTGTTTCTTGTAGAGGACAGAGTCTCAGGGTCAATACTGAGTCGCGGGTCGAGGATTTCTGTCGGTGGTTTGCTTCCTGCTGGTTCAGCCAAGGCTGCAAAGCGCTGCACCATGAGTGGATAGATGTCTTTTTTTAGGACTCGACTATCAGTGAGTAACAAACCTCTGAATTCGCCACGCCAGGCTATGCGCCGAGGAATTCGTGCATGGAAGGGTATCAGGGCAGATTTGAATGAATTGGGAAGAACATAGGCGGTGGTGAATTCTTGTTCTCTTAGTGATAGCCCCAAGGTTCTTCGGGCTCCTAGACCCAGCTGTCCTCGTTGGGTCGTGGAAGCGATGCTGTCTTCTACTTCGGGCATCCGCTCCAGCAACGGCCTGGTCCAATCCGGTGCCAACACCGAAATGCTGCAATCATCAAAGTTGGCTTTAAGACGCCGGAACAAGACCTGAGCCATTACCATATCGCCAACCCAGGACGGCCCGATTACCAGAAATTTTTCCGGCTTGTCTTTTTGTGCTGAATCCATAGCTAGTATCTGGGCTGGCATAAAAATAATGAGCCCATTCTAAACCATTCTGAGTCTAATTCTTGTTTTCAGGTGTTACGCGAAGGATTTCATTGACGGTGGTCAATCCGCTGGCTACTTTCTGCGCCCCGCTCAGTCTCAGGCTTAGCATACCTTCCTTGTAGGCCTGCTTACGCAAGGCGGGCAAGTTCGACTTATCATCGGAGTATTGCTGCAGGGATTCAGTGAATGGCATTACCTCATAAAGACCTTGTCTGCCTTTAAAGCCGGTTTCACGACATTCCAGACAACCCGGCGCTTCATATACATGCTTGGGCAGCTTCACCTTCCATGGAAGTGTTATAGAGTCCCAGGCATCCTGGTCAATAGACGTCGGCTGTTTACAATGGGGGCAAAGTACTCTAACCAGGCGCTGCGCCATAATTCCAATGACTGTCGCCTTAATCAAATAGGAAGGCACTCCGAGTTCCAGCAGTCGAGTAATTGCAGAGGGCGCATCATTGGTGTGAAGTGTGGTGAACACCAGATGGCCCGTCAGAGCAGCTTGGATCGCCATTTCTGCTGTAGGTAAATCCCTGACCTCGCCGATCATAATGATATCCGGGTCTTGTCTTAGTAGAGCTTTCACTCCATCAGCAAAATTCAGATCAATGTTTTCCTGAACCTGCATCTGATTAAAACTATCTTCCACCATCTCGATGGGATCTTCGATGGTGCAGACATTCACTTCTTCCGTCGCCAATGTTTTAAGCGTTGAGTACAACGTAGTAGTTTTACCTGAACCAGTTGGTCCGGTGATAATTACAATGCCGTTATTATTTTTAGTGATGTCATTCCAGCGGATCAAATCATCATTAATAAGTCCCAGCTCTTCAAACGGTTTTAACAAAACGTCGGGGTCGAAAATTCGCATTACCAGTTTTTCACCGAACGCTGTAGGTAATGTGGAAAGTCTTAACTCGATTTCATTACCATTTGGACTCTTAGTTTTTATGCGTCCGTCTTGAGGTTTACGTTTCTCTGCAACGTTCATGCGTCCGAGAATTTTTAATCGGCTGGTTACCGCGCCCAACACCTGCATTGGCAATGAGTAAACCGTGTAGAGAACTCCGTCTATTCGAAATCGAATAGTTCCCTTCTCTCTTCGAGGCTCAACATGAATATCACTGGCTCTTTGATCGAACGCATATTGCAGAAGCCAGTCAACTACGTTAACAATATGCTGATCGTTAGCTTCCGGGTCTTTCGCGCCTCCGAGCTCCAACATCTGCTCGAGATTTCCTATACCCTTTTTCTGGGGGCCACCTTCGGTTGCTCCACTAATAGAAGAGGAAAGACTATAAAGCTCCGTGGTGAGGCGCTTAATCTCAACCGGATTGGAAATGACTCTCTTAATCTTTTTCTGCAACACATGTTCCAGATCCGATTCCCATGATGTCATATAAGGTTCGGCGCTGGTGATAGTAACTTCGACAGGGCTGACTTCTACAGCCAGTATATGGTGCCGCTGAGTAAACGCGTAAGACATCACTTGAGTAACTTGGGCCGCGTCGATTTTCAAGGGATCAATTCTATAGTAATCCTGACCAGACTGTTTACTCAAAGCCATAGTGAGAGATTCTATATCCAGTTTTTTCCCAGCAACTTTCGCGTCATTCAGCTCGAGATCAGCAAGATAATGTAAAACATGCTTATTACGATCTTCCGCTGAGCGGCGGCCAAGCATGGCACTATCATGATCCGCCTGAGCAATACGGCCTTCGGCCAGAAGATAATCCAGGAAATCTTTGAGGTCTACCAGAGTGTTGTTACCTGCTTTGTTCACTTTAACCGCCATATAACGAAACTATTTATATCTTTCCAGCCTGAGCTGTACTCGCCGCGACTCTATTGGCCGCAGTGAGACAGAGCTGAGCTCAAGTTTAACCTTGTGGAGAGTAAAAACAAACAAAACAAACAGGCAAAACTACTCGACCAGCTTTACCCAATCCCCTTCTTCGGGGCTTCCAATGGGGTAATAGCCATTGAGAAGGCGGAGAGTTTCTTCGGGATAATTAGCGATTCTGCTGGATTGCGCAACAACACTGAAATCAAAGTGCTCGCTTGCCTGAACGTATTTTATTTTCGCCTCGCTGCCAGTGAAAGCCTCGCCTCTCTGTATAGCTCTAAAGGTTCGAATGGAAGCAAGTAAAAGCGCATCGATTTCATCAACAGATGTATCATCGAGGATCTCTCCTCGAAATGTGTATACTCTTGGACCAAAGTAGATAGCTGCAATTCTTTCAAGATTTCCCGTTTCAGCTGAAACAGCAGTGCCAGTGTGTCCTAACAATCTATATTGGGCTAAGGCTTCAGACTTTTGAAGACCCGACACACCCATCTTGTCGCGAATAAAAACTCGAGGCTCAATATTTTCTTGAATTCGTTGAGCTTCAATCTTGATAGAGCCAGAATTCGGCAATGAAGCAGTTACTGTTGTTGTAGTCTCATCTATCTCCCATTCCTCAGGAAAGACAAGTGTATAGCCTAACAATGCTTGATAGTAACGGTTGCGAGCTTCATTCGATTGCGAGTTCTGGCTCTGACCTATAATCATACCATCCATGTTTTCTCGAAATTTTGTGTTATCCGTTTGAGTAATTACGTTATCCGAAATATTTCCTACTTCTTCAACGGCTTGTTGTAAACGAGTATCGTTTCGCGGGTGAGTAGCGAACAAGCCATGATAGCCTCCGCCGTTTCCAGTGACTCTTCTATTGAAATCTTCCTGATTTTTTAGAACAGTAATCACTTCAATCATCGCTGCCGGATCGTATCCGGCGTTCACCAGATACTCAGCACCCAGACTATCAGCTTCCAATTCGTGTTCTCTGCCAAAACCACTAAGACCTGTCTGCGCCCAAATTGACGCAACCTGGCTAATCTGTGAGCCGACATATCCTGACCCAGTTGCTACCGCCGTTACAAACCCACCGACTGTTGCTGCAGTATTTGCTAGTCTTCCCCGCGATTGTTGCTGAACAGCATGCCTTGCTGTGATATGACCTATTTCATGGGCTAGCACTGCCGCAAGCTCTGCTTCGCTGTTCGTAAAAGTGAGCAGGCCACGATTCACATAGACATATCCACCTGGCAAGGCAAAAGCATTGATGTCAGGACTATCGATAATATGGAATTGATATTCAAGATCAGGACGATGGCTTACTTTGGCAACATTGCTCCCCACCTCTCTTACATAGGCCAAGAGTTCCTGGTCTTCCAGCAATGGCATGCTAGCCAGAACTTTTTCATGCTCTTCCAGGCCAATTTCTTTCTCGCGATTTTCAGACATCAATACCAGGTTGGCACCGCCAGTAGCTGGATTAATCGCACAGGAAGAGATCACTGAGAAGCAGACCCCAAGAAAGAGCGCCGAAGAGAGTTTTTTGATCATAGTGTAATTCGAATTGTTCATTGCTCCACCTGCCTATCTCCATTCTTACAACAACAGATATACCTATACTTAAACGGACAACAGCTAGCCGCCGTTGACAAAGCCCTTGAGCTGGTCCGCTAACCTGCTACAGGCATTGGCTTCGACTCTGGCAATTAAGGGGATAGGTATTATGAGGGCGGGAACATAAGATTGGCCGGTTGCATCGGTGCTGATGGTGCCAACATTTGAAAATGTGCCTACATCCCACACTCGCGCATCAAAGTTTGCGTCATCTTCCCAAGAACCAAATCCAAAACAACCTGCACCACCGGGACCGACGGTACAGGATATCGAACCACTTCTGTCGGTGGTTTCGGTAAATCCATCAAGCCAAACAATGTAGCGAACTCCAAACTCATCCATCTTGTCCGCCACTACCTGTTCAGCCATCAGCTTCTCAAGATCCTGGGTTCTCAGTGGCGCAGTTCGTGGCTCAAACCATGGAAACATTGCATCAACGAATTCCTGCTCAGGAATAATGCTGATTGCATTGGCGCCCTGGGTCATACGATCCCCGACGCAATCCACAAATTCGGCGCGTGTCTCGTAATCGCTGGCTTGACGCCTGCCAAGAATAACCACCGATTCATCATTTTCTATTCCAGTCTCACCCTGACGAAATTCATCCACAGTTGTACTGGTACAAGATGCTAAAACCGATAACAGGACTACCAGCACTAAAGCAGGTTTCTTGCTAATTCCTGATTTTGTCGATTCTATTGTCTTCATATTGCCTCTAGATAGCGTCTTTAATGACCCAAAGCCCGCTTATTGGGAATTCAGCCAATCCCTAACTTCAGGTACCTGTGAAAAGCTTAGTGAAAAACTTGATGCCAAATCTCGCAAGGCTACTATTGCAGCCTCGTTTATTGCCGCTTCATTTGAGCGAAAGGTTTCTGTTGGAGTCTTGCCATAAGAAGTAAGCACCCAATCTGCAATGTAGTCGCCTTCCGCACTCTCAAGTCGCATATTGTATTTAATCCAAATTTCGTAAACGTCCAGCCTGGTCTTGGATGGAAGTGCCAATTGAAATTCCTCAATCACCGGAATGAACACCGCATCGGCACCACTGCTTACAGCCTCCGCTTGAGACTGCACTTCTATGACGTTGTCGAACATTGCCGGCAGCACTGCGTTAAACAGTTGTATATGAGATTGACCGCTTTCTATATTGATTTCTTCCTGCCCTGTCTCAGAATATTCCATATAGGAGAATTGACGAAGCGCATCGTCATAGAGAACAGCGACTGTTAGAGGAAGTTTGCTTATATTTGGAGTAGGAAAGCTGCCATCTATAACCACATTGCTTACGCCACAGGCCGTCAAGGTCGACGCCAGTATTAATGCGGCTACTTGCCTGATATATCTACCGATGTACTGCTCTAATTTTGTCATGGTATCCCCACATCCCACTTCGTCAAACCGCTACATAGTGAACAAATCGTCCTGTAGCCCTACTGATAATCATTCAGACCCACAAATGTACCACCATTTCGCTGAGTCATCTCCCGCATTAGCGTTGAATATCGATAAACACTCTGCTGAAACCGCGCAGGCCCTGCAAAAATGGTGGGAAACCCTATTCCATGTATCCGTACTAGCCTGTCTCCGTTCTCGTCTTCAACGTTGATCCGGTCAATTGTGCGCAGTACTTCCCGAATAGACCCGCCAGGTTGAAAATCATCACCGAGAACATAGATACTAATTTTCTTATCCGGTGAATAAAAGGTATTAATTGCCCGTGTCACTCCTTCTACAGGGCTACTATTACTGTAAGGATTCCAGTTTCTCAGAGTGCTCATTATCTGTCCGCGCCGCCCTGGAGTATCTGGAATCCAGTCTCCCCTGTAGGAATCAAACATATAGTCACCCATGTCATTCATCACCTGAATACCTTTTACTTCAGGATATACATTTAGGGTGTCATCAATTACGCCAAGCATCTTCGCCCAACTGGGATTATTAAACATACTCCCGGAAGTATCGATTACGAATATTATGTATTCGCTGTCCACCGGAACTCCTCCGATAGCATTATTTACAGGAGCCGTACTGCTAGCCAATAGCCGCTGCATCTCTTCTGTCATGGTCTGTTGAGCAATAGACAAACGACCCACTTCATCGGTGATTTCAGACGAGAGCTGATTGGATGTTTGAAAGCGGCCCTGCGCATCATCGAGATCACGACGTAGGCGAGCGATTCGCTCTGTCATCGCGGATAGCTGCTCGTGTTTTGCATTCAGATCTCGATTTAGAATCGTGGTTTCACCACGAATAGCAAATAGCTGTTCTTGTAATTCATTGATCGCCCCTTCAGGGGTAATGTCCGTGAATTCAATAGTTACAGGAGCGGAAGACTTTGTAATCATCAATAGAATAATCATTGCGCCAAAACCACAGGCCGCCACATCCAAAAAGGAGACTGAAAAAGAATCTGTTTCGCGCTTGTTTCTTCTCATGGTTTATTCTGCGGCCTGTGTGCCTTATATTTCTTTTAGTCTGAACCGGTATTAAATTGGCTCTTAATGCCAAACATTGAATATCAGGTCCTATCTACTATCTTATGGCCAATCTTTCGATGGCGTTAAGAATGATCCCCGGGTGTACTGTGCCAACTGCCAATAAGCGGCAGCTGCACTGGGGTCACCTTCGAGAGGCATCAGTACTACATTCACTGGAACTCCGTTGGGTAATTCCTCTACTGCATCTTCATACAATTCCAATCGCCGTGCTGGAGTTACCAACGCGTCGCTAGATCCACGATCACTAATGGTTGGCAAGCCATCTGTTATCAGGAATATATTATCTGGTAGAGGTGACATATTGGCGACCGCGCGAAATACCTGTTCCATATTGGTTCCATTAGCCGGCACTAGGGTTTTTACACTTTCGACCGCTGCGTTAAGCTGATCTCTATCCGCTACTTCCTGCCAAGCATCGCGATCTGTCGACGCCAGACTGCTCAAGCTGTCACTGAAATTCCACAATTGATACTGACTGGTAATTGGCAACTGAGTGCTAATCCAGTCCACTGTTTTAATGACCCTCTGCCACTTAGGAGCCTGCAATTTGCGCTCAACAGGCATATTCCTGGTACGGATAATATTAACTAGGGTGCTATCCAGCATGCTGGCGGAGCTATCAACCAGAATTAGAATTCGCTGGCCACCCAGAAATAGACCCGAGAGATACTGCCGGTTACCGTCACCCATAAATTGACGAACACTATTACCTTCTTCCTCAAATGCACTAGCCTGAAGTCGTAACAATTCTTCTTCCAAAGCCTCAACATCCGCCCTCAGTTTTTCAACGCTGTCGACCGTTGCAACGCTTGAGTTCTCCAAAGCCGCCAGCTCCTGAAGAAAAGTTTCAATCTGTTCTTGAATCCGTCGGGCAAGACCTTGCGCTGTTACTACTTCAAAATTGGTATCGGAGAAGGTATTGCGCAATGCAACAAGGCCGAGCTCGCCTTCCAGTACCTCTTCTTCTAATAGATTGATCTCCGCAGTGATATCGGGATTCGAAATCACATCGGCTACTGTGCTGGTATGGTCAAGGATTAGAAAAATCAGAATCACTGCGCCAAATCCACAAAACATGACATCCAAAAATGACAAGCTCAGTGGATCGAGATTTCTTCTTTTCTTTTTATTACTTGCCATTAACTGTCGCCATCGCTAACTTGTATCAGTCGAAGTTCCTCTAGAGTTTCAGTCACTCGCAGACAATCACCAAGGTGCAAGCTTTGTCTGCCACTGACTAGTTTGTCATTGAGTAAAAATTCCTGAGTACCACTGTCGAGAATAATCCCATCCTGCTCCAGCACAATTCGGCCAAGCTGTTTGGGCTGATCCTTTGCTGACAATAAAACAGAAGAAGCAGGCGCTGCGCCTCCGTTCAATTTGTCAGCATTAATAATGTCGATTGATCTAATCTCCAGCGCCTTGTGCCCAAAAAGCAAATGAGTTGCTTTAGGCTTGTTCATGGTTTCTATAGTTGGAGCTAACGCGCTTTCTTTCTCCATTCGAGGAAGTGCGTTTATGAGATGAATCTCATCCACAGGATGGATAATGTGATCTCTATATTCTAGACAAGCAGTGTTTATCGCTCCTCGATCAAGCACATGTATATCCCCGACCTCAGCCAGAGACGTGACAAGACCTGGTAATTCGGACATTGCCTGGCTCAGTATGAGCTGGTCTCCCTCTTGCTTTGTAAGCGCAAATATTTGCTCGCATATTTTTTGATAGTACTGAGAAAGATTACTATTCAAACTTTCCCTAGGCATCTTCGCCGTGTGTACATTGTTTTGTGTTCTCAATTCCAGCAGCAGGCTATTGTCGTCACCTTCATTTTGCTGCAACCAATTAGGCAGAGCATTGTAAAGTTGCTGCTCAGATTCTGCGTCATGCTGAGGGTTGAATCGACACTGCTGAATAAAAAGACCCGTAGCAAGCTGCATCATGAGATTCATAAAGTTCTGACTGCCCACTCCCGGAATCTGTATTACAGAATCGGTCTTGAGCTCATTACCTTCGATTACCATCTTGCTTAGTACAACCTGGTGCAGTTGAATGTCCGCATAAACCACCGAACTGCTTTGAGCTGCAGACCTGGCCGCAGATAGAGCTCCAGCTAAGGCCGAATCCACAAGGCCAACCGGATTAAAAGGGCTCTGCTTTGCCAGCCCCAACACAATGGCCAACTGTTGACGGGTAAAATTCCCGGGAACAGCAAAAATCACATCGGAATCGATCTCCCCCAGTTCGGCTAGATGTAGTAATTGTGCATAGGCTATATCCGCAAGATGGCGAATTCCCTTATGTTGGGACAGCGGCTCCATACTGAGCTCATGCCAGAATTTGTTGTAACTGTTGGTGGGTTGAAGACGTGCCTGTTGCTCAGCTGTTTCGCCAAGTTCAATCTTGTTTTCCAGAGCCAGCGCAAATCCGGGGCTTTGTAAAATAATCCCCGACTCATCGCCAACAGTAATGGCGTTATCGTTTAGTTCGATAACTTTCAAACTCATACTTTCACACTCGTCCTTTCAATTTCATAGATGGCCGTCCTTCTCGGGAACCTGAAGGTGCCTGATCATTCTTTCATCAACATAGTTCTGACAATCCAATACCAGTCGATCCTGAAGCAGCTGTAACTGATGCAGCAAAAACATCAAGAAAATACTCACGATCAAAGCAACGAAGGTTGAGTTAAATGCCACACCCAAGCTCACAGTCACGCCAACAATATCTCCACTCACCGCCTGATAGGCTTGACCAAGTGCGGTGCCGATACCTCGAACTGTTCCCAGGAATCCAATCGATGGAATTGCCCAGGCGATATAGCGAACTATAGTCAACTCTGTTTCCATCCTGTCGGCTTCGGTTTCACAAGTGTCTTTCACCGTAGTGGCAACGTCTTGAATATTTTTTGTAGTCTGAAATCTATGTAAGCCGCTTAGCAAAGCTCGGGGCAATAGGTATTGACGCTCATCCTCGGCAAGCGCCTGCACTGGGCGAGCGAAATTGCGTGAGTCTTCTGGCAAAATACTCATGCCATCAGAGACCTGTATAAGAGTTCGCTCCAACAATTTTCTTTCCTGCAATGTCTTTTGGGTTTTCATACCAATAATTGACATCGCCCAAAGCAGAAGAATAATACAAGTCTCCTGCTCGAAGTCTTTCATGATTATATAAACTGACCGTTCAGGAACAAAATTTTCATCGGTTTGCTGCAAGACATTTTGCTGCTGCTGAATCAGTTCCGCATTTGGACGAATTACCGCAACATAAGCTGCATGAACCACAATGACAGCGATTATTAGTGCGCATATCTGGTAAAGAGCTTCCGATAACAAACCTTGCTTCATAGTTATACCCTTACTTCAAAATTTTCAAATCAACAAACGTCAGTCTACAAATTGTTATTGTAACTACAGTGCTATATATCTACAGGAAACGAAACACCAAGGTCCTGTGAAATCTGCTCGGTGGGGATGAACCGACGCGGCCCCTCTTCTTCCAATTCTTCATCACTTAGAATCAAATCTTCCGAGTCGGCTGGATCTACTTCTTGTGCCCCGTTTTCCTCAGCAGTTGAACTGTCTTCTGCTACAGGCAGATCATTCTCGGCAGCCCAAGAGTAAGATCCGAGGCCAAACACTAGGAAAATAAGAAAAGACAGTGTTCGCATCCGTTTATTCCTCCAGGTATCTCGCTACGCGAAAGCCCACATCATCCCTTGCCTCTTCGCCAAAATCGCGAAAGGAGAGTCGCAGCTCAGTAATTGATCCATGAGCCCAGCTGGAACCGCGTATAGCATGAAACTGCCCTTCAGTCGGGCCCAGGGGATCGATTTCAACTCCTCCGATTGAGCCCACCGCTCCGTAGAAGTCATGTACCCATTCAGCAACATTCCCAGCCATGTCCATCAATCCATGATGATTAGGTTCATAACTTGCGACAGGGGCTGTTGCCAGATAGCCATCGTTATAATTGAAGATGATCTCTCCCAGATAGGATTGGGCACTCACATCAGCAAAGTTTCCTGCATTTTCTGAAGGAGGCAGTTGGGCACCCCAGGAGTATTTCAGTTGCGAGCCACTGCCGTCAGTTCTGGCAGCCCAAGCCCATTCGGCTTCGCTGGGTAAACGATAGCCAGTGGAATCTGGGTTAAATCCCGTTACTTCTCCATCTACTACTTCATAGAAAGGTGGTAAAGACTCCTGCTCACTTAGCCAATTGCTAAACAGTGCTGCCTGAGCCCAGGTTACTCGCACCACCGGCTGAGCCATATTATCAAGCGTGAGACCCTGCAAAGTTCCAGATGAGTGCTCAGAATTAAACAGTCTGAATTCAGCGTTAGTGACTTCCTGTAGGCTCATATAAAATGGCCTTTCCAGTTTTATATCTCGTAGTGTCTCATTCGGCCTTCTTCCCGCTTCTCTGCGAGATGCACCCATAGTATAAGCACCAGGATAGAACAACTTGAGAGTCTGACCCGCAGCAGAAGTAATTACCGGCCTAATCTGCTCAATTCTTGCTTGCTCCAATGACTTAAGCGTGACTCGTATTTCTTGATCCAGCCCCGGCCGAGAGGTAAACGCCGTTGTGTAAGGAACATAGCCTGCCTTACGAATTTCTATCTGCTGACTTGCTGCCATCAACTCAATTGTTTGATTCGCAAGACCACGCAATTCTCCGTTGACGAATAACTCAGCGTCTTCGGGTTGAGCAAGCACACGAACGCTAGCCAGCTCTGGGTCAAGCTCAACATTTAACTCTCGCTCTTCATCGGCTTCAGTTCTCAATGTGAGCTTGCTGGAAAAATAGCCGTTCTTGAAAAAACTAAACTCATGATCGATATCCGGAGCCAACGCCACCTCCAGAGGAGTCAGCCCTTTGAACTCTCCTCCTATGGTGACACTTGCAGCAACAGGATTAGACCGAATAAATACCAAGCCATCTGCTGGTTCCAATTCAATCGCCGGTATTGAAAAATCTTCGCCAGCGATAATATCAAAATCTTCCTGCCAGGCTTTATGTCCGCCCAGCTTTACCACCAAGTCTCTGCCACCCTGCAAAATTTCTGCGTTGATGGGAGTAATTCCAACAATTTCCCCATCCACCATTACATCAGCGCCAGGGGGCTGCGAACGGATACTCACCGTTGCCCAGGCCGGCTCCAGTGTGGCATCAAACTGCTGTTTCTCTTCGCGCCCTTCGATACTAATAGTCTCTCCATAATCAAGATAACGATCTCTGGATAAGGATAATTGGTGTTCGCCAGCTTCCACTGGGATATCTATGAGGGGGGTTAACCCCATATCAATTCCATCTATTTGCACCCTGGCACCGGCTAGCCCGCCGCTGTCAAAAGAAATCAATCCAGGGAGTCTGCGCATGCTAAATGGGTGGGTCTGAGCCTGTTCCTCGTTCACCAACAATTGAGTAACGGTGTCGTGATAGCCTTCGTTGGCTAAACTAATTTGATACGAACCGGTACGGATCAAATAGCGCTGGCCTAATCTAAAATTCAAGCCACCCTTTATCTCTATGCTAGCGGTAATAGGATCCACTTCGACAAAGACCGATCTTGCGGTTAGTACAAAAAAAGCGGCGCTTCCAGCAATTGCCAGAAAAACCACGACAAAGCCATGGAGCCAGCTGAACTTGAAGTTGATTGCCCGCTTCTTTTCATTATGGGGCGTAAAGTCTACTGGAATGATGGGGTCGATTGACCCGTTGCTCTCGCGCTTGTCGTCAGGGCTTGCCATGTTATTAACGCCTACTCGCCGCAACAACAGGTTCTTCACATTGGACGATGACGGCATCCGGAGTCAAACCAAAGCCCACAGTGAACTCTTCCCTTACTTCACGAAAGCCTGATCGCTTGCCCACTGCAACATAACGGCCCGGCTTAAGAGAAACGGCAGTTTCTTGAAATGCTCCCAAATTACCTATACGCAAAAGAGTTACATCAGTTAGATTGTCCGAGCGCAACTGAATATCAATAGCTACTTGTGAGTTTTCCAAAAAGATCTCTAATTCATCAAGCTGCGCAGTTAGACGTGGGCCAGGTTCTTCAATTGCACGACCGGTATAAAATACATCGAGACTTTCCTGAAACACGGCATCTTCGGATAAGCGTTCGGGGTTATCCAGAGCTGCAACTAATAGAGAATCAAGTTGCGCTCTTTTCTGAGCATAATCTTTACCATCAACTGCGAAGGTAAGATTGCTATCAATTTTCAATACTTCATCGTAGCTATCTGCTGCGTCCTGCCATTGCTCCTGCAATTCAGCGGAAAAAATTACAGCGCGTAATTGGCTAATCTGAGCATTGGAAATTTCATTCTCTGACTGGGTAATTGCCGCCAGTGCTTGATCCTGATTAATGCCAAGTGAAGACGCCCTTTGAAATTCGGCTATTGCCTCTTGCGGCTTTGCTTGTTCCAAGAGAGCATATCCAGCGGACATTATGGCTGCGAATTCGTTTTCGAGAATCTGAGCCAAAACCTGATCGAGTTTTTCTTGCGCGATTTCGTTGTAGCTATCCAAATTAACAATTTCTTGATAATTATCCCTGGCTTGATCCAACTCTCCACGCTCAAACTGATCGTCTGCTATATCAAAAAGGCCACTCACGTCATCCAGTGATTGCGCACGCTGCAGTCCTATCTGCGCATCTTCGTTGTCCGCTGCGAATAAAACAGCCAAAGCGAACAATTCCTGGGCATCGCCAGCACGCATTTGATCCAATGCCTGTTGCGCATCAATTAATGTTTGTTCCAGAACAGTCGGTACAGTTTCCAACACAGCGGCGAGGGCATCTCTGCCAACAGCATAGGTATCACGAGCTAAAAGAAAGTCCTGAGTGCGATAGTACTCATCACCGATGCTGGCCTGTTCCAATGCCGACTCATAATCGCTTAAACCCCAGGCATCGACATTAAGCTCATCGAGCTCTCCCTGGATCGCAAGCAATGCTGCTAGAACATCCTGCGCTTCCTTTCGTTGTATTGAGCGTTGAGCTTCTTCAAAAGGAGAGATTGCTGTAGTGCTAAGGCTTGTGGATTCTTGAACTTGAAGTTCGGGAGTGGCTACTCTGCGCTCAAGAGGAAGTTCATATTCTTCAACTACTGACGGCAGAACAAATATTACTCCCAGAGCTGTGAGCAATAGCCCGGAGATTCCGATCCAAATCCACACCGGAGGTTTATCCTGCTTTGGTGAAGGCGGTGGATTAAGAAAGACGGACTCAGTACTGCGGCCAGATGCTACTGGCTCGGTATTTTCAACTTCGTTTTCTGACATAGGGTATTCAATACGCGTAGGCGACTTTGTTCCTTGTTTCTATATATTCCCAACTTCAGCAGCATATATATCTGCAAGAACTTCCTTCCATTGGTCATATTGCTCTTCGACTGTTCCAGTCAAAGTAATTGTTCGATCATCCAGATTGATTACGCGAGGCGCCACTTCATTCTCAAGTGACTGCCCAAGTTCTTCAAGAGCTTCCATGTGAATCTTGGCTTCGGCACGTTTATCGAAACCACTCTTTATAAGCATGGCGCCAGCACCAACACCTACGGCGCCACCGGTTTGGGTCGCATAATTTCCACCGCTGGTGGCGGCTGCAAGCCCGCCGAGAACTACCGCTGTTCCAGCTAAAAAACGTCGTCGGGCTGAAGCATCAAGCTGCCTAAGAGTTATGGTTTCCTGATAACTCTGTTCACGCCATGAATCGTAAGAGAGGCGCATCTGACGCACATAGGTAGCGTAATAATCCTGTACGGTATCTATAAACATAAAGTCACGTTCGCGGATATCCCGAACCCTTCCTAATACTGGATCGTTTTCTGCAGGGAGAGCAGTAATTTGATAATAGCCTTGTCTATCGCGGCCTAAATATTCATCAAACGCATCGGGAGAAAAACGCTGTGCGAAAAGCAATTCCGAAACTGTTCTGATCTCAACAATCTCGGTGTCAGAAATATTGGATAATCTATAGGCGAATAGATCGTTGGCGATATTGTTATAGATTACCTGAAACGGATCGGACTGCTGACGCTGACTAGGCTCGTAGCTGAACTGGCTAATTACTTCGTCATAGACCTTTGTATACCATTCTCGCCCTGTTGAATCCGATACGGTAACTCGAACAATCATTGCCTCTCCGTTGGACAGCAGAATTGTTCCGTCTACATAAACGTCCATCGGGCTGGCATCATTGGGCATCAATCGCACTATTCCCCAGTTGGCAGACCGTTGCAGGGTTTCAGCGAGCAAGTAAGGCGCATAACGCGCTTCCGCTACACGAATCTCATGATTGGTAACTTCTTCATCATCTTTATCGATCTCGTCGATACCTGGATCGAACATGGCAACGCCAACATCAAGTAATAATTCCTCGGGAACATCCTGACTGCCCTGAATGATTGGTGTGTAGCTCGTAGTTTTCACCGTGTGGGTTGAGCAGGCGCTAATAATGAACGCCAGTAATATAGTGATTGTTAGTGTTCTGGAATTGCCTTTCATTGAGCTTCACCTATGCCTGTATAATTTCGGTACTCTTCCCATAAAGCTTCCCTGAGAACAGGGTCAGGCTCACTCATCGCTGCCTCCCTTAGTTGCCTGGCTACAACGTCATCGTCACGGCCACTGGGAATGTCTTCCGGTGGAGGAAATGATTCCTCACTTTCAGGTGGCCTGCCACTCTGAGGCGAACTGGCAACAACCGCTCCTGATGTCGCTCCAGATTCTGGCATGGTCTGAGGCTGAGATGATGAACTCCCTGAACCCCCGCCGGCGTCACCACCAGGGGCGGCGCTTCCAGCCGCGTTACTTTCAGCCTGGGCTCTCTCTCTTTCACCAAGAATAAAGCCGTCAAAGGTTTCATAGCCTCTGCGCAATCGATCATCCAGAACGGCGGCTCGCTCCTCGGCGGTCATTGCACCTGTCCCTTGCTCTGAGCCAGAGCTGTTACCAGAGGTGCTTGCAGAGCCAGTAGAATTACCACTTAATACGCCATCTGGAAGGGTATCAAGACTATAATCCCCACTTGGCCGCCCTAAACCTCCTGATGATGAATCTGTTCCCCCACTTCCAATGTCACCGGTGGAAGAGTCGCGGCTTCCGCTATCTCCTGCCTGATCCCCGGGAAATCGACTCTGAGATCCGGCATCCTGCCCGGGGTTGCTTCCGGACGTGCCATCGTTGCTATTCGTCTGTCCTCCGGCGGCCGTCTGCCCCGCATTGGAATTTTGGTCACCACTGCTCGCTGAAGACTGGCTTGATGAGGGAATCGAGCCCTGTCGTCCCCCATTACTGTTTGAGCTAGACGCGCTCTGGGTTCCAGCCGGCACCGATGAGCTTGCTCCGCTGCTACCTTGGGATTGGCTTGAGCTGGAGCTCGGACTATTACTTGAGCTCGGACTCGAGCTCTGGCTACTGCTCTGGCTGGAGCTCGGAGAACTACTGGATGATGAGCTCGTCGAAGGAATACTCGGCGATGATTGGCTGCTGGAGCTGGATGAAGAAGGTATAGATGGCGAACTAGCAGAGCTGCTCTGACTGCTGGACTGGCAGGCTAGCAATGCCGCACTTATAGCTGTCAGCAGTGACAACCTCACCAGGCCTTGAATTGGTTTATACATAATTTGCATGATAGTTCTGACCTTGAAACGTCAAAAAAGCTTTCAATTAGTTGAGCCTTTCGACAATTTTTCGGATTTTTACGCTTTTTAGCGTCATGTTGCTGGTTTTTGGATCCATCCAGTCCAGCGCCTGACTAATCACTTCTATACCGATACGCATCTGTCAGGCTTATCTGTCTTCTTTGGGCTATCTCTTACAAGCTATCTCCTGAGGGCTTTCTCTCAATGAAGCGAGCAATTATGCGACGGAGAATGCCTAGCCTATCTCTGTAATAGGCCTTTTCCCCTTAACCTTTGCTGAACAGGTCTTGCAAGGTCAGGTTTCTGTACCGGTTCTTCCTTTCGATGCTACCGCTATCGGACTGGAATTAGTACCAATACCGATAACGGAAATAATTTTGCTCCGAGCCCACGAGCTGCCCTTCTCGCATGATGGGCCGGTATTTAGAAGTTCGCACCGACCTCCTCAATATGCTCAATTGGAGAGCATTCTCCTCTGTTTCTACCGTTAGGAACTGGATATTGCGAACAACTCCAGAGGACGACACATCGAACACCAGATCTGCAAAATCCGAATATAAACCAGTGCTCTCAAAAGCCGTTTCAGTCTCAGGCTGCAGATTAGCAACAGACCTAAGGAACGTCGGCAAGGCTACAATCTGACCAAAAAGCCGCTCCTGCAGTTCGGCGCCATTTTCCCGATCGTCCAGGAATTGCCAGGCAGCTAGATATTGCTCCTCCGCTGCGTCACGTCTACCAAACAACAAAAACCAATCACCTAAGTTAGTAATCGCTTCGGCCAAATCGTAGGGAGAGTCTCCTTGTTCAAGATAGAACAAGATAATCTCTTGCATTACTTCTTCACCGGCTTGGTTGCTTCGAGGGAAACTTATTCTGCCTTCGTTAAATTGTTGATAGAGATCCTGCTGTGCCGTGCGTAGATCGGCTCGATTTATCTGAGCCATCAATATTCCATTGCGGGCTGCTAGATAAGCAGAACTGGCGCTCCTTCTTAAATTAGAAATATACCTCTGATCTTTCTTGCCAAAATGAAGCCCGACCATCTTTGCCGCGGCATCAAATAGTATTTGGGAAGAGCTGAGTCGTAGACCTAGCAGATCGCCATAACCGATCCTGAATGCCTGTACATGCCAGGTCGCCATGCTTTCAAGAGCCGGTATTATCCGCGGATCATCAAGACCATAAGCTCTCTGTTGAATATAAAATAAGTAATCGTTGTATATGTCCACCTGCTCCCAGTTTCCCAGCGCAACATAGCTATCTATCAATCTTTGGACAGTCGGCACCTGCTCCACACTATCCAGGCCTGCGCTAATCCGGCTAAGGTGTATCGCACGCTCAAACACATCGATTGCACCGAGGTGAACGCCCTGTTGTTGCAAAAGGCTGCCCATCGATACCAGTTCCTGCTCCAGGCTCTGATCCCAAGCTCCTCCATTGGCCTCAATTGCTTCTACCGATCTGGCGTATTGACGGATGCTCTCAGTGCGCTGGATAAATTCAGGATCATCTTCCGGATTGATGATCACCTCGGGCTCAGGGGTTTCAGCTCTTTCTGGTGAATCAATAGGAAGGGAATCTGTTTGTTCTAAACCGGCTGTAGCTGGTCCATTGGTAGTTGAGCCAGTGGCAGTCAGATCATCAACGCTTTCAGCAGCAGCCGAAAACTTTATAGCAGGGGCATCAATTGCAAAAGGTCGTTCGATGTACAGGACACGAGAACGGTCAGCTTCAATCACAGTGCTTTGATTCTGCTCAGCAGTCTCTTCCGGGATTGCCTGAGCAAACACAGCAAACCCTGGCAGCAAAAATGCCAAAGCCGAGAGGCTGATATTACGAGCTGTAAACACTGCTAAATCACCTATATCCTGACTCTTGTTTGTGCAGGGGAGACACCCACCCGGCTGTTTAATCTGACCGCCTATCCCAATAGATCCAAACGACGTTCCGTTATATCACCTGTGAATTTGACGTGTAAACAGAGCAGATCACATTATCTCCCTGACCTGACCCGTTCCAGCTGCCATACATTACCGCCTGCCATACATTAAGAGGAACTAGTTCTAGAGAGGAGCCCGCTCGACATTTTTCCCCAGAATGAGATTCCCCAAGTCATCCAGGCGAACATTCCAGCCCTTTTCGATAAAACTGGTGGCAGAGTATTCTGTGATGATTGCCGGTCCAATCACTGTATGCCCTATCGGAAATTGATCTCTGGCATAGACCTCGGCCTTTTCCATTTGACCCTCTGCGCTCTTCTGGCGAAGAACGTGATTCACATCTTCCCCACTCTCCTCGCTAATATTGCTCGTTCTCTCACTAGACCTACTACCAATACAAAAGACCTCCGTAATCTCGGGTTTATTGCATTGTTCGCGTTTTAGCTGTCTGGGCAAGGAGATATTTCTAGCCGGCGCTTCAACCTTCACACGAATATTTAGTAATTCAATTTCAACCTTATGTCCGAATCCATATCGCTTCCTGTGTAGCTCCTGGAACGCATCAGCCGATTCCTCAACAGATATCCAGGGAAGATTGAGGCTATAGGATTGTCCGCAATAACGAATATCAGCGCTCCAACTTGTCTCCAATTGCTCCGGCTTGATTCCTTCTTTACTTAACTGCTCGATGCTACGCAGCTGCAAGGCTTCAAAATTCTGCTTCAGCTCCTTCTCATTAATATCTTTGAACTGAATGCCCAATGTTCTGGAGAATTGCCTGCCTCGTCGAGCAGTCACCATTCCCAGAGCTGATAACACGCCACCGTGAACAGGAATCATTGCTTGGCTCATGCCCATAGCATCCGCAATCGCACAAATATGAAGCCCACCGGCTCCACCAAAACTGCAGAGTAAAAACTCCTTTGGGTCGTGACCACGATTTACCGAGATAAGGCCAATGGCCTTAGCCATATGCTCATTAGCGATCTCTACAATTCCAGTCGCTGTATCAATCACTGACAAGCCGAGCTCATCCGCCAGTTTTTGAATTGCATTGAGCGCGGCGGCTCTATTCAATTTGAGTGATCCCGCTAGCGCAGATTGAGGAAGAAGCCTTCCCAGTATCAGATTTGCATCGGTGACAGTGGCTTCCACTCCCCCTTTGTCGTAACACGCTGGCCCAGGCTTAGCTCCAGCGGAGCGTGGCCCAACTTGCAACATCCCCCCTTGATCGACGAAAGCTATTGATCCACCCCCAGCACCAATCGTGTGCATATCCACCATGGGCACAGCAACGGGATAGAAACCAATTACTGACTCGTTGGTGCTGGTTATTTCACCATCCAGCAGAGCAACGTCGGTAGATGTTCCACCCATATCGAAGCTGATAATTTTTTCTTGCTCTAATTCCTTCGCAAGAAACCTTACTGCCGTAAGTCCGCCCGCGGGCCCGGACAGCAATAGATGTACCGCAGAGGCTGCCGCCTCTTCTGCCGCGATAGTCTCGCCGCTTGATTGCATTACTTGAAGCGACTGCCTACCAATGCTTTTGCTTAAATTTCCAAGATAGGTATTTACTACAGGGCCCAAAGCAGCATTTAACCAGGTGGCCATGCCGCGTTCATATTCCTTGTATTCTGGCAGCACTTCAGAGGAACGACTTATAAGCGCGGAATGCCCGGCAGCTATAAGTGCTGATTCTATCTTGCGCTCAAAGCGATCATCGAGAAAAGAGAACAAGAGGTTGATCGCAATCGCCTCCGGGTTCAATTGTTTTATGCGGGATAGCAGCTCTTCAATTTCCCCGCGGCTGAGGTCTTCAACAGTGCTGCCATCGGCAGCAACTCGTCCGCCAGTTTCCAGGCGCAGCTCTTCGGGAACAATTACAGGCTTGGGAGGAAAGTCGAGTGAATATAATTCTGGCCTTGTCTGTCTTGCCAATTGCAGTGTGTCTTTAAATCCATAATTGGTGATGTAGGCGGTTCTTGCGAGCTTACCTTCAAGTAGCGCGTTGGTTGCCACCGTGCTGCCATGAACGATATCCAGTGAATAGTCTTCCTGTAGATCACTGAGGCCCAAGGCGTGAAGACCTTCTATAATGGCCTGTTCAGGGGCAGCAGGAGTAGATAGCGTCTTGTGTATTCGGACATTCACCGACTCTCCGAACTTCACTAGAACAAAATCGGTAAACGTTCCGCCTGCATCCACTCCCAGTAAATATTTTCCCGCCACGTCCCTCACCACTTTTCTTTGGGCAATATAAAGATTATAAAGCTTTCACAGTTAACACTTTGCAAACAATAGCATAAAAGTTTTTTGCTACTGTATTGCTATTAATGCATAGCAAGGAACAACTCTTGCCCGAATTACCCGAAGTAGAAACTACTCGTCGAGGCATCTCGCCTATACTGTCGGGCAGTCGTGTGCGCGATGTAATTATCAGGCAGAAAAAACTACGCTGGCCTATACCGGCTTCGCTGCGGAAATGTTTACCTGGCAATTCTATTGATTCAGTAGACCGAAGAGGCAAGTACTTATTACTTGCCTGTAAGACCGGCACGCTTATTATCCATCTGGGCATGTCGGGCAGCCTTCGTTTTGTAAAAGAAGGAACTGTTCCACAAAAACATGACCATGTAGATATTGTTATGAATGATGGCATGGTGCTTCGGTATACAGACCCCCGCCGATTCGGCTGCATGCTTTTCGAAAAAGACGATATCAAATCTCATCCCTTGCTCTGCAAATTGGGTCCAGAACCCCTAGGCGAAAATTTTGATGCCACTTATCTATTTGGAAAGAGCAGAGGCCGTAGCGCTCCAATAAAGGCATTTGTTATGGATAGCAACATAGTAGTGGGGGTTGGAAACATCTACGCTAATGAAGCTCTGTTCATGGCAGGAATAAATCCAAAAACCAAGGCAGGCAGAATCTCTATTGGCCGCTATGAGCGATTAGTACAATGCATTAAGACAGTACTTAAAGAAGCCATCACTCGAGGCGGGACAACTCTTAAAGACTTTACAGACAGCGAAGGCAAACCGGGATATTTCAGTCAACAGCTTCAGGTCTATGGACGTGAAGGCGAGCCCTGTATGAATTGCGGAAACACCCTTAAAGAAATCCGTCAGGCACAAAGATCTACAGTCTATTGTCCCCACTGCCAACGATAACGACTGGCAAAAGCTTTCAGAGATAGCAGTGGTGTGGAAGCTACTGCATGCGCGAAAAGGTGCGACATGGGAGAAAAGGCGACGTCTGTAATAAAAAAGCCGCTTGCGAGAATATGTTTAGGTATCGCTGATAGCTTCGACAACTGCCGGATCGACGAATTTCGAAATATCGCCACCGTAAGAAGCAATTTCTCTCACCAATGTTGATGAGATATAAGACAGATGTTCAGCAGGCGCGAGAAACACCGTCTCAATATCCGGATCCAGGACTCTATTCATTCCCACTAACTGAAATTCATATTCGAAATCCGCTACAGTCCGCAATCCTCTAAGGATGATGTTTGAATCACACTCTCGAACAAACTTTGTCAGCAGAATATCGAATGAGCGGACTTCTACATTATCTAGATGACCCAGAACAGTTTCAGCAAGCTCTATCCTTTTCTCAGTGGGCATTGCCCCACTCTTCTGACGATTTGAGTCCACGACTGCTACGATAATCTTGTCAAACAAGCCCGCAGCCCGCTCCACAAGGTCAGTGTGCCCATTGGTAATGGGATTGAATGTTCCTGGATATACCGCGATTTTCATAATTGTCTCACTGTGGCAATGGCTGCATTCTAGCGAATTGCCAATGCTTGCTCAATCAAGCTGCTCTTATTCTAAGATGAATCTGAGAATTCTCTGTTCCAGCCAATTTTCCTGCTGACCACATATAAAGCCAACATGACCGCCCTTTGCCGTTAATTCAAGCTCTACATCGGCTCCAAGCATGCTTTGCGTCGGCAGCGCATGAGGAGGAATCATTGGATCGTTACTGCTTTGTATAAGCAGGGTTCTGGTTTGTATCTTATTCAAAAAGCCTATACTACTGCAGCGAGTATAATAGTCTTCCGCGCCAGCAAAACCATGGAGTGGTGCTGTAATCTGATCATCGAACTCCCAGATGGATGTGATTTGCTCCACCTTGCCCAGATCTCGAATGATTCCCATCTGTTCTAACTCATCTTGTTGACTGAAGTATTCTTCCTTCTTCCTGAAATCTTTCACCAAATTCCTGACGAAGTATTTGCCGTAAACCTGACTTAGTCCACTTAGCATCGCTCTGGAGCAATCAGCGAGAGTAAAGGGAGTGGACACGGCCACTGCCTTTGCAATTTGTGGATGGTTTTCCAACTCACCCAACCATTTGAGCAAAACATTAGCACCGAGCGAATACCCGACAAATACAAATTTGTAATCTGGCAGCTGTTCACTAATGAGTTTGAATACATCATTCACATCTTCGGAAACGCCAGAATGATATGCCCTGGCAAGACGATTTGTCTCTCCGCTACAACCACGAAAATTCATTGCTACGGATGCGACATTGTTACCAGCTAATGTTTTTTGTAAGGCAGCGACATAGGGCGAACTTGAGCTACCACAAAGACCGTGAAGAATAAAAACACAAAGCTTGTCCTGAGAGTTTTCAACTTCGATGTCAGCTGCCCAGTCCAGATCGATAAAGTCTCCATCTGGCAGTTCAACTCTCTGCCGCCTATGACTAACTTCTTGCGGAGGAGAATATTTTCTCCACAGGGTTTGACTATGTCCATCCTGCAGCCACCAGGCCGGTCGAAACGTTTTGAAAGGAGCGCCAGTTTTCATTTGTGTTGCTTTCACTCCAGCACTATTCGGTATTTGCAAACAGGTAGTAGTTAACAGTGCCTGCTTTCTTTTCTTTAAGCAGCGCCCATGGTCCCGGCAACAAATCGTCCGGGATCGAATCCCCGGATTCGATATATATCTTGCAGCCACTGTTCATAATCTTAGACTCTCCCAGCTGCTTGCAGATCGAAGGAATGAGTTTTTCACTGAATGGAGGATCGAGAAATATCAAATCAAACTTTTGGTTTTGTATCTGTAATCTTAACAAACTCTCTCGTGCGTCTTCTGCCAACACGGTGGCATTGCCTATTTTCAACCTCTCGAGGTTACTCTTAATAGCATCCGTAGCTACACTCGATTTTTCAATAAAATAAACCTGCTCGGCACCTCGCGATATTGCCTCAAAACCCAAGGCTCCACTTCCAGCGAACAAATCGAGGCAGTCGGCCCCAATGATGTCATCCTGCAACCAGTTAAACAGAGTTTCTCTGATTCTGTCTGGCGTGGGTCGCAGGCCAGGAAGATCTGGAAAATCCAGCCGACTACGTTTAAGGTCTCCGCCGATTATTCGAAGCTTATTTCGGTTTTTTGATTGTGATCTGTCCATGCCGTCTGCGTTTATCAAACACTCTTATTCTAGAAAATAGATCGCAGGGTACCAAAGCCTTGTCTGCCATACACGGAATTCCATGTCCTATTCGATCTATCAAAGCGCTCTATCAAACCCACGTATCAATGAATGGCTGCCATTGCCTTCATATTCTCAATCCAGTTTCGTTCTATAACCGTTCCCCATCTAGTGGTAGCATAGCGACCCCATACCAATACCCATTACGACTATTTGCATCTTCTTACTGTCTTTAACCATATATTAATATGTCACAAACGAGTTCCTTGAATTATGTTTAGCTTCGGTAAGAAACACAAAGATAAGAAACAAGAAGATACAAAAGAGAAAGATCTGAGCCAGGAGTCGAGCCCGGAAAAAGAGAACTCCTCCCCAGAAGTACAGTCGCAAGACCCCGAAACAAGCGAGCCCGCTGACGATAGCCCCGCTCAAACCGGTTTCTTTTCTCGACTCAAATCCGGCCTAAGCCGAACCCGTGACAAACTCGGTGATGGCCTCGGTAATTTGGTGTTGGGCGAGAAAACCATTGACGCTAATCTGCTGGAGGATATTGAAACTCAATTGCTGTCAGCCGATCTTGGCTTGGAGGCAACAGATCAGGTCGTCGATAATCTAAGACAGAAACTGAGCCGCAAACAACTGTCCGAGCCTGCTGAATTCATGGCAGGGCTGCGACAGGAATTGATGCAGATTCTCCAGCCCTGTGACATACCCCTGCAAACTGAAGGCACGGATAAGCCCTTCGTTATCCTAATGGTTGGAGTCAATGGCGTAGGTAAAACTACTTCAATTGGAAAGCTTGCCAAGCAATTTCAGAATCAAGGGAAGAAGGTAATGCTGGCCGCCGGGGATACCTTCCGTGCAGCGGCAGTAGAACAACTTCAGGTTTGGGGCGACCGCAACGATGTGCCCGTGGTGGCCCAGGCAACAGGTTCAGATAGTGCCTCAGTGATTTTTGACGCCTATCAATCAGCCAAGGCAAGGCAGTTCGATATACTAATTGCCGACACAGCAGGCCGTCTTCACACAAAAGATAACTTGATGAATGAGCTTGAGAAGATTGTTCGCGTGCTAAAAAAACAGGATGAACGTCTGCCAGACGAGATTCTTCTCGTACTTGACGCAACCACGGGACAGAATGCCCTTAGTCAGGCAGAGAGCTTTCACCGAGCCACCAATCTTTCCGGAATCGCTCTAACCAAACTCGATGGAACCGCAAAAGGCGGAGTGGTTTTTGCAATCGCAAAACGCCTGTCCTTACCAATTCGATTCATCGGTATAGGTGAACAGATTGATGACCTGCGACCATTCAATGCCCAAGAATTTGTAGACGCACTGTTTGCAGAATGATCACTTTCGACAAGGTCAGCAAAAGATATAGCGATGGCGAAGAGGCTCTCTCCAATATCAGCTTTGAAATTGGTAAGGGCGAGTTGGCATTCATCAATGGTCATTCTGGCGCGGGAAAAAGCACACTACTCAAATTAATCCTGGCAATGGAAGAACCAAGTTCCGGTCAGCTAATTGCCAATGGCGTAAACCTTGGCAAATTAAGCAGAGCAAAAATTCCCTTCCACCGAAGACAGATCGGTACAGTTTTTCAGGACCATCAGCTGCTCTATGATCGATCAGTCTTCGACAATGTTGCCTTGCCATTAGAGATCTGTGGTTTTCAAGCTAGCGAATCGCGAAGGCGTGTACGTGCCGCTCTGGATAAAGTCGGTTTGCTTAAAAAAGAACGAAGCAATCCTGAATCCCTCTCCGGTGGCGAACAACAACGAGTGGGAATCGCGCGAGCAGTAGTTAACCGGCCGAGCATCATACTCGCAGATGAGCCAACCGGAAATTTGGATCCCGAATTATCAGCAGAGGTCATGGCTGTATTCGAGCAATTCAAGAGTGTTGGTGTCAGCCTGCTGGTTGCCAGCCATGACACCGCGCTTATAGAAAAACTGAATTACCGCATTTTGACACTGGACGACGGTAAACTGATTTCTGATATTCCAGGCGGGGCATAATTATGAGCTCTCCTAAAAGAAATCCGACCCAACAAGCAAAGAGCCGGCGTAAGCAGCCTCCAAGATCTCGAGGCAATGAGCAGTCTTCTTTCTCCAAACGCCTACAAATTCATCGCAAGACGGCAAAGAACAGCTTGAAAAGAATGGCAGAGTCCCCTGCCTCCAGCGCCATGACCACTTTTGTCATCGCTGTGGCCCTGCTGTTGCCTGCTCTGTTATTCGCTCTGAACGGCAACATTACTGCTGCGCTGAATAATTTTGAAAGCCAGGCTCAGATCACTGCCTACCTTGAAGATGATGTCCCAAATGATAGAGGCCGAGAAGTTAGTGATGGCTTACTTACGCTCGAGTCCACAACTACCGTGGAATTCATAACTTCAGGGCAAGCACTGGAGGAATTCAGCAGCGCATCAGGCTTCGATCAGCTGTTGGGGGATTTGGCCTCTAACCCGCTTCCAGCCTCCATTGTGATAAGCCCCTCAGATATCTCGCCGGGTGCCTTGGACTCCCTGGTTTCGGAGCTGGAAGCCATAGAGGAAGTTAGTTTCGTTCAGCTGGATAATCGCTGGCTACAAAGGCTAGCGGCAATTTCAGACTTTATCGTGATAGTTGCCCAGTTGCTTATGGTGATTGTAGTACTGGGTCTTTTCTTCATCGTTGGCAATACCATAAAACTCGCTATCGAGAACCGCCGCAACGAAATCCGCGTAATCAAGTTGGTGGGTGGAACAGATATGTTCATTGCCAGGCCTTTTCTCTACAGCGGCCTCTTCTTTGGCCTGGCCGGCGGAGTACTAGCCTGCATCCTTCAACTTATTGTTTTAATTATATTTAATTCTAGCCTACAGAATTTGCTCAGCCTCTATGAAGGAAGCTTTCAATTGCAGGGTTTCGGTGTTTTACCCGCCATCGCTCTGGTGCTTTGTGGAGGAATTTCCGCCTGGATATCCGCTCTGATGGTGAGCCTGGCTAATATCAGGGCTATTGATCCCTGACACTTTTTGTTGCTGATATTGTGATTTCTATCACTTCAGGCGAATAAGCCGGAAATATCTCTTGTTCAGCCCTTGAAAAGCGAAAATTTGGCCCGACGTTTTAATTGGGTCAATGTGCTTTTCGTTTGACCATGAGACACTTTAAGTGGAAGCCTCGTTAGAGCCCAATGTTTACGGGCTGCCAGAATGGCGAAATCGGGGCAAAACTGCTAGAATGGTCTTTGGTTTGAGAAGAAATCCCAAGCCAGGATAAAGAAACTACATCACTTTTCGTTTTGGAAATTTTAGAAGCCATGAACATGAATAAAAGTTTACAAGCATTCGATCCAACAACGCCGGGTCGCGATTTAACTGCTTACATGACATCAGTTAACAGCATTGCTGTGCTGACGCCAGAGCAGGAGCTCGAGCTTGCCAAACAGTATTACTACAACGACGACGTTGATGCCGCACGCCAACTGGTGCTTGCTCATCTTCGCTTTGTTGTACACATGGCTAAAACCTATTCCGGCTACGGGCTGTCTCAGGCTGATCTAATTCAGGAAGGTAACGTAGGCTTGATGAAAGCAGTCAAGCGATTCAACCCTGAAGTGGGTGTGCGATTGGTTTCATTTGCAGTGCACTGGATCAAAGCCGAGATGCACGAGTACATTCTGCGTAACTGGCGAATTGTTAAGATCGCCACTACCAAGGCTCAACGTAAATTATTCTTTAACTTACGCAGCTCCAAGAAGAGACTGGGTTGGTTAAACGCTGCAGAGACCGAAGCGGTAGCTGCAGATCTGGGTGTCGATGCAAAAGTCGTACAACAGATGGAAGGTCGTATGGCATCTTATGACACTGCCTTCGATGCAGAACCAGATAGTGATGACGAAACTGCCTATCGTTCACCTGCCTACTATCTCGAAGATCAGAATTCTGACACTGCCAGCATGGTGGAAGAAACCGAGTGGGATGAAATGACTAGCTCCAGTCTTCATCTTGCCATGTCTGACCTGGATGATCGCAGCAAGGATATTCTAAACAGTCGCTGGTTAACCGACGACAAGGCCACTCTTCATGAATTGGCCGACAAGTATGGTATTTCTGCCGAACGCATTCGCCAACTTGAGAAAAATGCCATGAACAAGATCAAGGCAAAGATGGAAGCCTAATTATAGATAATCGAAAAGCCGCGGAAGGAAAAACTTCGCGGCTTTTTTTTGCCTTAGATTCAAGGAAACTATCAGACGGAACTTGAATCCTCCCCACGTCACCTCCACAATGCAGCAGCTATGTTTAAACTATTTATCACACTCGCAGGCATAAACGGTTTTCTCGCCGTATCGCTTGGCGCTTTTGCCGCTCACGCCTTACGCGAGAGAATCAGCCCTGAATTACTGACTACCTTTCAAACCGGTGTGCAGTATCACATGTATCACTCCCTGGCCTTATTCGGAGTGGGGCTATTAGCGCTCAATTTCCCAAATGTGAATTTGCTAAAGATCAGTGGCTATCTATTCATGGTGGGTATCATATTATTTTCAGGCAGCCTCTATGTTCTTAGCCTCAGTGGAATACGCTGGTTAGGCGCGATTACCCCTCTGGGAGGCGTCGCATTCCTCGCAGCCTGGGGATGCCTTGTTTGGGCCATGGCTACTATTGAAACAGGCAGTTAGCACCTCAACTCGGAACACTACATTTTGACTAGTACTCCTGAAGTAGAAAACAAGCGCCCTATTCGAAGCTATGTCATCCGTTCCGGAAGGCTAACCGGTTCCCAACGAAAAGCCATCGATCAGCACTGGCAAGACTATGTAATCGATTTCCAGAAAGACTTACTGGATTTTCAAAAACTATTCCACAAGCCCGGCAAGCTGGTTATTGAAATCGGTTTTGGAATGGGTGATTCCCTTCTGGAAATGGCCATAGCAAACCCTGGTAATAACTATATTGGTATCGAAGTACATCGACCGGGGGTAGGCAAGTTGCTCCATGGCATTGCAGAGAACAATGTGTCGAATTTGAAGGTAATCTGCCATGACGCCAAGGAAGTATTTGAATTTTGCATTGTAGACGGCACTGTCGACAGACTGCAGATCTATTTTCCTGACCCCTGGCCGAAGAAGCGTCACAATAAACGCAGGCTGGTACAAACAGAATTTATTGTATCTTTACTGCCAAAGCTTAAGCCTGGAGCAGAAATCCACATGGCGACAGATGTTCAGGCCTATGCTGAACACATGATGGAAGTATTGGAAGGCATCGAGGAACTGACTAATAGCAATGGAAAGCAAAACTATTGGAAGAACGCAAATCGGCCAGACACGAAATTTGAAAATCGCGGCAAACGTCTAGGCCATGGTGTTTGGGATTTGTTGTTCAGCCGTGTTTTGGCAAGAAAAAGTTCTGATTAAGAATGGCTCAAGAGAGATAGTCCTGGCCCGAACTAGTTAGTCAGAGAAGGCTCTCAGAATGAGAAGCGATGCTCATGGTCCTTTAACCACTGGATATAGGTTTCGCTGTTTGGACAGATCGAGTCCACCAGGTTCCAGAAATTCTTCGAATGATCCATGTGTACGAGATGGCAGACTTCATGAGTGATCATGTAATCGATGATGCTATAGGGTGCCAACATGATCAGCCAATTGTACTGAAGGTTTCCCTGCGAGGTGCAGTGTCCCCATTTGGTCTTGGTCTTTCTCAATTTAATTTCATTGATCTTATGATCCACACCCATATGTCTTGCTAGAGCATGGGCTCGCGGGAGGATATATTCGCTGGCTTTATCTATCAGAAAATCTTCTACCTGAATTTTGGCCTTGGCTGCGGTGAGTTTATGCCCCTGAATAATGAACTTGTCGCCATTGATCAGGATTCTTGCCTTGCGACCTTCCTTAAACTCAATTGTTCGTTCCCGCGCCCGATAGAAAATCTTCCCGCCCTTTTCGATGCGCAATAATTCCTTATCCCTTAGAGACTCTTCGTACAGCCGCTTTTCGATCCACTGGCGATTGCTAGAAATGAATTCTTCTATTTCTGCTTTTGAAGCTCTGCTTGGGCAGCGAACTTCAACCTTCCTATGCTTGATATACAAGGCAAGAGTCTTGCGCTTACTTCTCAAGATCTCACACTCAAAGGGACGGGACACTGGTTTGCCCCGAAAGCCGAAATTCAGGGGGATAATTTTAGATTTGCTCATATTTCTCTAACTAGTAGTTCTCTAATCAATTCTTGAATCATTGCTCGATTTTCTCGCCACAATACTGGCAACTGCTCTTTCCGGATTTTGCTTATGACCTTCGGAGCTGTGCAATATATCCCAATCTCGGAACGAGTACTCTAATTCTTTTGGTTTCAATAAATAATCAGGGTTGCTGGGCCTGCCAAACTGACTTTGCTCCTCGGTGAATGTTTCATAAATTATCAATCCACCTGGAATAATTGCCTTCTTGATCGCTTCCATCAGCGGTCGGTGAAGATAGTTAAAAACCATGACCCCTGCAAACGTTCTGCCAGCTAATGGGTCCTGCTCACCCCGCTCCAAATCAACTTCCCAGTACTCTGCCCGCTTAGAATCAGCTCTCTTGAATTCAGCTTCGCCACTTTCAAGATCCTGATCAAAATCTTTAAGCTTTTCTGCGATTGCATCCAATGCCGACCTACTATTATCTGCAAATATCACAGGAACATTATTGTTCAGAAGAAATATTCCGTTTCTACCATAACCGCAAGCCAAATCAAGCACTGCTTGACTCGTCGGTAGACACTTGAACAACTCCAGATGTTGAATCAACAGTGGTGATGCATTGTCATTTGAATGTGACATGGATTACCGGATAATACAGAGTACGTAAATTCTATAAACAAGGGCTTTGAAACGATTGTCTTTATACATTGATTTTAAAGCACAGGTTTCAAAGCGCTAGTTTCAGAATAAGAATTTCGAGAACATAGCTTTCAAGATCAAGGTAAAATAGGTCAATCCTCCGCTGTACACAACAGGAAAATGGATTACTCGAGCTACTATGCTGTACCGTGCACCAAGGTCGCGAGCCAGAACGAGAAACTACACAAGATGACGAAATCAGAATTAGAGCTGGAAAAGGATCGGATATTCGCAGGCAGCAAATTGCCTGGCGATTTCATCTTCGATGAACAGGTAGCACAGGTCTTCGAAGACATGATCAATCGTTCTGTCCCCGGCTACAGCACTATTATCGCCATGATTGGAGAGCTTGCAGAAAAGTACTGTCAGGCGCAAAGCAATATCTATGATCTTGGCAGCAGTCTCGGAGCTGCCTCTCTTGCAATGGCAAATCGAATATCCTGTGAAAACTATCAAATAATTGCCGTAGATAACTCGCAAGCTATGGTGGACAAATTCGAGGCAAAGCTTGCTTCCTTGCCGATACGACCCCCCTTCATACAATGCAGGCATGGTGACGTTCTGGAAATTCCAATAGAGAGAGCATCTGTCGTTGTATTGAACTTCACCTTGCAATTCATCCCTCTCGAGCAGCGTAAGGCATTGCTGCAGAATATTTATCAAGCCATGTTACCGGGCGGAATCTTGATAATTTCCGAGAAGATTCAATTTCCTGACATAATGATGAATGAGCTATTTATTGAGATGTACCACAGCTTTAAAGAAAGCATGGGCTACAGCAAATTAGAGATTAGTCAGAAGCGGGCGGCACTTGAAAACGTTTTGCTGCCTGAAACTTTGGAAGCACATCGCTCGCGACTGGATACAATCGGCTTCGACGCGGTGGATGTCTGGTTCCAGTGCTTCAACTTTGCCTCCATGGTTGCATTCAAACAAGTCGCGTTCAAAAAAGACTGACGGGGCCCTCAAGATGAATTTCCAAGCACTAAAGACCCGAATTGAGGGCACAGCCCTCGAGGCACTCAGTCCTTTTCTCGAAGAAGAGTATTTGCAGCAGATTAAGCACGGCGATTTTGCCCGGTGGCGCCGCTTGCTAGCTGAGCTGCCTTCTATCGAGGCTGGTAGCCTGAACCTGGGAGAAATAGTACAGCTAGGCAGCGATACTGATTGTGACCCAGATACTCAGCTTAAACTGCGTCAATCTCTTCAGGAATTTATTCCTTGGCGGAAAGGACCTTTCAATCTCTTTGGTATCGATCTGGATTGTGAATGGCGCTGCAATCTCAAATGGCAGCGACTCCAGGGGGAAATTTCTTCCCTGCAAGGTCGACAGGTCCTCGATGTGGGTTGTGGTAATGGCTATTACGGATATCGTATGCTGGAAGCCGGCGCAGATTTGGTAATAGGCCTCGATCCTCATATTGCCTATGTGGCACAAGCCTGGCTCTTACACCATTTCGCGTCAACACTTCCGTCGTATGTGCTGCCTCTGACCCTTGAGCAGGCTCCACAGAGGCTGCAGTGTTTCGACACAGTGTTTTCCATGGGTGTCATCTATCATCGCCGCTCACCTATCGATCATCTAGTGCAACTCAAAGAATGCCTACGCCCAGGTGGAGAGTTAATTCTGGAGACACTCTATGTCGATGGAGGAACCGGTTACAGCCTGACACCAGATGATAAGTACGCGCGCATGTCCAACGTATGGTTTCTTCCCAGCATCGACACCTTGACTCAATGGCTCACCCGATGCGGCTTCAGTAATGTCCGTGTAATAGATGAATCTGTAACCACCACCGATGAGCAGAGAAAGACCGAATGGATGCCTTTCGACACTTTGGCTGATTCCTTGGACCCTTCCAATCCTAAATTGACTATAGAAGGTTTGCCCGCGCCCAAGCGAGTTGTAGTAAGCGCTACTCGTTCCTGATTGAAAATAAACTGCAGCAAACCGCTCTTGGTTCCGTTCGAAAAACTGCGTTGGCGAAATCAGTGTCCAAAAGTTAGCTTCACATTGAAACGAACGGTTAAATTCTCCTCTTCCTTGTACTCACAGTGACACATTGTCGACAAAGTCAATTTGCGTCTGTTTCTCGAAATAAAACCATGCCTTCTCTTCGCTTAAAGTTGACCTCATTCGGCAATTAAGATAATTATAGACAAGGAGCTGTAAAGGGTCAGCTCTAATTCTATTCGAGCCTATGTTCTATTAAATGGAATTCAAAAAAGCTCAATAGATCTACAAACAAAAATAAACACAAAACAGTAGAGAATACATCATGGCCAGACCATTACGCATTGAATACCCCGACGCTATGTATCACGTGTCAAACTTTTCCTCAGATAGTCAGCGAGCATTCCCATCCGCAAAGTACTTTGAAGCTTTTCTTGAAGGCCTTGAGGATACCTGCGCACGGCTTAATGTAGAGGTGCACGCATTCTGTCTATTGCGGGATCAGTATCATCTCGTGGTAAAGACACCAGAAGGAAACCTCAGCCGCTTTATGCGCCAGGTTGATGGCCTATATACTCAGAATTACCAGCGCATGAAAAAAACAGAAGGCTCGCTGTTTCGCGGAAGGTACAAGGCCGTGCTGGTTCAGGCAGAAAATTATCTGCTTCCGCTTTCCAGCTATATTCATTCCCTGGTAAAAGCCTCCGAACTCAATAGCTATCCATGGTCCAGCTATACTAACTTCACTCACAAGGCCAAGCCCCCTGCCTGGTTCAATCGTGACGAGACCCTTAAGCAGTTACGATGCCCCGCGGCAAAACGCCCAGCGGCTTATAAAAAATATGTTGCACAGGGAGTAAATGAGGAACTAGCTCATTTCTACGGGAAGAAGAACCTGTCTTCCATAATGGGTAATGAAAAATTTCGAAAAGCATCTCAGCGCAAAAAGTCAGCTACTTCAGCCAGAGGTGTATCTCGCGGAGCCAATGCAAAATGGCGCCCTTCCTGTAAGCAGATCATTGCGGCAGTTGCGAAACAGTTTAAGGTTAGCGAAACAAGCATCTACAAAGCAGCTCGAGGCCCCGGGTCTAAAAATGTTCCTCGTTGGGTCGCTATGTACTTGTGTCAGGAATTGTCTGCGCTGACACTGCAGTCCATTGCCAAGCTTTTCAAGTTACAGCGATACGGTACAGTTTCAACTACGGTAGGGAAGCTCAGGAAGGAATTGGCGGATGATCCTAAACTACGAGCAGCGGTTGAGAAGCTGACAAAACAGCTTAGTCGAGGGAAGTAGATAGAGCCTATTCGTTTCGGCCTATTTTCCTGCCATCTTTCTCTACTGAAACACAGGTAGAATAGAGCAGGCACAAAAAAGCCGGTATCTCTTCAGGAGATACCGGCTTTTTCTATTCTGCTTTAAAGAATCTTACTTGATCTTGGATTCTTTGTAGATCACGTGCTTGCGAACAACAGGATCAAATTTTTTGATTTCCATCTTGTCCGGCATAGTGCGCTTATTCTTGTCTGTGGTGTAGTAGTGGCCTGTCTTGGCACTCGAAACCAGCTTTATCAAATCTCTCATAATATTTTCCGCCTCTATCTAAGAGCAATTAAACGCGAACGCCGTTGCCACGAATTTCTTCAAGCACGGCATCGATGCCACGCTTATCAATGATGCGCATACCTTTTGTAGAAACTTTCAGTTTCACAAAGCGCTTTTCAGACTCAACCCAAAACCTGTGGCTTTGAAGATTTGGTGAAAACCGACGTCTGGTTCTATTGTTAGCGTGAGAAACATTGTTTCCCGAAATCGGTTTCTTGCCCGTTACCATGCAAACCCTGGACATGTTGCTGCCTCGTCTTTCTCTAAATTAAATGAATATAGTCGTGTTTTTGAACTTCCTGGCCACAGTTCGAAACCAGGGTCAAAAAAGAGCTGCGTTTTATACCAAAACGTCCTCTCAATAGCAAGGTAATACGCAGATAGACCGATAAATGGCATTCATTCCTCGTACTTATATCTGGCGCCTATATCAAGCCTCTTTCGGCGAACGAAACTACCATTGAATTACCAATAACCAGATGATCAAGCACTCGCACCTCAATGGTAGCCAATGCCGTCTTCAGTTTTTTGGTAATTGCGATGTCGGCCTGACTGGGCTCAGCTACCCCAGAGGGGTGATTATGAGCCAGAATAACCGCGGCGGCATTATGATATAGGCAACGCCTGACCACCTCTCGAGGATAGACCGCCGCCCCGTCTATAGTGCCTTGAAATAGCTCTTCCAGCTTCACCACGTGGTGCTGGCTGTTCAGAAACAGGCAGCTAAACACCTCGCTCCGACAATCTCTGAACTTCGCTCGAAGGTAGTCACGGGTAGCCTTAGAGCTATTTAGAACATCCTTGGACTTTATCTGCTCCAACATATGACGTTGGGCCAGTTCCTTCATTGCTGCAAAGCGAGCTGCTTTCTCCTTACCCACGCCCTGACAGCTGCAAAGGTCCTCTTCGGTGGCTCCCAAAATACCCACCAGACCTTCAAATTGCCTAATCATGTCCCGAGCCAGGTCCAGAGCAGTCTTGCCGCGACAGCCCGTTTGTAGAAAAACCGCCAGCAGCTCGGCGTCACTCAATGTAGATGCTCCATGCTCTCTCAGCTTTTCCCGTGGTCGCTCGGATTTAGGCCAACTGCTTATAGTCATCATTGCTGTCCTTCAATTCGGTCTGTTGAGCGTGTTTCAGCTATATTGCAGACCTGAAAGATAAGCTCTTGTTCAAGCTTAGACCGTAATAGACATTTCTCGTACTTTGTCGGGAAATTGCGAATATTTTCACGAGCTGATAGTCTAGCCATCCCTTTAAGTCCCTGTTTACAAGTGTTTCCATGTTAAGCCTCACTAACAAACGCATTCTGCTAGGCATCACTGGAGGCATCGCTGCCTACAAATGTGCCGAACTAAGTCGCCTCTTTATCAAGGCAGGTGCCGAGGTGCGTGTTGTCATGACCCGTGCCGCCACAGAATTCGTAACACCCCTAACAATGCAGGCTCTTACTGGCAATCGAGTTCATTTGGATCTGCTGGACACAGAGGCGGAAGCTGCCATGGGCCATATCGAATTGGCTCGCTGGGCAGATATGATTTTAATCGCCCCGGCTACTGCGGATTTTATCGCCCGTCTCGCCAATGGCGAAGCAGATGACATCCTAAGCACTGTGGTACTCGCCAGTTCATGCCATATGGCCATTGCGCCTGCCATGAATCAGGCCATGTGGGGAGATGACAGTACTCAGGACAATCTACAAACTCTGAAGAACAGGCACTACCAAATTTATGGGCCCGCCGAAGGCGAACAAGCCTGTGGTGATATCGGTCCTGGTCGAATGCTGGAACCAGAGATACTGTTGCGCTTGTCGGCTGACATGTTTGAGAGCGGCGCTCTCGCGGGAAAGCATTGTGTAATTACCGGCGGTCCTACTCGAGAAGCATTGGACCCAGTCCGTTTCATCAGCAACCACAGCTCTGGAAAAATGGCTTACGCTCTGGCCGCCGAGGCTGCAGCCGCTGGTGCCCGAGTCACTCTTATTAGCGGACCGGTCAACCTACCAACACCGGATCGGGTAACTCGCGTTGATGTAATCAGTGCGAGAGACATGCTGAAAGCCACCATGGACAACATGGATTCGGCCGACGTTTTTATTGGGGTTGCGGCAGTAGCCGACTATCGACCCGAGTCCGAACAGCAGCAAAAGATTAAAAAGTCAGATCAGGAGATGACTCTGGCTCTAGTTAAGAACCCCGACATTATTAGCGAAGTTGCAGCGCTGGAGAATAGACCCCTGGTTGTAGGCTTTGCGGCAGAGACAAATGACATTGTGGAGAATGGCCGAGGCAAGCTTGAGAAGAAGAAGCTGGACTTGCTGTTTGCTAACAATGCCACCGAGACATTTAACAGCGATTCAATTTCTGTCACTGCTATAAGCACAGACGGTGATACCGAGTTGCCTACTGCTAATAAGAATGTAGTTGCCAGAGAGATGTTGCAGCTAATTTCAGAACGATTGAAATAGACTTACTCTGCCCTGTTTCACAATGGGCTAAGTCGAGCGCGAATAAAAATGCTGGAAACACAAACTCAAGCTATTGAACGAAACACCGGAAAAAACACTAAAATTCCGGCATCAATTTTTCGCGCCTACGATATTCGAGGCGTGGTAGACGAGCAACTAGATAGCTCAACTATTAGAATGATAGGTCAGGGTATTGCCAGCGAAGCTCTGACCAATGGCATAGACACTCTGTTACTTGGATATGATGGCAGACTTTCAAGCCCTTCATTATCCAAAGCTCTTATCGACGGCATACTCAGTACAGGCTGTAATGTAGTTAACTTGGGGCAAATCACCACGCCTATGCTTTATCACGCAAGCCATACTACTGATTTTGATTCTGGCGTTATGCTCACCGCCAGCCATAATCCTTCAAACTATAATGGCCTCAAGATTGTCTTCAAGCACAGTTGCCTTGCTGAAAATAAAATTCAGGACATCAAAACCCGAATCGAGCAGGCACGAATAGTAAGTGGAGTCGGTGTATATAATGAGCTGGATATTACACCTGCATATATTGCTGATGTGTGTTCACGAATCGAAATACAACAACCGCTAAAAATAGTCGTCGACTGTGGCAATGCGGTTGCCGGAGATATTGCCCCTGGATTGTTTGAAGAATTGGGATGCGAAGTAATTCCTCTCTACTGCGATGTAGATGGTAGTTTCCCTAATCATCACCCTGACCCTACTGTTCCGGAAAATCTGCGAGCGCTGTCTGATGAAGTCATTAAACAGGGGGCAGATATAGGCGTGGCATTCGATGGTGACGGCGACAGGCTCGGCCTTGTATCCAACACCGGCGCATTCATCGATGCTAATCAGATTTTAATGTTACTGGTATACGACATTGTGCCGAGATATCCGAATGCGGCAATCATTTATGATGTGAAGTGCAGCAATAAACTTGCGGAATTAATTTCAGAGAAAGGCGGCAAGGCTGTAATGCATCGCTCCGGTCATTCTTTCATGAAACAGAAAATGCAGGAGACTAACGCTCCTCTTGGCGGGGAGTTTGCGGCGCATATATTTATAAAAGATCGCTGGTATGGTTTTGATGACGGTCTCTATAGCGCTGCTCGAGTATTGGAATTAATTGGCCGCTCGAATGAGTCGTCACAGAAAATATTTTCGAAACTGGCCATTCCGTTCAGCACACCAGAAATAAAAGTGGCAATTTCAGACGAACGAAAATTTTCTACCATGGAAAAAATTATTGCTTCTGCAAAATTTGATGGCGCTAATCTGGTTACTCTCGATGGTTTGAGAGTTGAATATAAAGACGGCTGGGGGCTGATTCGCGCTTCCAACACAAGCCCGGCACTATTGCTTCGGTTTGAAGCGGATAGCGAAGAGAGATTGCAACAAATTGAGTCTGAGTTTAAAGCTCTAATTAGGAATGCAGATAAAACCATTGAGGCGAATTTTTAGACGTCTCTCAACTGGCTTTTCTGCCAACAAGAATTTTCGGATATCAAAAGCATGTCATTAACGATTGATAAAGCAAAAAACGTAGCAAAGGTTCTTACTGAGTCCCTTCCCTACATTCAAAAATTCACTGGCAAAACAATTGTCGTGAAATACGGCGGCAATGCCATGGTGGATGAAGACCTCAAACAGAGCTTCGCCCGTGACATCGTGCTAATGAAACTGGTTGGCATAAATCCCATCGTGGTTCATGGCGGCGGTCCTCAGATTGGTAGTTTGCTTGAAAAACTCAACATCGAATCAAGCTTCGTTGATGGCATGCGTGTCACCGATGATCAAACCATGGACGTTGTGGAAATGGTCTTGGGCGGTCTGGTAAATAAGGAAATCGTTACCTTGCTTAACAAGAATCAGGGTAAGGCTGTCGGTGTGAGTGGCAAAGATGGAAATCTTATTCGGGCCAAGAAGCTACGGATCAAGAAAAAGGGCGACCATGTAGGCGATGCAGGGCTGGATATCGGTCAAGTAGGCGAAGTTGCCTCCATAAATACCGAAATCCTCGACCTCATGATTAACAGTGACTTTATTCCCGTCATCGCTCCCATAGGCACCGATAAAAACGGTGCCAGCTACAATATCAATGCGGATTCTGTAGCTGGCGAAGTGGCCAGCGTGCTCGGCGCGGAAAAGCTGATTTTGCTAACAAATATTGCCGGAGTTCAGGATCAGCAAGGAAAAATCCTCACCGGCCTAAGCACCAAGCAAGTTGACACGTTAATTGCCGATAAAGTCATACATGGGGGCATGTTGCCCAAGGTTGAGTGTGCGTTGAATGCAGTGAAAGCTGGCGTTCAGAGCGCGACCATCGTCGACGGCAGGGTCGAACACGCTGTTCTTCTCGAGATCTTCACCGACGAAGGTGTAGGTACTCTAATAACTCAGAACGGACTGGATAAAGGCTAAGTGACAGATATGGAAAAGGTAGCTAAGGTTTCCCGAAAGGACCAAATCCTCCAAGCTCTGGCACGTATGCTCGAAGCATCACCCGGAGAACGCATCACTACAGCTGCGTTAGCCAAAGAAGTTGGTGTATCCGAGGCTGCGCTCTATCGACATTTCCCCAGCAAAGCCAGAATGTTTGAAGGGCTTATCAAATTCATTGAAGACACCCTGTTCGCTCGTATCACCCGAATTTTGAGTGAAGAGCAAACAGCGGAAATGCGTTGCCACAATATCATGTTGTTGCTACTCACATTCTGCGACAAGAATCCTGGAATGACCCGCTTGTTAACTGGAGATGCATTGGCCGGCGAAACCGGTCGACTTCGCGAACGCATCGCACAGTTTTATGGTCGGCTCGAGGCGCAGCTCAAGCAAGTACTCAGAGAAGCCCAGATCAGAGAGAGTATGAAGACCACCATCTCGCCTGCTATATTGGCCAATCTCCTATTAGCTCATTGCGAAGGTCGTCTGTTGCAGTTTGTTCGCAGCGAATTCAAGGACTCACCGATAGAAAACTGGAATGTGCAGTGGGAGTATATTAGAAGAAATATGCTTGCTCCTTACTCTGTTCCTTCCGCTGAAGAAACAAATGTCTCCGCTATTGATGATCTGAGTATTTCTGATTAGGTTTAAGGTCTCAGCAAAGCTAGACGCCGTACTCTTTGCGATAGGCTGCCACACTATCTAAATGTTTCTCCAGTTCTGCATCATTTGTGTTGGAAAGATAATCAATAATATTCTGTAGGTCGATAATGCTAACAACTGTTATTTGGTAGGATTGCTCAATTTCTTGAATAGCAGATAGCTCTCCAGTGCCTTTTTCCTGCCTGTCCATGGCAACAGCAATTCCTGAGAGCTTAGCGCCATTATCTGTCAAAATCTGAACGGCTTCGCGAATGGCTGTGCCGGCGGTAATCACATCGTCGATGATCATCACATCACCTTCCAATTCTGCGCCGACTATCGAACCACCTTCTCCATGATCTTTGGCTTCCTTACGGTTATAACAATAAGGCTTATTCACATTATGTTTGTTTGCCAATGCCATTGCTGTAGTTGCTGCAAGAGGAATACCCTTATAGGCCGGACCAAAGATTACATCGAACTCCATACCGGCATGCACAATTGCATCGGCATAACTCTTCGCAAGAAAAGAAGCCTTCTCTCCGGTATTAAAAAGGCCCGCATTAAAAAAATATGGGCTGGTCCGCCCTGACTTCAGAGTAAACTCACCGAATCGAAGGATTTCATTATCGATTACATATTTCAGAAAACTGGATTGAAATTCCTGCATGCTTACCTCTTTAGTCTGTCAATTATCAGCCGCTCAAGAGAAAATGATAACTCAGTCCTGTGACTGTTTCTGCAAGTCGACGAGATGCGTAATTCCACCCTCCGCCAAAGCTATCATTTCCAAAAGTTGTGCGTGGCTAAAGTCACCGTCTTCTCCAGTACCCTGAAGTTCGATAAATCCGCCGCCTTCTGTCATAACGATATTCATATCCGTTTCTGCATTTGAGTCTTCGTCATAATCGAGATCGAGAACAGCTTGTCCCTTGTAGATACCAACGGAAACAGATGCAATAAGCTGTTGAATCGGATTGCTCTTTATCATGTTCTTGCCAAGCATATGATTCACGGCATCAAGCAGAGCAACACAACCTCCTGTAATTGACGCTGTTCTGGTGCCTCCATCCGCCTGAATCACGTCACAGTCCACCTTAATGGTATGTTCTCCCAGAGCCTTCAAATCCACTGCCGCTCGCAGTGATCGTCCAATAAGTCTTTGAATTTCCAGACTACGCCCGGTCTGTTTCCCACGTGCCGCCTCCCTATCCATGCGACTATTGGTGGAGCGAGGTAGCATGCCGTACTCGGCGGTGACCCAACCCTGACCCGTGCCCTTTAGGAAACGCGGCACCGATGTTTCCACCGATGCATTACAAAGAACCTTAGTATCCCCAAAGGCGATTAGAACCGAACCTTCGGCGTGTTTTGTATAATTTCTAGTAATTGATATGTCCCGTAGCTGGTCTATTTTGCGACCGCTGGGGCGAGAAAAGTCTGTCATAGTATTTCCAAATAGGATGGTCGGAGTGTCAGCCAAATTATCCTTGATATTCCTCTTTATAGCGAGCGGCCCAGAGCCTTGGTCAAACACAGAGCTGAGCTGCTCATAAGAAATGCTCACGAAAGCTTATAGAGGCTAGACTAAGGATGGATAAAGGTTGAAGAAAGAGTTCACTGCGAATAAATCCGCTTTGGGTTAGAATCCTATCTGGAAGCGCAGCAGCGCAAGCAATATATGGCCTCATTCAATACCTTGGATAAGCAAAAATGACATCAAGTATGACCGCATTCTCCAGACAGCAACTGAATCAGGACTGGGGCTCCCTAACCTGGGAAATCCGTTCGGTGAATCACCGTTATCTGGAAACCAGCTTACGTCTGCCTGAAAATCTTCGTAGTCTTGAAAACGCAGTTAGGGAATCTGTCAGAAAAAAACTGAATCGCGGCAAGGTAGAGTGCCAACTTCGTTTTCAATCCGGCAGCTCCGACAGTTCCGAAATAGTGGTGGATCGAGGCCTAATCCGAAATCTGGTGCAGGCAAATTTTGATATCGAACAAATAACGGGAACCTCATCCAGTCTCAATAACATGGAAATACTTCGCTGGCCTGGTGTCATTCAGGATCAGCAAGAAGACGATAGCAGTATCGAAAAACAGGCGCTGGAATTATTTTCCGCAACACTGGATGATCTTATTGCCACCAGAGAAAGAGAAGGCGCCGAACTCGAGGGCTTCATTCTCCAGCGGATTAAGTCCATCAGGGAAATCGTAAGTTCGGTGAAGGAAAGAATGCCGGATATCCTGTCGGCTCAAAAGCAAAATGTGCTGGACCGCGTCAATGACCTGAACCTCGAACTCGAATCGACACGTCTCGAACAGGAAGTCGCATTGCTTGCGCAAAAAGCGGATGTGGACGAAGAACTGGACCGATTGCACTCTCATCTAAATGAAGTCGAGAGAGTGATGAATGCCAAGGGTCAGAAAGGTCGACGGCTGGATTTTCTTATGCAAGAACTCAATCGAGAAGCTAATACCCTTTCCTCGAAGTCCATCGTCGCGGAAACCACACTCAACGCCGTTGAGTTAAAAGTACTTATTGAACAAATGCGCGAACAAATTCAAAATATCGAATAACGAACACACAGCCTGATTTGATTTAATTAGAAGCACAGGGAGATCTTTCAATGCCCAGAGGCACACTCTTTATAGTTACCGCCCCCTCCGGTGCCGGCAAGACCAGCCTGGTAAAGGCTCTGGTAGATCATGATCAACAGCTCTCTGTTTCTATCTCCCATACCACCAGAGCACAGCGTCCAGGCGAGATTGATGGCATCAACTATCATTTCGTCAGCAAAGAAAAATATGTGGATATGCTTGGCAAGGGCGATTTTTTGGAAAGCGCCGATGTCTACGGAAACCACTACGGCACTTCCGAAGCTCAAGTTAAGCTGCTGCTGGACAGTGGAATCAACGTCATTCTGGAAATTGATTGGCAGGGCGCATCTCAGGTCCGAAATCTACACCCAGAGGCCTGTTCTATCTTTATCTTGCCTCCTTCTTTGGATTCCCTAAAAGCACGACTCACCGGCCGCGGTCAGGATGATGTCGAGACTATAAACCGAAGAATGGATCAGGCTGTCGCCGAAATCTCCCATGTCGCCGAGGCTGATTTCATTGTGGTTAACGACGACTTCAATACTGCACTGGAGGATATCCGAGCCGTAATCCGTAGCCGGCAGCTCACTGTAGGCTCTCAACGGCTCAATCTCTCGCAGCTGCTGGACACTCTCACTCAAAGCTAGCCCTCCTGAAATACCAAGAATTGTATGCAATTTGGCTAGGAATTCAGTAAAATCCCCGATCCTCGTAAATGAAGCCCCAATTGGGCGTATTCGCCTTACAAAGCACCGCTTTAGGCGATTATTAAGGTATATATGTAATGGCTAGAATCACTGTAGAAGATTGTTTGGACAAGGTTGATAACCGTTTTGAGCTGGTTATGGTATCCAGTAAGCGTGCTCGTCAGCTTCAGACCGGCGGTAAAGATCCAATGGTAGAAGTGGACAATGACAAGCCAACCGTTATTGCCTTACGCGAAATCGCAGATGGTCATGTTGATGCTTCAATCCTGATTGTAAAGCCAGCGGTAGACATCGAAGCAGAATTTGAAGCAGTTGATGCTGAGGCTGCCGAAAAAGCCGAAGGTACGGAAGGCGAAGAAAAGCCTGCTGAAGTTGAAGCTGCAGCAGATGACGAAGCCGCTACTGCAGAAAAAGAAGAAACAGCTAAGGAAGAGAAGGCCTCACCTGAGGAATAAGAACCCTCGGTAGAGGAATTAAAGCCTTCAGCTAAGGCGAAAAGGTCCAGGAGTCGTGTCTTGCAAGTCCCAGCAGTAGACAGTATCGACTCACTCGCAATTGGACTATCCGATTATCTCGAAAAAGATCAGGTCAATTACGTACGTCGTGCATTCTTCTATGCGGAACAGGCCCACGAGGGTCAGTTCCGGCGTAGTGGCGAGCCCTATGTAACTCACCCTCTAGCAGTTGCCGGAATTCTTGGTGAAATGCACATGGACCATCAATCTCTGATGGCAGCCATGTTGCATGACGTTATCGAAGATACCGGAATAACCAAGACCGCAATTAAATCCCAATTTGGAAATACCGTTGCCGATCTGGTGGACGGTGTAAGCAAGCTAAACAAAATTACTTTCAGCAGCCGTGCCGAAGCACAGGCCGAGAACTTTCAGAAGATGGCCATGGCCATGGCCAAAGACCTTCGGGTAATTCTGGTGAAGATCGCTGATCGCTTACATAATATGCGAACCCTCGAAGTTCTGAATCCTGAAAAACGCCGGCGCATTGCCCGGGAAACTTTGGACATCTACGCTCCAATTGCTAATCGACTGGGCATGAATTCCGTAAGAGTGGAGTTTGAAGAACTGGGCTTCTCCGCTCTTCATCCCATGCGTGCTCGCCGAATTCAAACCGCAGTAAAGAACGTACGAGGAAATCGAAAAGAAATTCTCTCCAAGATTCAAACCTCCCTGGAAGCCTGCCTTGAAAGAGAAGGATTACCCGGTCGCACTAGAGGTCGTGAAAAGCACCTCTACAGCATCTATGAAAAAATGCGCAGCAAGCGCAAGTCGTTTTCGGAAATAATGGATGTGTATGCTTTCCGAATAGTAGTTGATCGAGTTGATACCTGCTATCGCGTACTAGGTGCTGTCCATAGCCTTTACAAACCGGTACCGGGCCGCTTCAAGGACTACATCGCTATCCCCAAAGCCAACGGTTACCAATCTCTGCACACTGTTCTATTCGGCATGCACGGAGTGCCTATCGAAATTCAGATTCGTACCGAAGAAATGGAGGCTATGGCCAACAACGGCATCGCCGCACACTGGCTTTACAAATCCAGCGACGACTTGCCAAGCAACTCTCATATACGAGCGCGGGAATGGGTAAACGGCTTATTGGATTTACAGAAGCATGCCGGTAACTCACTTGAGTTTATCGAAAATGTGAAGATTGATCTGTTCCCGGACGAAATTTATGTGTTTACTCCAAAGGGCACGATTTTCGAATTACCCGCCGGTTCCACCGCTGTAGATTTTGCCTATGCCATTCATACCGACGTGGGCAACTCCTGTGTTGCCTGCCGAATAAGCCGTCGCCTGGCTCCATTGAGTGAGCCACTGCAGAGCGGGCAAACAGTTGAAGTCATCACCGCACCAGGAACTCAACCAAACCCTGCCTGGTTAAGCTTCGTAGTAACCGGTAAGGCGCGCAGTAATATTCGTCACTACCTTAAGAACCAGAAGCAATCTGAATCAGTAGCTCTCGGCAGACGCCTGCTTACTAAGGCGCTGGCTGGTTTTGGAACTCAACTCGAAAATGTCAATCAGGAAAATGTTGATGCGGTACTGCAACAGATTAATCTCAAGTCCATGGAACAGTTGTTAGAAGAAATAGGGCTTGGAAATCGCATGTCCTACATGATAGCTCAGAGACTCGCTGCCAATAGTGATCTGACAGCCGATGAAGCACAGAAAAAATCCGATCATGCAGGCTCGATTGATATTCACGGCTCCGAAGGCATGGTGATGAACTATGCCAAGTGTTGTCATCCCATACCTGGTGATCCCATTGTTGGCCACATTAGCTCCGGTCGCGGCATGGTGATTCATACTGACGATTGCAATAATATCTCTGAGATTCGTGACAACCCTGAGAAGTGTGTTCAGGTTCGATGGGATCCAGATGTTGAGGGCGAATTCTCTGTTGAACTAAGAGTCGAACTGGAGAATCAGCGTGGCATCATCGCGACCCTGGCCACTACCATTACCAGCACTGAAGCCAACATAGAAAAAATCAGTACTGTTGAGAGAGACGCGAGATTCAGTATCGTAAACCTTTCCGTCAACGTACGAAATCGTGTCCACTTGGCACATGTGATGAAGAGAGTTCGACTCATCAAACCAGTGAGCAAAGTTACTCGAGTAAAGAGTCGTAAAGTTCGTAAGGCCATCAAAAGTTCAATAGGCACCCCTGGAACCAATCTCACGTAAGCCCGAATCCTGGAGATCGAAATGACGGATAAAGAGACCATTCATACCAACGCGGCTCCTGCAGCCATCGGCCCCTATTCACAAGCGGTTAAGACTGGCTCTCTAGTATTCCTTTCCGGACAAATTCCCCTTGTACCCGAGACAATGGAGATACGTGAAGGCGGCATAGACGCTCAAACTCATCAGGTTTTCAAGAACCTGTCTGCGGTCGCCGAAGCGTCAAATAGCAGTCTCAATGACGCAGTAAAGCTAACAATCTATCTAGTGGACCTGGCAGATTTCGCCGTTGTAAACGGAATCATGGCTGAGTACTTTAGCGAACCCTATCCTGCCCGCGCCACCGTTCAAGTTAGTGCGCTGCCCAAGGATGTCTCCGTTGAAGTGGATGCTGTTCTCGCTCTATAGAACTACTGTATAAAAACACATATAATTAGCCTGTTCTTGTTTCTTCCTCCAGACAGGTAACACCACTTGAACAAGGCAGAGCCCCAACTCAGTCAGATTCCACTCACCCAGCTCAGGGGAGTCGGTCCGGCGTTGCAGAAGAAACTGCAGCAACTGTCTATAAATAATGTTCAAGACCTTCTGTTTCATCTGCCCCTCCGTTATGAAGATAGAACCCGAATAAATACCATCGCTTCTGCTCGCGTAGGAGAGACTGTTCAACTGCAGGGCGAAGTGATTAATTCCAGTATTCAGTTTGGGCGCCGGCGCAGCCTGCACTGCACATTGGTCGACGATTCAGGATTTATCAGTCTTCGGTTCTTCCATTTCAGCGCAGCACAGAAAAACTCTCTCGCACCCGGCACGAAGATTAGATGTTATGGAGAAGTTCGGCGCGGCCGAAACGGTATGGAGATCTATCATCCTGAGTATCGTGTGAGCACGGATCTAGAAGACGAACCTCTTAGTGATTCACTGACAGCAATTTATCCGCTTACCGAAGGATTACAGCAAGCGAGGCTACGAAACATAATTCAGCAGGCCCTCACCTATCTCGGTGGTAGCACTCCCGAAAATGACAGCGACAAAAAACTGAGTTTGCCCGACTATCTACCGGAATCTCTCAGCACAAGCTTAGGCCTCTATGAATTGAATGATGCTATTCGTCTGATTCATAAACCTCCCATCGATGCGCCACTGGATTGGTTAAGTGCGGGAGTAAACCCTGGACAGAGTCGCCTCGCCTTCGAAGAGTTACTGGCACACCGCCTCTGCATGCGACGATTCAAGAATGATTCAGAGACACAAATAGCCCCACAATTTGAAAAGAAAAATTCATTGTCCGCTAGTTTTCTTGCAAGCCTGCCTTTCAAACTCACAGGCGCTCAGCAAAGAGTAAGTAATGAAATTATTGACGACCTCTCTCGTGTCTGCCCTATGTTGCGTTTGCTACAAGGGGATGTAGGCTCTGGAAAAACAGTGGTCGCTGCGCTAGCCGCTCTTCAAGCCGTTTCCGCCGGCTACCAGGTTGCCTTGATGGCACCTACCGAATTACTAGCAGAGCAACACCTGGCGAACTTCACTCAATGGTTTGAACCTCTGGGAATTCAAGTAGGTTGGCTCAGCGGGAAGATCAAGGGCAAGGCCAGGGCTCAAATCTTGGCTTCATTACAAGAAGGGGAATGCCAACTACTTATTGGAACCCATGCTCTTTTTCAGGATGAGGTTATTTATCACAAACTGGGATTAATCATTATCGATGAGCAACATCGCTTCGGTGTTCACCAGCGCCTGTCGCTGAGAGAGAAAGCAGGCACCCACAAATTGAATCCCCACCAACTGGTAATGACAGCAACCCCTATCCCAAGAACACTTGCTATGAGCGCCTATGCCGATCTGGACAATTCCATCATCGATGAATTGCCTCCGGGTAGAACGCCGGTGAATACGGCGATAATTTCCAGCGAGCGACGAGATCAGGTGGTGGAAAGAATTGCCCAGGCCTGCGCTCAGAACAGTCAGGTTTATTGGGTTTGCACCTTGATCGAAGAGTCCGAGGTTCTGCAGTGCCAGGCTGCCGAGGTGACTGAAGAACAACTGCGTAAGCTTCTTCCCAATATTCGAATAGGCTTAATACACGGGCGCATGAAGCCAAAGGAAAAAGTGGGAGTCATGCAATCTTTCAAGAACGGAGAGCTACAACTACTGGTTGCTACAACGGTTATCGAAGTAGGTGTAGACGTGCCTAATGCCAGTCTTATGGTCATTGAGAATCCGGAGCGCCTGGGCCTTGCCCAACTACATCAGCTCCGTGGTCGCGTAGGGAGAGGGTCGAAGCAGAGCCATTGCATCCTGCTCTACCAATCACCTCTATCCAAGGCGGGCCAACAGAGGCTCTCGGTCATGAGAGAAAGCAACGACGGCTTTTATATTGCCGAAAAAGACCTCGAGCTAAGAGGACCGGGCCAGGTTCTTGGTACTCAGCAAACGGGCTTGATGAGCTTTAAGGTTGCCGACATCACTCGTGATGCAAATTTACTGGATCAGGTTCGCGATGCCTCGGAACTTATCCTCAGTCAACATCCCGACATCATCGACCCTCTTATCTGGCGCTGGTTAGGGGATAACACCGACTACGTGAACGTCTAATCGCTGAAGAGATTCAGCTATCTGTCCTACAATTCTTCTGTCCTACTTTTCAACATACGCAATTCATTCACGGTTTCTCTCATAAAGAATGCAACAAGCTTTTTACTCTAGAGCAAAAGTCTTCTATGCTAGCGAGCACTCCTCCTCGAGCCAATTTAATACAGCCGTACAAGGTATTGAAGTCCTGACATGGAATTCCTGAAGACATTGCAAAGCCGTTTGGCTAACAGAGTTCGAGCTCGATTCCCTGGCTTCTACGGCAAACTTCCCGCAATTGCACAGCTGACCCGCATTAATCGTCCTGTGGGAATATTCCTTTTACTATGGCCAACGTTGATTGCGCTATGGATAGCTTCCGGCGGTTTCCCGAGCTTTGGTCTATTTCTAATATTTACATTAGGAACAGCGGTGATGCGCTCGGCGGGATGTTGCGTCAACGATTTTGCCGACAGCGGTATCGATGGCCGTGTCGACCGGACTCAACAACGACCGTTGGCGGTAGGCTCGCTAACAGAGCGAGACGCCCTTGCCTGTTTTTTGGTTCTGTCTATTGTCGGTTTTCTGTTAGTGCTAATGACCAATTGGACAACCGTCTTGTTGTCCTTTGGCGCCGTCGTAATTGTTGCAATCTATCCGTTCATGAAACGCTTCACCAATCTTCCCCAGGTAGTATTGGGAGTAGCATTCTCTTGGGGGATACTGATGGCGTTCACCGCTGTCGGAGACCCTATTCCCCAAGCTGCCTATCTATTGTTTATCGCCAATGCGATCTGGACCGTGGCTTACGATACCCAATACGCCATGGCAGATAGAGAATTCGATTTGAAGATAGGGGTCAAGTCTACTGCAATACTGTTCGGCGACGCGGATAAGATAATTATTGCCAGCCTGCAGGTCATGTTCGTTATTTCCATGTATCTTGCGGGCAAGCAGTTCGAGATGGGATTCTTGTTTAATCTTTCACTAGTTGCTGCCAGTGTACTGTTAGCCTATCAACAATATCTCATCAGGGATCGTCTTCCTGGCCCCTGCTTCAAGTCCTTTCTGAACAATAATTGGGTAGGTGCCATCATATTTCTTGGAGTGTTCCTAAACTATCTATAGGAATTCCACGAACAGTTGAGTAGCAAGCTGATCCAAAATAGTGAGACGCGAACTTCATCGAAGGGGTGCGCTAGCGGGTCGTAACAAAATGCGTTGGCCGGTTTAAAAAAATGCGTTAGCGGGTCTAGAAAAATGCGTTAGCGGGTCTAAACAAATGCGTTAGCGGGTCTAAACAAAAAAACCACAGAAAACCCCGAAGAGTTTCCTGTCCCTATCCTCAAGCTCCAGTAAAGGCCTGAATACCTGTCTGAGAGCGACCCAGAATCAAAGCGTGTATGTCCTGAGTTCCTTCATAGGTGTTAACCACCTCAAGGTTTTGCGAATGGCGCATGATTGGGTATTCATCGGAAATGCCGTTTCCGCCCAGCATGTCACGAGCTTCCCTTGCAGCGTCCAGCGCCTTCAAGCAAGAATTTCGCTTCAGCAGTGAGATAAGTGGTGGAGCCAGTTTGCCTTCATCACGAAGACGACAAGCCTGCAGGCAGCCCTGCAATCCTAGCGAAATATCCGTCTGCATGATGGCCAGCTTCTTTTGAATCAGTTGATTCGCCGCCAATGGACGACCAAACTGTTTGCGATCCAAAGTGTATTGCAAGGCGGTATGCCAACAAGTTTCTGCTGCACCCAGCGCGCCCCAGGCAATGCCAAGACGAGCAGAATTCAGACAACTAAATGGCCCGGCCAAACCGCGCGCTCCTGGCAACAGGTTCTCTTCCGGTACGAAAACTTCATCCATAACAATTTCACCTGTAACCGAGGCACGCAATGCCAACTTACCTTCGATCTTCGGCGCACTGAGCCCGTCCATGCCCTTATCGAGAATGAATCCGCGGATAGCGCCATCATCGTCTTTGGCCCACACCACGAACACATCGGCGATAGGTGAATTAGTAATCCAGTTCTTGGCGCCTGACAGGCTATAGCCTCCAGCCACTGTTCTGGCACGAGTGTTCATACTGCCAGGGTCGGAGCCATGATCAGGCTCGGTCAGGCCGAAACAGCCAATATATTCTCCACTAGCCAGTTTTGGCAGATACTTCTGCTTCTGATCTTCGGAGCCAAATTCCGCTATTGGATGCATAACAAGGCTAGACTGCACACTCATCATAGAGCGGTAACCGGAATCGACTGCTTCCACTTCCTTAGCCGCCAGTCCGTAACACACATAGTTAACACCGGCACAGCCATAGCCTTCAATCATCGGTCCGAGCAGACCAAGCGCGCCCATTTCCCGAAATATCTCGGGATCTGTCTCTTCATTTCGATAGGCTTCCTGCACTCTGGGCAGAAGCTTCTCCTGAGCATACTGCCGAGCAGTATCGCGAACCAGGCGCTCTTCTTCTGTAAGCTGCTCTTCCATCAGGAAAGGATCTTTCCAGCTGAACGGTATATTGTCCGATCGAACAGACATAAATTTCTCCTGTAACAGGACCCGCCCGATCATGGGCTATGTCCAATATCTTCAGATCGTCCATGACGATCAATGCAAGCGCAGCATTCTATCAAACTTGAGGGTGTTTCTCTAAGCCCACGGGAAGCTAATCCATTCGCAGGATATGCATGATTTAGCCACGACTGCGCCCAACATTTTGTTAGAATAGCGCGCCATGGATGTCTCTCACATACTCGACAATCTCAACGATGAGCAAAGGAAGGCTGTCGCCAGCCCCTCCCCCCATCAACTAGTACTGGCAGGAGCCGGTAGCGGAAAGACTCGCGTATTGGTTCACCGTATTGCCTGGCTAATTGAGGCAGAACAAGCCTCACCTTTTTCCATTCTCGCTGTCACCTTCACCAACAAGGCCGCCAGGGAGATGCGAGGTCGAATCGATGAACTGCTTGGTCAGCACCATGGTGGCATGTGGGTTGGCACTTTCCATGGCTTGGCACATCGCCTGCTCCGTACCCATTGGCAGGAAGCCGGCCTGGTTCAAGATTTTCATATTCTCGACAGCGATGACCAGCTAAGACTGATAAAGCGTATCAATCGTTCCCTACGTATCGATGATGACAAGTGGCCTGCCAAGCAATGCCAGTGGTATATCAATTCCCAGAAAGATGAGGGCCTCCGTGCAGCCAACATCGATCATTTCGAAGACGACTACACCAAGACCATGTTGCAGGTGTACGCGGCATATGAGGAAGCCTGTAATCGCGGGGGAATGATCGACTTTGGCGAGATCCTGCTTCGCGCCCATGAGCTATGGCTTAAGAATCCACAGGTGCTTGCCCACTATCAGAAACGCTTCAAACATATTCTGGTGGATGAGTTTCAAGATACCAATGCGATTCAATATGCCTGGCTGAGAGTGTTGTCCGGCGCCGACAATTCACTGATGGTGGTGGGCGATGACGATCAGTCTATCTACGGTTGGCGCGGCGCACGCATAGAAAATATTCAGCAGTTCAATGTGGACTTCCTCGACGCAGACATTATTCGTCTGGAACAAAATTACCGATCAACATCTACGATTCTGAAAGCCGCGAACAAACTAATTGAGAACAATCAGGGCCGGCTCGGTAAAAACCTGTGGACGGAAGATGGAGATGGCGAACAAATAAGTCTCTATGAAGCATTCAACGAACAAGACGAAGCACGTTTCGTTGTCGATCGAATTCAAGACTGGTTCAATTCAGGGAATAGGCGAATCGACTCTGCCATTCTTTATCGCTCCAATGCCCAGTCAAGAGAACTGGAAGACGCCCTGCTGCGGGTTGGCATGCCCTATCGTATCTACGGTGGCCATCGCTTCTATGAGCGACTGGAAATCAAGAATGCCCTGGCCTACTTGCGGCTATTGGTTAATCGCGATGACGATACCGCAATGGAGCGCATCATCAATGTTCCCACCCGAGGTATCGGTGGAAGAACCATGGAGAATATTCGCAGTATAGCGAGAGATGACGCCAGCTCCCTCTGGAAGGCATGCGCAAAATGCGTCAATGAGTCCTTGCTAAGTTCCCGAGCAGCCAATGCAGTGCTGGCGTTCATGGAATTGATCGACAATTTGAATGATGGCTGTGACGAGCTGGAACTCCATGAAAAAGTTGCACACATCATAAATAACACCGGCCTGATTCAACATCACGAGAAGGAAGGCGGAGAGAAAGCCCGTGCGCGCGTTGAAAACCTCGATGAACTAATTTCAGCCGCCGGCAATTTCGACGACGCCGAACTGGACGAAGAATTCGATATCAAGTCCTATGCATTCCTTTCAGCCTTTCTCGATCAAGCCGCACTCGATGCAGGAGAATCACAAGCTTCTGAGTCTGAAGATGCGGTGCAGCTAATGACACTACACTCGGCAAAAGGCTTGGAATTTCAACTTGTATTTCTAGTCGGCCTTGAAGAAGGACTTTTCCCTCACAAAATGTCTATGGACAACATTACTGGGCTAGAAGAAGAGCGTCGGCTTTGTTACGTAGGTATAACCCGCGCAGAGAAAAAGCTCTATATCAGCCATGCCGAGTCACGACGAATGCATGGTGATGTTAATCTTTGTCGCCCCTCTCGGTTCATAAACGAAATTCCCAGCGAATTAATCGATGAAGTAAGACTGAAGTCATCAGTAAGCCGACCCTCCTTCGGAACTACAAAATTAGGCACCGGCCTTACAAGACAAATGAGTGGCAATATTGAAGTACCACAGACAGAATTGTCGCTGGGTCAGCGTGTTATCCATGGAAAATTTGGTGAAGGTGTTATCCTCAATTACGAAGGCCAGGGATCTAGCGCAAGAGTGCAGGTTAGTTTCGATGATGTTGGAAGCAAATGGCTGGTGCTCTCCTATGCTAAGCTTGAAGTATTAGCTTAAATGCATCAGCTTAACTAAGAGTCATCAACTCAACTAAGAGTCATCAACTCAACTAAGAGCCATCAGCCAAACTAATAGCCATCTTTCCATTAAGAACAGATCGAGGATTCACAATGAAGCAATCCAGAACATTCCCATCTCTGTTTAAGCCAGCGAGCTTATTCATTCTCTTGCTCGCACTCGCTGCCTGTGGCGGCGATACACAAACCCCGGCCGGAACTCAGCAAGCTGCTGTTGAGCAGCAAACCTACGAATGGAAATTGATCACCTCATGGCCTAAGAACCTCCCGGCCCTTGGCACATCGCCAGAACATTTCTCCGACATCGTTGAGGAAATGAGCGGCGGCCGAATGAAGATTCGTGTCTATGGTGCCAACGAGTTAGTAGGCGGTCTGGAGGTATTCGATGCGGTTTCTCAAGGTGTTGCTGAAATAGGCCACACCGGCGCTTACTACTGGCAAGGTAAAATTGCCGGCACTCCCTTCTTCTCAACTATTCCCTTTGGTCTAACCGGAACCGAAATGGATGCCTGGCTTGCCTACGGCGGCGGCAAGGAACTTTGGCAGGAGATCTATGAACCATTCAATCTGCTTCCGGTACGTGGCGGAAACTCAGGTACCCAAATGTTTGGCTGGTTCAATAAAGAAATTAACTCCCTGAGCGACCTGCAAGGCTTGAAGATGCGGATCCCTGGCCTTGGCGGAGAAGTATTCAGCCGCGCTGGCGGCACGCCAGTAACCATGCAGGTGAGCGAAGTGTTTACTGCAATGCAAACCGGCGCACTGGATGCCACCGAATTCGTAAGTCCATACAATGATCTAGCCGCTGGATACCATACGGTTGCAGACTATTACTATTATCCAGGCTGGCATGAGCCCGGCTCCACTCTCGAAACAATTTTCAATAAATCAGCATTCGAAGCACTGCCCTCAGACTTACAAGCAATCTTGCGTGCCGGCGCCGAAGTGATGAATCAACTATTAATGGATGAACTAACAGCCAAAAATAATGAAGCTCTGAGAGTGCTGGTTGAAGATCATAATGTTGAGCTTCGCAAACTACCGGACGATGTTCTTGTGGAGTTAAAGCGCCTATCCAACGACGTTGTTAGCGAACTAGCTCAGACCGATGAAGTTACGGCCCGCATCTATGAGTCCTATAAGAGCTTTCAGGAAGGCGTTGAGAATTATCACAGCATCGCCGAAGACGCCTATGTTGAAGCGAGAAAACTTCCGGCTAATACTTCTAACTAATATTTGGGGAAATCCATTCGAATTTTTTTTGCATACTGTCTAGTGTCTATTACTTACTACGTTGGCAACTTTCGCGGTTTGCCGTCATCATCGATAGCGACGAAAACAAACATGCCATCAGCTACCATTCTTCGCTCTTCCTTTACGTTGATAACTGATGCCCATACATCAACTTTAATCTGAATCGAAGTTCGACCAGTCTTAACGACTTCTGTAAAACAGCTCACCATGGCACCAACTTTCACTGGGCTAATGAATGTTACATCCTTGATAGCAACTGTAGCGGATCTGCCTTGAGAAATTTTCTTGCTGGCAATTCCAGCTGCCAAATCCATTTGCGACACTAACCAACCACCAAAGATATCGCCATTGGCATTGGTATCTTTTGGCATGGCTATTGTTTGTAGAGCAAGTTCTCCTACAGGCGCTTTCGAACGCGAATCGTCACTACTCATTTATAACTCCGAGTGTTATTGCAGTACTCCTGGTAGCCAGGTGGCCAGCGATGGCTGTAGCGCCAGTAAGATCATTAGCGCCACCTGCATCATAACAAAAGGGATAACCCCTCTATAGATTTCCTCAGTTTTTATTTCCTCCGGCGCCACACTACGAAGATAAAATAGTGAAAATCCAAAAGGCGGCGTTAGAAATGAAGTTTGAAGATTGATCGCTATCATGATTCCCAGCCAAATTGGGTCCACCCCCATGGCAAGAAGTATGGGCCCCACCAATGGAACAATCATGAAAGTAATTTCGATGAAATCGAGAATGAAGCCCAATAGGAATATCAACAACATGACTATAAAGGTTGCCGATATCACTCCACCCGGCAGGTTTAGCAACAGATCTTCTATTAGCAAGTCGCCGCCAAAGCCGCGAAATACCGATGAAAAAATCGTAGCTCCAACCAATATCAAGTACACCATCGATGTCACCCTAAGGGTTTCGATAGCAACACTGTGCAGTACCTGCAGACTCAATGCCTTCTTCAGCAATGCCAGTACTATTGCACCTAGGGCGCCGATGCTGGCTGCCTCCGTAGGTGTAGCTAAACCCATCAGAATAGAACCTAATACGGCGATCATAAGTGCCACCGGCGGAATCAGTCCTTTTAGTAAAGCAATTAGCACGCTTCTCCGACTCTGTTGAAACTCGCTGGCTTCCATCGGTGGAGCCATCTGCGGATTTCGAACCGCAACGAAGAAAACATAGAGGCCATAACACGCCACCAGTATCAGCCCAGGAATTATGGCTCCTGCAAATAGATCTCCGATGGATACGAAGTCCGGTGCAAACACTCCGGCGTTCAATTGCGATTGCTGGTATGCGTTAGATATCACCTCTCCCAGTAGCACGAGACAAATAGAAGGCGGAATAATCTGCCCTAGGGTTCCCGTTGCACACAAGGTGCCGCAGGCCAATGAAGGTTTGTAACCAGCCTTCATCATGGTGGGCAGAGAGAGTATCCCCATGGTTACCACCGTGGCTCCAACAATTCCGGTGCTTGCCGCAAGCAACATACCCACGATGATCACCGAGATTCCCAAACCTCCTGGAACGCGTCCGAAGACTATAGCCATGTTCTTTAGCAAGTCTTCAGCGATCTTGCTGCGCTCTAACATGGTGCCCATAAAAACAAACAGAGGAACCGCGAACAGATTTTGGTTCACCAGAATTCCATAGATACGATTTGGAATAAGAGTAATGAAGGCAGAATCAAAATTGCCTATTAACATTCCTATGCCCGCGAACATCAATGACACACCGGTAAGCGTTAACGCAACAGGATAGCCAGCCATCAATGTCAGGCAAACGACGAGGAAAAACAGTATGGGGAAAAATTCGGCCAATTCTTATTCTACTTTTAGTATGGTTTAGTTTATTCGGGTTTACTTGTTCTTCTTATCACTCTTTCAATAATTCTCTTTAATGTTCTTCCAATTCGCCTAAAGAATCTGTCTGTTTTATCCCTTGAATTGACTTCAGAATTTCAGACACCCCCTGAACTATCAACAACAAAGAAAACAGAATGATGCTTGCCTTCAAGAGAAATACGAATGGCAGCCCGCTGGTTTCTGGCGAGCCTTCGCGAATACGCCATGATACCGAAACATAGTCCCAGCTAACCCAGATAATGAACACCGTCGCGGGAACTAAGAACACAAGCGCTCCCACCAGATCGACAACCGCCTTGCCGCGACTGGAAAGCCTGTTATAAAAAATGTCGACCCGCACATGTCCTTGTTCTTTCAAAGTATAGGCAACACCCAATGTGAAGATCAGTGCATTGAGATACATAACAGACTCTTGCATGGCAATGGAGCCAGTCTGAAACAGATAGCGAAGAATAACGATGGCGGCCATGACCAGCACCATAAGAACACTGAACCATGAAGCCAGACGCCCCACTGTGTTCGAAAAATTATCCAGAATTGAAATGACTTTTTGCATGAGCCTATTTTTCTTATGATAGCGGCACTAATAGTAACCGCACTAAATCAAGGGTCAAATTATATTTGGGTTTAGCAAATAGTTCAGGAAATAGTTCAGGACATCGCCCAAGTGCGTAACAGCTGATAGCTAAGAACCAGCAGCGCGAGCCCCAAAGCAACAATCAGCAAGCCAAAAACCCACAGCAAGCCTCTTCTCAACGTGATAGCTAGCCTGTCCTGAAGTCCGGCGCCACTCTCTGCCAGCGCAGGAACATGCTTGAACAGGCTTCCCAGACTGAATAGGCTCAATGCCCAACAGAAGCCCAATAAGCTGGGAATCATATACTCGTCATGCCCAGGCCAAGAGGCATCCAATACACTCAGCAGAAGCACACCCAGGCTAAACACCCCGCCAATATAAATTAGCGGCATGAGCCGGTTTAAAAAAGTAGCAATTCGCTGCAGTCGCTCTATCATTAGCGCTCTGGCTCTAGAGAGCCTCATGATCCCCTGGATCGGAGAAATTAATTCACAGGCAGCTTACCTGCAAAAGCCCAGCTCATCTATAGTCCGGTCTCTTTTGAGCCCATCTAGTGTGAACCAAGCTGCCGTAATGCCTGTGCATTAAGCCCTTAACCTAAACCCAAGGCCTTAAACTCAAGACCTCAAATTTTACAAACGTAACACAGGTGTCAATTGAACGAACTCGAAACTAGATCTGAACTCCCCTTTATAGCTGGCGTCAATGACGAGGGCCAGCCCGTGTTCGAAAGCATCTTAGTAGAGCACCTCACCTCATCTCCCGACGAAGTTCGTCTGCTCAAATCACCTCTTCTCACTCGTAATCTTGCAGCGGGAGACAAGGTTCGTATCCTCAATCCTTCCGCCGCAGAATATGAGTTGATTCAACGCAGCGGGAATCTTTGCATTCGTGTATTCAGACTGAATCAGCTGGACCGGTTGGCTGATTATCTAACCCCGATCTTCGAGAAGATGGATGGCACCCTCGACTTGGAGAATGATCGCGCTCTGGTCTACAGTATTCACTTCTCCATCGGGTTTCAGAATATCGAAGACATTATGAATCAGGCTTGCAGAGATTATCCCGACACGGTTTGGTATTATGGCAATGTCTACGACCCAGAGGATGGAACCACGCCGCTGGAATGGTGGCTCGACTTTGAGAACCAAGAGTGAAAGCCCGGAATAAAGCAAAGAACAGGATTTCTGTATTATGTTAATGGTAGTTTCGCCAGCAAAGTCTCTCGATTTTGAATCTCCTGCACAGAGCAAAAAATTTACCGAGCCGCGGTTTCTTGCGGATTCGAAAAAACTGGTTTCCGATTTGAAGAAATTGAAGCCAGAGGAAATTTCCGAATTAATGAATATCAGCGAGACGCTGGGTGAACTTAATTTTGCCCGCTATGCCAATTGGCAAATGCCTTTCGACCTGAAAAATTCCAAGCAGGCAATCTTTGCCTTTAAGGGCGATGTCTATATTGGTTTGGAAGCCGAACAATTTTCTGGCCACGATCTTAACTATGCACAGAAACATCTGCGTATACTTTCAGGTCTCTACGGTATTCTTCGACCGCTGGATTTGATGCAAGCCTACCGGCTGGAGATGGGCTCTCGCTTTAGAAATAGAGATGGCAAAAGCCTCTATGATCTTTGGGGAAGCAAGCTCACTGATAGCCTGAACATCGAACTGGCTGAACAGAAAAGTAAGGTGCTAATCAACCTCGCGTCGATAGAATACTTCGGCTCAGTTCAAACCGATAAGCTGGATGCCGAAATCATAAGTCCTGTTTTCAAGGATTACTCCAACGGCAAATACAAGATACTCAGCTTTTTCGCCAAGAAAGCTCGGGGCTCCATGGCAGCCTATATCATCAAAAACAGAATCGACTCACCATCAAAGCTGAAACAATTTGATGTCGATGGTTACCGTTATAGCGAAGAAGATTCCACTCCCTCTAAGCCTGTTTTCCTGCGCCGGCAAAAATAGCTAAAAATTTCAGAGAATTAGAGGCGACTGACAATGAAAGTTAATCAAGACCTGCCTTTCAGTCAGTCCTGCGAAAACAACAAGGCCGCAATTCTCGACATTCTTAAACGTCATCTTCAAGGTGATGAATCTGTACTCGAAATTGCCGGAGGCACAGGGCAGCATTGTGTTTATTTCACCGAGCAACTTCCCACACTGTCTTGGCAGTCTTCCGACATACCAGCAAACGTCGACAGTCTGAACCTGCGAATAAACGCAGCGAACCGAGAAAAGCTTCCAACCGCCATCACTATCGATGTTAATCAGCCCATCTGGGAATGCGCTCCCAGCAATGTGGTCTTCACCGCTAACAGCCTGCATATCATGTCAGCGAATTCTGTTGAGAATTTCTTCCGGGGTGTTGGCCAGCAACTGTCAGAGACAGGAAAAGTTTTGGTATATGGCCCATTCAAGTATAAGGACGACTTCACTACCGAAAGCAATGCCAGTTTCGATCTTTGGTTAAAAGACCGAAACCCCGAAAGCGGCATACGAGATTTTGAATGGGTGTGCGAACTAGCCTCTGCCGTTGGTTTGAATTTGATAGAAGACAATTCAATGCCCGCAAATAACCAGTTGCTGGTTTGGAGCCGCTGAGCTTGGTAGCGCTCTCTTTACTAACTCCCCTCTTACTTGTTCCACCATTAGCTAGCGTCACCGATACCACCTCACTTTCACCATTTAGCTCTATTACTTAGTAGTTTTCCCTCCAGCAGTTCTACGCTATGCTGCTTAGCCAATGAACAATATAAAGCTTCCAATACCTGCCAATCATCTCGGCTCAGCGACTTCTACTGGCACACCTATTTACTTGCCAGGAGACAGCCCGATTAATCGGCTATCTCGCCGAGATTTCATGCGCCTGAGCACAGTTGCTGCCGCAGCTGGAATTCTGCTTCCCAGCCCTATGCCTGTAGCTGCGCAGAGCATGACGTCCACCGAGCAGGAACTATTGCTTCATGCTATCGATGCTGCCCGCAGCGCGGGTGCCGACTACGCTGACGGCCGAATAATTCGAACCCAGTTTGAGGCTATTGGTGCTCGCGAAGAAATGATTACCCAGGTACAGAGCTCCGACGCCTATGGCATTAATGTACGGGCTCTCGTCGGCGGCTCATGGGGCTTTTCAGCCACCCAGACCATGACCAGGGATGCTGTAGCTGATATGGCCAGAGAGGCCGTTATGATCGCCAACGCCAACAATGAAGTCGCGCCTTCAGAAACCATTCTGGCACCCGTAGATGTGTTCCCCGATGCCGACTGGGTTACGCCCCATAGTGTTGATCCCTTCGACATTTCCCTCGAAGACAAGGCAGCATTACTACTGCGAATCAATGAAGAAGCGCTACGGGTAAACAATATCCGTTTTTCCTCAAGTAGCATTCTGTCAGTCAAGGAAGAGCGGCTGCTTGCTACGTCGGAAGGCTCAATGGTGAGACAAACCCTGTTTCGCATAAATCCTTCAATCAATATTACCGCCATCTCACCGGATGGAAGTGATTTCCAAACCCGTGGCGCCGTGGTTGAACCAGCAGGAAGAGGATACGAATATGTAATGGGTCTGGAGTTGGCATCCAGAGCTGAAGGCTGGGCAGAAGAAGCGGCAATGAAACTGGAAGCACCTCCGGTTGATCCTGGAAAATGGGATCTGGTTCTACACCCTTCCAATCTCTGGCTAACCATTCACGAAGCGATTGGCCATCCTACAGAACTGGATCGCGCTCTTGGCTTCGAGGCAAATTACGCCGGCACGTCGTTTATCTACCCGCCGGAAGATGTCATTGGCAAACTACAACTCGGACCCGAGTTTATGCAGTTTGTTGGCAATCGTACTGAGTTTGGCGGTTGTGCAACCACCGGTTGGGACGATGAAGGCGTACCCGCCGAGACATGGCCAATTATAGAAGACGGTATCTTCGTAGATTATCAAACCACTCGTGAACAAGCCGCGTGGATTTCCCAGTACACCGGAATTACAAGAAGCCATGGTTGCTCCTACGGTCAAAATTGGGAAACCATGCCATTTCAGCGCATGCCAAACGTAAGCATGTTGCCCGGCGAAGAAGACTTAAGTGAAGACGACATCATCGGTAATACGGATCGGGGAATTCTGGTAGAAGGACGTGGCTCCTATTCCATCGATCAGCAACGCTACAATATTCAATTCGGTGGACAAGTTTTCTGGGAAATAAGAAACGGCCGCAAGTTTCAGATGCTCAGAGACGTTGCCTATGTAGGCAGAACACCAGAGTTCTGGAATGCACTGGATAGCATTGGCGGAGCAAGCACTTATTATCTGGGCGCTTCATTCGGCGATGCCAAGGGACAACCAATACAAGTAAACGCCGTTTCACACGGCTGTCCGATCTCGCTATTTCGTGATATCGATATTATTAACACCGCGTAATAAACATTAAGAGCAATTATGGCAGAACAAAAAGGCTTGCCTTCAGACGATCTCAAGAGCATCAGCGACAGAATCATACAACTGTCCCAAGCTGATCACTGCCGTGTAAATATCGATTCCGGTTGGCGCGGGTATACCCGTGTAGCCACCAATAGAATAACCAGTGCCGGCGGCGCCGACAGCACTAACGTCAATATCACCAGTGTATTCGGCAAGCGAGTCGCCTCCATAAATACTAACAGCCTGGACAGCTCTGAACTCGAAGCCGCTGTTAGACAATCGGAGATCATGGCGCGCCTTGCTCCAGAGAGCCCGGAATACGTGCCGGAGCTCGGAGTACAAAGTTACCAGCCGGTTCAGGCCTACTATGATTCAACCGGTGAACTGGACCCTCTCACCCGAGCCGAGGCTGCTGCAATTGCTATCCAGCAGGCTCAGGCATCTGATCAGATTGCCGCATCCTATATGGACGTTCAGGCCGGGACATCAACAGTTGCTACATCCAATGGCTTGTATGGGAGTCATTCCAATACCGGTGTTGCCTACACATTAACCTCGCGCACTGTAGACGGTCTTCAGTCCGGTTGGGCAGGCGACGAGGCAAATGACTGGAACAATATCGAAAGCCAGCGAATCGCCAATGACGCAGTAAGAAAATGCGCAAGCTGGCGAAAGACCAGGCTCGATCCGGGAAAGTACACCGCCATTCTCGAACCTACTGCCGTAGGCATGTTGATGTTACGAATGAGGAATGCGTTCAATCAGCGTACTGCGGATGAAGGCCGCTCCTATTTTTCAAAACCCGGTGGCGGTAATCGCATCGGCGAACAGTTATTTGATGATCGAGTGAATATTTATAGTGATCCTACTTATGCCGATGCTGAAGTCAGCCCGTTTACTAGCGAGGGTCAGGCAAGGGGCCGTCAGTCTTGGATAAATTCCGGTCGAGTTGAGGATCTAGCCCGTTCACGCTTTTGGGCAGATCAATTAGATCAGCAAGTCTTGCCGGGCCCATCCAATTTGATCATGGCTGGTGGAGACAACTCTCTTGAGGAGATGATAGCTTCTACTGAAAGAGGAGTTCTATTAACTCGGTTTTGGTATATACGAGGCCTTAACCCTCGAATCATTTCTTATACCGGGCTCACGCGAGATGGTACTTTTCTTATAGAAGACGGAAAGGTCTCGCGACCGGTAACAAACTTCCGCTTCAATCAGTCATTAGTTGAAATGTTGCAAAATGTGGAGATGATGGGTCCGGCTGTTCGAGTTGCCGCATCGGAGAATAGCTCAGTCAGCACCCCCATTGTGGTGCCGGCTCTGAAAGTTAGGGACTTTAATCTTTCCAGCGTAAGCGATGCCATTTAGCACTGCCGCGGCTAATAATAGCGTTACCAATAGTGTTGTTCGTTTTGTAAGTAGATGGGTTGTAAGAGATGCTACCAGATCACCCCATCAAGAAACCTTTTCGATGTGAAATTCCCAACACTTTCTTACAGCTCGAACAGAAGTAAATATAGCGTCGCCCGAAAGTGCTTTTCATTTCCTTGAACCAGATTTCATGTTGAGCTTCGTTACAATGAGGGCAAACCGGATCGACTTCGTTCATTTCTCTTAGATCAATCATCAACTAAACGCCCCGCTCTATGTGTTGTTCTAATTGTTTGGGTTTGTAAATTGAATCAAACTTAGTTCGCTCTAATATAAGCATTAATTACATCGTATCCGAGAACATCAATTGCTTTACCATCGCTTAAGTTGTAACCAATCGAGCCATCGTCATTGATCCAGTACTCCACTTCATGTTTCTCCAGTTCCTGATACATCTCTTCCCGAATCTCGCGATTTCCCATACGAAAACTTCCGGTTAGCGCATCGCTTTCATCAATGCGAGCTTGCTGTGTAGTCTCTTCCTTAGGCTGACCACAGCCGAGGAGTGTAACGCTTAGAAAGAATACCGACAGAATCTTCATCAATCATCTCGGCTGATCAAAAAATGTTTGCTGCCTGAATCGTCAGCTTTCACTATGGAAAATGGCTTAGCCCCGCACTTCATACACTCTTGTACATTGTACAAATGGGCACGCTTGTGAAATTTTTGTAGCTTCTTCAAGACTTTCTGCCTGAATCATTGTGTAGCCTGTAATAGAATCTTTCCCAAATGGCAGATCTGATACACCAGTTTCTGACACTTCGCTTCCTCCAGGAAAGTGGCCTCGCTCAATTTGAATATCCGCAATCGATTCGAACCATTGATTCCATGCTCCCATTTCTTCGGCGGTTGGTTTTTCAAAACCATAGTGCAGGATAAGGTACTTGTTCATTATTCTTCCTTGTGCAAGTTGATCGAGGGTTTTTTCTTGTGTTTTGTTTTTGTCTACAAAAAAGACTAACGTATCATCAGAGTCTGATTGCTACGCATAGTACTGTGAATCCATGGGTTATCTGATCCTGAGTAGCCGCCGGTTCGTTGGTACCTGATTTCTCCATTGCCCTCGCTGTTAGCGCAGGTCTGAAGTGGACTTTCTCCTGTGCGAGGCACACGAATTCTGAAATGGCTACGCTCGCAAACCTTGTCGTAAATATTAAGAGTAGTCCTGGTGCCAGTAGAATTGGATAGGTACCAGGTTACTAATCCGTACTCGGGCTCAATGCTAGTTTGACAACCCATAAGAAGAAAAGTCATCAATGTTATGAGTATGCTGCGTCGCTTCATGTCTATTCTGAAAACTCCTGAGCTTACTAAAAAAGGGTTTAGAACAAGTTTTTGGATAAAGGCCAAACCACTCCAACTATGACTTCGTTTTATCTAAAACGCAATATCACTTAAATCTCGGCTGGAGGATTCTCGCACTTCCAACATACTTCAAAACTACCATCGTTGTCTTCGTCGCAGCCAGCACAATGCCACGATACTTTCGGCTCTGGATTTTCCACTTCGTTCTCAATGATGGTTGAAGCTTTTGTATAATCTTCATCGTTGTATACCCAAAGCTCATGAAACATATTCGAAATGCCATGTCTTGCGCTCATAGGGGCTACATGCTCATTCTTCACAAAGGAATCGATGCCGTGGCGTGTGAGAATATTCTTAACGGAATGCAATACTAGAAGTTCTTCATGGGTATAGATATGCTTCATGACGACTCCATTAATCTATTCCGCTGAGCTGTGTTGCTAGTCTATCTCGTTGTCGACGAGCATGACTTTTTTGCCTGCGAAGTTATTGTAGAAAGACGAATGAGCCTCGAGAGAAAAAACATCTTCTCTTTTTCCGTATTGCTTAATCCAGTCTAATAGCATTTCCAGGTTTGCGTCTTGTGCTTCCTTCGATGAATATTTGTGCGGTTCCCAGGGGCGCTGTCTTGCATTGTCGATGCATACTTCAATAGGCAAATTCAGGAAAATGGCTTCATTCGCTTCTTGTGCTGCAAACTCAAGAAGGTCGGCATAACAGCCTTCTATCACCCAGGCGTTATTTTCCTGAACAAAATCTTGAATTGCATTGCAAGACTCCTCCAAAGACGCTCTTTGAGGAGGGCTGGTGTTTTGCCACGCAAGCTCATCCAGATCAAGATGGGCAAGTTCTTCAGAATCTCTCAGCTTCTTTGCCAGAGTAGATTTTCCCGAACCGGAATTTCCAAATACCAAAACCTTTCTCAAAAGCTGCCTCCAATACCGCCTACTGTAGAGCGCCCGTAATAATCACGGCATTACAATAGTGATCTGGTCCATACCCTTATTCGGGTCAAGTTCTGTATCTCCCGAAGGAAAGCCCATTTCTGAAAGTATATTTGCGAGTATATTTGTGTATTCTGTATCCATCAAAGACCCGGGATTGTCTGAAGGCATTTCCGCAACAATTGTGTACCAAAAATTCATCAGCGGCTTATCCACCCAAACTTTCCACATGTCTCTATAAAACTTAAGGTCATGGCAGGCATTGCAACTACTCTCGTAAACATCCTCACCTGCGGTAACCTGCGCATCGGTATACACTCCATCTAGCAGAGTTCTTTGCTGAGCATAGGATGCCGAGGCAAAAGTCGTAAAGCAGATGGATAGAAATACTGTTAATACGAGTACAATTTCTGTTCTTTTCAAAATCTTTTCCCTTTTTCTGTATTGGCTCTATTAGCCTGCCTTTTAGAGCTTGGCGAAAATAGTTATTGTAGTGCCGGTTCAGTGGACAAATTCTTAAGCTCGGTATTCGCCCACCAGCCTATTACTAGTCCTGCAACAAATTTCATTGGAGAAATTACAAAAATTGGCAAAGTAAGTATCGCACTTCCGAGATCTCCTAGCATGGCAGCAAGGACTGTCTTGATCCAGCTGAGCCAGGGAGCAAGCTGTGTGACATATACTTCTAAAGTAAGATCGGAAAACGAGTAGCTGCCTGAAATGATTTGCCAGGTAGCCGTAGCCATAATTAGAAACTGGATCGCATTGCCGATAATTGACATCCAGAGAATAGTCAGTAAGAAGTTGCGCATGGTGCCTTCCCCTAAAGAATTATTGATAGTATGCCTATCATCGACTGCTAATCCAATCTTAGGTTGTTGCCAGTTTCAAAGGCGGTATTTATGAGGCTATTTGCTCAGTCAATGAGAGACAGACGTATTACTATAGAAATACTGACTCCATTTTCGTTTAGCGTGAATTCATACTGGCTGAACTTTCCAGGGCTACTTACCTGCCCACTAAAAGACTCACTAAGCATTGTATAGACGATCGATCTGGTCGAAGGCAGTATCGAGTTAAGTGAAGCCTACATTCTCTCTTGAGAAGCAGCCTCGATGGACAGCGGCATTGTAGCCACTATGAGTATTATCAGAGCAAGTTTAATATTCATAACCCTGGCAAAAAGTAACTACGTTCGTTATATGTCGTGTTCACTAATCTGTTCGGTCTGTCTCGAACCAATTAGACCGTCAATATATTTCGTGAAGCTTGCGTCCAATGAAAATGGCTGAGTT
>JABJIC010000021.1 GCA_018661465.1 Gammaproteobacteria bacterium | reverse complement strand
GGAGTTCAAGTCTCCCCGTCCGCACCATTGATTATCCCCATTAGGGTCAGCTTAATATTTCTGAAGCTTTCTCCTTCTAGCTCTCTCCATATTGTAAATCATTGGAATCCGCTAATTTAGCTGAAGCTATATCACTTCATTCCACTAGGCATTAGAATCTTCAGGCTTAAGAACTACAATGCCTCAGGATGAAACTCCTTGCCCAATAAACGTACAATATTCTTATTGGCCGGCGTATTGCTGGCCTCTGCACTTGCTCCCCTTGGTTCTACATCTATAGCTGTAGCGATGCCGCAGATTGCTGAATTTATGGGCATGAGCGCGGGGACCACCACACAGCTGTTAGTTGGTGGTTATCTTCTTATTTCCGTCATCGGTCAGGCTCCTGCTGGAAAAATCGGCGATATTATCGGTTATCAAAAAGCACTCTACATTGGTCTGAGTGTTTTCATGTTGGGATCTTTGCTGGGTTTTTTGGTTCGTAGTATAGAAGCCTTAATAATAGCTCGAATGATGATGGCTGCAGCCAGCGCCATGATCGTGCCAAATGCTTCCGCGATGTTAAGAACCCAGCTTCCGGAAGAGGTGTTGCCGTTTGCCTATGGAATCTTCGGGGCGACCATGGGTGCTGCTGCTGCAGTAGGTCCTCTTCTCGGCGGAGCCTTAACTCAGCTGTTCGATTGGCCGGCGATATTTCTTCTCAACGTGCCTTGGGCTTTAATAGCTCTTGGACTAATCGTTACCACTTCGAAAAAACAGGATGGGAATCCAAAGAGTAAGCTTGATCTAAGAAGCACCATGTTATTGGCTTTAGCTATCGGCAGCTTGCAAGCGGGTTTCCTGGGGAGCGAAATTGATTTTCGTTTTCTTATTCCTGGTGTAGTCATGCTGGTCTTGTTTATTCTTATGCAACTGCGAGTCGACAATCCGGTTTTCAATCCTCGGTTTTTCAAGAAGCCTTCTTACCTCGCTGCTGGCTGCACAACTTCACTAAGCAATTTCACCATGTACGCGATATTGTTTCAGCTACCGATTTTCTTCATTGATATTCGTGGAGTGTCTGAAATTGAAATCGCCAGTGCGCTCACTGCAATGACAGTTTGCATGATGATCGGTGGGCCGCTAGCTGGTATTGCCGGTAGACTCATAGGTCCAAGATATACTGCTGTATTAGCTGCTGCTGCTAACTTGTTCGGTCTTTATCTTTTTTCAGACTTGGATGCCGTTATGCAACCCGCTGACATCATAATCGCGATGGGCTTGATGGGATTTGCTGGAGGAATGGCTGGGCCAGTGGTGCAAAGTGCGGGAATGCTTTCTATCGAAAAAGAACACGCAGGCATGGCGGCTGGCGGGCTAAGCACAATGAGATATTTCGGAGGAACAATCGGTATATCGGTGTTATCTTTGCAGCTTGGTTCAGAAGGGGTAACTACCATTGAGCAGCATCTTTCTGTTATTCCTTTCTACGCCGCCGCACTGATAATGGTTATGTTAGCCGCATTTCTACTGCCAGTCTCTAATAAGAATGGGCACTCAGAGAAAGTGCCTGGATAGAAAAAAAGAAAATGGAGAAACATATGGAGCGTGAATTTGTAGCACCAGGTCCCGGAACATGGTCTTTGGATACAACCCACAATAGTGGTGCAATGACCCCTTATTCTGGAAGTTGTTTCAATGGCTTGGCCAGGGGGTTCAAAGAGGGTGGCGAAAAGTATGGATTGCTGATGAGTCATCTTAAGAATGAATTTTTGCATGGCTTCATGTTTTCGCAGCAGGTTGGCGTAGTTGGCAAACCTGGCTCCGGTCCACCACCTAAGTTTCTAATGCAGCTAATGTTCAAGATTCACCCTGCTCTTCGGAAACGAGTAAACGCTGCTCATCATTCCATTGAAAATAGATTGTGGTTAAAAGATCTTGAAGAATGGGATGAGATGAAGAAGGATTCCATTAAACGCAATACCCGTCTGCAGTCTGTAGATTTTTCCACGCTTGATAGAGAGGGAATGATTGCTCATCTTGAAGAGTGTTATGAGAATGCTCAGGAAATGGTCTACCGCCATCACAAATTTTCTGTGGGTTCGATTTTGCCCATAGGCAGACTTCTTGATGTTGCCACTAGAAACTCGGGATTGTCTGCTGCTGAAGTTGCTCCACTATTGAAAGGTTCAACACAGGTGTCTACAGGTATAGCAGCGGAAGAGCTCTCGGTAATTGTTTCTTCGATTACAGACGCAGGCATTTCGAGCGCTGAATTGGAAGCTCTCAAACCAGATGCGGCCCTTGAGAAATTGAAGGCAAATTCCGCTATCGCGGAATCCATAAATGATTACCTGACAATAGCTGGCTATATGTTGATCGGTGGATATTGTATCTCGGAAGCGACTCTAAGGGAGTCCCCCAATATTATTATTGCTCGAATTATCGATGCAATGTCCCCTCATGCCGGTGCTGAGTTCGACGCGGAGTTGGAGCAACGCATTCGGGGGAAAATACCTGATACTGACCACGCTGAGTTTGATCTGACTTTGGCGGATGCTCGAAAGGTTAATCGAATGCGAGACGAACGTGGGATTTATAACGACATCTGGGGTGCGGGAGTTTCTCGTACCGCCATCCTGGAAGCAGGGCGTAGACTCCAGGAAGAAGGAGTTCTTACCGAGGCTGCACTACTGTTGGAAGCAACTCACCAAGAGATGATCGACCTGCTCAATAGTGGGACATCGGTTGATGACGCTACTCTGAGAGAAAGACAGATCTGGAGAAATACCAAATCAATAGATGAAGTTCCAGAAATATTGGGAATGGAACCACAAGAGCCTCCTCCCATGGAGTGGCTGCCCTTAAAAATTCGTCCAACAATGCAGGCATTCGCAGCGGTAATGGGTAATGTCTTCGATGAGCCTAGAGAGGTGAGTCAAGACAAAATTTCCGGGACACCGGTAAGCCCGGGAGTTTATGAGGGCATCGCTAAAGTCATTCTTTCAACAAAAGATTTTGATCGTCTCGAGAAAGGAGATGTATTGATAACCAAAAACACTTCGGCTGGATTTAATGTCGTATTACCCATAATCGGAGCACTGGTAACAGACCGCGGTGGAATTCTTAGCCATGCCGCTATTGTTAGTCGGGAATACGGGATTCCGGGTGTAGTGTCGACCAAGACAGCTACTCAGTTAATTAAGGAAGGGTCGAGAGTTAGGGTGGATGGCGATAGCGGAGAGGTTACTGTTCTGGGATGAGTGAGCATAAGCTGCCGGTAAAACTAGTAGACGCCACAGATGAATCCCTGTTCGGCGGTAAAAATGTTAGCCTGGGTTCAGCTATTCGTGAAGGTCTGCCGACCCCTGGTGGATATGCCCTGTGCGTTGATCTGGTTAACGAGATCGTAAAAGGAAATCAGCTGGCAATCAACGAGGTTTCCGCCCTTTTCGATGAACTGGCGCCGGCCATGGCAGTTAGGTCATCAGCGGTCGGTGAAGATTCTGATGAGGCAAGTTTTGCCGGACAACACGTCAGTATATTGAATGTTATGAGTGTGGAATCGATGCTCCTGGCGATTCAACAGGTGCATGACTCAGCTTTTACGCCAGAGGCACTGGCGTATAGAGAGCGAATGAAAGTGACTGGAGAGCCAGCTATTGCAGTAGTCCTGCAAAAACAGATTTTAAGTGACGTGTCTGGTGTAATGTTTACCCACAATCCAGTAAGCAATGTATCCGAGCGATATATTGAAGCTAGCTGGGGGCTTGGCGAAGCAATTGTTGCTGGCTTAGTCGTACCTGATAGTTTCCGGATATCCAATTCTGGGGATATCATTGAGCAAGTTGCTGGCGAGAAGGATGTAGAACTGGTGGCCACTGCTGACGGCGAAGCCGTAGAGCGCGAAGTGGAAGGCGACCGGGTTACAGCCCTTTGTCTATCAGAACCGCAGCTCGGACAATTGCATGAACTGGCGAAGAAGTGTGAATCAGTTTATGGTGATCAGATCGACATTGAATGGGCATTTCATCAGGATCAGATTTACCTTCTTCAGTGTCGCAGTATCACTATCTAGTAATTGAAGTGTTTAGTGAATGAAATGTCTAGTAGCTGAGGAGGAGAAGGTATGAAGGATCTCTTTAAGCCCAAGAAATCAGTGTCCACTACCTCTTCAAAGGGCAAGACGCCAGTCTCAAGTGGTCATGATGTTCAGCAGTTTCTATCCAAAGTAGCTAGCATTCCTAAAACCGCAGGCGATGGGCGGCTTATTTTTGCCCTCGATGCAACTGCTAGTCGGCAATCTACCTGGGATGTCGCCAGCCAATTGCAAACCGAAATGTTCAGTAGCGCCCAATCTCTCGGTGGGCTGAATGTTCAGCTTTGTTATTTTCGTGGATTTGGAGAATTCTTTAGTTCAAGTTGGCAGCGCAATGGCGATGAACTACTAAAAATCATGTCGGGTATTTTTTGTCAGGCTGGGGCGACGCAGTTGGAGAGAGTGCTCCGCCATACAATTGCTGAGAATGATCAGCAGAAAATCAAATGTGTGGTTTTTATTGGCGATGCCATGGAAGAAAATATAGATGTTTTGGCTCAGCTCGCCGGAAAACTAGGGTTGTTAAATATTCCATTATTCATGTTCCAGGAAAGAGGCGATCCAGCTGTCCGACAAGCCTATGTGGAACTTAGTCGCCTGTCAGGCGGAGCCTACTCACAATTTGATAGCGCCAGTGCTGAGCAACTAAAAGAATTGTTGAAAGCAGTGGCGGTATTCGCAGCTGGCGGCTTTCAAGCTTTGCAGGATTTCAGCAAAACTTCGAGCGAAGCAGTGAAATTACTGGAGCGACAGCTCAAATAGAATCATGATCTTTCGTCTACTCGCATTAATAGCTCTGCCGATAGTGGCATTTTTCATTGTTAATTCACTTAACAAACGTTATGCCTTGGGTCCTCGGCAATCCCGTCTTTTGTTTTTCCTTGTCGTGGGTCTTTTGATAATAGGCATTCTGATTACACTAGGCCGACTTCCTATTCATTTTATTCTCGCGCCTATAGGCGTTGCTTTCACATTTTTACTGCGCAGTCTTCCCACCTTGTTACGTTTATTGCCGATGTGGCAAATGTTTCGATCGAAAGTGGCTTCTGCAAGGCCACGTGATGGAGACCAAATGTCTACAATACGAACCAAATTTTTGGAAATGGAACTCAGCCATAATAGCGGTGAAATGCAGGGGCAAGTTTTACAGGGTCAGTTTGCAGGGAAGGGCCTTGTTGAGCTAAATATCAGTGAGCTCATCGAGCTGTATCAGGAATGCTTCGGCGATTCTGATTCTTCGCAAGTTCTAGAAGCCTATTTGGATCGCAATCATAAAGATTGGCGAAAAAGAACCGAGCAACATAGCAGAGACTCTTCAGAAATGCTGGAGGAGTCTGCAATGACGCGCGCTCTGGCTCTGGAAATCTTGGGTCTGGAAGATGACGCGAACAGGGAAGAGATTGTTAAGGCGCATCGAAACCTAATGCAGAAAATGCACCCCGATAGAGGAGGTTCCGACTATCTAGCGAAGAAAATAAACCTGGCTAAGGACTTTCTTTTGGAGAATAGCCCTTAGTTTTTGGGCAGATGCTTTTGCCCATAGGATAAGTGCTCTAATTACTTTTTCTTATTAAGAAATGCCTGAACTATAGCTTGGGCTTCGTCTGACTGAAGCAGGTTCCCAAACTCAACTAGTTCCACCTCTATGGTTTCTGACACCTGTTGGTTCTGGCCACGCTTCAGCAATGCCTTGCTGGTTTGAACAGCCTGAGCTGGAAGATTAGATAGTTCATTGGCCTTTTCAATAGTAAAACTTAGATAGTCTTCCTGTGGCAGAACTTCTGTAACGATACCTAGCTCTTTAGCTTTGGATGATGTGAAACGATCACCGAGAAGCATTAGTTCTGCCGAGCGCTGATAACCGATTTGCTTGGGCAATAGATAGCTGGATCCAGCTTCTGGACAGAGACCGAGACGAGTGAACGGGAGTTGCAGAAAACAGGATTCGGAGGCGTAAACCAGATCGCAGTGAAATAGAAGTGTGGTACCAATTCCTATGGCGAGCCCGCTCACGGCAGCGACTAAGGGTTTGCGAGCATCATTCAGGGCATTCATAAAATGCACTGAAGGCCGTTCTTCGTTAGTTTGGTTTGAGGCAGAAAACCCGCTGACATCATTTCCGCTAGTAAAACAATCATCAATGCCTCGAATCAAGATCACATTGATCAAATCTGATTCATCCGCGATACGAATGCCATCGCCAAGTGCCTTATACATACCCGGAGTGAGTGCATTCTTTTTTTCAGGACGATTGATTTTAATATGTAATACCTTACCTTCAAGGCTATATTCGATATGGGGATCCTTTGATTCAAACATTCCTAGTAGCGCTCCTTTGTGTGTATTCGACTATTTTAGTAGATCGATCCTTTAAAGTAGAGTAAAAATGACGATGTTTGTAGCAAGAGCCAGGAATGAAGAAGGCAGTCGAAGACAAGAGTAAGTAGTAAACCTTCTGCAAAGCCACGAACAACGGTAAAATAGTAAACAACTAATTGTGCCTGTGATCATAAGACATGAATTTAGCTTCGAAACTGATTAGTCGCGCAACATTGATTGAAAGCAGAGAGCAATCTTCTGTTTATCTTTCCTTCGCCATGGTTTTCATCTTGATGGCAGCCTACTACATGCTGCGACCTGTAAGAGATGCTATGGCCAGTGATTGGTCCAATTCCGAGATTAGTGCTTTATGGAATATCCAATTTTTTCTGAGTCTGACAGTGGTAGGCCTATTTGGCATTGCCGTATCTAAATTCAATTTCAGATACCTCGTTCCCGCAGTTTATGGTTTTTTTGCGCTCAGTTTTGTAAGTTTTTATTTTGGATCAGCGCTTGTCGAGCAGCAGGTATTGTTGGATAAGGCATTTTATCTTTGGGTAAGTTTGTTTAGCTTGTTTCATATCTCCGTATTTTGGAGTCTGATGGCGGATTTATTCGACTCGGAACAATCAAAAAGGCTCTTCGGATTTATTGCAGTGGGTGCTAGTGCAGGGGCCATATTCGGACCGTTGGTTGCGGCTATCGTATCGCAGACTTTTGGTTCTGGAGCTCTTATGCTAGTTGCATCTTTAATGATGTTACTGCCACTGCCTATCATTTTCACATTGCAAAGACTTAAGTTGACTAGTCTTAATAATCGAGAAGTCGAGGCAGATGTTTCTAATTTCAGGATTGGCGGGAGTCCTCTGCAAGGGTTTCTAGATTTCATCAAGAGCCCATTTTTAATAGGAATAGCAATTTTTCTCTTGCTCTACACGGCTATTGGTTCGTTTGCCTATTTTGAACAAGCCAATTTGCTTCGAGCGTTTGAACGAGATCAACGTACAGAAATTCTTTCCTTATTGGCTCTTGTTGTAAATATCTTAACTTTCATTCTGGGTTTTTTCGCTACCAGCAGATTAACAACCAAGATGGGAATGCCGTTTACTTTAGCAGTGGTGCCTATTTTTATGTGCTTTGCTCTATTAGTACTTGCCTTTGCCCCTATACTCACAATTCTCTTGGCCTTGCAGCTAGCACGACAGTCTGGAAATTATGGAATTACGAGACCGGCGCGCGAGATGTTATTTACATCCGTTTCACGAGAAAGTCGCTTTAAGGCGAAGCCTGTAGTGGACGTAGCTATTTATAGGGGAGGAGACGCGTTATGGGGGTCCGCGTTCGCCTTGCTAACAGATGGCATAGGTCTGGGTTTGGCTGCAATGGCGATAATAGGGGCAGTAATCGCAGCGGTGTGGGGTGGAGTCGGTGTAACCCTGGGGAGGATTTTTAACAGCCGCAGTAACAACTCGTAAGATAGGGACTAGTTACTTCATTTCTTTTCAGTTTTCCTCGAAGCTCAATATCTCTGAACCGCCATCGATAAGGTCTTTTGCTTGATAGAAAAACTCAAGAACCTTGCCATCACATGGTGCTCTGATTGTATGCTCCATCTTCATGGCTTCCATGACTAATAATGCATCGTCTTTCTTAACTTTCTCTCCTGGACCAACTAGCAGAGCCACCACCGTGCCATTCATCGGAGCGGCTAAACCGTGACCCAGTGCGGCTTCCTCATCTAGACCCAGATCTGGTTGTGAAACTTTGAAATCCACATGCAAGTCGTCAACAAAGAGACTGTAAGAATTTTCATCGCCAGAGACGTAGACACGATGTTGATGCCCATTCAGGTTTGCTCTGAGTAATTCTCCATCTAATTCACCAAACGCTTCCGCGACAACACCGTTGAAACTGATTTTGTATATAAGCTGTTCCCTACGCTTTCTTTGCTCTACCTCTGCAGTGTATTCCTTCTGCTGAATCTCCAGCTTAAATTCCTGAGCGAGAGTTTCATTCAAGCGCCAGGCATTGCTGTAATTCCAAGGTGAATTAGGTTCCAAGCTTGAGGCAGCGGATTGGCTGGCTGATTTTTCTTGATGAAGAATAAGATAAAGCGCAATTAGAGGAAGATGTATTGAGGTGTCTAGTTCTGCCTTGCGAAATAATTCTTTCTGATGCTTTGCTATAAAACTCGTATCGAAATCACCATCGCGAAATGTTTGGTTGTTTGCCAGGCTGTATAGAAAAATTGTATTCGTTTTCATTCCCGCAACTTGGAATTCTCTCAAGGCACTACTTAGGCGCATTAATGCCTTCTCCCGACTTTCGTCCCACACAATGAGTTTGGCTATCATTGGGTCATAGTAGACGCTGACTTCATCACCCTGTCTGACGCCAGTATCGACGCGCACATGTCTACTGATAGCCGGAGTTTTCAGATAGGATATGATTCCGCTAGCAGGTAGAAAATCGTTTTCGGGATCTTCAGCATAGATGCGAGCTTCGAAGGCATGGCCCGATAGCTTCAATTGATTTTGAGCTAAGGGTAGGGGTTCGCCACAGGCAACCTTAAGTTGCCACTCCACCAGATCCTGATTTGTAACCATCTCTGTAACAGGGTGTTCTACCTGGAGTCGAGTATTCATCTCCATGAAATAGAATGAGCCATCTTTGTCCAAAAGAAATTCTACAGTTCCTGCTCCTTCGTAGTTTATTGCTTCTGCTGCTTGGAGTGCTGCTTTACCCATGGCTGATCGTAATTCATGGGTCATTCCGGGAGCAGGAGATTCTTCTATGACTTTTTGGTGGCGTCGCTGAACTGAGCAATCTCTTTCGAAGAGGTAGACTCCGTCGCCTTGCTTATCACAGAAAATCTGTATTTCAACATGGCGAGGTTGGGTGAGGTATTTCTCGACCAGCATTTTGTCATCGCCGAAACTTGCCATGGCTTCTCGTTTTGCGGAATCGAGAGATTCGTCGAATTCATCGGCATTCCAAACAATGCGCATTCCCTTACCGCCGCCTCCTGCAGAAGCTTTCAGTAATACCGGATAGCCTGTTTCATCTGAATGCTTTCTTAGAGTAGCGGGAGATTGGTCTTCATTGTGATAACCCGGAACCAGAGGAACACCCGCTTTTTCCATTATTTTTTTCGCGGCGGATTTGGAGCCCATGCTACTGATAGCGTCGGCTGAGGGTCCTACAAAAAGTATTTGATTGTCTGCACAGGATCTACAAAACTCTGCATTCTCAGAAAGAAAACCATAACCCGGGTGTATTGCGTCGGCTCCAGTTTCTTTTGCAGCGTTGATAATTTTTTCAATATCGAGATAGGATTCTCGTACGGGAGAGGCTCCTATAAAAACCGCCTCATCTGCGAGGTCTACATGTAAGGATGTTCTATCCGCCTCGCTATACACTGCGACAGTTCGAATACCCATCTCTCTTGCGGTGTCGATGATACGACAGGCAATCTCACCTCGATTGGCGATCAGCAGCTTCTTCATCACTGTTGTAGAGTTGTTGTTCAAATCCAGCTTCCTATGTTTAGCATTCTTTACCATATCAAGTAGTACCTTCAGCACTACATTCTGAACAAGCCAAAACGGGTGTCTTCGATTTTCTTATTGAGGCTTGCGGAGATGGAAAGGCCTAATACCATGCGAGTATCAGCAGGGTCGATTATTCCATCGTCCCAGATTCGAGCTGATGCATAATAAGGGTGGCCTTGTTTTTCATAACTTTCAATAATCGGCTGTTTAAAGGAGGCTTCTTCTTCCGCCGACCATTTTTCCCCGGCTTTTTCTTTCTGATCTCTTTTCACTTGAGCCAGAACACCAGCGGCCTGTTCGCCGCCCATTACAGAGATTCGCGCATTAGGCCACATGAATAGAAATCGGGGATCATAGGCTCGTCCGCACATTCCATAATTTCCAGCTCCGAAAGATCCGCCAATCAACACGGTAAACTTTGGTACTGCGGCGGTGGCGACCGCGGTAACCATCTTCGCTCCGTGCTTTGCAATGCCATCGGCCTCGTACTGCTTTCCAACCATGAAGCCCGTAATGTTTTGCAAAAACACCAAAGGTATTTTTCTCTGGGCACACAATTCGATAAAGTGAGCTCCTTTCTGCGCCGACTCGCTGAACAAGATGCCGTTGTTTGCAACGATACCCACCGGGAAGCCAAAGATTCTCGCAAAGCCGCAAATTAGAGTAGTTCCATAGAGGGATTTAAATTCATCGAAGTCTGAACCATCGGCAATACGGGCAATAATTTCACGCACATCATAAGGCTGACGAGAATCTTTGGGTACGATGCCGTAGATGTCCTTGCTGTCAAAGAGGGGTTCCTGAGATTCTTTTATATCCAGCTGAACTGGTTTAGTTCTATTTAATCGTGAGATAGAGCGACGTGCCAGTTCGATTGCATGGTTATCGTTACGCGCATAGTGATCAGCAACACCTGAAGTACGACAATGCACATCGGCCCCGCCAAGTTCCTCCGCGCTGACAACTTCACCTGTGGCCGCCTTGACCAATGGAGGGCCTGCGAGAAATATAGTTCCTTGTTCTTTTACGATTATTGCTTCGTCTGCCATAGCAGGCACATAGGCTCCACCTGCAGTACAGGAGCCCATAACAATCGCTATCTGTGGTATTCCTTTGGCCGACATATTTGCCTGATTAAAAAAGATACGACCAAAATCGTCTTTGTCAGGAAAGACTTCATCTTGATGGGGTAGGTTCGCGCCACCGGAATCTACCAGGTAAATGCAGGGTAGGAAATTCTCTTCGGCGATAGCCTGAGCCCTCAGGTGTTTCTTTACCGAGAGCGGGTAGTAGGTACCGCCTTTAACCGTGGCATCATTGGCAATGATCATGCATTCCTGATCGCTAACACGGCCAACACCAGTAATCAGGCCGGCAGAGGGAACATTGTCTTCATATACCTCATGTGCCGCCAGTTGGGATAGCTCGAGGAAGGGAGTGCCCGGGTCTAGTAATTTGTTGACACGATCTCTTGGTAATAGTTTTCCTCTGGAGACATGCCGTTCTCTGGATTTTTCACCGCCACCTAGTTTTATCTGATCTACTTTGCTGCGAAGCTCGTCCACCATTGACTGCATGGATAGTGCGTTGGCTTCAAAATCAGTGCCGCGAAGATTGATTTTTGATTTCAATATAGTCATATCTAGTCTCCCGGCTAACCGGTTTCTCTGAAGAGTTCTCGACCTATTAACATGCGGCGAACTTCAGAAGTTCCTGCTCCTATCTCATATAATTTGGCATCTCTGAGTAATCGACCCGTGGGGTATTCATTGATATAGCCATTGCCGCCGAGTAGTTGAATGGCATCAAGTGCCATCTTGGTAGCCATTTCTGCTGTGTAGAGGATAACGGCGGCGGCATCTTTCCTGCTTTCTTCGCCACGATCACAGGCTTTTGCGACAGCATACAAATAGGCCCGTGAAGCATTCATTCCTGCGTACATGTCTGCAATTTTGCCCTGGATCAATTGAAATTCCCCGATGGGCTGACCGAATTGTTTTCGATCGTGGATATAAGGTAGAACTACATCCATGCAGGCAAGCATGATTCCTGTCGGCCCACCAGAGAGAACGGTACGCTCGTAGTCGAGGCCGCTCATAAGAACAGCTACACCTTTTCCTTCTCCGCCTAAGATATTCTCAGCAGGCACGATGCAATCCTCGAATACTAATTCGCATGTGTTTGAGCCACGCATTCCTAATTTGTCGAGTTTTTGATGGCGGGAAAAGCCAGGAGCATCTCCATCAACAATAAACGCTGTAATTCCGCCAGAACCAAGCTGGCCATCGATCTTTGTATAGATGACAAAGGTGTGGGCATCTGGTCCATTTGTAATCCACATCTTATTGCCATTTAGAATGTAATCATCTCCACTGCGTTCAGCTTTGAGTTTCATGCTAACCACATCGGAGCCTGCATTGGGTTCCGACATGGCCAGAGCGCCTACATGCTTGCCGGAGCACAGACCTGGAAGATATTTTAGTTTTTGTTCGTGACTCCCGTTCTTGTGAATTTGATTGACGCACAAGTTCGAGTGGGCACCATAGGATAAGCCCACAGAGGCCGATGCTCTGGAAATTTCCTCCATTGCAACAACATGTGCCAGGTATCCCAGATTGGTGCCGCCGTACTCTTCTGCGACAGTCATTCCCAATAGACCCATGTCGCCAAATTTTTCCCACATATCAGCAGGAAACTCATTGGTTTCATCAATTTCCTGAGCGCGAGGTGCGAGTTCGGCATCGCAAAAAGATCGTACGGCATCCCGTAACATATCTATGTCATCACCGAGATCGAAATTCAGGGTTGGGTAATAGATGCTCAATGTCGTCTCCTGGTTAATTTGCTTTCGGTTTTACTGTGCTTCATTTGGATTTAGCTCCCGCTTACATTGTTCTTGAACCCGGTCCAGATCGCTGATCATGTGTTCAATGTCATTGAGTTGCAGATGCAGCTGTTGTTTCTTCTCTTCAATCTTGCGTATCAAGGCAAGGTATTGATCCTTGTTGTTTCCCGATGGGTCATACAGGTCGATGATCTCAAGACTTTCATCAAGAGATAGCCCGATACGTTTACCACGGAGAATAAGATGAAGGCGTACGCGGTCAGCGGGTTTGTAGATTCGCTTCTGACCTTCGCGACGGGGATGTATTAGGTTCTTCTCTTCATAGAAGCGAATCGTTCTGGTGGTTACACCGAATTCCTCTGCCAATTGAGAAATTGTATAGCTGGTATCGTCTTCCATTTTCAGGCTCCGAGGGTGAAGGACAATGGTAAAGTAACGTTGACGTCAACGTCAACTAAAAACTCCCCCAAATCACTTAAGCCAGCTTGGGGAATTCGGCGATAAATTACGGGATAGGTAGCAATCGCGGAGGTTGTGCTCGTGCTTGGGCTGGAGCTGGATCTAGGGCATGCAGGATACTAGATGCTGACAAAGTGCTAGAATAAGCATCTCTAACATACTTTATTCACTTCGAGGCCTGAACTGTTATGACCCTGATTCGCAACGAAGATCTTATTCAAAGCGTTGCCGACGCCCTCCAATATATTTCCTACTACCATCCAATCGATTTCGTGAAAGCAATTAACGAAGCTTACGAGAAAGAAGAATCTGAGGCGGCTAAAGATGCAATGGCTCAGATCTTGATCAATTCGAGACTCTGCGCAGAGGGGAAACGTCCAATCTGTCAGGACACAGGGATTGTTACGGTATTTCTGAAGATAGGAATGGAGGTTCAGTGGCAGGGGGGAATGTCAGTCGCGGACTTGGTGAATGAAGGTGTTCGCCGAGCCTATTTGAATCCCGACAATGTACTTCGCGCATCGATTTTGGATGATCCAGCAGGTGCTCGGAAAAATACCAAGGACAATACACCTGCCGTTATTCATACGGAAATTGTGCCCGGTAATACAATCGAAGTGAAGCTGGCTGCCAAGGGTGGTGGATCCGAGAACAAGGCCAAGATGGCAATGCTCAATCCTAGTGACGATATTGCGGACTGGGTTGAACGTACACTTCCAACCATGGGTGCAGGCTGGTGCCCACCCGGAATGTTGGGAATTGGAATTGGCGGCACGGCGGAAAAAGCCGCGCTCATGGCCAAAGAATCCTTGATGGATCCTATCGATATTCATGAACTACGATCTCGGGGACCGAAGAACAAGGTGGAAGAGCTGCGTCTGGAAATAATGGATAGGGCAAATGCTTTGGGTATTGGTGCGCAGGGATTGGGCGGGCTAACTACTGTACTGGATGTAAAAATTCTTGATTACCCAACCCATGCCGCTTCATTGCCGGTAGCCATGATCCCCAACTGTGCTGCAACTCGACACGCTCATTTTACTCTAGATGGTAGTGGTGTCGCAGAGCTGACTCCACCGAGCCTGGATGAATGGCCGGATATTACTTGGGACGTTGGTCCTCGGGCAAGGAAAGTAAACCTGGATACCCTTAGCAAGGAAGATATAGCGAGTTGGCAGCCGGGGGAAACCTTGCTGCTGTCTGGCACCATGTTGACGGGGCGCGACGCTGCACACAAACGACTATTGGCGATGTTGGAAAACGGGGAAGGGCTGCCGCCCGGAGTAGATTTTGACAATAAGTTTATTTATTACGTGGGTCCTGTCGATGCAGTGAGGGACGAAGTGATTGGGCCAGCCGGACCTACCACTGCAACTCGAATGGACAAGTTTACCGACTCACTTCTTGATCAAACAGGTTTGATCGGAATGATTGGCAAAGCAGAACGGGGGCAATTGGGCATCGACGCAATCAAGAAGCACAGTGCCGTGTATTTAATGGCTGTTGGCGGAGCTGCCTATCTAGTATCAAAGGCAATTCGAAAATCACGAGTGGTTGCGTTCGAGGATTTGGGAATGGAAGCGATCCATGAATTTGAGGTGGATGAAATGCCAGTGACAGTAGCAGTGGATGTTAATGGTACTTCAGTGCACCGAACCGGGCCGGAAACCTGGAAGAAGCATATAGCTGAAGAACATGCGTTGATAGTTAGCTAAGACAGTTAGCTAAGATAGTTAGTCAGAACGGTTAGCTAGACCAGTCGGGCAGAAGGGCCTAGCAGAAGGATCTAATAAAAAAGGGGTCTAACAAAATGCCCGCTAGTCGTCGCACATGTCCTCGTAATTGTTCGCAATGGACAAGGAAATTTCCGGATCGATTCCTTTGATATGAATGGAGTCCTTTCGAATTTCAATAGCTTCGTGATTCAAGACACCATGATCGAATTTGTAAATGATTGAATTGGCTCCCTGTTGAGCCGAAGCATCATAGGCTGCACTGCTCTCCTGCACGGCTTCATTCTTATTTTGATATTCCTTCCAGGCATTACTGCCATGTCTCTTTTCTAGCATCTGCTTTGTTATATGAGGGGAGAGAACGGACGCGCTGGCGTTGTTGCCTCCAAAGCCCTTGGAATTAAGTATCACGGCATCAATTCCTTGTTTACCAACTTCTTTGTGATTCAATAGAAAGTCGATGTTGGAACTATGCACATCGTCGGCTAGTTCGGGCACGGTCAGGATTCCTGGAATAATACCTTCTTCCCAAACTCCCAGACTTGCTGCCAACTGATCTCCGGCTGAACTGGCGAGTGAGTGACCGACATAGGACTTCACTGCCGCTATAGGCCAGTTACTAATGCCGAAGGATTCGGCAATGTGATTGAGAATATGAGACTCGGTCTGTCGGTTTTGTAAGGTGCCAGTTCCGTGAGCCTGGACATAGCTTCGATGGCGAAGACCTTCTTCACCTATTATGTTTTTAGTAGCGGCAGCTGCTTTTGCCATTGATATATAGTTACCCAAGCCTGGGCTGGCGATGGATTTTTTAAAGCCATCCGCATTGATGAAAACCTCATTTACAGAACCATAGATAGTCGCGCCCATCTCCAGTGCCAGTTCATCATCAAACAGAACAACACACTGGGCCGATTCCGCGAGAGTAAAGCCAGCGTTAAATCCAAACGGTCTGCAAGCCCGACGAAAGTCTGGGTTCTCACCCTCGGCAAGCTTATCCAGTTCTCTTAGGGAGGCATCGTCTGCCAGGGCCCCCATGGTGGCAAAACCGTCGAATACTTCTGGTACCAGAGGTGCTTCACTGGTACCTACGATAACTACTCTGTGGGTTCCAGACTGAATATCCCGAATACCTTGTCTCAGGTTGTAGAGAAATGTTGCACAGGCAGCTACGTTGGTACCCGTTGTTCCCAGACTCCCTAGGAGATAGGCATTGATAAAGTCAGCGGGCATTTCGGCGTAACCCAGTGCCAACTGTTTGGAGCTAACCTTCTTGCCAAGGAGGCGAGCCTGCATCATGCCGCCATAACCGTTGTAGTCCATCTGACCCAAACCACTGCCTGCGTAAACGCTGATCTTGTCGGGGGAGACGCGCTGCTTTATGTCTTCCCAGTCTATGCCTAGAGAATTAATTGCATCTGAGGCCGCAAAGACTGTTAGCTGCAATGCGCGGGGGTGATTACGTGAGGCATAGAGAGCAGAAGGATCGAATCCGCTCGGCAACTGGCCTGCACTGTTTACAGCTGCTTTTCGATGGCAGTTCAGCATTACATCAAAATGCTCGCTGGCACTAATAGTTACCTTATTGCCTGAACCTTCTTCTGTAACTGTCCATCCAGGTGGCAGAGGAGAGGGTAGGTGCTTTCGATTCATTTGGAATTGAAGCGCTTCCCCCTCTGGAATGGAAAGGTTCGCCTTGCGGTTGAAAAGCAGATTATCTGGATCGAATAGGTTTTTCTCAAGCTGTCGAATCAGCGAGCTCTGGCGAATGCTTTCAGCATTGTCAGTAATAAAGGCATCGGGATCTACGACTTGATCCGAGCTGTCCAGCCATTGTCCATTTTCGAATCTTAGTAAGCCGCTGAGTGTAGCGAGGCTACGTAAAGTCTCATGGGATTTTTCTCCAGACAGCGCGTCCAGAGTCATTCGCCGATAGCCATGATGCCCAGCCGATCGGCCAGCGGCATTAATGCCGCCAAAGCCAGTAATTACAGGTAGTTTTGCCATAGACTCTATGTCTTCACATCTCTCTTCAACTTGATTAACTATCTTGATGGACTATAAAGGCTTAAGTAGAACAATAATGAGCTATATTAGCCAGCGGGTGTGGCAAATTGGCCAAACCAGTTAAGATGCCTATATGCATCGCGGATTTTGACTGTGCTCAGGCCTTGCCGCCGGAATAGCTCCGGTGCGCCTCTTGCATATAAAGGTTGCGGCACATAGCATGGTGGCAATGATCAAGATGACTAGAAATAAAGTGACTGTAAATAAATAGACCACAGACAAAATCATCTAAAGCTATGACTTTAGATGGCTACTTAAAAGCGCTCTACTAGGGGAATTTACATGAAGGCTTCAAAACTAATTAATTCAATGCTGCTTGCAGGCAGCCTGATTGCGTCGGGACAGTTGCTGGCTCAGGCTGACTACTCGAACGTAAATATTCAAACCATTCCCGTCCGCGGAAATATTTCCATGTTGATTGGTGCTGGAGGAAATATAGGTGTCTCTGCCGGAGATGACGGCATTCTAATTATCGACGATCAATTTGCACCACTCGCCGATAAAATTCGAGCAGCTATTGCTGACCTCGGTTCCGATACGCCAAAATTTCTTCTCAATACCCATTTTCATGGAGATCACACCGGCAGCAATGCGGACTTCGGAATGAATAGTATAATCGTCGCACATGAAAATGTACGCAGCAGATTAATAGGCGAAAATTCTCCGGCTTCTGCACTGCCAGTTGTCACTTTTGATGATGATGTCACTGTTCATTTTAATGGCGAAGACATCACACTTATTCATATGCCAGCGGGTCATACCGATACCGATAGTGTTGTAATGTTTTCCGGATCAAATGTTATTCATATGGGAGATCACTTCTTTAACGGAGGATTTCCATTCGTAGACATGGCTAATGGCGGAACGGTTCAGGGTTATCTGAATAATCTTGAGAAGGCACTATCTTGGATAGGCGACGATACAGCTGTAGTTCCCGGACACGGTCCTCTTGGTACGAAACAAGACCTTTTAGATTTCTATAATGTTGTGAAAGATACGTCCACAACAATTCGAGTCATGAAATCTCAGCAAATGTCTAAGGAAGAAATTGTAGCGGAAGGTCTCGATGCGCAATATGAGTCCTGGGGTCAGGGATTTATTAATGAGCAGCGCTGGATCGAAACTGTTTTCGATAGCTATCCGCGGTAAGCCCGCAATCTATTCAGTGGAAAGCTCAACTAATAGCATTGATATCAAGCAAATGTTAATAGTTGGGCTTTCAACTAGTGAAAAAATTTAGTGAGCATTCCACCATCATTCCAGTCCAGAATTCAGGAGATGCATCGCTCTCTTGGTATCAATCCCGGCTATATCAATAACAGTAAGCTACCGCTTTGCTCGGAACCCGATGAGCTTGTTGATACCGAGCTGGACTTCCTAAACAGGCCTCAGCGATTAACTCCAGCTGCGTTTGCCGCCTGGACCGAGATGAAATCTTCGGCAGCAGCAGATGGAGTTGAACTTTTCCTGGTTTCTGCATTTAGATCTATTCAGTATCAGTACGAATTGATTGAACGAAAGATTGAGAGAGATCAAAAAATCGAGGATATTCTTAAGGTGAATGCAGCGCCTGGATTCAGCGAGCACCATAGCGGGCGGGCTATCGATATCGGAACATCTGCCTGCGATCCTCTTGTGGAGGAATTTGAAAAAACTGAAGCTTATCAGTGGCTTGATAAGAATGCACAACGTTTCGACTTTAGCCTCAGCTACCCTAAGTCGAACTCATACGGCATAGATTATGAGCCTTGGCATTGGTGCTTTTCGCCCTGAGTAAGTTATTTAGACAAATGCTTTTGACTGCGGTAATCTAGATTCAGAACACTAAGGAGGGGTGATGGCAGGATTCATTAACCTGTTTAAGTTTGAATTGAACTACCTGAATACCATCGTATTTAGACTTCTTCCTCTAACCCTATTTTCTCAACTTTCTATTGTTTCCCAGCTAGCATCGAAAATTTTCGAAAACGGTTTCCCTGTTTTCGGCCTTGGGCTAGTCCATCTTTATTCACGTCAAACCCTAGCGCAGCAGTGGAGCCGACTCTTCGGTTTCAAAATGTCGAGCGCTATTAACCTAGCTTTAGTTCAACCAGAGGAGAAACCCTAAGCCTACAAAATTGAATTCCGTTAATTGAATGAAAATCAGGAGATAGTATTTTATGACTAATGCATTCCAAGTTCTATTTCACAACATCGATCAAACAGATGCCTTAACTGAAGCTGTTCAGAAGAGGATTAACAAGCTGGAACGTTACTGCGATCAAATTATTACCGGTCGAGTTGTGTTGGATTCACCTCACAACAACCATCACAAAGGAAGGGTTTACTCAGTTACCCTTGAGATCCATACTTCGGAAAAGGAAGTCAGGGTTAATCAAGATCAGCATGATAACCATGCCCATGAGGATTTATATATCGCGATCCGAGACGCATTTAACGTTGCCGAACGTCAGCTTAAATCCATCGATAAGAAGCATCGTTCTACGCCTGCGTCTAAGGACGTGGAAAACTTCGACATCGAAGCAGCATAGTGAGTTGAAATAAAACAGTGAGTAATAAATGGCTTCAATAAATCAAGAAGTTCAAACTGAGCTGGAAGCAGCTACATTTCGAAGATTACTAGATCACCTGGACAGTAATAAGGATGTGCAAAATATTGATTTAATGAATCTCGCCAGCTTCTGTCGCAATTGCCTGTCAAAATGGTATATGGCGGAAGCGGATTCGAGAGATATAGAGATCAATTATGATGAAGCTAGGCAGTTCGTCTACGGCATGCCCTATTCGGAATGGAAAGAAAAATATCAAACAGAGGCTAGCGCGGAGCAATTGAAGAAGTTCGAACAAAAAACTGCCTAGTGAGTGGCTTGATACGCAATCAGCAGTTAGTTCCTTAGCGGACTAGCTGCTGATTTGTTTCAGCCAGGAAGAGTTTGGTTCTAACCACATTTCTGTATTCATGGGGCGTCACTGAGTTGTGCTTCTTGAAAAGGTCACTGAAATAACTTGCGTCCTGATAGCCCACCAGGTGGGCGACCTCTGATACATTCAGGTTGCTTTGTTTCAACAATTCCATAGCATGGCCTATACGAACATCCTGCAAGTAATCCAAGGGTGTGGCATTGGTTGCAAGCTTAAACCGCCTGTTTAGAGAGCGTACACTCAAGCCAAACCTTTGCGCTATTTTGGAAATTTGTAGTTTGGATTGAAAATTAAGCTGAATCCAATCCTGAATCTTAATAATTTCCTCATCGTGATGACTGCTTCTCTGGTCTTCATTTAAGAGCATCGATTCGAACGATCTTTTCAATTCGTGGGAGAAATGCCTCGACACCTCATTTCTAATAGGCTCTCCAAATAATTGCTCTATTAAGTGCAGTATCAAGTCTCGAATAGCGTTGATACTCCCCGTGCAATACAAACCCTTATCACTGGTAATAAAGCGCTTTCTCTGCAGTTTCACTTTCGGGTACTGTTTTTCGAAATGATCAAAGAATCGCCAATGCGTCGTGGCTACCCTGTCATTCAAAAGACCTGCTTCAGCGAGAAAGTAGCTCCCAGTTACACTGGAGCAGATGATGCTGCCATTTTCGTGTGCGTTAACTAACCATGTGGATAATTGCTCATTATTTCTCAAGGATTTTAGAGGGTTCCCCCAAACACCTGGCAGGAATATCAGTTCACTGTGTGATATGTCCTGGATGCTTTTTGCGCACTCAATTTTTAGTCCTCCATAGAGTTCCACTTTAAGCTCCGGAGATGCAGACACAATATTTAGTTCAATGACTTTGCTTTGATCCTTGCCTGCACGGGCAATATCGTTAGCCGCGCTCAGCATTTCCAGAGCTATGGTGAGGGCTGAGCCCAGAGCTCCAGGGATCGCAATAAGAGTGACTTGTTTCATCTCTGGATAGTCAGCCTAATACTCGATGGCAAGAATATGATACTGCTTCGTGCCTTGGGGTGAGATAACTTCCACTTCAGTGTCCAATTCCTTACCTAGAAGAGTACGCCCAAGAGGGGCATCGATGCTTACGTGGCCTTTGCTGGGGTCTATTTCATCAGCGCCCAGAAGGCGATAGCTGAAGGTTTCTCCTTGCTCATCCTCCAGTGTGACTTTGGCCCCGAAATAAATTTTGTCTGTGTTGTCTGGAATGGTAGAGACAACGGTAACTTCTTCCAGTCTCTTGCTAAGGTATCTGACTCTTCTGTCTATTTCCCGCAGTCGCTTCTTTCCGTAAATGTAGTCAGCATTCTCTGAGCGATCACCCATTGCAGCTGCCTCCGAAACAGATTGCGTAATTATTGGACGTTCTTCTTTCCAGAGATAATTTAACTCGTCCTTAAGGGTCTTTTCACCGGCAGCGCTGATGTATTTTGATGAAGGTTTTTGAGGGGGGCGGTATCGGCTCATGATGTTTTTTCAAAGGTCCAGTGTGAGGCTTAATTGATCGTTGTCAGAATTTGAGTCTTCACCTTCTTCCACTCTGGGTGTTACCCGTACTCCCATTCCCAATAACCTGACTGGTTTATTTCCTCTGGAAAAACCTTGCTCACACAGCGTATTAAAGTTTTGAATGTCAGTATTTTCGGAAATCATTTCCACTGTAGTATGGATAAAATCATGGAACTTGATCTTAATGAATTGTTTTTGAATCTGCAGGCCGCTGTCGAGGCGATCCAGTCTCTTGGCGAGTTGCATATACAGGTCAGGTAACTCATTGATGCAGCTATTCAAATCTGGCAGGTCCACGGCATATGTGTTTTCTACACTTACTGACTTTCTGATTCGCTCTGTTTCAACCGGACGATTATCAATTCCACTACTGAGACGAATCAGTCTTTCTCCGAAGCTTCCAAACTTTTCAACTAGTTGTTGCTCATCATAGTTTTTGACGTCGCTACAAGTCTCGATGCCGATGTTTTTGAGTCTGCTTGCCGTAACCTTGCCAACTCCCGGGAGTTTTTTAACTGGTAATTTGGCTACGAACTCACTTACCTCTTCTGGTTTGATAAGAAACTGGCCATCGGGTTTATTCCAGTCGCTAGCTACTTTTGCCAGGAATTTATTAGGCGCGATACCCGCCGAGATTGTAATATTTACCGTCTGTCTGACTTCATCTCGGATGGCTTCAGCAATCCGTGTATCTGATCCATCGAATAACTCACAGTCACTAACATCCAAAAAGGCTTCATCCAGAGATAGTGGTTCAATCAGGCTAGTGTATTTCTGGAAAATTTCATGGATCTGACTTGAGGCCAGCCGGTATTTTTCCATGTCGGGCCTGATAATTATTAACTCTGGACATTTTTTGCGGGCAGTAGCCGAAGCCATGGCTGAGTGAATGCCAAACTCCCTTGCGACATAGTTGCAGGTGGCGACGACTCCGCGCCGATTCGGAGAGCCTCCCACGGCAATAGGTTTATCGACAAGATTGGGATTGTCTCGCATCTCTATGGAGGCATAGAAGCAATCGCAATCGCAATGGATAATCTTACGTGGCATTACATTATTATGCTGGCTTGAATAGAGTCAGCAAAAGTATAACAGTTTCAGGTGCCAAGAAGGGCATCTGAAACTGTCAGTGTTGCGCTACCTAATGGGGAGACTAGCCGTTGGTTTTCTCGAAGTTCAGCATGAAGTCAGCCAAAGTTTGGCAGCCTTCTCGTGGCATGGCATTGTAGATTGAAGCTCGAACACCACCAACATTTCGGTGACCCTTAAGAGCATAGAGGCCACTCTCCAATGCTTCACTTAGAAACTTACCCAAAAGCTCATCATTGGCCAGATTAAAAGTTACATTCATTACTGAGCGATGAGCTGATTGAGCCGTGCCCAGGTAAAAGTCAGAGTTGTCGACTACATCGTAAAGCAGGGCAGCCTTGCTATCATTTTTAGCTTCGATAGCATCAACACCGCCTTGTTCCTTTAGCCATTCCAATACCAATTTCATCATATAAATGGCAAAAGTGTTATTAGTGTTGGCCAAAGAATGTTTGTCGGCATAGGTCTTGTAGTTAAGTAGATTCGGAGTTTCCGGGATAGCGAGACCTAGTAGATCTTCTCTCACAATGACGCAAGCGAGACCTGCAGGGCCAAGATTTTTCTGCAAGCCTGCGAATATGATACCGAACTGCGAGATATCAATTTCTCTAGACAGTAATTCAGATGTCATATCAGCAACTAGAGGAATATCACCTGTGTTCGGAAACTGCTGCCAGCGAGTGCCGTAAATCGTGTTATTACTGGTTAGATGGATATATGAAGTATCCGCATCGACGCCAGAAACATCAAAGTCAGGAATGCAGTCATAGTCGCTTGCCTCACTGCTTGCAGCGATATTGATGTCACCGTAGCGAGCGGCTTCTTTTGCAGCAACTTTGGCAAAGTTTCCTGTTTCAATATACGCGGCCTTTCTTGCATCAAGCCGATTGATTAAATTCATCGGAACAGCTGAAAACTGCATCTGTGCGCCACCGTGAACATACAGAATCTTGTAATTGTCTGGAATGTTGGCGAGTTCAGTGAGTAACGCATCCGCTTCATTAATCACTTGGTCAAATTCTGCAGAGCGATGGCTTATCTCAATTACTGAGGCTCCCATGCCTGCATAATTCAAGAATTCCTGTTGCGCTTTTTCCATCACCGCCGTCGGCAGCATTGCGGGTCCTGCGCCAAAATTGAAAACACGAGTCATTGTTTCTTTCCCATAAAATTAAAGTCAAAAAGTAAAAAATTAAAGCAGTGTAACTTTCATTACATCTTCGATGTCCGCAATAGCAGCTATAGAACTTTCTGATGGTGCTGTTTCGACATCGATAAGGTTATAGGCAATATCATCTCGGCTTTTATTCAGCATATCGATGACATTAATGTTTTGGTCAGCGAGGACAGATAAGATTTGCCCCAATATGGTGGGGACATTCTTATTGCAAATCGCAAGGCGAGCTCCTGCGGCGGCATCGGCTGAGCGCTCCAGATGGGTGGCCGGGAAGTTCACGGAGTTCTTGATATTTCCATTCTCCAGAAAATCCATAAGTTGGTCTGCAGCCATTACTGCACAATTATTTTCCGCCTCGGCAGTGCTTGCGCCGATATGGGGCATAGAGATCACGTTCTCTCTGCCCATTAGTTCAGGGCGAGGAAAGTCACTGATGTATTTGCCCAGCTTGCCAGAATCTAAACCGGCAATTAGTGCTTCAGAATCGACAATCTCATCTCGAGCAAAGTTCAGCAGGCAAGTGCCTGGTCGCATTGCGGCAAACATCTCTGCGTTGATCAATCCTCTAGTGGCATCTAATACTGGTAAATGCAGGGAGATGAAGTCGGAACTAGCAACCAATGAACTGATATTCTCAATTCGCTTAACTTTGCTGGGCAATCTCCACGCTGCTTCTACGGAGAGTGCGGGGTCATAACCCTGAACCTTCATGCCAAGATCGATGGCCATTTCGGCAACCATGGATCCAATGGCCCCCAGACCTATAACGCCGAGAGTTTTGCCCGCTATTTCGCCACCCTTGAAACGCTTTTTCTCTTGTTCCATTAATTTAGACAAGTCACCATAGTCGCTGATATCTGTCTGCGAACCAGCGAACTGAATTCCGGGAACAATTCCTCTTGATGCCAGAAGCATGGAGCAAAGCACCAACTCCTTGACTGCATTAGCATTGGCGCCCGGTGTATTGAAAACAACCACTCCTTGATCGGTACATTCACTCACTGGAACATTGTTGGTGCCAGCGCCAGCTCTTCCAACGGCTCTTAGCTCGGCGCTAATGGAAGACGTATCCAGTTTGTGGCTACGCAACAAGATAGCTTCGGCAGATGCTACCTCGGCACCAACCTCGTATTGCTGACCGGGGAAGCGATCAAGTCCTAGATTAGAGATCTGATTGAAGGTTTGTATCTTGTGCATTTTGTTAAATCCTGAGAATAATTGGCAATAGAATTCTGGCCGTGCCAAACAATTGTTTGCAGGTCAATTACTTACCGAGTTGTTGATTCATCTGCCGTGATACCGCGTCTTGTCAGAGCTTTACTGCGGAAAATGGGAATCTAAAAGCGCGGCAATTATGTCGCGAATTGAGCTGAAACTCCAGTCGCAATTCTACTATTTATGAGGTTTGCGCCCCATGGGGTTTGGGAGAGAAGCCCTTCGGGTTATGATTGAAAATCAATAGAGGATTTTGGCTTAATGAAGGGATTTGAAGCGGGCAAAGCAGTGGCTATTGGCGAGACCAATGTGCCAGTAAGACGAATACTGGGCAGAAACCCTAGCGCTATGACGGGACCGGGGACTAACAGCTATCTCATTGGCAAAGATAAGCTCTGTTTGTTGGATCCCGGGCCGAGAGATGACGCTCAATTCGACAGTTTCATGGATGCCATTGGCGATTCAACACTGGAATATATTCTGGTAACCCACACCCATGGCGATCACTCACCGGGGGCGCTCAAACTGAAGGAAGCCACCGGTGCTGTTCTGGTTGGACTTCCTGCGCCACTGCCTACCGGCCATGATCAAAGTTTCCAGCCCGACAGGCAATGGTGCCATGGAGATGTCGTCGAAACCGATGAGTATTCCATACGCCTGATTCATACCCCGGGTCATGTTTCCAATCATATTTGTTTTTTTCTTCAGGAAGAGGAGCTGCTATTCACCGGTGATCATGTTTTACAAGGCACCACCTCCGTAATCCTGCCCCCCGATGGAGATATGGCGGCGTACTTAGGGTCACTTAAGGAATTGCAGTCTCTGTCACTTCGTTACTTCGCTCCCGGGCACGGGGATCTAATGGATCAGCCTCAGTTGGAATTGGAGCAATTGATTGCACATCGTCTGAAGCGAGAGAAGAAGATAGAGGATCGACTGAAATTACTCGGTAGCTGCGATCTGGATAGGCTGGTTGTATCGGCATATGACGATGTCGCTGATCATTTAATCCCCTGGGCAAAGAGAACCATGTTGGCTCATTTAATAAAACTTCAGAGTGAGGGAGCCGTAAGCGTTGATGGAGAACTCTGGCAGACTACAAGCGGAGACCCTGAGGTTTGACGGACAGCGTGAAAAACTGGAATCTCTATTTGCTGCGATGTGCTGACGGTAGTCTATATACCGGAATAACTACAGATGTTGATCGGCGTTTTGGCGAACATCAGGATGTCGATGGCAAGGGCAAAGGAGCAAAAGCTTTAAGGGGTAAACGACCATTGACTGTGGTATTCAGTGAGCCGGTAAAAAATCGCTCTGAGGCTCTCAAACTAGAATACAGAGTGAAGCAGCTAAGCAAAGTGGAAAAGGAAAAATTCATTCTGGGTAAAGCAGGTTTGAAATCTTTAGTGTTGAAGCAGACATAGAATGGATCGCTTAGCGAATCACTTTCGCCTATTGGATAAACTCCTCGGCGGGAAATCAAAAATTCCTGTTGGAGTCAGTAGCTGTCTTGTTGGAGATAAAGTTCGTTACGACGGTGACCATAAGCACAGTGTTTTTATTACCGACACTCTCGGCCAATATTTGCAGTTCAATAAATTCTGCCCAGAACTAGAGATAGGTTTGGGTGTTCCCCGCAAGCCGATTCGGCTCACTAAAAATAAACAAGGATTAATTCGTTGTGTTCAGATAGGCAATGGGAGCATTGACGTAACAGATTCTTTGCAAGACTTAGCAGATCAACAAGCTTCCTGGCATCAGCAATTGTGCGGCTACATATTCAAGAAGGGCTCACCAAGCTGCGGCTTGGGAAATGTAAAAATTTGGGACAAAGAAGTATTTGAAAAACGAGGAACTGGAATATACGCTGGGAAATTTATTGAAAATTTTCCTGGTATTCCAGTGATAGACGAAGACAAACTCGATGACCCTCTATCTCGAGAAGATTTTCTAGGCAGGGTTATTAGCTGTTGGAAATTTCGAAACGAGTTTGGCTAGCCTGTAATAGACGGACTACTTCTAATTCCGTATTTCTAGATCAGGCAGGTTCCACCGCGATAACTTGCTCATCTTCTAGTGGTGCAATCTTGATGTTAAGAAAACCATAGATCACTGCTACCACTGGACAGATTAAATTAAAGAAGCAATAGGGAAGGTAGGCAAAAGTAGCGACTCCCAAAGTGCCGCTCATATAAGCGCCACATGTATTCCACGGGATCAATGGCGAGGTCATGGTGCCAGCATCTTCCAGTGAGCGAGAGAGATTCTTGGCATCCAAATTTCTATTTTGATATTCAAGCTTATACATGCGGCCCGGTAATACGATAGAAATGTATTGATCAGAAGTAATGATGTTTGCACCGATGCAGGTAAGTACAGTAGTGGCGATAAGGCTTCCGGTGCTGTGCACGAAGGACAAAGCATAATTCACTAGAGTTTTAAGAAGGCCTGTGTGATCCATTACACCACCGAATACCATGGCGCAAAGAACCAGCCATGTTGTATTTAACATGGAGCTCATTCCTCCGCGGGTCATTAGGTCATCGAGAGTCGCGTTGCCACTGTTCAAAGTGAAACCTTCGAACAGGGTTTGCCAGATTCCTTTGAATAGTCCGAGGAACATATTTGGCGTATCACCCGCAAGAGTTAGCACAACACTGCTCTGAAATATCAGAGCTAGCGCCAAACCGATCATTGCACCGGCCAGAATCGTTGGAATCGGCGGCCATTTTTTATTTGCCATAAAAAGTAAGGCGAACACAGGAAACAACATCACCGGATTAATGGTGAAATTTTCGGTGATCAACTGCATGGTTATCGCGAGATCTTCTGCGCTGGATTCGGTATCGATGCTCAAACCAATTATTGTGTAGAGGATCAGGGCGATCACGATGCTGGGTATCGTTGTCCATACCATGTGGCCAATGTGGCTAAAGAGATCTGTTCCTGCGACTGCAGGAGCGAGGTTGGTTGTCTCCGACAGCGGGGACATTTTATCACCGAAGTATGCGCCGGAAATAATAGCGCCAGCTGTAATTTCTACGGAAAGACCAAGACCTGCAGCAGCGCCAATCAAGGCTATACCCACAGTCCCTGCCACAGTCCAGGAACTACCAATACTGAGTGCAATCAGTCCGCATATCAGGCAGCTGGCGGCATAAAAGATTGAGGGGTCTAGAAGAAGCAGGCTGTAGTAGATCATGGTAGGGACGGTACCGGAAAGAATCCAGGCCCCTATGAGACAACCAACGCAGTAGAGAATCAATATAGGTTTTAGTGCGATAGTAATTCCAGAGACGATACTGGTTTCGATCTGCTCCCAATCCATACCGTTGTTCCAGCCTATCATTGCGGCGATAGCTGCGCCCACACACAGAGCGATTTGATTGGCTCCAGAACTGGCATTATCACCAAAAAGATAGACCGAGAGAGACAGCAAGCTTACCAATACGATAACCGGTATCAGGGCCTGTAAAAGTGAAGGAGTAAAGGGTAGAGCGGAGGAATCAGCTCCCGAACCTGTGGAATTTTCCATAATTACAACCTATCGCACTGCCTTATCGGAAGCCAAAGCATAAAGCTTTGGCTTGCCCCCTGTCCAATACCAGCGATCAGAGAGGATTGCTTCAGGTAGGGTAACACCCCTGTTCATGGTGTTTTTGGGGTATAATCTGCCCCTTTACAGATCAGGCTGGGCAATCCTCGGCGGTGATTTTACAATTGGGTGCAGGCGACTATCGCCAACAATAGCCTTCAACTGTTTACAATAACAGGCTTTCGAGCTGGATAGCTTTGAGCTGAATAGTGAGTTAAAGAGACCGATGAGTGATATTGAATCATATATGCAGCAACTGGGTGCGCAGGCGCGAGAGGCCTCTCACGAAATTGCCAGAGCAACTACTGCTCAGAAGAATGCTGCACTTAAATCCATCGCTAGATTAATCGACGAGAGTCGAGATCAACTAATGGCCGCGAATAAACTCGATCTTGAGAATGGTGTTGAGAAAGGTTTGGATGCGCCGTTAATGGACAGGCTCGAACTAACCGAGGGGCGAATAGACAGCATGATCGAGGGGCTTAATCAGGTAGCCACTCTGGATGATCCTGTTGGAGAGATCAGCGACTTGAAATTCAGGCCTTCCGGAATACAGGTAGGCCGCATGCGCGTTCCTTTAGGTGTGATCGGAATTATTTACGAGTCCCGACCAAATGTCACCTGTGAGGCTGCCAGTCTGTGTTTGAAATCTGGTAACGCCACCATCCTTCGCGGGGGTTCGGAAGCTATACACTCTAATCAGGCTATTGCTTCCTGTATTGCCTCGGGACTCGAAGAAGCGGGTCTAAGTAAACATGTAGTTCAAGTGTTGGATAGAACCGATCGTGATGCGGTGGGTCTTCTTATTACCATGCCAGAATTTGTCGATGTCATTATCCCAAGAGGGGGTAAGGGGCTGATTGAAAGAATCAGCAACGATGCAAAAGTGCCTGTGATAAAACATCTAGATGGCAACTGTCATCTGTATATTGACGATAAAGCTGATATTGAAAAATCCATAAGTGTAGCGGTCAACGCCAAGACTCAACGTTATGGAACATGTTGCACCCTCGAATCCTTGTTAGTGGCAGAAACTATTGCCGCGGAAGTATTACCTGCACTTTTTGATCAATACCGAGAACTTGGAGTTGAGATAAGAGCCTGTGAAAAGATTCGTAAGATTTACGATGGGCTCGAAACAGCCAGCGAGTCTGATTGGGAAGAAGAATACCTGGCACCGATCATCTCTGCGAAAATAGTGTCGGATGTGGATGAAGCTATTAAGCATATTAACAAATACAGTTCGCAACACACCGAATCCATCATGACCGAAGATTATAATCGTGCACAGAAATTCCTGCGGGAAGTCGATTCAAGTTCGGTGATGATTAATACTTCAACCCGCTTTGCTGATGGTTTCGAATACGGTCTTGGTGCAGAGATTGGAATTTCCACAGACAAGCTTCATGCTCGTGGGCCTGTTGGGCTGGAAGGGCTCACTTCTCAGAAGTATGTAGTTCTGGGGGATGGCCACATACGGCAATGAGCCTGCACTTAGCTGTCTATGGCGGAATGTTTGATCCTGTTCACAAAGGGCATGTTGAAGCGGCGCGATTTACGCTTGAACGGCTTCAGTTACACAGTCTAAAAATGATTCCCTGTGGAAATCCAAATCATCGCGTTGATGCGACGGAAGATTCAAGTCATCGATTTCGCATGTTGGAACTTGCAACCTGCCATGATGCCGAAATCGAAATTGACCCGATTGAAATTAATGGTGCAGGAACATCTTATACCACTGAAACTTTGGCGAAATTAAATGAGCAGGAGCCTGGAGCCAGGCTGATATTTGTTTTGGGAATAGATTCTTTTAATTCCCTGCCTCAGTGGCATCAGTATGATTCAATATTTCAATATTGCAGTTTGTTTGTATTATCCCGACCGGGAGAATCGGTGTCTGTTGAGACCGCCAACCTGATTGGTTTAGATGAGCGTAAGGTTGATACTGGAGAAGAACTTGTTGCAGCTGAAACTGGTAAAATTCTCTTCGCCGACGATTTTCAATTTGATATTTCATCAACCCTGGTGCGAGATAAATTGAAAGCAGGCGCGATTGTGGATGATGTTCTGGATCAAGCGGTGCTAGATTATATTAAGGAAAATGGTCTCTATAGCTCCCTGGATCAACCACACAAATAAATTATCACGGAAAAATTCTAATGGGTTTTAACAATAGGAAGGACAGTTTTGAATAGCAAAGAATTGGCAGAAATCGTTGTTGAGGCAATCGATGATATGAAGGGTCAAGACATTCGATGTATCAATGTAGAGGAGTTGACAGCAATTACTGATTACATGGTTATCGCTACCGGCACTTCAAATACTCATATTAAGGCGCTCGCTGATAGTGCTTCGAAAAAAGTAAAGGAAGCGGGGCATGCAGGTGGGAAAGTAGAAGGAAGATTACAATCTGAATGGATTTTGCTTGATCTGGGTGGCGTCGTGGTTCACTTAATGATTGCCCCGATGAGGGCATTGTATAATCTCGAAGAACTTTGGAGTTTTAAAACAAGCAAAGATAAATCCGATGCCAGTCGCGATATGGAAGCAGGAGATGCTACTACGTGAAAGTAAAACTGATCTCTGTTGGCACCAAGATGCCAGGTTGGGTTCAGCAGGGTGTTGAAGAATATGCAAAACGGATAGCTTCGGAATTGGGTTTTACGGTTTGTGAAGTGCCGATGGCGAAAAGGACCAAGACGGCCAATATTGAACAATGTGTCCAGAAGGAGGGTGATTCAATTCTTGCAGCTCTCGGCAAGGGTGACTATCTGATCGCTCTGGATGTTCTAGGTAAGCAAATTAGTACTGAATCTCTTGCCGACAGATTAGCCGAGCTTAAGCAAGAAGGTCTCAATATCAGTCTCATTGTTGGGGGTCCGGATGGCCTCAGCAAAGAGTGTCTGAGTAGAGCAAATGAGACTTGGTCATTGTCGAAAATGACCATGCCCCATCCTCTGGTGAGGATTATGGTGGCGGAGCAGCTATATCGGGCAACTACTATCTTAAAAGGTCATCCATACCATCGAAGCTAAGCTGCTGTGTGACTTCTTGCCTGAAATCACTGTTAAATCAGGTTAAAATGCATAGCTGAGCTTACTCGAATGGGCGGTTTTTTAAACTTATTAAACTTTTCACCTGTTTACCTGTCTACTTAGCTGGCTATTAGTCTATTTTGGAAGTCTATCCGGGCAATGTCAGCAAATGGTAAATATGCTGAAAATATAGGCTTCAGAGAGCATAGTATTAGCCGACTTAATGTATCAATGGTGGTTCTCTCCACTATAAGGCTTTAGTACCAAGGCTTAAGTACCAGACTGCACAATCAGGACACAATCCATGATCAGTAAATGGCAAGTTAAGGATCACGAGGCTGAGGCTCAGTTATTCAATAGAAGACTGATTGTTGCAGGCGTTCTGGTGATTCTACTTTTCGCAGCCCTGATTGCAAAAATAGTTAATCTGCAGGTCTATCAATTTGACTATTTCTCATCCCGTTCCGATGGCAATCGCCTGCATTCTCAATACGTTCCTCCCGCTAGAGGACTGATCTATGATCGAAGTGGCACCTTATTGGCAGACAATCAGCCAATTTTCAATCTGACTGTGGTTCGAGAGCAAATTGAAGATATGGATGCCACTCTGGGCTTACTCAGCAGTCTTATACGCCTGAGTGAAGAGGACATCGAACAATTCAATAATCGCTTAAGCCGCAATAGAGTGCCTTTCTCCTCGGTGCCACTTCGCTATGTATTAACTGACGAGGAGCAATCTCGAATTGCAGTTAACAGCCACAAGCTGACAGGAATAGCTATCGAGCCTCAGTTCGTTCGTCAATATCCTTTCTCTGCACTCACGGCTCACTCTGTGGGTTATGTATCGGAAATTAATCGAGATGAAATTGAGAGGATGGATGACGAAACGCGGGAAAACTATGGCGGCACTAACCATATAGGAAAAACCGGTATAGAGCGGACTTACGAAGATATTCTCCATGGCACTGTTGGTTATGAAATTGTGGAGAAGAATAATAGGGGGCAGGTGATGCGGGAATTGGATCGAACCGATCCTGTTGCCGGTCAAGATATTACGCTTCATCTGGATGCCCGCTTACAGGAAGCAGCAATCGCGGCACTGGGAGATTCTCGTGGAGCAGTTGTAGCTATCGATCCATCGACAGGGGGCATTCTGGCGATGGTGAGCAAGCCGGGATTTGATCCCAATTTGTTTGTAACTGGAATCAGTAGTCGTGATTACAATGTTTTGGTGACTGACGAGATCAATACACCGTTATTCGATAGAGCTGTAAATCCCTATCCTCCTGGATCAACAGTTAAACCATTTATTGGGCTCGCTGGATTGCAGTATGAGCATGTAGATTATGAGTTCGCCATCGAAGACCCTGGTTATTTTCGTTTACCCGGCGTGAGTTATCGCTGGGGAGATTACACTTTAAGAACTGCTATAGGCGGTGGTCACGGTCACACAGATTTGCAGAAAGCTATTTTTCAATCATGCGATACCTTCTTCTATGACCTAGGTAATCGCATGGGTATCGATTCTATTCATGAGTTCCTGTCCATGTTTGGTTTCGGCCAAAACTTCGCCTTAGATATCAACTATGCAAGAACTGGCGTACTGCCATCCAGAGATTGGAAGCGGGCAACTCGGGGCGAGCCCTGGTACCCCGGAGATACTATTAATTCATCTGTCGGTCAGGGTTATATGTGGGCAACGCCTCTGCAATTGGCGACAGCAGCTTCCATAATTGCTAATAAGGGCAAAGTCGTACCCCCGCGCATGCTCAAGGAAGTAGGCGGTGTTGCGGCGGAGCCAATCGTCGAAAATGCCATACCCGATGTTATGGTTAACGATCCCGACTACTGGCGATATATTGAAGAGTCCATGACGATGGTTGTGCACAGGGCATATAACGATGTGTTTAGAGATTATGGAACAGCCTTTGAGGCTATAGCCATGGCGGACCGTGAAATGCCATACAAGATGGCAGGCAAGTCGGGTACTGCTCAAGTGGTCGGTATAAGTCAGGACATAATGAAAACTGAAGACATCATTGTGTCAGATCTTAATAAAGACCATGGCCTGTTTATATCTTTTGCTCCAGCTGAGAATCCACATATCGAACCGCAAATTGCTATTGCCGTATTCGTAGAAAATGGTGAGCACGGCTCAAGTGTTGCCGGGCCAGTGGCAAAGCAGGTAATCGATACCTACCTCTTGGATATTCTGCAAATTGATTTCGCTGCGTTGGAAGCCGAAGCTGTAGCTGAAGCCCAGCCCTTGATAGCTGCAATTGATGAGTAGTCAGGATTTTATTCGGCAGTCTGCCGGTCTCGGTTCCTCCACTGCCAAACCCCGTTCAATCTGGCGAATAATTCACATGGACCCGCCACTCCTGGTCGGGCTAATCCTGCTTTGTTGTTTCGGTGTAATGGTTCTCTCTAGCGCCAGTGGTGGAGATCAAGAAGTAGTTCAGCGCCAGGCAGTGTCGATGATGATCGGTATGGTGGTGATGTTCATCATTGCTCAATTCAATATTCATTTCTTCAGGCAATGGGCTCTTTCGATGTATGCCGGTGGCATAGCGCTGCTCGTTATCGTCCTGCTCTTCGGAGTCGAAGAAAATGGCGCCCAAAGCTGGCTAAATCTTCCAGGACTTCCCAGTTTTCAGCCCTCTGAACTAATGAAATTCGCAGTACCCTTGCTTATGGCCTGGTATCTGGCAAGTAGACCTTTGCCACCCCGATTTAAACACTTGTTTTGGTCGGCGGTGATGATCCTTATTCCGTCCGCCTTGATTATTTTGCAGAATGATACCGGTACCGCAATCATGGTGACCATGTCAGGCATCTTCGTGGTATTGCTGGCGGGAATACGTTGGCGCATAGTAATCGCAGGCTTTATTGCATTAATGCTGGCCTCTCCTGCATGGTATATTTTCCTCGCCCAGGAGCATCAGAAAAATCGGATTCTTACTTTTTTCAATCCTTACCGAGACCCCACAGGTGCCGGCTATAATATTATTCAATCTCAAATAGCAATCGGTTCAGGCGGTATTTACGGCAAGGGATACGGTAACGGTGCGCAGTCCCATCTGGATTTTATTCCTGAGAGCAACACGGATTTTATTCTCGCGGTGTTGGCAGAAGAATTCGGACTATTAGGGATATTGTTTCTAATTGGCCTTTACCTCTTCGTGCTTCTAAGAGGGTGTTTCATTGCCTTCACGTCCACTGATATGTTCAGTCGATTACTGGCTGGCAGTATTACGCTTACTTTCTTTTTCTATGTATTCGTTAATATGGCAATGGTTTCGGGATTGTTGCCGGTAATCGGATTACCACTGCCGTTAATGAGCCGGGGCGGAACATCCGTCGTCACCTTATTTATTGGTTTTGGCCTGTTGATGTCTATTCAGACCCATAGTCGCCCAAAAATATCGTAACTTATTGATATTTAACATTAATATACAGTTTCATTACAATCTGACATCGAATTTTTCAAAGATTCCGCTAACCGAATGATTTTACACCACCGGAATCACTAAAATTATTGAGAATTCGGACGTTAAGCTTCAGAGGCTTGCGGTTTTTCGTGCCTGTCAGATTCAGCTATTCCAAAATATTCATGGGTTCTACAATGAGAGAGTACTTGTTTAAGAGTTACACTGCCGGCTTGCTTTTATTGTCTCTTGCGGCATGTTCCTCCACGCCGCCAGTTCCGCAAAACCCAAACGACGGCCGTTACAGTATCACTCAGGATCGTGCTCCGGACAGGGCAATGAATATAGCCTCCATACCCGAAGTGATACCCGAACCAATAACTCGGACCGGGGCGGGTAATCGCAGCCCCTATACCGTATTGGGTAATTCTTATAACGTGCTGTCAACTGAAGAAGGCTATCGAGAAACTGGCGTCGCATCTTGGTATGGAGAAAAATTCCATGGCCACAAGACGTCCAATGGTGAAACTTTCGATATGTATCTTGCGTCAGCAGCCCACAAATCATTGCCAATACCCAGTTTCTTGCGAGTGACCAATCTTGATAATAATCGCAGCCTGGTTGTACGGGTAAATGATCGGGGTCCGTTTCACGGAGACAGGATAGTAGATTTATCTTTCGCGGCAGCGAGCAAATTGGGCTATGCCGATAGAGGTACTGCACGAGTACTGTTGGAATCGGTAGTTGTTCACGGCGATGACAGAGCGGTTTCTCGAAGAGATATTCCTGTTAATGAAGTGCTGGCTCGAAGTGCTAGTGGTAACAAGTTTTTGCAAGTGGGTGCGTTTTCAGAGTTGGGAACTGCCCAGCAAGTCTCAAGCAAATTAGAAGGATTGACGAGTTTTCCTGTGATTATTCGTTCGGTAAATACAGCCGGAAACGGCATTTTGCATCGAGTGCGAGTCGGGCCTATATCGGACCCAGGTCAAATTCGGCGAATCACACAAAGTGTGGTTGCCGCAAACCTGGGAAGCCCGTACACTGTTACCGAATAAGCACTGCATACCGAACGACATCAGCCTGATTCGTCACTTCGCAAGATACTTTTTATTAAATTATCCAATATATTTTTATTGATCCAACATTAATCAAGACGGATTTCTCAATGTTTTCAAGAAGCCTTAATAATTTTTATTCCAGCAAGATCAGCTCTGTAGTTCCATTTAAGAAGGGATTGCTAGCTATCCTGTTGTGTTGCTCAATTCTGTTTTCTAATTTCTCAGTTGCTGCGCCAGCTATTATCCCTAGGCCGCCAGAAGTAGCTGCGACCAGCTATATTTTGATCGATGCCAAAACTGGTCATATCATTGTAGAAGAAAATGCTGACGAAGCTCTACCACCGGCAAGCCTCACAAAAATCATGACTGCCTATATAGCCACTGAAGAAATTCTCAATGGCAATATGTCTTTAAACGATGAAGTCCATATAAGCGAGAAAGCCTGGCGTATGGAAGGGTCGAAGATGTTCGTCGGAGTAGACACTCAAGTGGAAGTTGAGGACTTGCTTAGAGGAATCATAATTCAATCTGGTAATGATGCCAGTGTTGCCATAGCCGAACATATTGCCGGAAGTGAAGAAGCATTCGCCGATATGATGAATCAGTATGCAGAAGTTCTCGGTATGGATGAAACTTTCTTCATGAATGCCAGCGGTCTGGATACAGATCAATACTACAACACCATGTCTGCCCGTGATTTATCTATTCTTGCCCAGGCGACGGTCAATAGACATGCTGAATTCTATCCGCTTTACGCCGAGCGGGAATTTACCTACAACGACATTCGTCAGACTAACCGCAACGCACTTCTGTTTCGTGACAGAAATGTAGATGGGCTGAAAACAGGGTGGACTGATGCTGCTGGTTATTGTCTGGTTGCTTCTGCTGAACGGGATGGAATGCGCCTGATTTCAGTAGTGATGGGAACCGCCAGTGAAGAAGCTCGAGCAGTAGAGACTCAGAAGTTACTTACTTATGGTTTTCGCTATTTCGAAACCCATAAGTTATATGACGTTGATCAAGTGTTAACGAATGTCGAAGTATGGTCAGGTGAGCAGAGTTCAGTTGATCTGGGGATTCAAGAAGAAGTTTACATCACCATTCCCAGAGGCCAGGCCGAGTCCATGACGGCATCGGTGGATATAGATGAAGTCATCCACGCGCCACTGGGTAATGGACAGATCATGGGGGTCGTGACTGTAACTCTCGACAATGACACTCTTTATAGTGGAGATGTGGTCACAATGCAGGCAATTGAACAGGGCGGTATGTTCAAGCGGTTTGTAGATTGGCTAACACTGGCATTTAGTAATTTGTTTTCTGGTTAAAGCTGCCATATGAGTTCAGATGAGAATACTGGAGACCAGGAAGCTCCAAAGATTGAATTTCCCTGTCTTTACCCTATCAAAATCATTGGTGTAGCCAGTCCTGATTTTCAGGATGAGGTTATCTGCTCGGTGGAGAAATTCACCGGCAAGATCTCAGCAGAGCTAATCGAAATCAATCCCAGTAAAAATAACAACTATGTCTCGGTTAGGCTGACAATTGCAGCAACCGGGATAGAGCAGTTGGATAGTATTTTTACGGAACTAAAGACCAATCCGAACGTAAAGATGGTGCTTTAAGTGCAGCTTGGCTACTACAAGTGGTTCAAAGCTGAGCCAGCTGAGACCAGTGAAAACTCCACCCATCCTCCTCTAGTGATTCGTCGCCTGGGACTGCAAGACTACGAACCTATCTGGAAATCCATGGCCTACCTGGCACAACAGGGTAGTCAAGATCGCGATGATGAGATCTGGTTACTGAGCCACAAGCCAGTTTTTACTCAGGGACAAGCCGGTAAGTCTGAACATATTCTCAATTCAGGCGACATTCCTGTAGTCAATATTGACAGAGGTGGTCAGGTTACCTATCACGGACCAGGGCAGCTTGTAGCCTATCTCCTGCTAAATGTAAGGCGAAGAAATTTCGGTGTTAGAAACCTCGTCGATCTAATTGAGAAGTCCATTATTGAAACTCTTGGAGAGTATGGAATTGAGGCCACAACCCGTAAGGGTGCTCCCGGAGTCTATGTGAATGATGCTAAAATAGCGGCATTGGGATTACGCATTAAGAATGGTTGGAGCTATCACGGTCTTAGTTTGAATGTGGATATGAATCTCGAACCATTTTCCCGGATAAATCCATGTGGCTTCGAAGGTCTTGCGGTGACTCAACTTGCTGACCTGATTGACTACAAGGAAGAAGATCAGGCAGTGCCTCTTATGCAGTCTCTTAGTAAGGTGCTGAGCAATAAGCTGTTGTTGCACCTGGGATACAATGCCCTAACCAAATAAACGGACTTAATTAAACGAAACAAAGCTCATGACTGAACGTAAACGCAGAAATGTATTGGTGGAAGGTGAGAAGCTGCGAGGTGCTGACAAAGTACGCCGTATTCCGGTAAAGGTTATTCCCTCCACGGAATTACTAAGCAAGCCAGATTGGATCAGAGTAAAGATTCCAGCATCTCCTAAAATTAATCATATTAAGAAAACACTTAGACGCCACAAACTTGCCTCTGTTTGTGAGGAAGCCTCTTGTCCGAATCTCGGAGAATGTTTCAGTAACGGCACCGCCACGTTCATGATCATGGGCGAGATATGTACTCGCCGCTGTCCTTTCTGTGATGTTGCTCATGGCAAGCCTAAACCATTGGAAGAGAATGAACCCACCGAATTAGCAGAAGCCATTAAAGAAATGGGTTTGAGCTATGTGGTTATCACCTCTGTTGATCGAGACGACCTGAAAGATAGCGGGGCTCAACACTTTGCTAATTGCATAAGCGAAGTTCGGCGCCTAAACGAAAATACACAGGTTGAAGTGTTGGTTCCTGATTTTAGAGGGCGCATGGACATAGCCCTGAATATACTGAAACAAACGACCCCAGATGTTTTCAATCATAACCTCGAAACAATCCCTCGCCTTTATAAACAAGCTCGACCGGGAGCTGATTATGAATGGTCTTTAGATTTGCTGGAGGCATACAAAGAGCTATGTCCGGATGTAGTGACCAAGTCCGGTCTCATGCTAGGGCTTGGGGAAACATTGGATGAAGTCAAATTGGTACTACAAGACCTACACCAGCATAAGGTGGATATGATTACGCTTGGGCAGTATCTACAGCCGAGCAAGGATCATTTGAAGGTTGAAAGATTTGTCCACCCGGATGAATTTGATGAACTGCGACGCTATGGTGAGGAACTGGGGTTTCGTCATATTGCCAGTGGACCACTGGTAAGATCTTCTTATCACGCGGACAAGCAAGCTCAGGGAGAAGAGCTGTAATGAGTGCAGTCAGAAGATATAGTAAGTCGTACTAGTGAAGCTTAGTCTTCGACAGTTGATCTTCAGTATTACAGCCTTGTCGCTTTCTGCTGCATGTGTTTTCTATATCTCTCAGAACGCTATCCAATTAGGTAATCAGCCACTGCTGATCCGAGCTTTGTTGCTGAGCTTAGCCGTACTCTCCGCCCTTGTTGCAATGTATCCTTTTAATCCAGTCTTTACTGGTCGGCCTGGCGCCTATGGATTTTCTGTTTGCTTGCCAGCCCTTATTCCAGGAATTGCATACTATATGTTTATTCTTCCTGGACAGGCTGGCGAAGGCTTCTCTGCGCTTCAATTGGAAAGTCAGCTAATTACAGATAGCTCCAGCAATGGAATTATCGAGATTGGATTTAGCTATCCCATATATACCCCAACTATTTCTGTCAGCAATAATGAATTGTTCAGCAAGGAAGTAAATATTTTCCTGAGGATATTAGACGGAGATAGTGAATCATCTCTGTTTCGCGGCGTTCGCAGTAATATCCCTGGGTCAGCCCTAAGTGTGGAAGCCAGCGTGCGGGGTCTGCTTAGTGAAAATGATCTCTATCTCTTTAATCCAATCCAGATTTCGCCTATGGGAACTACGGAGGGTCGTGTTGTTTTTGTAATCAGTAACTTGGAAGACGGTACCAGTTTCACTGAAGCTCTCGGTCGAGCCTATCAGGCGACGTTTGAATTGCGAGACCCGGCAACAGGGACCCTGTTGATGGAGTTTCCACTGACTAGAATTTAATTAAGGGTTCATCGTTGGGTTGATAAAACTTCGAATCCGAACTATTCAGAACTTGTTGCAAACGTTCCTGCTGATCGCCTTCTACTATGCTATGGCATAGATCATATTCTTCTAATTTTTGAAGATATAGATCGAATAATTCATCGCGGTCATGGGGATTTTCTCGGAGTTGATCTGCTTCCCAGGGAATCTCGGGATCACACAAATAATAATATCTGCTAGAAGTTTGCTGATTGATGCAGTTTTCAAAAGTTTTGTAGATCCATGGGTCACAGGTCCCATACTTAACTTCGCTCCAGATCATAATTACCAGTAAATCCGTATCGCAAATTACTTTTTTTGGGAAGTGAGAAAGAAAATCTTGTTCCTGCTTATGTTGCAGCATGCCAATTTTCAATAAGTCATGTTGCTGATAAGAACCTTTCTCTTTGAGATAATCTCTGGCAATTTCCGGAACAAGAGGTGTTTTCCAGTAAGCCGAAAGCTGGCTTGCTAAAGTAGTTTTCCCAGAAGATTCGGGCCCCGTAATAACTATTATCTCAGTGTTCATTACAATAACTCTTTTGTCTTGCCAGATAAGCCATGAAGGCCATTCCTGTATAGTTAGTATATAAAAAATTACAGAAATATATCTCCTCGATTCCGCTAATGTTATACTGCTAGCCGTTCCTTAGGGGTGGTCAATTGACCTGAGATTCTGGTGAGCCAGTCAACTCTAGAACCTGATCCGGTTAATACCGGCGTAGGAAAAGGATGCACATCACATCTCATCACACGTCCACAATACCGGGTCTCTTAAATTAGTTTGGAGAGACTCATGTCTAAAGCTCGTTTCACGCCATATTACGCCTTAATGCTACTTGCCTCCTTAGGCTTCACGCAGAGTCTTGCTGTCGCCGCAGAAAATACTATCGAAGAAGTTGTCGTTACCGCGGATTTTAGGGCTAGAAGCGAGTTGGAAACGGCAGCCAGTGTCACCGTGATGACAGATACCGTCATTAAATCGAGGGCTGCCCAGCATTTTGAGGAACTGGTGAATGCCATTCCCAATGTTAACTATGCTTCTGGTTCCAATCGTGCGCGTTTTTTCCAGATTCGGGGCATCGGTGAGCGCAGCCAATTTGTTGCGCCCGTCAACCCTTCCGTCGGTTTTCTGGTGGACAATGTAGACTTCAGTGGAGCGGCCACCATTGCCACCATGATGGATGTTGAGCAAGTTGAAGTACTGCGAGGACCTCAGGGAACGAGATACGGCGCCAACGCTCTGGCTGGCCTGATCAACGTCAAGACCCATGACCCGGAAGATCAGTTTGCAGCAAGCCTGAAGCTCGGCGCTGCTGACTACAATACCAATACGGTTGCGGCAATGATAACCGGTCCAGTAGCCGAAACAGTAAGCGCACGATTGGCCCTGGAGCGTCATCGATCCGATGGGTACTATGAGAACGACTATCTGCAAACAGATCGTAATAATGCTCAGGACGAGCTGTCCATTCGAGGAAAGCTGAGTGCGGAAATGTCCTCCAGCTGGAAACTGGATCTTACGATGTCCCACGTAGATGTCGACAACGGTTACGATGCATTTACTCTGGACAATTCACGCACGACGCTTTCCGATGAGCCGGGGCGGGACCAACAAGAATCCCTCGCGTTGGCGATCGACAGTAGCTGGCAGCTGGAAAATTTCGATGTGAAATTCATCGCGAGCCTCGCCGATTCTGACATGGAATATAGCTACGACGAGGACTGGACCTTTGCCGGAATACATCCCTATGGCTATATGTCACGAGACAGCTATGTCCGAGATCGAGAAACTCGCAGCCTGGAATTGAGGCTTTTATCGAATGACAGTAGTCGACTATTTTCCGATTCAACCCAGTGGCTGTTCGGTGTGTACACACTCAAAAGTGCTGAGTCATTGAGGCGGGAATACACCTTTCTGGCCTCGGAATTCCACAGTGATTACGATTTTGATACCGCAGCTGCTTTCTTCCAATTGGATTCATCGCTTAGTGAAAAACTGACTTTGGAAACAGGCGTAAGAATCGAAAGGCGCGACACGACATATAACGACTCAGAATTGCTTGGCTTCTCACCCGAGGAAACTCTCTGGGGAGGTCGAGTCGCTGCCAAGTATCTGCTGAATTCGAATACCATGGCTTACGCCAGCATTGCCCGAGGTTATAAGGCAGGTGGCTTTAACACCGATGGCACGCTGGATGCAGGTCTACGAGAATTCGGCGAAGAATTCCTGATTGAATATGAGATTGGAATGAAGTCGAACCTACTTGAAAACACGCTACATCTGAAAGCCGCTTTGTTTCACGATGACAGGCACGAACAGCAGGTAAAGAGTTCCACTGGAAAAATTCGTGCCGACGGCAGTACAGAGTTCATCGATTTCATAGGCAACGCAGCCGAAGGCACGAATAACGGTGTAGAATTTGAAGCGGTTTGGTACCCCTCAGAGCGCTTAGGCTTAACAGCCAGTGTAGGCGTGTTGGATGCAACTTTTGATTCCTTTCTTAATTCTGAAAATCAGGACCTGTCAGGTCGTGATCAGGCACATGCCCCGGGGTATATGGCACATCTGGCAGCTGACTATAATCTAGGTGCCTGGTCTGTTTCCGTCTCCATCGATGCTAAAGACGATTTTTATTTTTCCGACAGTCACAATGTGCGAAGTGACCCCTATGAACTGCTGAATATGAATCTCAGCTATTCTGCTGAACGCTGGAGTCTGAGTTTTTGGGGTCGTAATCTTAGCAATCAAGATTATGCTGTTAGAGGATTTTTCTTTGGGGAGTTCGGCAATGATCCAAGAAAAGACTACGCGCCTGAACCCTATCTTCAATTCGGCGAACCCCGAGTGATAGGTGTTAGCTATGAAGTAAAATTTTAAAAGATAAGATTAAAAAAGGTACTGTTATGAAAGCTTCAGTTGATATTAGTCTATACCCATTGGCAGATGAATATATTCCCGCCATCAAGGAGTTTATCGAAAGAGTGCAGCAATACCCCGAGGTCGCGGTGATACGCAATGATCTCTCGACGCAGCTCTATGGTGACTATGATCAGATAATGGAGCTTTTGAAGGTCGAAGTTGCACTAAGCTGGGAGAAATACGGGAAGAGTATTTTTGTAATCAAACTATTGAGAGATGACCTACGAGGTCTCTCCAGTGATTGAATTCTTTAACACTGTCGGTGAACAATTCCTGCGAAATTCTTTGCTGGAATTAACAGCGGTTGTGTTTGCGATAGCCTACCTGGTTCTTGCGGTCAGAGAAAATATCCTCTGCTGGTACGCAGCTGGGATTTCTACTCTAATATTCTTGTTTATCTTCTGGGACGTTAAACTCTACATGGAGTCTGGCTTGCAAGTTTACTATCTTGCCATGGCGGTCTACGGCTGGTATCAGTGGCGACTTGTCAATGACAATTCGGAGGGCTTGCAGGTTTCGATGTGGAGCATGAGGCAGCATTTAATAGCTCTACTTCTTATCGCGCTGCTTACCTTTATATCAGGGTATCTTCTAAATTCTGGAACCGATGCTCAATTGCCGTATTTAGATTCATTTACCACGTGGGGAAGCGTTGTCACTACATTTATGGTGGCGCGAAAGGTATTGGAAAATTGGATCTATTGGTTGGTGATCGATTCCGTTTCAATTTATCTCTATATCGACCGAGAGCTCTACTTCACCTCAATGCTGTTTGCTGTGTATATAGTCATTATCTTCTTTGGATGGTTCTCATGGTCAAAAAGCTATCAGCAGGTGAAGACCGTTTGAATTAGGGACTGGTCTCCAGCAAAAGCTGGCAACTCATGTCTTAGTGCCTAGTTACAGGGACATTGAATTCGCCGAGTGCCTCGCGTAATCTGAGCATACACCAGTAATGTAAATCGAAATGGGAACAGGGTTTTACTATGAATTTTCAATCTTCAAGAATGAAGGTCCTAGGACTGGCGGCAGCGGTAGTTGCATCTTCAGCTGTAGCACTCAGTACAGTTAGCTCTCTGGCTCAGGAGCAGGATTTCAGAGGACAGAAGATTGTCCAAATTCTCCAAGAGCCAAGACACCGAACAGTCCATAAAGACGGTAATGTATATCTACTGGATGTTCAGATTAATCCCGGTGACACCTCATTCCTTCATACCCATGATGCTGCGATCATGTATACCTTTATCTCCAATGGAGATGGCCCGCTTTATGGTCGAGTTTCAGGGAACACGGATTACGTAGAACAAAATTTTACCCATCAGGTGTCGAATCCAGGTCCCGGTTTGTTTCGAATAATGGCTCTTACCAACTATGGTCCAGGTGTGGAAGAAAACAATGATCGCCCACAAGGCGTAGATGGCTCAGCAGACCTGGAGAATAAATGGTTCCGCTCCTACAGAGTAGCACTGGCTCCAGGTGAAGAAACCTCAATTCAGACTCACCAAAATTCAAGTGTCATTATTCAAACTCGCCCGGGCAAGGTTCACGTCAGTCGAGAAGATGGAGTTACAGCAGAATTGAGTGACATGGGAGACTGGGCTTGGAGAGAGGCTAACGCTGCATTCAAGATCAGTAACCCGGGTAATTCATCAGTTGAAGTAGTGATTAACGAAGCGCGTCGCTAGTCATTTGTGAGCCCTGTTGGCATCCAGTCACGGGGCTTGGCTCTTAGTTCGTAGTTCTCAGTTCTCAATTCTCAATGGTCAGGCAAGGATCTCGGGGCCGGCTTCATTCGTACTAGCCGCTTTCAGAGATATTTTTCGCGTAGGCAGCAGCGCCAAAAGAGAAATTGACGCCAAAGCTAGAATAGCCAAATTAACTACTTGATTGACCTCACTCAGAAACACCACCCCAAAAGCCAAGGCAATACGAATAAATTCCAGTGCTCTGGCGTTCGTTTTAGCCTCTAACCACACGCCATGAACATATAACGAGAAGACTAGAAAAATAACTAGCGCGAAAGTCTGCCAATAGCCCAGCACCGATGTATTCAGTAGTAAAAATAGGCTTAATGCTACGGTGAGGACAAATTGAGTCAGCGTATAATATCGACAGAATTCTGAAATAGCTGGGTCGAATCGCGTGGAAATATCCACTGGCTTTGTTAGCTTGCAGGAGCTTACGCTCCCTTCGGGCATCCAGCCTGGAGGCTTAAAGCTTATCAGTAATTTATTTTTGAGCCCGGGCACTTTGATAATATCCAGAATCAGTCTCCAGTAGACATGCGTATTTGCCCATAGTGGGTTCCAGCTGTTCAAAGGTTTGCGCAAGCCGAATACAGCCTTCTCCTCAACCAGTTCATCCTGAAAACTGCCAAACAAGCGATCCCACAGAATAAATACTCCCCCATAGTTGCGATCTACATAAATCTTGTTCCGGGCATGATGGACGCGATGATTGGAAGGGGTAACAAATATCCATTCCAATATGCCGAGGCGATGGATATGTTCGGTATGCACCCAGAACTGGTAAATAAGGTTGAGGCTAACTACAGAAAATAGTATTTCGGCGGGGAAGCCCAGGAAGAAGAAGGGCAGGTAGAAAAGAAAACCGTAGAAATCGATGCTGGTCTGCCGAAGCGCGGTACTCAGGTTGTAATCTTCGCTCTGGTGGTGTGCCACGTGAGAGCCCCAGAAAAGAGCTATTTCATGACCAAAACGGTGTTTCCAGTAGTAAGCAAGATCATAAAGAATAAAACAACTGACCCAGACCCATGCTCGATCATCGGGTAGTTGGCTCAGTTGGTAGCTGTTTACTATCCATTCATAGATATATCCTGAAAAACCCAGAATAACCAAAGCTTGTAGCCTGCTTAGGCTGCCCAGAGAAAGACTGTTAATGGTGTCATTTATTCGATAGCTATTCCTGCCCCGCGCCATGCCATAGGCAATCTCCAAAAAAATTAGCAAGAAGAAGAAGGGGATCGCGTAGAGGATCAAGTCCATTCGGATAGTGCCTGTTTTGACTGGGTTAGCAGTGGAATATTCGTATCAGGATTCTAATCTGGATATGAAATATTAGCCAAAGTTCTGTATTATACCGTCCGTTTTTATGGAAAATCAGGGTTAAGAAATCGTAATGAAGAAATTATCACTAGTTATAGGTTTATTCGTGCTTATAGCCGTTAATTCGGGGGCTTTCGCTCAAGGGATACAGCAAACCAAAGGCACCTTTGAAGACAAATTCAGGCAGTTGGACGAAGTCCTTCCTACACCTAATGTCTATCGAAACGCAGCAGGGCAACCTGGCCATCAATACTGGCAACAGGAAGTCGATTACGACATCGAAGTCAGCCTGGATGAGGCGACCCAACGCTTGGATGGTTCAGAAACCATCAACTACCAGAACAATTCACCGGATACCCTGAATTATCTCTGGTTGCAGCTGGATCAGAATCGCTTTCGAGATGACTCTATGGCGGAGATGAGCAGCACATTCAGAGGCTCCAGTCCCGACGAGGACAGCCCGGCCAGATTGAGTATGGGCCAGTTGCGTCGTTTGCAGTACATGGAAGATGTAGATCATGGTTATGAAATAAATGCAGTTACCGATGGCTCAGGTAATGCGCTTGCTCACACTATAGTGGGCACATTGATGCGAATCGATCTGGCCAGACCTCTTCGCTCAGGTCAGGATGTCGAATTCAAGATTGACTACGCTTATCACATTATAAGCGGTGAAATACTTAGCCCTCGTGGTGGGTATCAACACTTCCCTGATGAAAATGAAGCTGACAATGGCAATTATCTATTCGCCTTAACTCAGTGGTTTCCGCGACTCGTTGCTTACACTGATTACGAAGGCTGGACCAATAAAGAATTTCTAGGTTCAGGAGAATTTACTCTAGAGTTCGGTGACTATGAAGTCGCTATGACTGTTCCTTCCGATCACATCGTAGCTGCTACAGGTGAGCTGCAGAATGCTAATCAAGTATTAACTCGCGAACAGCGAGATCGTATGGAGCAAGCTGAAACAGCTGAGCGTCCTGTATTTATTGTGACTCCAGAAGAAGCTCTGGAAAATGCACAAGAGGGAGTGAGTGATACCAAGACCTGGAGATTCGCTGCAGAGAATGTGCGGGATTTCGCCTGGGGTTCTTCGCGGAATTTCATATGGGATGCCAAGGGTCTTCAGCAGCCTGGCGCAGAGCAGGAACTGGTCATGGCCATGTCCTTTTATCCTAAGGAAGGCGGCACGCTCTGGTCAGACTATTCTACCGAAGTAGTGATTCACACATTGGAAGTTTACAGCCGTTTCTCTTTTGATTTTCCTTACCCAACTGCTATCAGTGTAAATGCTAGCTTCCTTGGTGGTATGGAATACCCGATGATCTCTTTCAACGGACCTACTACAACTCTACAAGATGATGGCTCACGCACTTATTCGCTATCGGAAAAGCGGTTTTTAATTGGCGTGGTGATTCATGAGATTGGACACTTCTACTTTCCGATGATCGTTAACTCAGACGAACGTCAGTGGACCTGGATGGATGAAGGAATAAACAGCTATCTTGATTCAGTTGCCGGTCGAGAATGGGATGCGGACATTCCCTGGGGAGTAGAACCTAAAAACATTACGGACTATATGGTTTCCCAAAATCAGGTGCCGGTAATGACTCAGTCAGACAGTGTGCGGAGTCTAGGATCAAATGCCTACTCCAAGCCTGCAACTGCTCTCAATATCCTACGTGAAACTATCATGGGGCGTGAGTTATTCGATTTCGCTTTCATGGAATATTCCCGACAGTGGGAATTTAAACGACCCACGCCATCAGATTTTTTCCGTACCATGGAAGAGGCGTCTGGGATCGATCTAGATTGGTTTTGGCGTGGATGGTTCTATACAACAGACCATGTTGATATCTCTCTTGATAGAGTTTACGAGATGCAGATAGACACCGAAAATCCTGATGTTGATTATGACCGTCAGCGGGACGTAGAAAAATCTATCTCTCCTTCCTTGTTCAGCGATCGAAATAGAGAAGAAGGAATGCATACCTGGGTTGAGCGCAATACAGATGTGCGCGACTTCTATGATGACAATGACCAGTTCACTGTCACCAATGTAGAGCGTAATAGCTACAACAGCTTTCTGAATGGTTTGGAAGACTGGGAGCGAGCTGCACTTGACCGCGCTGTAGAAGAAGATCTTAACTATTACCTACTGGAATTTTCCAATGTTGGTGGCTTGGTTATGCCTATCATCATCGAAGTGGAATATGCCGATGGTAGCAAGCAGGTGATTCGCTATCCGGCAGAGATTTGGAGAAGATATCCTGACAATATCAAGAAGTTACTTGTTTCAGACAAGGATATTCGAAATATCGTAATCGATCCTTTGCGGGAAACTGCAGATGCGGATATTGAGAATAACTACTATCCCAGGCGCATCATTCCTTCACGAATTGAAAGTTTCAAATTTGGCGGTGGCAGCAGTCGTGCCGGACGAGATCTTATCGAGGACAGCAAGACTGAGCTGAAGTCTGAAGAAGAGACTGATGAAGAGTCTGAAGAAGAAAATTAGGATTAGCTTTATTGCTTTACCACACAGGCAGTTATTCACTGTCTGCGTGGTGATCCTGTCTTTCGCAGTTGCTGGTTTTTCTGTTGAGGTTCTAGCCCATCAACAAAAAACAGCTGTTACCCGCATACTCTTCAATTCAAATAGTGACAGCATAGAAGTTATGCATCGTTTTTTTGTGCACGATGCAGAACACGCAGCAGGGGTGGTTTTCGGTGAAAGCCAGAATATGTTGGAATCAGCAGATGCTCGCGAGTTATTTAGCAGTTACGTGATCAATCGCTTTGCGATTGAGGCAATTGACAGAGAAGGAAGTGTTGAAGAGCTCAATCTTTCCTATGTTGGAACGGAAGTTGATGGGCAATATGTATGGGTTTATCAGGAAGTTGCTGACCCTCATAATCTGGCATCATTGAATGTGATTAACATGACCCTGCGAGATGTCTGGCCTGATCAAACCAATTTAGTTAATGTCGAGAAAGAGGGCAGGGTTCAGAGCTTGGAATTCGTGAGTGAAGTCGACATACTCTCAGTGGATCTCTAACTGGATCTGTTATTTCCTGCTTGATCCAGATTATTTTATTTCCAAACTTCCCAGATTTAAGTATTCGGCAATCGCCAGCCCTGCCGCGACGCTAGTGAAGGGGTCATGTTCGATTACCTTGTCGGGAAATTGGGCATCGAGAATGTTCTTCGCTGCAGGAATAAGCGAAGAACCTCCTGTTCTAATAACAAGATGAATTTCACTGGCCTTCATACCTGATTTATTCAACACTTCGCCAATTGAGTCGCTGAATTTCAGAAGAAGAGGTGCAATTATTTCCTCGAATCTTTCTCTGCTAACTTCTAATTCAATATCCAGTTCAGGAATGTCGAGTAGAGCCACTTTTTTTTGTGACAGCTCGGCTTTAAGCTCCTTAAGCGATTGGGAGACCAGATAGCTGTAATTGTTTTTGATGAGATCGTAGAGTCTCTGAAATTTTTCAGAAGCCTCATCGCCAACTCCGATTCTCTGCATGAGAGGTGTCGTGTATTTGTTTTGATTGAGCATATAACTAATGGCCCAATTCAATAAGAGATCTTCGTACTCTTCAAAAGGGAAGTAGGTTTCGATTTCCATGTCTTCCCCGGTACGCGTCCATCTCTCCCCTTTGCCCAAGAGTGGGAAAAGTAATTCTCGAAATAGCAATTGATCGATGTGATCGCCACCAAGTCCAATGCCATGAGTAGCAATGACCTTAAAGTCTTTGTTTACTCTTTGAATAATACAGAGATCTAGGGTTCCACCTCCAAAATCTACCGCCAGAAGAGTTTGCTCTTCGGATTGGGGGTTTTCATATAGATAGCTTAGAGCGGCTGCGATGGGTTCGGGATAATAACTTTGTGTCTTAAACCCCGCGTAGCCATAGGCTTCGGAGAGAAGTGATAGGGCATTTCGATTCTTGTCCCTGCTACTACCTTCGAAGTTCACGGGATGCCCAATACATGCATGGTCGCATGATTGCCCGTTGGTATCTGACTGAGGATATTGCTTGAGTACGGTATTGCGAATGCGCAATAGCAATGGCGTGATTAAAGCTACCAAGCGGAAAGGGCGATCAAACACCATCAGTCTCGGCGTGCTGGTACTTCCCAACAAGCGTTTGATTCCACGAAAGAGTCTGCCTTGCTGTCCGCCATCGACAAAAGATTGACCGTACATCAGTTGAGTGCTGGCTTCTTCAGGAAGACCTTTGTCTCCCGTCTGACCGGTAGTTGTTCTTCCTTCTCCCAGAATTTCTGCGCTGAGCTCAACTGTTCGGCCAGTATTGCTTTCTATGTAGTGGTGAATCGCATTCTGGCCAGTCTGGATTTTGAAATCCCTATCAATATAAGTCGCAGAAGGCATTACATCCGAATTAGCCTCCAGGTGAACTAGCCGGATAGATTCGCCATCAAATAGCGCAGCGGCACTATTACTGGTTCCGTAGTCCACGCCAATCGCCAGGTAGGGTTTAGTGGGTTCTTTGGCTTCAGTTTCGATGTCGTCGTCTAATAGGGATTGTTGTTGCATTGGAGCAGTATTCGCCTGAATAAGAGGTATTTAAGCTCAGTGGCTCAGGGGGCAGTCCTCACCCTGGCGGAAAAGTCGCACTTTATATCATATTCCAGACCAATATCTCCAGTGGAAACAGTGGGATATGATCAATTTCATGTTGCTGAAAGAGAGGTTTCTCGGTTGAATAATGCCGGAACTTAACCTATGCTCCTTCGGTCAAATACTTATCTCAATAAAGTGCATCATATTTGGAGTTTCCATGATTGTAGGACTTCGACGCCGCCAGCGAAAGAGCGTCAGATTATTCGCGATATCTTGTGTACTAATAGCGCTAAGCAGCCTCTCAGCACAGAGCTATGCTGGCACTATAGTTCGTGTGAGCACCAGTATGGGTGACTATTCAATAGAACTGCTAGATGATATCGCACCGATTACAGTTCAGAATTTCCTTAACTATGTGAATCGCAATGATTACAACGGGACTTTTCTTCACCGTGTTGTAGATGGCTTCGTTGCTCAAGGTGGAGCCTATCGCTTTCGGCCTTTCAGTGATCTTGAAGTAATCGCGTCAGACGCGCCCATACCCAATGAATTTAATGTGTCCAATACTCGCGGCACAGTTGCTATGGCAAAATTGCTGGGCGACCCGAATAGCGCAACCAATCAGTGGTTTGTGAATATAGCTGACAATAGTGAGAACCTGGATGTGAACAACGAAGGGTTTACGGTATTCGGGCAGGTTCTAGGAGATGGAATGGCGATTGTTGATGCCATTGATGAATTGCCCTGGTTTAGTCCAGGATCCCTAGTTCCAAACGCGCCATTTTACACCGACGTCTTTACTCCTCTGGGATTTGTAACGATTAATGTCGAAGTGATGGAAAGATTTAGTTCTGCTCCTCATGTATTTGAGAGTAATACCGGGCTACTTATTACCTCCGTAGATGTTGACAGTGGCTCTGAACTCATTAGCATGAATTTCAATCAAATAGCCGCTGGCGACAATGTAGTATTTAAAGCGAACCTGGAATCTGTCATTTCCAGACGAGATAGTTTTGATGGTATTGCCAGTTATTCTTCCGCGGACCAACGCTTGAGAATTCCCAGCCTTGAAGTGAATCTCAATGGATCCGTCAGTCTGGTTACAAACGTGGTATTAGTTCTGTCTGATCAGGAAGCGTCATTGTTTACACTCGAATCCTACGACCAATAATAAATCTAAAAATAGATTAGGGAGCTTTAGAGCTAATGGCTGCTGCACGCGGAGAATTTTCATCCAGATTTGGATTTTTAATGGCAGCCTCAGGCTCCGCAGTGGGCTTGGGAAACATTTGGGGCTTCCCTACCAATACGGCCTCCAATGGAGGCGCAGCATTTTTGATTGCTTATCTAGTTCTTACTTTCTTGCTGGCCTATCCCGCATTAATGGCAGAGCTAATTATCGGACGTCATGCCAAGTCTAATACCCTTACCGCTCTAAAATATATTTCCTCAGGAAAGAAAAGCAGATTGTTGGCTGTTGCCCTAGGTTTTGCGGGGATGATAACGGTTAGTTTTATACTTAGTTTCTATGCAATCGTCAGTGGGTGGTTTGTGGCATATTTCTTTGACCCCATTGCTCGCCTGTTAGGAATGGATGGAGTAGCGCAATGGTTAACTACAGATACCGTGACTCGTAATTCCATTTTTCTGATTGGCTTTATGATTTTGACAATTTACATTATCAGTGCAGGGGTGAAAAACGGTATTGAAAAATGGGCTTCAAGACTCATGCCCTCACTTATCATTATATTGCTCTTGCTGATTGTTTACGTAATGACTTTAGCTGGAGCTATGGATGGCTTGAGAGCTTATCTTGTTCCCGATTGGTCGCGGATCACAGAACCGCAACTGCTAGTTGATGCTATGGGGCAGGCTTTTTTCTCACTCTCTCTGGGTGTGGGCACAATGCTTGTCTACGGCTCCTATATCAGAAAGGAAGAAAACCTGCCTCTGGTAGGTAGTATGGTGGCTTTGCTGGACGTAGGAATCGCCGTTCTCGCTGGCATGTTAATTATGCCGGCGATGTATGTAGCTCTCGCCAATGGAGTAGAAATATATGATGCTGCTGGCGGTTTAATCGCGGGCCCTGGCTTGATTGTCTCTGTATTACCTTCTTTGTTTAGCAATATGGGGTTTATGGGAATCATAGTAGCTTTGGCGTTCTTCTCCTTAATGACAATCGCTTCAGTGACTTCCTCGATTTCCATGTTGGAGGTGCCAGTATCCTATACCGTGGAAAACCACGGTGTTGAGAGACATAAGGCCGCGATAGTTATCGGTTCCTTAATAGCAATAATCTCCTTGATCATTACTTTTAATTTCGATCCGCTATTCGATCTGGTAGTTACTTATGCCACCGAAGTGAGCCAACCACTGCTTGGATTTTTCTTCTGTATTTTTATAGGTTGGATCTGGAGCAGGAATGATATTCTGCTGGAGATCAAACAGGGCTGTCCCGATGCAGAGTCCGGGCTATTCTGGAAAATCTGGCCTTTCTATGTAAAATTCATCTGTCCCGTAGCCATTCTGGTAGTCTATTTCCAATAAGCAAGTGAATGCCTGTGGATGATGTTCACGGGTAACTGTGCTAAGTTTGAACGATCCGTTTATTAGGCTTAACAGGCTTTTGATAGGGGTCATATCATGACGCAACACAAATCAGCATCCGCATCGGCACATGCAAATCTCAGCCGCAGGCGGTTCCTTCAGAGTACTTCCATTATTTCAACAGCACTGCTGCCAGGAATTTCTTTGGCGGCGAATTCTTCCGTTGCTGACAATGTTAAAGCCTTAACCTTCGATGTATTCGGTACCGTGGTAGATTGGCGCGCGTCAATTATTAGGGAAGGGCAGTTGTTGGCTGCTAATAAAGGCTACGATGTTGATTGGGCTGAATTCGCTGACCGCTGGCGCTCGGGCTATGGTCCCGCGATGAATAAAGTAAGAACAGGAGAGTTACCCTGGATGAAGATCGATGATCTTCATCGAATGATTCTGGACGATCTAGTTATTGAATATGGTCTCGAGGGTATGACTGCTAAGGAGTTAGATGACTTCAATCGAGCTTGGCATCGACTGTCCCCCTGGCCAGATACTGTTGCTGGTCTCAATCGTCTGAAGACCAAGTATGTGATTACCACATTGTCTAATGGCAATGTATCCTTGCTAACCAATATGGCAAAGAATGCAGGAATGCCTTGGGACGCCATCCTGTCGGCTGAATTGTCGGGTCACTATAAGCCGGACCCTGAAGCCTATCTTAAGGCGGCAGACCTTCTCAGCCTGGCGCCAGAACAGGTAATGATGGTAGCGGCGCATCCTGGTGACCTAAGAGGCGCGGCCCGTGCTGGATTGCGAACTGCTTATGTAATTCGACCGCTGGAGCGGGGACCAGGCAGGCCAGTAAACCGAAACCCGGATGGTGAATTTGATTATACGGCAGATAGTTTCCTCGACTTGGCGAAGCAATTGGGAGCTTAATCTTGTCTGAGGTAAAAATAGACGATTCAGTGAAGAAAGAACTCGTAGTTAAAGTGCAGAAATATTTTGATGAGGAGCTGAATCAGGAAATAGGCAGCTTCGATGCAGAGTTTCTTTTAGATTTTTTTTCCGATCAATTAGGAAAGTTTTATTACAATCAAGGTCTGGCTGATGCGCTATCCGCATTCGAAGGAAAGATTGAAGATTTTAGCGATACAATTTTTCAGTTAGAGAAAGACGTAGGTTGATACAAAATCAATCCTTGTGAACCCTCAGGGGCAGCCTTATAAAGAATTTGCTACCGGTATTTTTCTGTGACTCGAAATCTATTTCCCCGCCAAGTTTTTCAATCATTCTCTTAACGATTACCAAACCCAAGCCAGTTCCCTGTGGATCTTTTTCGTCGAGGTCTTCTTCGCGAGAAAATTCCTGAAACAGACGTTGCTGAAATTCTTCACTCATTCCCCTGCCAGTATCCTCAATAGAGATCTCTATACCTAGCTTGCGCTGGAAATAGATAGCTTTATAAGCCAGGAGTATATTACCTTTGTCGGTATATTTAATCGCATTAGTGATTAGATTGACTAGCACGTGTTGTAAACGAGATTTGTCAGTCTGTACCAGTAGATTAGCAGTAGCGAACTTGGTGCTTAGTTCCAGGCCTTTTTCCAAAATTGAAGGGGTCATCAAATTTTTGATTTCATTGAGAAAGGCTGACATTTCAAGTAAATCGAACTCGGGTTCAAAATTATCGGATTCTAGCTCTGCCATTTCTAAAAGATCATTGATTAGATTGTGAAGATGGCTGCTCTGATTGATCACGGTAGACAAATGTTGGCGAGTGGGGTCGTCTGGGGACTTTGACTGAGCGGCTAATAGGCGTTTGGAATTGGAAAGGATAAGGTGAACCGGTGTTAGAAATTCACGGGAGATATGTCTTAGAAACTCACCCTTGGCTTTAGTAGCCATATGAGCACCAGCAAGTTCCTCATTCTTCGTTCGTATGAATTCTGCTACAGACATCAGTATTAAAACAGCCGCCATCGCTATAAGGCCTTCCTCGATAACACTTATGGAAGATGCTCGTTCTATCCATGCGAATTTGTAAGCAATAAATGTCAGGAAGACAATAATGATGAGATTCCAGGCCAAAAACAAGTAGAGCGCAGACTTCGACCCTTGAATTGCTGTGATGCCAGCTATACATAGAACCATGACCACTATTGACAGGCCAAGCAGAGTTAGAATTTGCACATTCTCGGCTGAAATAAATTCATAAGGAATAAGCAGAAAATACAAGCTAAAGGGAATCAAGCTATAAAAAATAAAGCGTAAAACAATATTTACTCTGCCGCGATATTGACTGTCAAAATTCATAGAGCGACCTATGATGCAAAAACTTGCGAATGCTCCACAGGTAGCGATTAGGGATAGTCTTGAATTAATTTCGATATTCTCTCCCCAAAACCACAATCTTCCTAAACCACTCTGGGTAAGAATAAACGGAATGATGGAGGCGAAAAAAAGCGTTGCGCCAGCAAATTGTTGTTGCTTGGCAACCAAGTAGAGAGCGGCACAAATAATTAAACCAATAGCGAAGAGCGCTAACGCTGCACCATAGAACATCATGATTGCCTGTTGATCAGATGCGAATACGCGGAAGGTGGTTAAAGTGAGTGGAAGCTCCACTCCAGTGCCCGAGACAGCGCGAATGTATACGGTAGTCGAAGCAGAACCCAGGGATATTTCAAATGGTATGGCTGGAATACGAAAACGGTAGAGCTGTTCTGACAAAGGAACAGAATCCCCAGCCCTTGAACTCGATATCACGCGATTGTCTTGGATGAAGAAAAATTCTAACTCATCGAGAACTGGTGCGTTCACCGTTAGCAACAAGTCCAGATCAGACAAGCCTTCTCCAGAAAGAACTAGGGAGAACCAGAAGGCTGAATCTGACATCCCCATTGTTGGTATTTCTTGGCTAGATCGTTGCCAGCTCTGCTCATTATTTATGATGTCTTGAATGTTGAGGTTTTGATCCGGGTCTTCGAAATAGTCCAGGTAAGGGCCTAGGCTTATAGGAAGTTGATTGGCGCGGACATTGACTTCAGCACCGCTCGCTGGAATTGAAATCAGCGTCAATATGGCGGTAGTGATCAATACAAGTGCGAGAGAGCAAGAGTGCAAGATGGATCGATTGAAGAAGTATAAGAAAGCGGCTGCTAGATTCATGGGAGATTCTGGGGCTTTGTTTTTGGCTTATTATAGGTCATACCATGCAGCTCATTGCATGAATTATCAGATTTCACGGAATTATCTGGGACTCAGCATCTATTTCCTATTGAAACCAACGGCCTATACGCTGCTAACTGATTCGCGAGCGCTTACAAGGAGTAGAAGTCTGCTGAGTTCATCCCAAGGGTTTGCGACATTCATTCCTTTGATAGACTGATCAATCAAGCGACAGTGATTGAGTAGTTCCCACACCTTCTCCTGATTCATCCGCCCAAGTACAGAGCTGATTGCATTCTTGCGGTTAAACCAAACCCTGAAAGCCTGGATAATGGAAGGTATGTTTTGTCCTTTCTCTGCGCTCTCTAGCATAGGGATCAAGCTTCTCAGCTCGCGGCTAATCGCAGCCAAGATTACAAGCGGAAAAATTCCCTCATTTCTGAGAGCAGTTAGCATTTTTTGGGAGCGAGGAGTGTCTCCCAAGAACGCGGCATCCACCAGCTGGTAGGCATTGAAGCGAGAACTGTCTGCGACAATCTGCATTACTGTCTTGCTGTCTAGCGTTATAGTTTGCCCGTCTGGAGTATTGGACAGTAATTTGATTTTTTCGATTTCCTGCATTGCGGCCAATAGATTCCCTTCAACTTTGTCCGCTAGCAGGGAAATAGCCTGGGGCTCCGCCTGGATTCCTTCGCGTATTAGTCGTTGTTCTAACCAGCTGTGTAATTCTTCTCTCTTTACTGGCCATATCTGCATCAGTACGCCGGCTGATTCAATCTGGGTGAACCACTTGGTTTTTAATGTTCCTGCATCAAGTTTAGGACCGCTAATAAGAATAAGGAAGTCCGGATTGGGCTCATCCAGATAACGCTGAATTGCTTTCTTGCCCTGATCGTCCAGTTTGGCAGAGCTTAAACGGAGTTCGATGATTTTTTGTTCGGAAAAGAGAGACAGATTAGATGTTAAATGTTGAAACTCTTCCCAGTTAAAACTTCGATCTACGCTTAAGACATCTCGTTCCAGGAAGCCGGCGCTGCGAAAATGAGAGCGAATGGTATCTGCAGCTTCTTGCATAAGCAGAGGATCATCTCCGCTTAGCCAATAGAGAGGCACTGAACTGCTATTAAGAGTTCGGTTCAGTTGTTCGGGTTTAATTTTCACGGTTTACCGAGCAGCTTAATTGCTGACGGCTGAAAGCCGGCGAATCAGTTGATTTCCTAGCTCTCGCCGCATCTCAGAAGTGATGATTTCGATTTCTTCCTGATTGCCATTAAGATTTTCAATATCTTCGAAATAGGCTCTCTCAACGAAGAGAGTCTCAGGACTTATCAAATACTGCTCTGATAGGCTTAACGCGACTTCCAACTCGAGCCTCAGTTCATGCTGCGCTGCTCGGGCTCTGGGGTTTACAGTTATCGGTCGGCTAGTCAGTTGTTCATTTCCCAGGGTTAGTGAGAGCAATTCCTGATTACTCCCATTGAATTCAGAAATTTCTACTGCTACTCCAGAGCTTTCCAAGCTACGCCGAATTAGGCGGGAAAGCTCGCTATTGGGCTGTTGCGTAGATAGCTGAATACTGCTGAAATTCGCAGAAAGGCTATCACTGCTGCGTAAGCTGAAGCCACAGGCCGAGACCGCTAGCAGCAGTCCTGCTAGCAAGACGAATTTCATTTGTTGTAGATATCTCATTTTTCCATTTCTTCTGACTCTCAGAAAATACTACCAGCTAATTCACGACAATATTTACCAGTTTTCCAGGTACTACAATAACTTTTCTTACCGTGCCTGCATCGGTGTATTTTTTTATCGCTTCATTTTCGAGAGCCAAGGATTCTATAGCCTCTTTATCCAGGTCCTTGGAAACCTCGATTTTGGCTCGAAGCTTGCCATTCACCTGTAACACGATAAGCACATTACTTTGAGTCATCGCTGACTTATCTACTTCTGGCCATCGCGCATCCATAACCGCGCCTTCGTGGCCTAAATAGTTCCACAATACGTGACTGAAGTGCGGTGTTATCGGCGCCAGCATTAAAATCACCGATTCGAGCGCTTCCTGAATAATCATCTGATCTGCTTTGCCGTCGGCCGAGTCAGTGAAACGATTTACGGCATTGAGTAATTCCATACTTGCAGCGATTGCAGTATTGAATGTGTGTCGCCGGCCACAATCATCGGTCACTTTTTCGATTGTCTGATGGGTTTTCAGGCGAAGTTTTGTCTGCCGTTCATTTAATTCGGTGTTGGAAAAAGAGTCGACTTGAATTGGCTGGTGAGAATTAACAATTTTCCAGAGCCTCTTCAGGAAGCGGTAGCTGCCCTCAACACCACTATCGGACCAATCCATAGATTGATCGGGGGGAGAAGCGAACATGGTAAACATGCGCACAGTATCAGCGCCATATTTTTCAATCAGGGGCAACGGATCAACAGTGTTGCCCGTTGATTTTGACATCTTAGTGCCGTCCTTCAAAACCATACCTTGAGTGAGCAGCTGAGCGAAGGGCTCGTCTGAATTCACCAGGCCTTCATTGCGCATTAACTTGTGAAAGAAGCGGGCATATAGCAAGTGAAGGATTGCATGCTCGACTCCGCCAATATATTGATCAACGGGTAACCAGTAATCGGAGCGTTCATCGAGCATCGCCGAGTCTTGGTCGCGGCAAGCAAAGCGCGCGTAATACCAGGAAGACTCCATGAAGGTATCAAAAGTATCGGTTTCTCGCCGTGCTTCAGCCTGACACTTGGGGCATTTCACTTTATAAAATTCTGGAAGCTTGCCCAAAGGAGAGCCGCTATCGTCAAACTCAATGTCTTCAGGTAAGCGAACTGGCAAATCTTCATCGGGTACAGGTACGGAGCCACAGCTTTCGCAATTGATTATGGGAATAGGTGTGCCCCAATATCGCTGTCTCGATACGCCCCAATCACGAAGCCGAAAATTCACCTTCTTGGAACCCTTGTTCATGCTACTCAGGTGCTTTTCAATAGCGTCGAAGGCCTCTAGAAAATCGAGCCCGTCGAATTCTCCTGAATTTATCAGAATGCCTTTTGCTGTGTAGGCCTGTTCCTCCAAGTTACAATCTTCTGTTTCTGAAGCAGGTTTTATGACTTGTTTGATCTCGAGGTCATATTTACGCGCGAATTCCCAGTCCCGTTGGTCGTGAGCAGGAACCGACATAACGGCGCCCGAGCCATAGCTCATTAGTACGAAGTTTGCGACAAATATTGGAAGCTGCTGCCCGCTAATAGGATGGATGGCCTTTAGCCCTGTATCCATCCCAAGTTTTTCCATGGTCGCCATTTCGGCTTCGGCAACTTTGACCTTACTCTGTTCGTCGATGAAGCTGGTCAGTTCAGAATTTGATGCTGCAGCTTTCATCGCAAGAGGATGTTGAGGAGCGACAGCGACGTAGGTGACACCCATTAAGGTATCTGGGCGGGTGGTATACACCGAGAACGTTTTTAGGGCTTCATCATCTTCATCGGCAACATCGAAATCCAGCTCGACACCCTCTGAGCGGCCAATCCAATTGGATTGCATAATGCGAACTTTTTCCGGCCAGCCGTCCAGTTTGTCCAGGTCATCTAATAACTCTTGAGCGAAATCAGTGATCTTGATGAACCATTGTGGAATTCTTCGTCTTTCAACCACTGCGCCGGAGCGCCAGCCGCGACCGTCAACCACTTGCTCATTTGCAAGCACGGTTTGATCTACAGGGTCCCAATTGACCTCGGCTTCTTTTTTGTAAACCAGGCCCTTATTAAACAAGCGTGTGAAAAACCACTGTTCCCAGCGGTAGTAGCCAGGGTGGCAGGTAGCAAGTTCGCGATTCCAGTCATAGGCAAAGCCCAAAGTTTGCAGCTGTTCACGCATATAATTTATGTTGCTATAGGTCCACTTGGCTGGTGGAACTTTGTTCTGTATGGCAGCATTTTCGGCGGGTAAGCCGAAAGCATCCCAACCCATGGGCTGCAGAACATTCTTGCCCAGCATGCGATGGTATCGACTAATGGCATCACCGATGGAGTAATTGCGCACATGACCCATATGCAAGTGACCACTGGGATACGGGAACATGGAAAGGCAGTAAAATTTCTCTTTGCTGGTATCTTCAGTAACTTGAAAGCTGTTATTTTCAAGCCAATAGGATTGTGCAGTGGATTCTACTTCGCTGGGATTATATCGATCGGTATTGCTGCTCATTGCTTCTCTAAAACGCGTATTGGGTAAATGAATTGTTTGTCGTTACAAGGTCAGCAAGGATAACCTAGAGCCGTGCTCACAGGTAGCTGTGTGGCGACAAATTTTAAGGATTTTTTCTTTATCAGCGGCGCTGGTTCGCAGGCGAGGAAGTCACTTTAATTAGTTTGATCTGGCGACTATCCGCATTGAGAACTGTGATTAGGTACGATCCAATATTTACGGATTCACCTCTCTCAGGAATATGGCCAAATTTCTGTAAAACCAGCCCTCCAATCGTAGTGAACTCCTGATCACTGAATTCCGTATGGAAATAGTCATTGAATTCATCCACTGGAGTCAGAGCTTTGACGATATGGTTCTCTTCATCAAATTTCTTGATGTAGCTATCATCATCGACGTCGTGTTCGTCTTCGATTTCACCCACTATCTGTTCAAGCACATCCTCGATGGTAACCGCTCCGCAAACACTGCCATATTCATCGATCACAAGGGCCATATGTTGCCGAGTCTCTCTAAATTCTTTAAGCAGAACGTTAAGCCTTTTGCTCTCGGGCACAAAGGTTGCAGGTCTTACTACATCCTTAATATTGAATTTATCGGAGCCTTTGGCAAGAATCAGAGGTAGAAGATCCTTAGCTAAAAGGATTCCCATTACATTGTCCACGCTCTCACCGGTTACAGGAAACCTGGAATGGGAGGCCTTGGTGATCAGTTCAATGATGTCTGTTATAGGCAGGCTAGCTTCAACTGTAACCACCTGAGAGCGAGGGATCATGATATCCCTAACCTGCATGCTGGAGACCTGAAGCGCGCCTTCAATGATAGCGAGGGCATCGGCATCGAGCACCTGATCTTGCTCGGCATTACGTACCAATTCAAGCAGGCTTTTGGTGTCGGTGGGCTCGTCTGAGAAGAATTGAGCAAGTTTATCGATCCAGGACCGGGGTCTTGAATCGATACTAGAATCGTCGTCGGTCATGCTCTGGCTAATCGTCCTCTAGTTGTTAAGCTAAGTATAGTTGAGCCCAGTACTATTGAGCCTGTATAGGGCTCACCCTATCAAATAAGGGTTTGCTATTCCAAGGCTTTCAAGCACTGAAATTTCCAGAATTTCCATGGATTCAGCATCTTCAGTGGTTTGATGATCATAGCCTAGTAGATGGAATGTACCGTGAACCAGCAAATGGGCCCAATGTGACTGAAGCTCTTTGCCCTGATCAGATGCTTCTTTCTCCACTATAGTTGGGCAGACTACGATGTCACCCAGTGGTAATTCATCTAATTGCTGGGCGATGCTTTCAGGTAAATTCGCAGGAAAAGAGAGCACGTTAGTGGCGGAATCCTTGTTCCTGAACTTCCGGTTCAGCCTTTGAGATTCTTCTTCTTCAACAAAACGAACACTGATATTAACTGGAAGCGCTTGATTGGAAAATTGTAAGGCTGCATTTACCCACTTATCAGCAAGCTGCTGCTCCGGGAGCCAGTGGGCGTTACAGTCTTCAAGAATTTCAATTGTCGCGGTCATTACTCTTCGCGGAATCTTGGTTGGCTAATTGGGAAACAGACTGAAGGTCATATTTTTCATAGGCTTCTACGATGCGTTGTACTAGACGGTGGCGCACCACATCTTTGGAATTGAAATAGGTGAAGCCAATATCATCAATTCCCTCTAGCACCTTACTGACATGGACCAGACCTGAGCGAGTGCCTTTGGGTAAATCGATTTGTGTTACATCACCGGTAATTACCGCAGTTGAGCCAAACCCAATTCGAGTGAGAAACATTTTCATCTGGGCAGTGGTGGTATTCTGACTTTCATCAAGAATAATATAAGAGTTGTTTAGAGTTCTGCCGCGCATATAGGCGAGAGGGGCAACCTCGATAACGTTTTTTTCAATGAGCCGACTGACTTTTTCAAAGCCTAACATTTCATAGAGAGCATCGTAGAGTGGGCGTAAATAAGGATCGATTTTTTGCGCAAGATCACCTGGCAGAAACCCGAGTTTCTCACCGGCTTCCACTGCTGGGCGAACCAGCAAAATCCGATTCACCTGATCCTTGATTAATGTCTCTACGGCACAGGCTACAGCTAGGTATGTCTTGCCTGTGCCTGCTGGTCCAATTCCGAAATTGATGTCAAAGCGCTGAATGTTACGTACATACTGCCGCTGATGACCGCTGCGGGGTTTAACCGATACTTTGGGTGTCTTGATGAATACGCTTTCTTCATTTTCCTCTGTGGAGAAATTTTCAAGGTTTCGAGTTTCTTGCAGAGCAAGATGAATCATATTCGGACTTAGCGTGCTGCCGCCGGCAGTTGCTGAGTAGAGTGCTTCGAGTATTCGACTACCATCATTCACTGCAGATTCAGTACCGGACAAATGAAAACAATTTCCTCGCTGCTGGATTTTTAGCGCAAGGAAGGATTCAATTTGCTGAATGTGTTCGTTGAGGTGCCCGCAGAGGCTGGAAAGGCGCTGAGCGTTATCCGGAACCAGGGTCAGTGAAATGCTATGTGTGCTCACGTGTTCAGTATTTCTCTCTTTGAAGTGATTTTTTTAAGTGTTGCTTTCGTTTAACAGATGCCCCAGCAGGGAATTGGGAAGAGCATCAGTAATTCGTGCAGTTGCAAATTTGCCAACAAGTGAAAGATTGTCGCTGGGAAAATTCACCACACGATTATTTTCAGTTCTACCTTGTAGATCCCCAGTATGTTTCTTCGATTGTCCGGTTATCAATATACGCTGGTCGCTACCCACCATGGACTCGCTGATCCCTATAGCATGCTTAATAATCTGCGACTGCAGTGTTGCCAATCTATGTTTTTTCTCCTGCTCCGGAGTCTTGTCTTCGAGGTCCGCTGCAGGTGTTCCGGGTCTGGCGCTATAGATGAAACTGAATGAAGTATCGAAGCCAATATCAATTATGAGATTCATGGTGTCTTCGAAATCCTTATTGCTTTCACCGGGAAAGCCAACAATGAAATCAGAAGACAGGCTTATGCCTGGTCTATTTGCCTGAATCTTACGAATAATTGATTTGTATTCCAGTGTCGTATGACCTCGTTTCATGGCGGCCAAAATCCGATCTGATCCGCTTTGAACTGGTAAATGTAGATGGGAAACCAATTCGGGTACCTGATTATAGACTTCAACGAGATTGCTGTTAAATTCCACTGGATGGGAGGTCGTAAAGCGGATCCGATCGATACCCTCGATGGTAGAGATATATCTGATTAGTAAGGCTAGATCAACGACTGAGCCTTCATGACTCAGGCCGCGATAGGCATTTACATTCTGGCCAAGCAAATTTATTTCCCTTACGCCTTGTTCAGCCAGATGAACAGCTTCGGCCAATACATCATCAAGAGGTCTACTGACTTCCTCTCCACGGGTATAGGGAACAACACAGAAGCTACAGTATTTACTGCAGCCTTCCATTATGGTCAAGAAAGCCTGACAGGAATCTGCCTCTGGTTGGGGCAGCGCGTCAAACTTTTCAATTTCCGGGAAACTGATGTCCACTACAGGGCGTCCCCGTGATGGTGATTTAAGCATCTGTGGAAGTTTGTGCAATGTTTGCGGACCAAAGATCACGTCTACATAGGGTGCTCGCTTTCCGATTGCCTCGCCTTCCTGGCTGGCAACACAACCCCCAACAGCAATCTTGAGTTCGGGATTGTTCTCTTTGAGTTTTCGCCATCTACCGAGTTGATGAAAAACTTTTTCCTGAGCTTTTTCTCGAATTGAACAGGTATTAAGCAGCAACAAATCTGCATCAGAAGGGTCATCTACCCGTACAACTTCGTCGGTTTCTTTTAGCAGGTCCAGCATGCGCGCAGAATCATATTCATTCATCTGGCAGCCATGAGTCTTGATGAAGACTTTCTTCATGCCACGCGGAATTGAGCCCTCGATGCCACGAGGAATTGAATCATCTGTCTGATCAAGATCTGCCGGATTGGCTATGTTGCTGGTTGTCACGATTATCTTCGCCTGCTGGGGCATTTTGAAAAAGGGGGCGAATTATAACAGCAAAAAACCACGATACTTAACAGGGAATTAGCGCATAATGGCTTGAATTACCTGTAAATAGCCAAATATTAAGCCTGCGGGGGTCTTATCCCTATCAAGCGCGTGCATAGCACAGCAGAAAAGCTTGAGAACAATATTTGTCTAAATTATCTAAGAGATTGATTTAAATGGGAAATACTTCAGAAATATACAAAATTACTTTTCTCAACAAGAGCAAGGTTTACGAAGTCTTTGCAAAACAGGTTTATCAGAGCGATCTCTACGGATTTATCGAGGTAGAAGACTTCGTATTTGATGAGCGTAGTCAGGTAGTAGTCGATCCTACTGAGGAAAAGCTAAAAGCAGAATTCAGTGGTGTTAAGAGAAGCTTTATTCCTATACAGGCTGTTATTAGAATCGATGAGGTTGAGAAGACCGGAGTTAGCAAAATTTCCAGCGGGGATAATGTTTCTGCTTTTCCGGTCTCAATTGTTGGTGGAAAAACCGACAAGAAAGACTCCTGAGTGACACCCTATTCGATAGGTTTGACAGGTTAGCGGATAACGATAAATGGATGAAGTAAGCCTGGATTCTTCGAGCAGTGAAAACCACCCCTATACAGAATTAACTCCCGACTCCGTTTTGGAAGCAGTTGAGGCCCTCGGTTATGAAACTGATGCGCGAGTTTTTGCGCTCAATAGCTATGAGAATCGTGTATATCAGATTGGGGTTTTTGATCAGCCTTCCATTATTGTGAAATTCTATCGTCCCGGGGGATGGACGAATGAGCAAATTCACGAAGAACACAATTTTACTCGCGAGTTAGTTGATCTGGATATTCCTGTTATTCCCCCTCTGGACTTTGGCGATAAAGGCAGCTTGCTTCAGCATGGGAATTTTAGGTTCTCAGTATTTGAGCAGTTTGCGGGCCGACCCCCTGAGCTAGATAATCTGGATAATTTATTAGTGATGGGGAGATTTGTAGGGCGTTTGCATGCTGTAGGCGCCATGTCTAATTTCAAACACCGGGTTGAGCTTTCTATTGAAAGATTAGGTGTCTCCAGTCGAGCATATCTTCTGGAGAATAATTTCATACCTAAAGATTTGGTGGCAGCTTATGAATCCCTGTCATCAGACCTAGTGCAAAAGATTGAAGGTATTTACAAGCAGCATGGCGAGTTTAACCACATAAGAATTCACGGAGATTGTCATACTGGTAATGTTCTATGGAGAGGAGATACCCCTCACTTTGTGGATTTTGATGACACCATGAATGGCCCGGCAATTCAGGATTTGTGGATGATGTTGTCAGGTGATCGAAACCAGCGACAGGCGCAATTGTTGGAACTGGTGGAGGGCTATAATGAATTTCACAATTTTAGAGCCTCAGAACTTCAAATTATTGAAAGTCTGCGAACTTTGCGCTTAATGAACTACAGCGCTTGGTTGGCGCGTAGGTGGGAGGATCCAGCATTTCCCTTAAGTTTTCCCTGGTTCAACACAGAGAGATACTGGGCAGAACACATCCTGGAATTGAGGGAGCAGTTATTTGCATTGGATGAGCCCATTCTGCAGCTCATCTGACTGCAGTTCATTAGAGTACTTTATACTTTAAGACCTACACCGCCGATTTCTTCAGAGCTGTCCATATACACATGTGAAAGATTTGACTCCTCAAGGAATTTTTTACCATCTTCTTCATCTTTTAACATGGCAATTGTGGCAAAAGATCCGGAAATAGCGCAAAGGGGAGAGGCAACACTTACTGCGCGAAGACCTGAACTGGGCCAGCCTGTTTTAGGATTGAGGATGTGACTGTATCGCTTGCCCTCATGCTCGAAAAACCTTTCGTAATCGCCGCTTGAGGCAAGTCCTCCTCGAGTAATATCGATCTTTGCCATCAAAGAAGCATCTTCTTTAGGGTTTGCCACGCCAATGGTCCATGGCTTTTCGTCAGGCTGAGGACCTATGGCAGCAAAGTCGCCGCCTAGATTGATTAAGCCGTGGGTGATACCTAAGTCTCGGCCAAGTTTTGCTGTTGCATCAGCAGCATATTCTTTAACAATACCGCCGAGATCTATTTGCATATTTTTCGGCAGAAACAGTCGGGATTTTTTGGCAACTAGTTTGTGGTAGCCAATATGGGGAAGCACCTCATCTATTTGTCCCTGAGTTGGAACGATTCCACGTTGAAAATCCCAGATGTAATGAAGTATCCCCGCAGTTATGTCGAATAGGCCTTCACTCTGCTCGTAGCAGCTCAAGGCGTGATTGAACAACGCTTGAGTCTCGGAATCGACCTTAATGCCCAGTTTGTTTCCGTGGGAGGCGTTAATATCCGACAGAAAGCTTTGTGGCTCAAATCTGGAATATTTCTTCTCGAGGCGAGTAACTTCCCCGGCGAGTCTCTGAATTAATTGTTTGGCTTCTATTCGAGAGTCACTGTAGACCTGAATTTCGCAGTAACTGCCCATAGCCTTGAATGTGTAGCGTTTTAGTGATGGATCCATGTGTCTTTTTTTTAAAAAGTGAAATCGATTCCGAGGGAAAGCCGGGTATATTTTACCAGTGCTGTGCTCGATTGATTTACGGAGTGAACAGAATAATCCTCATTTGCCAGATATCGTTCTGCAGTTAATGTCGCTTTCCAATTTCCCATGTCGGCGACAAAGCTAATGCCTCCGCTGATGGCTCCAAAGGCGGACAAACGATAATCGCTAGATTGGTACTCCGTCAAGGGTTTAAGAAAATCATCTATATTTGTAAAGAAATCAGCTGATGATTGACTGTAGTAACGTATGCTCGGAATTGCTCGAAATCGGCGCCCAAGGTTTTGATGCCAGGATAGGTCAGCGGTGTGGGAACTAATGCCGAAATCGTCATGGTAGTAGCGATAGTTGATGTGCAGCGACGCATCTGCTTCTACCAAAAAGCGACGGTAGGAATTGCTAAGTGCAAATTGTGTTTTATCGTCAGGCCTGGAGTCGCGAAGCTTATAGGGGTCACTAAGAAAACCAGATTGCTCGGTAATGCTCAGGGCTGACTGGAAGCTGGAAAATTGATTAATGACCTGGCTAATGGAGAAAAACACGGAACTGCTGTGTTTTGATTCATCGCTTACTCGATTAAATAGTGTTGCGTCAGTAGGAAATATTTCATCCGAGGAATAGCTAAACCCCAATGCCAGCGTAGTTAGCTCATTGTTGAAATGTCTCTCGCCGTTAAAACCGCCATAGATTGCTCGATAATCGTTTTCTTCCGAATAGCCGACATTTCCACTAATGCTCCCATTAAGCAGATAGTAACTACCGCCTATAGCTAATTCTGATCGTCGGTCATGAATACCACTTGCACCGCTGAGATTCACAATCGGATTTCCGTCCAGCCCGGCACTGGTGAACCAGGGAGAAGCGCCACTGAGAGATTCATAGTTGGCGTCAACCCTCAGCGACATGTTTCGACCTAGCGGCGATACTAATTGAAATTGATGAACATCGATGTCGTAGCGGTCTAAGTCGCCAAGCGGCGCTTCCTTCCGTGACAGCTCATCTTCTTTGTAGCTGGAGATTTTATAGGAGAGTGTCTTCACCGTCGGCGGAGCATCGGCTCCAGCTATCCCAGGCAGTGCCAGAGCGGTGGTGGATAGAGCAATAAGACTCTTAGACGTGGCTTTCATAGGCTGTACCCTTATATTTCAGTTACAGCCATATTAGTTACAGCCACATCCTCCACCGGCTGCGCTGTTGCCGCCGGACGAGGCTTCTTTGCTGAAGAATATATGATCATTGAGTGCGCTTTCTAATGGGTCTGGTTTCCAGGCCATCTCGGGCTGTGCAAGATAGCCTCGCTCCCATGCTCTTACCTCAGTACAAGCTGATACCGATAGAATTATCAAGATTCCCAAGATAAATACAGTGATGGGCTTCATTGTTTAGCTTCCGGCGAGAGCTTTTTTAACGGCTTCTTCGATGATTTCGATGTCACCACTACGGAATCCCATATGCACGAGTTGGACAGTGCCCGATGCGTCGATTAAGTAAGAAGTTGGCATGCCATAGACTTCAAACAATTCAGAGATTTCTCCCAAAGGGTCAACGGGAATCAGGAAGTCCAGAGGAGTGTCCAATAGGAAATCGAGACCATCCTCGATGGGATTGTCTACGGTGATCGCCACTACCTCGAAATCTTGATCCTTATATTTATGATAGAGCTCATTATATAACGGCAGAGAGGTCAAGCAGGGAGCACACCAGGAAGCCCAAAAATCCACTAACACAGTCTTTCCCTTCAGGCTTTCACTTGAAATGGCTGGTTTGCCGGCGTAGATGGAGGGAATGGAAAATTCCGGCAGCATATCGCCTTCTTCCAAGGCGGACAGGCTTGATACACAGCATGCGGCGAGGGTCGCCAGCAATATTTTGGGTAAAGATTTGATAATCATCAGGATTCCTTTTTATTCACTGATAGAGACTATAACGTATGAAAATTGAATTCGTCTACAAGATAGGTGATTTCTATGCCGGTTCTGCCATCGAGGTTGCGAGGTTTCGGATTAGCTTCTTCCAACGCCGTCGCTGGGCTTTAAATTGAAATTGCACTTCTTTGTAATGATCTTTTATTTGTAAAAGTTCTAGCTGGCCAAGGTCGTCAAGTCTGTCTTGTAGCTGCTTACCTTTGGCTTCATACCAGACTTGTCTGCGTTCCGTCCAAAGCTGCAGAGTGTGCTGCAATTGCTCGTATTCGTTTTCCAGCTTCAGCTGCCAGCTTTCCGGAATATCCAGTAGCTCACATTTTTCTGCAGCGCAGCGGTATTGCATTGCAAGTCGTGCTTTCTCGATCTGGGCAAACGAGCATCGTTTTAACTCTGTTGTTAAGCCCAAAAAAGAAAGACTCTTAATAATCCATTTCGTTGGGTCGAACTGCCACCATTTGATCCCATTGCGATAGTCCCACTGAAAGGTATGGTGATAATTATGGTAACCCTCACCATAAGTGACTAAAGCCAGGAATCCATTGTCACGTGCAGAGCTGGCGTCACTGTATGGTTGTCTTCCCCACACATGGGCTGCAGAATTGATTAGATAGGTGACGTGTTGGCTCAGCACCAAGCGCAACAATCCTCCGAGCAGCAGGCCGGCAATAATGTCGCCACCCAGATATCCAAGGAATGCAGGAAGAGCTATGTTGCTTGTCAGAACCAGAGTTAGATAATTTCTGTGTTGCCACATCACAACCGGATCCCGTTGGAGGTCTTTAGCATTGGAGAAATCCATGGCTCCACTTTCGTAATTACGCAGTATCCAGCCAATATGAGAGAACCAAAATCCTCGACCGGCAGAATACGGATCACGCTGATTGTCATCTACATGCTGATGGTGGCGCCGGTGTTGGGAAGCCCAATTCAGCACATCGTTTTGCAGTGCGCAGGCACCACCGAGAGCGAATATTATCCGTAGCAAGGGGTGAGCTCTATATGCTTTATGGGACCAGAGACGATGGTAACCTGCGGTAATCGATATACCGCAAAATGCCATAAGCGCAATAAATACAATCCAATCATACATTTCGAAGCCGTAGAAATAGCCGTACAGTGGTACCATGGTGACTGCTAACGCAGGTGTGATGCTGAACAACAACATGTTGACCCAGTTGATTGGTGCTTTTTCCATGTTTCAATATTCCTGCGCGTTGAGCTGAAGACGAATCACTGTATCACGAGTCTAAATCAAATACAGTGCAGCGCAAATCGATTGAAACTAGTTTCGAATGAGTCGCTGAGACTTGATAGGGGAGTTGCAATGGAAGAGAAAATTACTGAGCTGGAAACTAAATTTAGTTTCCAGGAAGACTTACTGCATGAGCTAAATGATTGTGTCATCCGGCAGCAAAAGCAGTTGGATGAAATCATTGGTCAGATGAGAATTTTCAAGGAGCAGCTTGAAGATATGGCATTAGAAGGCTCCAAACCTCCCGGTGAGGATCAGCAACACGAGAAGCCTCCTCATTATTGATATCGACTAATAGAAAGGCAGATTCGCGTGAGGTATTCGGTGATCCGACCCCACTTCACTTTAGCGACATCAACTCACGGCAGCGACGTCGTCAGCCTGTAAACCTTTATCGCCTTCGCTTACTTCAAATTCAACTCTCTGGCCATCTCGCAACACTCGGTGCCCTTCGCCCCTGATAGAACGAAAGTGAACAAATATGTCCTCGCCACTGTCTCTGGTAATGAAGCCGAAGCCTTTATTTGCGTTAAACCATTTTACTTCACCGCTTTCCCTATGGTCAGCATATCCATCTTCAGTTCCATAGTTGCCTGAGAGATTAGATTTGGCTGCGGATGAGGCAAGTGATGTGGCAAGCAAGATGGCAATAAATAGTGATAGCAGCACCAATGGCAGAGAATTTAGTGTCAACACGAATTCTTGTTGGCTCAAGATGTAGAGCGGGGCTGATAGTAAAAGGGTGATAATAATGGCAATTGAAATAGGCTTTTTGAACATGTTTGTACTCATTTTTCTAATTATTTTGATGGCTGGGGTAGCGTAGTGCTCAGGACACCCAGCGCCAGAAATAGAAACTACACTACTGTCCCCGCAAAGAAAACCGTGGGTTGATACTGAATCTATTGGCAAACAGTCTTTGTTTTCTTCAGCTTCAATTCAGCTTGAGCTTGTTAAATTACGCTCACTAAGGGTGAATTCATCAACAAGTCTGCACTCTTGATCAATACGCGATAACAATGCTGAGAGAGGAAGAAAGACATGAATACGAAATTAATTGCCGTAATCGGATTGAGTTTGGGACTAATATCTAGTGGTTCAGTGGCTGAAACCAGCTTCGAAACTGCTCAAGTAGTCGAATCACGCCCCATTTACGAGATTGTGGAAATATCCGCGCCTCAGGAGCAATGCTGGGAAGAAGAAATGGCTGTGGATCGCTATTCTTCCCGTCGAGATTCTAATACTCCTGTGCTGGTGAGCACTATTGTCGGTGGTGCTATCGGTAATGCAGTTGGGCACGGTAAGTCTAATAAGCGAATTGGCGCAGTTCTCGGCGCTATGTTGGGGCACTCAATCGGACGTGATATTATCCGTCAGAATGATCAGGCGAATATTCGTGAATATGAGACCGTTCAGCGCTGCGAGACCGTCTATCAACAACATGAAGAAGAGCGTCTGGTAGGCTATCAGGTGACTTATCTCTACAATGGAGAAGAGCACTCTGTGAGAACAGATTCAGATCCTGGTGAAGAAATCAGGCTGAGAGTGGATGTACAAGCAGTATTGTAAATGAGACGAAGGCTGAACAGCTCGCTAGCTGATGCCAGGGTCGAACGAGGTGAGTTTTGAATAAATCAACGAGGGTAACTGCGGCAGCATTGATGCTGCTATTCATTGCCGAATCCGGTTATGGACAGCAGCTACCTCCGGCACAGTTGAATCCAGGTGATCTTCGCAATTCTGTCCAGCAATCCCCGGCGAATCCCGCTCAACTCACAACGGTAACCCAGCGACGGGCAGTTGCTCTGGCAAGGCAGCAATATGCTGGAAATATTCTGCGCATAAGTCTGGTAGGAGAGGGAGCTAATCAACGTTATCAAATACGCATGGAAAATGAAGGCAAGGTTTTTACGGTATTCGTTCATGCAACTACTGGTCAAGTAAGCAGTGGCGGCTAGCCATATTTGCGCATTTTATAAGGTGAGTCTTTATGCGATTACTTGTAGTCGAAGATGAAGAATTATTGCGAGAGCAATTGGTACAGGGTCTGGTAAAGCACGGTTATATAGTTGATGGAGCAGAAGATGGAAGGTCTGGTCTTTACTACGCAACAGAATTTGAATACGACGCAGCAATTATTGATTTGGGCTTGCCTGAAATTGATGGCATCTCTCTTATTCAGAAAGTTCGCTCAGAAGGAAAGGAATTCCCAGTTCTAATACTCACAGCGAGAGGGGATTGGCAGGACAAGGTAGCCGGTCTTGATGCTGGCGCAGATGATTATGTGGTTAAGCCATTTCAGTTAGAAGAAATTGTTGCTCGGCTTAACGCACTGCTTAGAAGAGCTGCTGGGTTTGCCAAGCCTAAACTGGACTTTGCTCCGCTTAGTCTCGATATCTCTGCCAAGAGATTGACTGTCCATGATGAAAATGTAGATCTGACAGCTTATGAATACAAATTGTTGGAATACCTAATGCTGCATCCAGGTCAGGTAATTTCGAAGACAGAATTGACTGAACATCTCTATGCTCAGGACTATGATCGCGACAGCAATGTTCTGGAAGTATTCATTCGTCGCCTTCGGCAAAAACTCGATCCTGATCAGCTTCTCAAGCCAATCGAAACTGTACGTGGTCAGGGTTATAGATTTTGTCTCGAAGAATCCTGATAAAAATAGACGAGAGGTGACGGCATATGTCGCCCCAAGTTTCCAATAGCAATTATTCTATTCAAAATCGCTTACTGATTTCTTTCAGTATTCTCCTATTTGTCTTTCTCGGCCTAACCGGCGTTGTACTGGATAGAGCGTTCAGTAATAGCATAGAGGCGGGCGCATCAGATCGCATGCAAGTTCAAATTTATCTTCTTCTGGCGGCAGCTGACGAGGATGGTGGCGAGTTCTATTTTTATGAAACCCTGCAAGAACCTCTATTTAATCAGCTAAATTCAGGTCTCTATGGATTTATTAGTAAGGCCAGTCTGGGCGAATTATGGCGAAGCGACTCGGCAGCTGCTTTTGAGTTTTCTGACACTGAGTTACTAAGACAGGCTGTAGCTGTTGGTGAAACCGTATTTTCGAAAACCTTGGATGATCAGAATCAGGAATTCTTTGTGCTGAGCTATGGAATCTTATGGGACGGAATAAGTGAGTATAGCTTCACAGTAATGGAGAATGCAGCTCCATATTATTCGGAGATTGGTAATTTTCGAACCAGCTTATGGGCATGGCTTGGCGGTGTCGCAATCCTGCTGTTATTGATGCAGGTGTTCTTAATGCGCTGGGGGTTGTCTCCACTACATTACATGGCAAAGGACCTAAAGGAAATTGAATCAGGCAAGAAGAATCAGCTGGAAGGTGGTTACCCAAAAGAGTTGCAGCGAGTCACAGATAACCTCAATTTGCTGATCGAATCAGAGCGTCAACAACAAGATCGTTATCGAACAACCCTTGGCGATTTGGCTCATAGCTTGAAGACTCCGCTCGCCGTCATTTCAGGAGTGCTTGATAAATTATCCTCCAATTCAACAAATTCGACCGAACAGGAATCCTTATCTCCAGAGCTTAAGTCAGTTGATGAGCAATTGGAGAGAATGAATCAAATCGTTAGCTATCAGTTACAGAGAGCGGTTAAATCAGATAATAAGAGCACTCTAAGCAGGCAGGTAAGCATCGAGAAAACTATAGAGAAAGTTTTGGATGCATTGGCAAAAGTTTATCGGGAAAAATCTGTTCAAGTTGAGAAAAACCTGGACCCTGCTGCCATCTTCAATGGAGATGAAAGAGATTTGTTGGAGGTTCTGGGAAATGTTCTGGACAATGCTTTTAAGTACGGAAAATCTCGAGTCAGGGTGGTAGTTAGCAATAATGGGGAACTCGAAGGACGAGAATTGGTTTCCATAGTTGTCGAAGATGATGGCCCCGGAATTGATAAAGGCAATCAGGAATTTGTTCTGCAAAGAGGTGCCAGGTCTGATACTTTAGTTCAGGGTCAGGGGATTGGTTTGGCCGTGGTGACTGATATTGTCGATAGTTATAAGGGGAAAATTTCTGTAGGCTCGAGCGGTTTAGGCGGCGCCGAAATTACAATCAGTTTTGCCGTGCTCAGATAACAGTGATCTCCTCAGTCTAAAATAGAAAGCCGCCTATAACCGCAAACAGAGTCATGATGAATAGAAACCACTTGATACTGTTTTGAGAAGCCTTTACGGCAATTTTTACAGCCAGATGAGCGCCTGTCATTGAGCCTATTGCCAGGATTAGACCCGGCACCCACCAAACCTGATCGAATATTATGAATACCATCAGAGCTACAGAGGTAAATGCCAATGCGCAAACTGTCTTTAGTGCGTTCGCTCTGAGCAAGTCATAGCGAAGCCCTCCGGCGAGCGCAGCGATCAAAATAAATCCTACTCCAGCCTGAACGAAGCCACCATAGACACCAGCTCCGAACAGACTCCACCATGCCATTGGCTTATCATTGGGTGACAGAGCGGGGGTTCCTTCAGGAGGTGCAATTACGTTTGGTCGCAGCAGTATAAGCGCTGACATCATTAATATTGTGGTCAGCAGCACGGGTTTTAGATAGAGGTTTGGAAGCAGGGCAGCTGCCACCGCGCCGATGACGCCACCGGCAATGGTAGGAACCAATATTGGAACTAGCGCGGGTCGGTCAAGAGCTTCATGTTTGTCGTAACCACGCAGGCCAACTAGGCATTGTAGTGTGATCGAGATTCTATTTGTACCATTGGCGATATCTGCAGGGATACCTAGCATCATCAGGGCTGGCAGGGTTAGATTGGAGCCACCGCCGGCAACGGTATTAATACCCCCGGCGAAGAAGCCAGTGACCACCAGTAAAAGTACTGAACCTAGAGTTATTTCCAATCTGGGATACCCGTTCGATCGTGAATTTTAGCGTTGCAGCTTGTTGTATCGGCGTGGGAATCACTGTATTGAATTGGGGTGAAAGTCGCAAATTCCCAGGCTGTTTGAATATCTGACTCAACATATAGGCCCAAACCCCGATTTGTGCCTAATTTCAGTGTGATATTGATCACATAATTGTTAAATAAGCCCCTGAAAATACACATAGTTTTAGCCCGATCACAGTCTTGTTTGCTGAGGCCTGTATGTTTAGGCTAATAGAAATAGGTTCCAGCTATTAATTTAGTGGGCTGGAGACCGACACACTATACAGATATTCAGATTTTACGGGGCTTGTAGCTTGATTTTCGTAGCCGTCAGATGGCCTGAAAATGGATTTGCAAAGCTTGACTCTCCAAAATACTGGAAGCAATATTGGATATGATGCAGCGAAAACAAAAAAAGCGTAACAAAATCAAGGGATTCTCCCTGATTGAGCTACTGGTAACAGTGGCCATGATGGGGATTTTGTTAGCGCTGTCGCTTCCAAATTTTCAGGACACGATCGAGGGTACCCGAAGCGACTCCCAAGCGAAGCTACTAATTACCACGCTCAACCTGGCCAGAAGCGAAGCAATCAGGCGCGGTACCGAGGTTTCGATCTGCCCAAGTGACGATAGTGTTGACTGCGATGCTGGAACCTGGACCGATGGCTGGATTGTCTTCGTCGACGTCAATGAAGATGCCGACGGTGATGGTGGCTCAATTGATGGGGGTGACATCGTCATCAGGGTCTTCGATTCCTTGGGGGGCGACAACGCGCTGGTAGGCTCAGTTGACTTGTTTCAATACAATGCGCGGGGCTTCAGCGAGACCGGTGGGACACAAACTCTGACACTAACTCCATCATCGGGCAATACCGATAACGCCCGCTGCGTTGAGATAGGCCCTTCGGGCCGACCCCGACGAATTGAAGGTGCATCGTGTTAAATCGAGCCCCAAACAGAATTGAACGCAGACAGAGCGGAACTACCTTGATCGAGGTTGCGGTAGCTCTACTGGTTTTGTCTTTTGGAATGTTGGGTATCGTCGGTGTTCAGGCGGTGAGCCTGAGGGCGAATCAGAGCGCTTATTTTCGAACAATTGCAACAACACTCAGTGTGGATGTGTTGGAAAGAATGCGAGCAAATCTAGTGGGTGTCGAGAACGGAGATTATGACGATGTGGCTGGTGCGGCAACGGCGGCTTGTTTCTCGGTCGGAGGTTGTACCACTGCACAGATGGCCGGCCAGGATATTCTTGATTGGTCGGCGCTGGTAGCTGCAGCACTGCCTAGTGGAGACTCTGTAGTCTGTCTGGATAGCACGCCGGAAGATGGAACAGCTGCGGCCAACGCCTGTGATGGTGGTGGCACCGTCTACGCCATCAAAATATGGTGGGATGATAATCGAGATGGCACGGCAGCCACTTGGTACAGAACAAGTTTTAAGCCACTTTAAGCTAGCGGCATGATTACTAACAAGAATAGTGAAATGAAGATCTAATGATGAAAAAGGGATTGCTCACAATGCGCTACACGAAGGGCCTCAGTCTTATTGAGCTGCTTGTAGCTATGGTTCTGGGGCTTACCGTCACGGCAGGGGTGATTCAGATATATGTGGACAGTACAGTTTCAGAGCGAGATCGAGAGGCAAGACAGAGAATACAGGAAGGTGGACGTTTTGCTACCAGCTTTCTCAGCCAGGAGATTCGCATGGCGGGGTATCTCGGCTGTTTAGGATCTCTGGAGGGCTTAAGCATAAACAGCACCCTCGATGGCGCTCCCGCTAGTTTCCAGCCTCAGTTCGGAGTTCAGGGATGGGAGGCTGGAGGCACTAACCCGGCTACTATTAATAATAGCGCCGACGGTGTTGCTACGGTAAGTACAGCAGGTGGTGAGTGGACGAATGCTGCAACGGGACATGTTATTCCAACCATTCAGGCAGTACCAAACTCAGACATTCTGCGAGTTTGGGGTGCAGAAGGCACAGGAGGAGCGGTGACTGCCATTACCGAAGGTACGCCAACGACAATTCAATTGGAGAGTGACATTGGGGCAAGTGCTGACGATTTTCTTATCATTAGCGACTGTGAGCAGGCTGACTTCGTGCAGGCTTGCACAGTAGTCGCTGATGCTGGCCCTGCTACTACCAGCACCGTCACGCTAGCGACAAGCTGCAATCCGGGAAATGATGCAACATCGATCCTTAGTTCTGATACCACATTTGGATCGACTGAGGCTATGCGTTTGCAGGGAACAATTTTCTACGTTGGTAAGAGGAGCGACACGGCTACAAATCCGCCGTCTCTGTTTCGTCGCCAATTGAGTTCAACTGGAACAGCAGGTGCAGCGGAGGAACTCATAGAGGGTGTTGAGAGTATGCAGATTCTCTATGGTATCAATGTTGACCAGGATACTCGCAGTACCGTGGATGCTTATATCCCAGCGGATGCGGTCACGAATTTTCAGCAGGTTATAAGTGTGCGCATTAGCCTACTTATGCAGTCTGTAGAAGATGGCACGGTACCTTTTCCTCAGGAATATATATTCGATGGCATTACTTATGACGGGGCCGTTGGAAATGGTGCGCTTCCTACAGATAATCGGGTTCGCAGGGTATTTGTAAGCACTATTAGTCTGCGCAATCGGGCTCTCGGAACTTAGAGATTGATCACGGAATTTACCGACACTTTAGGTAGATTGGAGAAAATGAAAAAGCTAAATCGTCACAATAGGTATGCAAGGCCGCGCAAGCAAAAAGGCGCAGTGCTGGTGTTTTGTCTGGTTTTTCTGGCCATACTCACCGTTATGGGTGTGTCAGGGATGGAGACCACTATTTTGGAAGAGCGCATGTCAGGAAATATGCGTGACTACAATTTGGCGTTCCAGGCAGCCGAGTCAGCTCTGAAGGCTGGAGAAGCATGGTTAATCTTGCAGCCGCCAAATCTTCCCATCGTAAGTGCAGATGGCAGCACTGGGGTTTGGAGCGAAGATGCCATGGATCCATCGGTAGTTGACGGTAAGTATTGGTGGGATCATGTAAACATAAACCCTGCCTGGTGGGGAACTAATGGTTTGGCTATCACTAGTGTTGGAGATGTGGCATCTCAACCTACCTATGTAATCGAAGAATACAAGACAGTAGATTCTGGTCAGTCAATTGGCATCGGTGGAGGAGCCTTGGCGCAACCTCGAGTGTTTCATCGCATCACCGCCCGAGGAGTTGGCCTTAACGCGACTACCGAGATTCAAGTTCAATCAACGTTCGTACAATCCTATTAGTAAGTAATTCCGGGTGCACAGCGCTCTGGAGGCAATGATGACTATTAAACAGCAGATCAAATTTTTTCTTTCTTGGATGGCATCGGTCTATTTGTTAGCGATGTCCACCGGCGCGCAGGCCGCTGAAATGGCTTTGTCTGACACTCCGCTATTTCTCGGCACACAGATAGATCCGAATATCTTCTTCATGCTCGATGATTCAGGTTCTATGGACTGGGAAATATTGACTGCAGATTATGAGTATTACAGTGATTACTGGTCTTCAAGCAGCACGGTAGGAACCATCAATACGGGTTACTTTCGATCTTACTCATCTAGTGGTTCATCTTGTACAGGTACTCGAAACAACGCCTACCTTTATTCACGAACTATTAACACCGATAACGTCTATAACTCATGTAGCTATGGTGAGTTGGAAGAACATTCTGAGGCAATCACTCGAGATTGGCGTGTTCGTTCATCTTCCATGAATATAATGTATTACAACCCTGCGGCTACCTATTCTCCATGGCTTGGTTTTTCTGATGCCACTTTTACCAATGCTCGAAGTAATCCGCAGTCCGGTACTAGTGGATATTCGGTAACACGAGATCTGACAGGGTTTGTTTACGATGTTTGGGTCGATAACCTGGGTTATGACAACGATGATTCAGGGGGTACTGTCGAGGGGCCTAATAGTGTAACCGACGGTGCAAATGATCAGGTTGACCTCTGGGACAGCCACATTACCTATACAGTTAACGCATCAGATATAGATGTTGAAAATTTGACTACATCATTTGCCGGTGTGGATGGCAGCCCTAACTGTGATCTCGGTGATGCCAATGACACTCCTCAATATGATGATTGCTTCGGTACGGTTCGAACTACCCGCACCATTAATGGAGTGCTAGAAGATCCTTATGGACGCACTGTAAATGAAGCTAAACAGAATATAGCTAACTGGTATCAATATCATCGCCGTAGATCTTTTGTGATGAAATCTGCTGTAGCAAGGGTAATGAACGTTAACTCTTCTTTCCGTTTCGGGCTTAGCTTGCTTAATGAATACGGTCAGGTATTTGAGGAGGTTCCCGCTGAAGATGTTCTAAGCGAAGACTTTCCTACCCACAATGCCGCTGCCCTTGAGTCTATGTATGACTTCGAATGGGAAAGTAATGGCACGCCGCTGAGGAGAGGTCTGGAAAGAGTTGGGCGATACTTCTCGAATTACTACGCGGACTATGCTGATCCTATTATTTCTGACTGTCAGCAAAATTACTCCGTGCTGTTTACCGATGGTTACTGGAATGGAAGCGCGCCCTACACTGCAGCTATAGCTGATAACGATGGCGATGGCGCAACCGATACAGTAGCCGATGTAGCACACCATTTTTACAATACAGATCTTAGTGCCCGACCAAATGATGTACCAACCTCTCCAATAGATCAGAATGAAGAGCAACACATGGTGTCCTTCACCGTCGCATTTGGTGTTGAGGGTAATCTTGAAGACACAGACGACGATGGCTTGCCAAACCCGGAGTTGGAAGAAGATGGGGCGTGGAATAATGGCACCGTTGATTCAGATCCTGAGAGAATTGATGATTTGTGGCATGCGGCCTTCAATAGTAAAGCGAATTTCGTGTCCGCACAGTCTACGGAAGGTGTGGCTACAGCGATTGCAGAGGCATTGCTTGAAATCGCCGACCGAGTGGGTTCTGCAGCATCTGTAGCAACCAACACCGGCTCACTGAATGCTGGAAGCCACCTGTTTCAGGCCAGATTTGATAGTTCAGATTGGAAGGGTCAGTTATTGGCCTTTCAGATCAATCTGGATGGCTCAATTGAATCAAATGCTGACTGGGAGGCGGGGTCCAGAGTTAATGATCAAGACTGAGATACGGATAGAGAAATTATTACCTTTAATCCGGACGCGGATGTAATACCTGGTGGCGACCCGGAAGGGCAAGGCGTGCCTTTCAGGTTTCCTGCTGATTACACTGGGGCTGACCCCTTGGTTGAGATGACCACATCTCAAATATCTGATTTGATGACGCTGGCACCTTATGACTTAGCTACTGTTGACCTTGGTGAAATTTCTACGAATCAGGCTTTTGGGGCTGATGTAGTAGCTTACCTTCGAGGCGATGACACCAACGAAGGCACCGGGCAAGATTTTAGGATCCGCGGGAGTATTCTTGGTGATATTGTGAATTCCGACCCCAAGTTTGTTTCCAATCCTGTAGGAACCTACCCCGATAATCTTGAAGTGAAGTCATACAATGACTTTAAGACAACCCATGTCAACAGGGATGGTGTGGTTTATGTGGGAGCAAACGACGGTATGTTGCACGGCTTTGCTGAGGATACCGGTGATGAAATAATCGCCTACATACCGAATGCGGTATACGAGAGCCTCTATGAGCTAACTGACTCGGATTATGATCACCGCTATTTTGTGGATGCTGGGCCAAATATTATCGATGTGTTTCTGGACGATACAGATGATCCGGATAGTGCCACGGACGGAGTCTGGAGAACTGCTCTTGTTGGCGGACTTAATGGGGGTGGGCAAGGGATATATGCTTTAGATGTAACAGACCCTTCAATCTTTGATGAGGTCAACGCCGCGGATATTGTGTTGTGGGAGTTCGATGATCAGGATGATGAAGATTTGGGCTATACCTTTGGCCGGCCACAATTAGCAAAAATGGCTGACGGTACCTGGGCGGCAATATTTGGCAATGGCTATAATAATACCGAAGCCGATGGAACTCCGAGTACATCAGGTCATGCAGTACTCTACATAGTAGATGTAGAAACTGGCGACCTGTTGAAAAAAATAGACACAGGCGAAGGAAGTGCTACCACACCGAATGGCCTCGCTACTCCTCTACTAATTGATGATGATTCTGATTCCGTAGTGGACTATATTTATGCTGGAGACTTGCTTGGCAATATGTGGAAGTTTGATGTTGACGATGCTAGTACCTCCAGTTGGGGTGTCGACTATTCAGGAGCGCCTCTTTTCACTACAGATGCCAATCAGCCAATAACTTCACAGCCACAGGCAGCTTTTCATCCAGATAGCCTGGGCGGCTTCATGATCTATTTTGGCACCGGTCAATATTTGGAAATCACAGACAATGATCCTTTCGGAGAAACTACTCAATCGTTCTATGGAGTTTGGGATAAGAATCTTGGCTCATTGACGGCTTTTGATTCCAGTGATTTGCTGGCCCAGACCATCACCAACCAATGGGAAGAGTCTTTCGATACTAACGATGATGGTGTCGATGATGAAACTTATCTGCTGAGAAACGTGTCCGATAATATTATTGATTGGGATAGTCACTTGGGCTTTCAGCTTGATCTAATGCCTGAAAATGTTGAAGGTGCATCTAATACTGATAATTTCGGTGAGAAACAAGTTAGTAACGCCATTGTAAGAAATGGACGAATTATTTTTACAACCTTGGTTCCCTCTTCGGTTGAGTGTGAATTTGGTGGAACAAGCTTTCTCATGGAATTGGACTTTAGAGATGGCAGCGCGCTCGAATTCCCGGCCTTCGATTTAAATGGAGACGGTGAATACGATGGTGATGATACTGACGCATCGGGTCGTGCTTCGGATGTGGGCATCATGCCGACGGTAAGTATTCTTTCTGATGGCGCTCAGGATGTCGCCTTCGGCTCCGGAGCGAGTGGTGATATTGACGTCATTCAATTGAGTGTAGGCCTGGAGGCCTATGGTAGACAATCTTGGCGACAGCTGGAGTAGGTTTGCGGACTGCTTGAGTACATAGGATACACGTTATGAAAATACTTTCTTTCTATAAAATAGGAGTTATGGCAGCGCTTAAAGTGCTGTTATTAAGCTCTTTGTTTGGTTTTGCAGTATCTGTTAATGCGCAAGGTGTATTGACCCGACCTCAAACAGGCACGATGCAGGAAATGAGGCAGGATGATGGCTATGTGATTATCTCTGGGCAAAGAGTGAGCTTCGATAACGAGATTGTTCAGATTTACCTGAATGATGTATTAAGAGGGGCTGAAATTCTCGACGAAGGCATGGTTGTCCGCTACACTCTTGATAATCGAGGCTATTTACTCAGAGTAGAAATCCTCGGCCCAAATGAAAAACTACGGATGTTGGAGCAAAATTAGAGTTAGTCTCTAATTCCTATTTACTTCCAAGCAGGCAACCCTATGTCGAATTCGATACAGAGTAGTAAAAAACAGAACGGCTTTACGCTTATCGAAATTTTGATAGTGGTTGCAATTATTGGGATATTAACCATGGTTGCGCTGCCCGCATATCAGAATAGCGTTCTAAGATCCGGTAGAGCTGATGCCAAGACTGAACTGCTTACCGTGGCTTCAGATCAGGAGCGGTTTTTTTCTGCAAACAATTCATACTCCAGCGATGCCATTCCTTTAGATGGAGAGACTGCTAACGCTACCAGAATCACTCAGAACGGCCTTTATGAGATTAAGGTAGAGGCTTGCGGCGGGGGCACCCTTGCGACCTGCTTCATAGCCACCGCCACTATCGTTGTCGGTAGTGCTCAGGTTGATGATATCTGCGCCACGCTAACTCTTACCAGTACTGGTGTTCGAGGCGCTACAGGGACTGGAGCTACTACAGAAGAGTGCTGGCAACGCTAGTAGCCTGCATTTAGTTTGGCTTTTAGTCGTTCAGCACGGTTTTAGCAGCGGATTGGCCTACCTCGACTGTCCTCCTTAATACCATCACCGTTAGTATCGCCCGCTATTCTTACTCTTGCCGTCCGGTTAATGATTAGCTGATTTGCGAGTGCCGGGTTAACCTCCTTAGGGCAAAAAGTAAAATTCCCGTTCTGGTATCGCGTAAATCCGAGTTTGGTAATTTGAAGATACTGTCGATTTTGAAATGCCCTCCACATAATCTCACCTTCAAATCCATCGAAGCGGAAATACTGGATGAGAAAGTCGTCATCATCGATTTCTCGATTGCCATTTTCATCGCTAAAAACAATAACGCCATCTCTCCACTCTCCACTACACTGCAGTCCATCGTTGGAGCGACAGATTGTCACCAAAGTAGACCTTGTTATTGCTGAGGACTTTGCGAATTCTATAGCGGTAAGCATTTTTCTCATGGTGAGTTCGTTACGGTGCTTCTCGATCATATTTTTGAATCCAGGGAGGGATATGCTTCCGAGTATGATTAGGATAAGTATTGTTATAAGTGCTTCCAGTAGAGTGAAGCCAAGCTGTTTTAACATTCTGTATCCCCTCCCTGTGAACGACATAAGATTCATGTTCTAAGCATAGTCCAACTTAGAAAAATGGGAGAATTTTCAGCCAACTAGTGTAGTTAAATTGGGAAATCTAATTCAAAGCAGGTCAAACTCAGAGTTAGTCAAATGTCTCGACTATTGATGACGCTGAGTAGTTGAAGTGGCGGGGAAGTAGTGGCGCGCTGAAGTGGAGGATGTGCCGTGTGTGCGTAATAATTATTCTAAGGCTTTTAGTCCAGCCCCAGCTTCTTGAGTCGGTAACGCAGAGAGCGAAAGGACATGCCGAGTTTCTTGGCAGCAGCTGTTTTATTCCAGCGGGTTTCTTCAAGGGCTTTCTCAATAGCTTTTATTTCTATCGACTCAAGATGTTTTTCCAGAGAAAAGTCTTCAGTTATTTCAAGACTGCTTTCAGGTAGAGAACCGGCGCCGTCTTCCTCTAGGCCTGAAGGGACAGATTCAGTAGCTGCGCTCAGTGACGGCGTTCCTATGAATTCGAGATTAGATTCTCGGATGATATTGTCTTCACAGAGCGTCGCTGCTCTCTGCAAAATATTTTCCAATTCCCGGACATTTCCCGGAAATTGATATAGTTGTAAAGACTCGAGTGCTTCATCGCTTAAGCGGCAAACATCGCTGGCATTCTCATGTGCAATTTTGTTTAGGATGCTCAGAGCCAATTCTGGAATATCATCTTGCCTCTTCCGCAAACTAGGGACAGAGAGCTCGATAACATTTATTCGAAAGTAGAGATCCTGTCTCATGTGCCCCAATTCCACTTCCTTGGCCAGGTTTTTATGGGTGGCACTCAAAATTCGAACATCTATGGCTTCTTCATTTTGAGATCCAACAGGTCTCACAGCCTTTTCCTGAATTACTCTCAATAACTTTACTTGGGTGTGAAGAGGCAGGTCGGCAATTTCATCGAGAAATAGGGTGCCGCCGTTCGCGGCTTGAAATAGACCATTCTTATCCTGGTCAGCTCCTGTAAAACTGCCTTTCCGGTGACCAAATAACTCGCTCTCAACTAAATCGTCTGGAATAGCAGCGCAGTTTACGGCTATGAAAGGCGAGGTTCGGCGCGAGCTTTGTAGGTGGATTGCTCTTGCTGCCAGTTCTTTACCGCTACCTGACTCTCCGCTGATGAAGATGGGAGCCTGACTTCGGGCAAATTTCGCAATCTGCTCTCTTAGCTGAACTATCCTTTCTGACTGCCCTGTAATCGTTGGAGCCGACGTCGATATGCCTGGTGACGGATGCTCGTTTTGAGAGTCATTGGAGTGACTCAGGCGCAAAGCCGAGGTAACCAAATTTCTTAGTTTTTGCAGGTCTACTGGCTTTGAAATGAAATCGAAAGCGCCACTTTTCAGTGCTTTTATTGCTGTCTCAGTTGTACCGTGTGCAGTAATCACTGCAACTGGAATCTGGTTATAGTCTTGTTGGATATATTCCACCAATTCAAGACCATTGCCATCAGGAAGTTTCATATCCGTTAGGCAGAGACTGAACTCTTCTGTGGAGAGTAAATATCTTGCCGAAGCTAAATCTTCCGCACTGCTGGTGGCGAGAGACATACGTCCAAGAGTAATTTCCAGCAATTCTCGAATATCTGGCTCATCATCAACGATAAGGACTCTATCTTTCATCACCTTAGTTCTTTGCGAGTTTTAGCGAGAGGCATTAGTTCATCACGCGATCTGGGTTGCTGAAATAGATAGTAAAACAGCTTTTCCCGTCCGCGGTTCTGCTATACGCCAGTTGTGATTGATTAGCTTCGCACAGTTCCTTCGATATATAAAGACCTAGCCCAGTACCACTGGACTCAGTTGTGTGAAATGGTTCGAACAATTGTGACTCAGCCTTTTCAGATATGCCTTCGCCATCGTCGATGATGTGCAAGAAAGGTTGCTCGTCACTGTTTTTGGTGTCAATACCGGCGATAATTTTAAGTGTAGCCTTTCCGGTATTCTTATGGCTGTAGCGTAAGCCGTTGTCAAAAAGATTATTCAGAACCTGTTCTAACTGGCCTTCAATAACGTTAATCATTATGTCGTCAGGATTAATCTCGCATTCCACTTCATCACATAACTCATGTGTAGCTCTATAGTTTGCGATAAAGCTCCCCAGCCATTCCTTGAGGTGGAGCTTCTTCGCTGTCGTATCGTCATGTCTAGAAGCATCGAGTACGTCTTCTATAATCAAGTTAACCCGATTGCAGTGGTTGAGAACTATCTCAACCATTCTGCGATCATCCTCGTTTATCGATTCGGATTCGTGTAATAGCTGGCTTGCGTGACTAATTGCGCCAAGAGGATTCCGAACTTCATGGGCAATGCTGGCAGTGAGGCGACCCAAAGAGGCAAGTTTAGACTGACGAACTCGTTGTACAATTTGTCTATTGTCTTCAAGAAAAATAAGAATGTCGGAATTTGGATCAGGTCTTAAGAATGCAAAACTCAATTGAATCTGCCGAGACGAACCGGGCGGACTAAACGGCTGCGGTTCTCGCTTCGCATTTATCTTCCAAAGTTTTATCTGGTCGGAGATTGCTACGGGTAGCGTTAGGGTGCTCTCCGGATTTAGATGTGACTCGCCCAAGGGTGTTAGAATTTTTTGTGCCGATGAATTCGCACTGATAATCTCATGATCAGAGCTCACCACGACGATACCGGTTCGCATTCTTTGGATGATCTCATTATTGAGTTTCTCCAAATCGATAATGCTTTTCGCCTGCTCGTCAGCTAATTGAGCTGTCTTGTAACTCCTGACAGTTACAGTCTGAATATAGAGCGAAGTTGCGAATAGGATAATTCCTAAAATTCCGGTTTGAACAAACTGATTAGGTCGATCTTCTATAACTAGAGCGAGATAAAGTTCGCAATAAATTATGGACAGCGTAGCCACGGCTGCAAGGAAGGTGCTAATTCGGCCCCTTATAAGGATGCTGCCAGCAGCCATGGTTACAATTAGCAATAGGCCGAGTCCGCTTACTACGCCGCCACTGCTAAAAATGATCAGCGTGAGAGCAAGGATGTCTATGATTAGAGCACCGGAGAGTACTTGTACATTGGTTGCTAATCTTGATCCGGATGTGCCGAAGAAGGTTACTATCACGCCGAAGATTGTATAAATAATACAAATTTCGACAAACAAGCTTGAGTCATAGGCGCCCAGCAGAGTGGAGCCAGGGCTAAGAGATGTAACCAGCAGTACTAGCGGCAGGACAATTCTGTAGATGTTGTAAACACCAGAAACATCGCGCAGTTGGTTAGAGTATTGTTCCGTTCTTTCGACCATAGTTTCCGTTACAATTGCATTTCGTACCCGATGGAATTCGATATAGTAGTATCGGTCAATAGCTGTCACGGTTAAGGATTGTGACTCACGCCTAATCTGATTCGGCTTAATCAGCTAAACTAAGCCAAGGATACCAGTTAAGAGAGAGATATGGCGCAACAATTAACAATAGTAATGGCTCAGCTAAATTTGCTGGTTGGTGATATCGAGGGAAATACCCAGAGAATTATCGAGAGCGCCAAAACGGCAATATCTGAGCATAATGCCGATCTAATTGCTTTTCCCGAGCTCGCGCTAACTGCATATCCACCTGAGGACTTGTTGCTCAGGCCTAGCCTCTCTCTTCGTATTGAAAAAGCGCTAGAGTCCATAATTCAATGCGAACTACCGATCTACATGGTAATTGGTTTTCCGCAGCATGTTGGAGATCAGCTATTTAATGCCCTAACTGTCATCAAAGGCAAGAGCCGACTGGGAACATATCAAAAACAGTGCTTACCCAATTATCAGGTTTTTGATGAACGACGATATTTCTCGGCGGGAAATTCTTCCTGTGTTCTGGAAATAGCAGATGCGCGAATAGCGTTTACAATTTGCGAAGATATGTGGGAAGCAGAGCCTGTTGCTCAACTAAAAGACTCAGGTGCTCAGTTGCTGATTAATATTAACGCATCACCCTATCACTTGAACAAAATTGAAGATCGTAAGCAGTTGCTCAACCAAAGAAGTCAGGAAGGTGGCATCCCAATAGTCTATGTTAATCAGGTAGGCGGGCAGGATGAACTTGTATTTGATGGAGGCTCAATGGTGATGACCAGCCAGGGAGATTGCCACTATCTAGCGGATAGCTTCAGAGAAGGCCTGTATCCAGTATTAATTGATTTGCCAAGCTCATCGCAAGCTAGTGAAATTCCCGAACAATATATTGCGCAGCCACAGTCGGTGGAAGCACAGGTATACGATAGTCTGGTGCTTGGAGTGAGGGACTATGTGAATAAGAACAGGTTTAAGGGAATCGTACTCGGTCTCTCAGGAGGTATCGACTCTGCTTTGACTCTTGCTATTGCGGTAGACGCTCTTGGAGCATCCAGAGTACAGGCAGTAATGATGCCCTTCGAGTATACCTCGCAACTCAGTTTGGATGCCGCTCAGCAGCAAGCCGTCAAGCAGGGTGTAAACTATCAAGTGATTCCAATTAGCAATATTTATGACGCCTTTATAGGTGCTCTCGAAGGCGAGTTTGCAGATACCGATGTGGATGTGAGTGAGCAAAATATTCAGGCACGTTGCAGGGGTGTTCTTCTCATGGGGATATCGAATAAAAAGGGACTTCTTGTGCTTACCACTGGGAACAAGAGTGAGATAGCAGTTGGGTACTCGACGCTTTACGGAGATATGGCAGGCGGCTTCGATGTGCTTAAAGACGTTTCTAAAACCTTGGTATATCGGCTTGCCAGTTTTCGCAATGAAAACTACGGAGACACAAACGAAGAGATCATTCCTCAGAAAGTTATTGACCGTCCTCCATCAGCTGAACTTGCTCCTGGACAGGAAGATCAGGATAGTTTGCCGCCCTACGATGCACTGGATCAAATTCTTGAACTTTATGTGGAGCAGGACTTTAGCGCTGAAGCAATTATTGCCAGAGGGTTCGATGAGCTTGTAGTTAAGAAGGTATTAAGGTTGGTAGACCTTAACGAGTATAAGCGGCGCCAAAGCCCTATCGGAGTTCGTTTAACTCAGCGAGGATTCGGAAGAGACAGGCGTTATCCTATAACTAATGGCTGGTCACTTGGTGAATAAGTAGGATCAGAATTGGTTCAACGGGGTTGTGAGCTAGCAGCCCCTGATCTGTTATTGTTTGGTCGCTGCACCTGGTTTTGACGCTGTCTTAACACGTTTTCATTTTGCCGAATCACTTCCTGTATGCGCCTCCTTTCATCGTTTGGCTGCGCGCTATTTCTCTGTTGGCTTGATTGTTGAGAGCGTCGCTCAAATTGTTCAATTAGTCTGCGTCTCTGTTCCTCGGGGAGATTCCTGAAGCGTTGCTGTGTATTTCGTAGTCGGCGCTGTTGAGCCTGATTGAGAGCATTGAAGCGCTGAAAACGTTGATTGATTTGCAGTTTCTGCTCTCGGGAAAGATTTTGAAAGCGTTGTTGCTGACGTTGTGCCTGAGATCTTTGTTGAGGAGGCATTTGCTGCCACCGAGTGGCGCCTCTTCTTAGTCTTTGTTGTCTCTCGGCAGGAATGTTATTCCACTGAGATTCCAGTTGCTGCAAAATTTGCCTCTCTTCTAAAGAGAGATCGGTCCAGTTAATTTTTTCCTGTGCATTGCTGAGGCTACTTAAGGAAAGCATCAGCAGGCTTGCAAGGACTAGTAATAATTTCTTAATCATTTCCATTCTGTGTCGTATTAGAGTTGTTGTCTGAACCTGAAGAAGCCTCTAGCAATTCCTGAAACCCTTCGCTTAATAAACTTTCTGGTCCGATCCATTCACCTGCTTCTGTTTCAAACTGCCCTAGAAATTCAAGAAATTCAAGGTCAGGAGCTTCCAGTTCTTGAGGATTCTCAGCATCTGACTGACTGCTGATTTCCTCAGCTGCCTCGATAGTAGGTTGTAATCCTAAACCCATAAAGCAGCTCGTCAAAAACAAGTATCCTTTGCTGCCCAATCTATTCTTTGCAATTCTGCCCATGAAATCTCTTTGCTCATGATCAATTGACTAGAGCATTATCGGTTAGCCACTCGTAGAATTCCAGATTCTCATAGAGCTCAATGTCTTCAGCTGAGGCTATCAAAGTTAATTCAGTTTCTAGTGGAAGAGCTAGCTGTCGCTCAGGATCATCTCTTAAGCTGGAAATATCAAATGTTGAAGCTACGGTAAGCATTAAACAGGCCGTGGCGAACACGCTCGCTGGGACAGTTAAATTATCAACTCCGAGAGTTGATTTTAACCAAGCCTGAACCCTGTCTGTCAGAGGTAGTTCTCTTGCGGCATTTTTTTCTTCAAGCTTGGCCATAGCTTGTGCGCGAATCAGGTCCAGCTTGTTTTCTATCTCCCGGGGAACGGTAGTTTCTTTCTCAAGGGTGTTTACTACTTCCTTGGTCAAAGCTTCTGGAGATTTGCTAGCCGCAGTTGAGGCTTGATTCAAAGCCTGAAAACGAGCTGTTTCAAGATTTTCCAAAACGGATTGGGGCAACCCCTCAATGCTCGAATCGAGGTGTTGGCAAATTCTATTAACAAATTCCTGTTCAGATAAATTACTCATGGCCAATGCTCACCAAGTTGTTCTCGTAGTTTGTGAATGGCGCGGGAATAGTGAGTTTTTACACTACCCTCTGCGCAGGCCATGGCTGTTGCTGTTTGTCTAACATCCAAGCCTTCCCAGGCGCGAAGCAGAAATGCTTGCTGCTGCCTTGGAGGAAGCCCTTCCAATGCTTGCTGAAGGCGCTCCATGCTTTCACCGGTCTGAGTTTCTTCAAAAGGGCTGCGTCCATGAGGGTCCGGAGCAGTCTGAATGGGATCTTCCATTTCCTCGTCGGGATTCAACCAACTCTTATAGCGGTTTCTTACCTTGTTTCGGCGATGAAAGTCGTTAATACGGCTATTGAGAATGCGATAGAACAGAGGAGTCCAGTCACTCTCCTGCTTGTCTGAATACTTCTCTACCAGTTTGAACATGGCATCCTGAACCAGATCCAGAGCATCTTCAGCATTTCCGGTAGAGATCTGAGCTATTCTGAATGCGCGAGACTGTATGCTCTGCAAGAATTTATCGAGCAATAGCGAATTATTCAGGATTGAGTCTCCCAGTACGCCGCTGTATTCGATCACTACTATCTCCCCTGTGGGAATTGAGCAGCAATGATATTTCTATCGGCTTCTCTGCGCTCAATATTACTCTATTCAGTCTAGTAACGCGGTAGGGAGCGATTGGTTTACAAGAAATGTGATTAATCGAGGATGCCGAGAGTAAGGATATTTAGCCAGGAACGCTGTTCTCCGGATCGGTCCTGCGCGTTGATGATTTCCTGAGAGCCAGAGTTTCTGGGCCTTATGGTAGGGGCTAGTGGTGGATCTATGCGATTGTCGCCCAGCAGGCCAAAGCTGACCGTGTACAAGAGTGAGGGATTGGTAATTTCCGTACGAATGATGAATTCGCCATCCTCATCGACTGATGCGTGGTCTGGATAATTTTCCCGCAGCAGTGTTAAAGAAGTGTCGGCAAGGTCGTTCAGACCTAATCGAAGATAACTCTCGACCATAACCGCCATGCCATCGGCAACCGCCGGTGTGCCTTGAAAATTTTCAACTACATACTGTCCGCGGCGCAGAGCGGCGATATAGGCTCTTCGTTCGAGATAGTAATCAGCGACATGGATTTCATAGGCGGCCAAATTATTACGCAAGTAAACCATTCTCGCTCGAGCATCTGCGGAGTATGGGCTGTCTGGGTAGAGGGCCAGCAATTGAGAAAAATCGGAGAATGACTCGCGGGATCGTCCCGGATCACGTTTTGTGCCATCAAGTGGTAGGAAGCGATTGAAGAACCCACTCTCATCAGAGAATGAAGACAAGCCCTTCATATAATAGGCGTAGTCGATATTTGAGCTTTCTGGGTGGAGCCTAATAAAGCGGTCAGCTGCGGCGCGTGCTGCTTCCTGATCGGTGTTCTGGTAGTAGGCGTAGACGATTTCAATTTGGGCTTGCTCGGCAAAGCGGCCGAATGGAAATCTGGATTCCAAAGCCTGATAAGTGCTAATCGAACCGGAAAAATTCCGTGAGTTCAGTTGTTCCAGGGCGCGACGATAAAACTGCTCTTCAGTAGTGAGGCCTGAGAACTCATCTGCATCTTCGTCATCACCGCCGAACCAGGCACAGGAAGACAGGCTTAATAGCAAGACAAGCAGTAGTGGAAACCTTGTATCTAACTTTCTCAAATCAGCTCCGCCGATTAGCATTGGCCCAAAAAAGCGCTATTTAACCACAGCATCCTCTTCAAACCCATACCTTAGTTACTCAAAATTCTATGTTTTCTCTATCTAATTTTTGCACCTCTAGCCAGTTGAGCGAACGCTTCAACTAGAGAGTAATGGCGCTTAATCAAGTATCATAGCCTGATGTCTACACAAATATCCCTCAAGTCAGAAGTCACCGAGGAGCTCTCTGGTAATCGCTTAGACCAGATTGCGGCCAAATTGTTTCCAGAATATTCACGTGCTCGCCTGCAAATCTGGATAAAGGAAGGTAGCTTGAAGGTGAATGATGGAATTATGAAGCCTAAAGACCGAGCCTACCTGGGAGATTTGCTGGTAGTTGAGGCCGAGCTGACTGCAGAAGAGGCTTGGTTGCCAGAAAAAATGGCACTAGATATTGTCCATGAAGACGATCACTTACTTGTTATTAATAAGGCCAGCAACGTTGTCGTTCATCCAGCCGCGGGTCACAGTAAGGGAACCTTATTAAACGGCTTACTGCACTACTGCCCGTCACTGCAGGAACTTCCACGAGGTGGCATAGTTCACAGACTGGATAAGGACACTACTGGGCTAATGGTTGTTGCGAAAACCCTTATTGCTCATGCCTCCTTAGTAAATCAACTTCAGGCGCGAACAGTTAGCCGAGAGTATGAAGCAGTGGTACAGGGAGTGTTAACTGGCGGTGGAACCGTGGTCAAACCATTAGGGAGGCATCCGGCTAATCGAAAAAAGCGGGCAGTAGTGGAGGAAGGGCAGGAAGCAATCACTCATTATCGAGTCCTCAATCGTTTTAGGTCCCACACCCATATTCAGGTGAAACTGGAGACAGGGCGCACACATCAGATTCGTGTCCACATGGCAGCTCTAAATCATGCGCTTTTAGGGGATCCTCTTTATGGTGGCAGATTGCAGCTACCTGCTTCCTGTTCGAAAGAATTGGCAGAATATCTGAGAATCTTTAGGCGTCAAGCTCTTCATGCTCGTCGCCTGGCTTTGATCCACCCGGATTCAGAAGAAGAACTAAGTTGGGAAGCGGAAACGCCGGAAGATATGATCGAGCTAATGGAATTACTTAGGCTGGATATGCACCCAGAACAAGGAAAGTAGCAAGCCATGGCTATCCATAGTCTGCCTTGGTCCGTACCGGCTAATATCAACGCTTTCTATACATCAAGAACAGATGGATTTGGCTCGCCACCCTATGACAGTTTTAATCTCGCTCACCATGTTTCTGACAGTGAAGACACAGTTCTAAAAAACCGAGAGAAATTGCAGTCTCTGGTTCCAAAAGCTAGGCATTGGCAATGGCTTGAACAGGTTCATGGAACTGAAGTTCTGCTTATTGATGATGCTAATGCTCTATCTCAACAGGAACTTACTGCAGACGGTCTAGTATGTAGAGTGCCAGGAGTAGTCTGCTGTATATTGACTGCAGATTGCCTGCCTGTCTTCTTCGCCGATCGGTGGGGGCGGGAAGTAGCCATTGCCCATGCAGGATGGAGAGGTTTGGCGGGAGGAATTCTCGAAGCAACAATCTCAAAGATGGATGCGGAAGTTGAAGATGTTGTGGCCTATCTGGGACCAGCTATCGGCCCTTGTCATTTTGAAGTGGGTGCTGAGGTCCTAAAGGAATTTCTTTCCGAGCCAGCAGAGCCCGAAAACCAACTTGAAGTCATGGCATGCTTTTCGAAAGTTCGAGGTAGTGAACCCCCTGAGCAGAAGTATCTTGCTGACCTATACGCTCTTGCTTCCCAGAGACTAAAAAGATTGGGAGTGACGCAAATATCAGGTGGTGATAGTTGTACAGTCTGTCAACAAGAGACTTTTTTCTCCTACCGCCGTGACGGCGAAACCGGTCGAATGTTAAGTGCCATCTCCTTCGAATAAAGTTGTATTCTACAAACAGAATCGATTTGTAGAAGAGTATCAAAAATCCCCCATATACCTCTTAAGGTGAAAATCGGCTCTTCCAGTACGGGCATGCATATTAAAACTGTTATGTTTTCTTGTTAGGCTTCGGCCTTAAATGCGTTTCCCTGATTTCTCCCAATCTTTCCTTAAATTCTCCATTATTAGACTGCTGAACCAATGATTGATAGAGATCAAATTTTCGTCTCTGATTGTTGAATATTTCGCAAACGCCCCAATTTATACTGGTAATTGAACAATTAAATGGCTATCCCATGGGCTGAACTGACCATGGATTGCGACGTGGAAACAATATGCGAATAGATAAACTGACTAGTAAACTTCAATCTGCCTTGGCAGATGCTCAGTCGCTCGCACTGGGAAAAGACAATAATCAAATTGAGCCTTGCCATCTGATGCTTGCCTTGATTGATCAGAAGGGGGGATCTGTAACTCCGCTTCTTTCACAGACTGGGTTTAATCTTGTCGAGTTGCGAAACCAGCTCCAAGGGCTCGTGGATCAATTGCCTGAAGTAACGAACAGTGAAGGGGAGATATCTGTTTCTCCAGATCTCGCAAAGCTACTCAATCAGGCGGACAAACTCGCGCAGGAAAAAGGTGACTCATTTATCTCCAGTGAAACCATTTTACTGGTGGCCATGAAAGACAAGGGAGAACTGGGAAAAGTTCTGAATTCCTTCGGTGTTTCATTGCAGGCATTGGAAAACTCTATTTCGAATCTCAGGGGTGGAGAAAATGTAACTGATGCTGGTGCTGAAGATTCCTGGCAGGCATTGAACAAATACTGTATCGACCTGACTGAGAGAGCAGAAAATAGCGCTCTGGATCCAGTAATTGGACGTGATGCGGAGATTCGACGAACTATTCAGGTGTTGCAGAGAAGAACCAAGAATAATCCAGTTCTTATCGGAGAACCTGGGGTTGGTAAAACTGCAATTATTGAAGGTTTGGCGCAACGAATAGTCAATGGTGAAGTTCCAGAAGGTTTGAAGGGGAAAAAGATTTTGGCATTGGATATGGGCTCCTTGATTGCCGGAGCGAAATTCCGCGGTGAATTTGAGGAACGTCTCAAGGCAGTGCTTAACGAATTGTCCAAGCAGGAAGGCTCGATCATCTTGTTCATCGATGAAATGCACACCATGGTTGGCGCAGGTAAAGCTGAAGGTGCTATGGATGCAGGAAATATGCTTAAGCCCGCTCTTGCACGTGGTGAGCTTCATTGCGTGGGTGCTACAACTCTCGATGAGTACAGGCAATACATAGAAAAAGATGCAGCACTTGAGCGTCGGTTTCAGAAAGTTTTAGTAGAAGAACCTTCAGAGGAGGACACCATCGCAATTCTACGCGGGCTAAAGGAACGCTATGAGGTTCACCATGGTGTTGATATTTCTGATGCTGCGATTATTGCCTCTGCAAAACTTTCCCAGAGATACATTACAGACCGTCAATTACCGGACAAGGCTATCGATCTTATTGATGAGGCGGCTAGTCTTATCCGCATGGAGATCGACTCCAAGCCAGAGGACATGGACAAGCTGGAAAGACGACTAATTCAACTCAAGATCGAACAGGAAGCGCTTAAGAAAGAGGATGATCCGGCTTCGACTAAGCGCAAGCAAAAATTAGTGGAAGAAATCTTGGAGCTAGAAAAGGACTACGCAGACCTTGAAGAGATCTGGAAAGCCGAAAAGGCTTCTCTGCAAGGGGCTCAAACCGTTAAGAGTAGCCTTGAAAAGGCGAGACAGGACCTGGAGGCTGCGAGTCGCTCTGGAGATCTGGCGCGCATGTCAGAACTTCAGTATGGCGTAATTCCCGAATTGGAGAAAAAGCTTGAATCCGCGGATGAAGCCGAGGTGGCTGAAAAGCAGCTTTTGAGAACGAGAGTTACAGAGGAAGAAATTGCAGATGTTGTATCACGCTCTACAGGCATTCCTGTCAGCAAGATGCTGCAAGGCGACAAATTGAAGCTGCTGGCTATGGAAGACGGTCTGCATAAAAGAGTAATAGGACAAAATGAAGCGGTGCAAGCAGTTGCTAATGCAGTGAGAAGGTCACGTTCTGGACTCTCCGATCCAAATCGACCTAACGGTTCATTTCTGTTTCTGGGGCCAACCGGTGTAGGTAAGACGGAACTGTGTAAAGCTCTGGCAGAGTTCTTGTTTGATACAGAAGAAGCCATGGTGCGGATCGATATGTCCGAATTTATGGAACAGCATTCAGTAGCGAGATTGATCGGTGCGCCTCCTGGATATGTAGGTTACGAAGAGGGTGGCTATCTAACTGAAGCGGTGCGACGCAGACCTTATTCGGTTCTGCTGCTCGATGAGGTAGAGAAAGCTCATCCCGATGTGTTTAACATACTCCTTCAGGTTATGGACGATGGTCGTTTAACTGACGGGCATGGAAGAACTGTTGATTTCAGAAATACAGTAATAGTAATGACCTCAAATCTTGGTTCGGATCGAATTCAGGAAATGATGACCGAGACTACAATGGATGAGAATCTGTATGAGTCTGTGAAGAGCGCTGTTCTGGAAAATGTTGTTAAGCATTTTTCTCCTGAATTTGTTAATCGAATTGATGAAACAGTAGTGTTTCATCCACTTCAGCAACAGCAAATTCGAAGCATTGCAGATATACAGATTCAGATACTGAACCGCAGGCTAGCTGATAGTGAATTGTCTATTTTGGTTTCCAATGAGGTGATGGAGCATATTGCTCAGGTAGGCTATGACCCGGTTTATGGTGCGCGACCACTGAAGCGGGCGATACAGAACTTGATTGAAAACCCCTTAGCTCAACAGGTACTGCAGGGGTCCTACGTGCCGGGGGATGTAATTCAGCTGGATTTGGATGGCAGCAAAGAGCTGGTATTCACAAAAGCTCTCAAGCAGGTTGATTCCCAGGTCGCTTAACGCAGCTCTAAGCTATAAGAGCTTGACTTTCCTCAAATAAATGGCAAAATCCCCTTGCTCGAGCTGGCTGAGCAGATCAACCCCTACTCAGCCCGCTGCAATCTGAGTGCCGCAACCCGGTACACCGACAGATTGCTATCTAGGTGTTGGAAAACATCCACCTATGGCTCCTATCACGTTATCGCGTACGGGGCCGACAAGAAGCGAAGAAGCATGGTTTTCATGCTTTAGTGACTTGCGCAAACTTTTCATAACACACAGAAATTCACGTCTGGCGTAGTGCTGGCTTGTGGTTTTTGCTATTTACGAGCTTAAAAGATAAATAGATTGAGATCAGGCGCCGGTGCCTGGCACAGTATTTAGAGGCTATTAAAGTGGATCAATTATCAGGTGGTGAAATGCTGATTCGTGCTTTGCACGATGAGGGTGTTGATATCATATTCGGTTACCCCGGTGGTGCCGTTCTACATATATATGACGCGATTTTCAGGCAGGACGACGTTGAGCATATCCTCGTCCGCCATGAGCAGGCTGCAACGCATATGGCTGATGGCTATGCGCGTTCGACAGGAAAGCCAGGAGTCGTCTTGGTTACTTCGGGTCCCGGAGCAACAAACGCACTTACAGGTATTGCTACTGCCTACATGGATTCAATTCCTATGGTGGTGATTTCCGGTCAGGTTGAGAGCCGGCTAATTGGCTCCGATGGTTTTCAGGAAACTGACATGGTTGGTGTTTCCCGGCCCATCGTGAAACACAGTTTTATGGTACAAAAAGCGGAAGAGATTCCGGAGATCGTAAAAAAAGCTTTTCATATTGCTACCACTGGGAGACCTGGTCCGGTAGTCATCGATGTACCTAAAGACGCGACTGATCCCAAAGACAAAGTTGCCTATGAGTATCCTAGCGAAGTTAAGATGCGTTCCTATGCGGTTCCAGGCAAGGGACACTCTGGTCAAATTAAAAAAGCGGTCGATGCGCTTCTCTCTGCCAAGCGGCCGATGCTCTATACCGGTGGCGGAGTAATTCAGGGCGAAGGCTCAGAGCTATTAACAAAGCTGACCAAGAAACTCGGCTATCCGATTACCAATACACTAATGGGCCTGGGTGCCTATCCAGCATCCGACAAGCAGTTCTTAGGCATGCTCGGTATGCACGGCACTTACGAAGCGAACATGGCAATGCACTACTGTGATGTGCTGCTAGGTATTGGTGTGCGCTTTGATGACAGGGTAACGAATTCTGATGTAAACAAGTTCTGCCCGGATGCAACTATCTTGCATGTTGATATTGATCCCGCATCGATTTCGAAAACAGTTGCTGCCGATGTTCCTATAGTGGGATCGGTAACGGCAGTCTTGGAGGAAATGCTGTCTCAAATTGAAGACTCCAAACAGGAAGTAGATAGTCAGTCATTGGAAGTTTGGTGGAATCAGATTGAGCAATGGCGTGAGAAAGATAGTCTGGCAGTGGTTCCTGCTGAAGACGGCACCATCAAACCACAGGAAGTTGTGCAGGCTATCCATGAAATTACTAAGGGCGATGCATTCGTTTCTGTCGATGTAGGTCAGCATCAAATGTTCGCCGCCCAGTATTATGGATTTGATAAACCTCGGCGCTGGATTAATTCCGGTGGTTTGGGAACCATGGGATTTGGTTTTCCCGCAGCGATGGGAGTTCAGTTTGCTCATCCCGATGCGGTCTCTGTTTGTATTACCGGTGAGGGAAGTTTCCAGATGTGTTTGCAGGAGCTCGCGACCTGTATGCAGTATCAACTACCAATAAAAATAGTCTGCTTGAACAACCGCGCCCTTGGCATGGTGAAGCAATGGCAGGACATGCAGTATGGTGGCAGGCATTCTCACAGTACCTACGCTGAGTCTTTACCGGATTTCAAAAAACTCGCTGAAGCTTATGGTCATGTGGGAATAAAGATCGAGAAAAGTTCAGATCTTAAAGAAAAATTGGCTGAGGCTTTTGCGCTGACAGATAAGTTGGTATTCGTGGATGTGCTCGTCGATCCAAATGAACACGTTTACCCCATGGCTATAAAAGGTGGAGCCATGAAAGATATGATACTTAGTAAATCGGAGCGAACTTGATATGCGCCATATAATTTCTGTACTAATGGAAAATGAACCTGGTGCACTATCTAGAGTCGTGGGTTTATTTTCTCAACGCAATTACAATATTGATTCGCTAACTGTTGCACCTACTGAAGATCAGTCTCTTTCCAGATTGACCCTCACAACCAGTGGTGATGATCGTCGTATCGAACAAATTACCAAGCATTTGAATAAGTTGGTCGACGTGGTGAAATTAGTTGATCTAACTGAAGGCGCGCATATCGAGCGAGAGCTCATGCTAATTAAGGTAAAAGCAGCGGGAGCTCAGAGAGCTGAAGTTAAGAGAACTACGGATATTTTTCGCGGCCAGATAGTGGATATGACCGGTAATGTTTTTAGTATTCAGCTCACAGGAACAACGGATAAGCTTGACGCTTTTATTTCTGCGTTGGGTGAGACGGTGGTTTTGGAAGTTGCTCGAACTGGAGTGTCAGGAATTTCCAGAGGCGAAAAAGTACTCAGTCTGTAACAACCTTTCTTGTCACTCGACGAAAAAAACAGAAAAAAAAGGGTCGGAGTAAGCAGTTTCTATGAACTGTTTGCTCTAACCCTTACGCCCCTTTGGCTCTGCTTCTCAGCGAGCAGGTCTGTCCTAGATAACCTTTTTCATCGCTGTCATGTACTTTCTCAGTCGCTTGCCCACTACTTCGATCGGGTGGGAGCGAATACTTTCATTTACTGAAATTAATTCCGCGTTGTCGACGCCGTTGTCTGTTGTCTGTAGACCTGAGCCGATTACATCTGTATCAATCTTGTTCATGAAATCTGCAAGTAAAGGAACGCAGGCATGAGAGAACAGGTAGCAACCATATTCTGCTGTATCCGAGATTACCTTGTTCATCTCATAGAGTTTCTTACGACCAATGAGGTTGGCTATCAGAGGCACTTCATGAAGTGATTCGTAATATGCGGATTCTTCAATAACGCCGCTGGCAGTCATGGTTTCAAATGCAAGTTCAACACCAGCCTTAACCATGGCAACCATTACCAAACCGTTTTCATAATATTCCTGTTCTGGAATATCCATGTCGCCGGCAGTAGATTTCTCAAATGCAGATTCCGCAGTTGCTTCGCGCCATTCCAAAAGTAATTTGTCGTCATTAGCCCAGTCTTCCATCATTCCTGAAGAAAACCTTCCTTCGATGATGTCATCCATATGTTTCTGGAACAGAGGAGCCATGATCTGCTTGAGTTCTTCGGCAAGTTCATTGGCAACAATTTTTGAAGGATTGGACAAACGATCCATCATATTTGTAATGCCGCCGTGCTTAAGGCCTTCCGAAACAACTTCCCAGCCGTGTTGCATAAGCTTGGATGCGTAACCCGGGTCGATACCTTTTTCTAGCATGCGGTCATAACAGAGAATCGATCCGGTTTGCAGCATGCCGCAAAGGATTGTTTGTTCGCCCATCAAGTCTGATTTAACTTCAGCAATAAATGAGGACTGCAAAACACCTGCGCGATGACCGCCAGTCGCAGCAGCATATGCTTTCGCGATATCCATGCCGTCGCCATTAGGATCATTTTCAGCATGAACAGCAATCAATGTTGGTACGCCAAAGCCTCGCTTATATTCTTCTCGAACTTCAGTGCCTGGACATTTTGGTGCAACCATAACTACAGTTAAGTCGTCACGAATTTGCATGCCTTCTTCCACGATATTGAAACCGTGGGAATAGGCCAGGCAGGCTCCTTGTTTCATCAGAGGCATAACCTGACTAACTACAGGAGTGTGCTGTTTGTCAGGAGTCAGGTTCAGAACCAAGTCTGCAGTAGGAATCAATTCTTCATAGGTGCCCACTGTAAAACCATTTTCTGTTGCGTTCTTCCACGATGCTCGCTGCTCAGTAATGGCAGCTTCGCGTAAAGTGAAGGACACGTCGAGCCCGCTATCGCGCATATTAAGGCCCTGATTGAGGCCCTGGGCTCCACAGCCTACGATTACTACTTTCTTTCCTTCAATCTTGCTGACGCCATCGCTGAACTCACTACGGTCCATAAAGCGACATTTTCCCAATTGCTCCAGCTTTAAGCGCAGGGGTAGCGTATTAAAATAATTCATGGATTTGCTCCGATCTATTCATCTGAATTCCTCAGATAAAACTGTTTTTGAAGGGAAGGCTGAGGACTTTCCCTTCGAAATAAAATTGAGGCGCGATCATATAGCATCTGCTTTCTGGGGTAAATTGCTTGTTCATAAGAAAATAAGCCGGATTTACGGAAAATAGGACGGTATAATTCGAATCCTGCATTTTTGCTATGATTTATAAGCGCTTATAGAGTTCAGTAATGAGTGATGAACAAACAGAATTAGAGTCCGAAAGCATCCTGCCTATCGACGAGCATGAAGAAATCATCTCGGAAGGCGGCAAAAGCGTTCGCCGCCGTGGCATCTTCCTATTGCCAAATCTGATGACCCTGGGGGCTCTTTTTTCCGGATTTTATGCCGTTATTGCTGGCATGTCGGGTAATTTTAACGAGGCTGGCTGGGCCATACTGATCGCCGCCATTCTCGATGGTCTGGATGGCCGGATAGCCAGAATGACAAACACTCAGAGTGCTTTCGGTGCTCAATTCGACAGCTTGTCAGATATGGTTTCTTTTGGGGTGGCTCCTGGGCTAATAATGTTCAGTTGGGCGTTTGCTCCTTTGGGACGAGTCGGCTGGGCTGCGAGTTTCATCTACGTGTCCTGTGCAGCGCTTCGTTTAGCTCGATTTAATGTTCAACTAGGCACTGTTGATAAGAGATTTTTTCTAGGTCTGCAGAGTCCCTTGGCGGCGGGTCTGGTTACTTTTGTACCATGGGTCGCATACAAATATAGCGTAGAAGTAACACCACTAATTGCTTATCTTTCTGCGATATTGACGGTTTTCGCCGGGCTCTTGATGATCTCCAATTATCAATACTTCAGCTTTAAGGAACTGAACTTCAAAGGGACTGTGCCATATATGGTGTTCGTCTTTGCTGTTGTGCTGTTTGTAGTTGTAGCGCAAAACCCACACGAGGTTCTGCTCGTCATGTGTGTTGCCTATGCTGTCTCAGGTCCTTTGACTTGGGTTTACAAGAATCAGCTCAGCCCGAAGCCGGTGAAAGTAGCTAAACCTGCCACCAAGAAGAAGTCGAAGAAAGTGAAAGCCGACAAATAGACTGTGGTTTTCAATAGTGTTTGTCTAACAGGAAATTGATAGCCTTCCTGGACGGTCTAAACCATGAACACTTTATGCTCGTATAATAGAGAACAGTTAAGAGAACAACAGAATACACAGGGATCCGACTATGTTGATTAAAAAGCCTTCAGATATAAAGCCTTCTGAAATTACGCCTGAAAGCGTCTTCCGTAATAGAAGGCAGTTTATGAATGATAGCGGAAAGCTTATTCTCGGTGCTGCGGCAGGAGGCCTGCCAGCTATTGCCTCTGCTCAAAGCGGAGGACTGAAGGCTCCGACTCCTATTGGTAAAGGAGTGAGCAATGCGCCTGCGTGGTGGCAAGAGAAAAGCTCATCGATTAAGGCTGCTCCCGATTCTGAACCCTACTACACGGGAGAGTCACTCACGCCCTACGACGATGTCACCAGTTATAATAATTTCTATGAATTCGGCATGGATAAGCGAGACCCGTCGACGCAGTCCGGCGATTTTAAATCTGACCCCTGGTCTGTAGAAATCAGCGGTGAGGTGGCTAAGCCCGGCGTCTATAATCTGGAAGACATTCTCAAGCCCCACGACCTTGAAGAAAGAATTTATCGTCTGCGCTGTGTTGAGGCCTGGTCGATGGTTATTCCCTGGACTGGTTTTCCTCTGGCCGAGCTGATTAAACAATTCGAGCCAACATCAAAAGCGAAATACGTCGAGTTTGAGACCATTATCGATGCCGATAGCATGCCTGGAATACGTTCGCGCTTTGCCATCGTAAGATGGCCTTATAGAGAAGGTTTGCGCATGGATGAAGCGATGAATCCTCTTACTTTGATGGCGGTAGGCGTCTATGGAGACTACCTGCCTTCTCAGAATGGTGCGCCTATGCGATTAATAGTGCCGTGGAAATATGGCTTTAAGAGTATTAAGTCAATCGTAAAGATTAACTTCAGAGAAACCGAACCTAATACAACATGGAATGACCTTCAGTCTCAGGAGTATGGTTTTTTCGCAAACGTGAATCCAGCGGTTCATCATCCACGATGGCGCCAGGACATGGAGCGGAGATTGCCCCAGACTTTGTTTAGTCGGCAGGTTATTGAGACTCGGCCATTCAATGGCTACGGTGATCAGGTCGCATCAATGTATAGCGGGATGGATCTGGCTCGCTACTATTAGACGCCACCGTTTAGACAGCACTAACTTAGAAGCCACTTATTCGGCAACAATGCAGCATCATCTTCGGTAATTTCTGAATATGGGAAAGTTCATCAAGCCGCTAATTTTCATTTTGGCGATGGTTCCTTTCGGAGTGTTATTACTCAGAGTTGTGTTTAACGAGCTGGGACCGGATCCTGCTCAGGAATTGGCAATGGAGACAGGTGAGTGGACTCTGCGCTTCCTGCTAGTCACCTTGGCTCTTACTCCACTTCAGCGCCTTACTGGCATGATCGTGTTTACCCGGCAGCGTCGTATGCTGGGGCTGTTCGCCTTGTTCTATGCAACTGTTCACTTTCTGGTATGGATTGCATTTCTGCTAGGATTTCGCTGGTTTGCTATCGTAGAAGAGCTTATCGAGCGGCCATATATCACCGTAGGTTTCAGCGCTTACCTGATTTTGCTGGCATTGGGCATTACCTCACCAAAGTCCATGGTTCGTCGCCTGGGCAGGAACTGGAAACGGCTTCACAGGCTGGTCTATCTCGCTGGAATCCTCGGTATAGTGCATCTCCTGTGGATTCTACGGACAAATATTAGCGAAGCACTGCTTTATGGAGGGATACTTTTTGTATTGCTGGGCTATCGGGTTTACTACTCCCGAGGTCGTAAAATTCTCTGACAACAGCCTTGAATTCATCAATTTATGGCCGGTTTTCTTCTCTTTTTCTCCTCTGTCGAAAATAATAGTAAATATTGCTAGAAACCCCTTGCCACCGGCCCTCCAGTACGTATAATACGCGCCCTCCATGTCGAGAGGCATTGGGGTTTTTATGTTCTTTAAAAATTTAGATTAAGTAATAGAGGTGGGTGCTTGCTGGGGTGTTATCTGTACATAGTTATAGATAGTAATCAAAGTAAGCAACTGCGTTATAAATATTAAGCAATTTTGGAGAGGTCCTTCGGGGTCTTGAAAGGATTGTCAGTAGTTGTAAATCTTTGAGTAACAAATCAGTTGTTTGATTGTTGGTAAGTCTTCGGACTTGTTGTACTGGCAGTAGTATCAAATGACAATTGTAAGATTAAACTGAAGAGTTTGATCATGGCTCAGATTGAACGCTGGCGGCAGGCTTAACACATGCAAGTCGAGCGGAAACGATGGGAGCTTGCTCCCAGGCGTCGAGCGGCGGACGGGT
>JABJIC010000005.1 GCA_018661465.1 Gammaproteobacteria bacterium | reverse complement strand
CGCCATTGAGAAAGTAAGCTGATCAAGCCCTTCGACCACCGGCTCCACCGTAAACGCATGTTTGTCGCTGGCGACAACACCTTCAGGGAACTGCATTGGAGTACGGACATTGAACTCACCGTATGGCATCGAGTCTCTTTGTTCAACGATGAATACTGCCAGTGTTCTTATTTGAGTTGTGGTAAGAGCCTCCGACCAGGCAGGCATTCCCGAATTGGGATAACCCTCTGCGATACTAACAGCCACTTCTTCAAGTGACTCACCATGGAGAAGATCTCCACCCACAAGCGGCACACCGATTGCTTCGCCCTGTAGTTCATTACCATGGCAGACGGCACACTGTTGCTCATAGAGAGCCTCGAAAGCCAGGCCAGGCTCTGCGGCGGCGTAAAGCTTGCCCGTGCCAACCAGCAGAAAGGACATCGATAGCAATAAGCCAAAAGAAACAAAACCTTTTCTTAACCCAGTGGAGTTTTGTGAAACACAATACATAATTGTTTCCTAGCAGTAATCAGATGTAGTTAACAAGCGGTGATGACATTGCTTACTGAGCAGAGGCATCCATTTCGGCTCTTCTGGCACCAGCCAGAATTCCAGGTAAAGAATAATTTCCTTCGTGACAGGCATATTCGAACAATGCCGTCTCTTTATAGTAAGACATCTCTCCACTCCAGGGTTGAGTGTAGATTGCTGGGTCTTCCACTGTAAATTCATAGAAAATCTCATCGTCTGACCAGCGAGTTAATCGCTCGGTAACCTTTCCAGTCGGTGAGATGTAGGAGCCTTGTAGTGGATTGGTATTGATGGTTTCAATTACCAGCGTATCGCCTTCGTACCTGGCTATGGAATCACCGAACCAAGGCTGAAGATCTTCGTTACTGTGTTCGTCAGCAAAGGGAATAATACGTACCTCATGGCCCATTTCCGACATGAGCACCACATGATCTTTAGTTTGTACAAATTGGTAATTATTGTTGTAGATACCGTTTTGCATCACCGGGCCTATTATGCCGCCGAAGGCAATGCAACGTTCACCAACAGGCCTCGTCTCAGGGCCGTCGAAACTACCAATTTTTGGTAAATGGGATGCTCTGCGAAGTGCAGCACCACCTTCTTTATAAGGAATCCGGCCACTGGCAGGTTCGGTGACCCAGGAAGTACGATACTCACCCTTAACCTTTCCCATGCTAGATCCATTATCGACCCAAAATGCGTTATGCCCCCGCGACCCGAACGCTGCCGCACCTGCCTCGGCTTCTGTTACTGGGTTGTTCTGCTGCTGTCTGTCCAGGCTCAGCCAAAAAGAACTCTGAGCCATTTCAAAGGCGTCCTCTTCACTGAGTACGAGCCCGTCAATCCCGGGCCTTCTTTCCATGCGGGTAATAGATCGGTTCGACCAAATACCCTGAATATCCGGTGCGCCGAACTCCGTTCGTGGTGGCTCATAACCAAGGGTTTGAGAGTAGGCTAAAGGCGCTGTGGCCAACAGCATGAGTACAATGCTCGTGTGTAGATTCTTAAATTTAGGCATAGACAGTTCCAGTTTTGTTGAGCGCATGAGCCCTAGTCGTACTTGCATCATGCACAGAGTTGAAGCAATCCTCATATAATGAGCCACCCTCATTATTGATGGCCTATAAAGCGCAAGAGCCATTTATATAGAACCAGAGTACTTACTTTCAAAGCGATAATCTAGCAACAAAACTCACTCTACCTCAATTTGGCGTCCAAACGCCGATAATTGAGTCATATTCATTACTGTGGCATATTGGCTGCTATTCGTAGACTTGAATACTTGGAGCGAACATTTCTTTGAGCACCACAACTGTCACAAAAATTAAACGGCCTTCTAAAGGACAGCGCATTGACACTATTGTGGAGTCCGCACGAAAAGTGTTTTGTACCTCTGGTTTCCAAAAAGGGTCCATCGATGAGATAGCGAAAGAAGCAGGTATAGCAGAAGGGACGATTTATCGCTACTTCGACAGCAAGCGTGATTTACTCGATGAAGTATTGCGCCGTCACTACTCCATACTATTCGACGACGTCGAACAAACATTGCCGATCATCGAAGGGGCCAGCAACCGGCTACTCTATATTATTCGTCGAATTCTTCTCATGATTTCTGAAGATCGCAGTATGTGCAGACTACGACAAATTCATGCGCGGCAAATAGATGACGAACGCCCATCGCTCTCCCACGATCAAAACCGCAGAATGGCGGCTTTGATGAGGAATGAAATCAAGAAAGGTATGGCGGACGGCTCATTCCGCTTAGACACTTCACCAAGCATTGTATGCTACATGATTGGCGGTGCAGTCGAGATAACCGAGTATTCCTTCATGAAAACCGGAAGGGCTATTGATATAGACAAAGTAACGGAATCGATTTGGCGAACAATCCACAGCGGCATGAGCTCAAGCGATGCAACTGCAGAATCACTGACCGGTTTAGTCGAGCGGTTTGAGCAAGCCGCCGACCGATTGGACCCAAAGTGAAAGATGAAATGTGGACAGATGGATTAGAATTACCCTTTTGATTTACATATTCTCGAAGATAGCGACTACCCGGAATCAATAATGCGAAACACACTAATCAAGTTTGGTCTCATGACCTTTTCAATACTCGGATTAGCGGCATGTCAAAAAGCAGACTCGCTCGGATCTTTGCCGCATGCAGGTGACATTGTTTTTACCGAGATCATGCCGCTTGATACAGCAGACGGTTCTAACTGGGTGGAGCTTTACAATACCAGCGACACCAGTATCCAATTGCAGCAATGTATAATCAGCAATAAAACCGGGCAAATACTGACAATATCTGAATCGTTGATAGTTGAGCCAGAGCACTTCGCAGTCTTTAGTAGTAATTCTATTGATAGTACCGCACTACCACCATCTTTAAGCCAGCCCAATTTCGATTTTCCTGCAGATGATTTCCAGCTGAACTCTAACGAAACTCTAAAGTTGCTTTGCGACAACCGATTAATCAATCAAATAACATATGACGTCAATTCGCCAGAATATATGAACATTACAACTTCTTGGCAGCGTCACTATCGTCCTATCGAACCCACTGACTCTATAAGCAACGCCTGGTGCTACACGAATCCACTTGAAAACTATGAATACGGGTCTGCAAAATTCGCAACACCGGGTAAAGCAAACTCATTTTGTTCTTCAATCGCGCCTTTCATCGCCTACGACAATCAGGCAGCCGTGATGATAGAGGGTATAGACCTGGAAGCTACCTTACGCGTGGCTGAGGCGGAGATGGCACGCAAATCAGCTACCTCAGAATTAGCAATATGGGGTATACGAGATCAGGTTATTACGCCGGAAATTGCGAGGAAGGTTTCTGAACTGTATTTCTCCAACATCGACATGCTCTATGAATCCGCTCCATTCACCGCAATAGATTGGAATCACGCGGTTTGGCATTTCGCTTGGGCTATTTCTAACTTGTATCGCAATGGCGACGCTGTGGTCAAAAATGAGTTACAACTGGCCTATGAGGATGCACAAAAGCGACCTGAAACCCTTGATCTTTTTAAGTATATTGCCATCAACTATGTACGCGGAGAGCGCATCGTAATGGGCGATATCCACACACCCGCGCACGAGGCCGTGCAAAAACTTATTGTCGCACCGGGAAACGCTGGCTACTTAAATAGCTATGAAGAATATTTTGAAAAAAGAAGGGGCCCTATAACAACAAAAGCAATTAATGCGGTCTATATCGCTGGAAAATCCCTTTCAGATTTATTTCAGTAATGCGGATAGATATGTTGTTTCGTTCGACTCAATACTGGATGTAGTCAGACACTAAGTAACGAGACTTTCTTTGAACAACGAAGGGGACACAGATAGTTTAGTGGCCTAATGGTAAATCGACTCCAAACTAAACCCTCTCGCCCTACAGACAACTTCACCTTTGCTTATCCACGCAGACACCGAAGGTTGAGAAATAGATAGGTAGTTAGCAATTCCGTTTCGGGTTTAGTTCGGTGTTCGGTTCAGAAAACTGTCTGGGAATCTTCGGTTTAGTGAGTTCGGTCAGCTATGGCGCCCAGCCAGGTTCGGAGGAGGTTCGGTTTCGGCGGGATCGGTTATTGCGGCAGAATTAAACCCGTTAGAAATCTTCAGCTTACTTGCGACTCAGCGCCCCGGTTCCACTGCCTCATAATCCGTTTGTCCGGGGTTCGAGTCCCTGTGGGCCCACCATACAAATCAATGCGCTACGGAATTTGGTCGTTCTGTTAGCGCATTTTTTTGCAGCTTACTTTCCAAAAAAGTAAACACTAAGGAAAAGACAGCGCCACTCTAATCTTTTCCCTTCTTCAGTTCTCTTTAATGCTAGAGCTTCCATTTTCTTCGACTACTTCTGGTACCAATCGAGCAATTTTGCTGCATTCGGCATTCTCAAGAAGAAGATAAATTGATACATTGGCCAATACATAACAAATAAATAAGATCAGAATAGTAGTCCCTCCACATTAGCTGAATATTGGAATCATCCGAAAGTACAGTGAATAAAATAGGTAACGGAACATGCGATCGAACAAGAGTATTTTCTCATTTATTGCAATATGGCTCTGTTTTGCCTCTGGGAATGTATTGGCCCAGACCGCGCAGGACGATGCACAACTAGCGGATGGAGAAGCGCAATATGGGCTGTTCTGCGCTGAATGCCATGACGGAGCTTTGTTGGAGGCTCCACAACGAGCTGCGTTCGAGTTTTACTCTCCTGGACGCATCATCGATGTACTTGAATTTGGATCAATGGCTACCTCAGGCATGGCACTGACTCGTGAACAAAAGAGAAATATTGCCTATTATCTTTCAGGTGAGCAATACGATGAAACTCGAACTGAGGCGGTTAGTTTTAGCTGTGAAGCTACCCGTGATGCAAATTCACCTTTAACTCAGCCAGTGGCTTGGAATGGCTGGGGCGGCGAATCGGGAAATACTCGCCATCAGGCTAGTGAATCGATCCTCAACAAGACCAATGTTAATCAATTGGAACTCAAATGGGCGTTCGCAACTCCTGATACAACTCGATCGCGATCTCAGCCTGTAGTCACAGCCGAAGTGACTTTCATCGGCAGCCAGGAAGGGACTGTTTATGCTCTGGATAATTCCAATGGCTGTCCCTCATGGACCTTCAGCGCCGATGCAGAAGTACGTGGCGCGATATATGTAGATACCGATGATGAGGGAATACCGGAAACGCTCTTGTTCGGGGATTTCGCAGGCAGTGCCTATGCAGTAAATGCGCGAACCGGAGAGCTGAACTGGAAAAAAGAGGTGCATGATCATCCTCAAGCCACAATCACCGGATCCGTGATTGCCCATGGAGACACATTAATTGTACCCGTTTCATCATTGGAAGTGCTTCTTGCTGCTCGAGTTGGCTATTCCTGTTGCTCATTTCGCGGTGCATTGGTTGCGCTGAGTATTAGCACCGGAGAAGAGCTGTGGCGAACCTATACCACTGAGGAGCCACGACCAACTATCTTGAGCACTGCTGGTATTCAACAGTATGGTCCTTCGGGCGCGCCTATTTGGTCCAGCCCTACTATCGACGTGGAGCGAAATCTTGTCTATGCCGGCACCGGGGAGAACTACTCCTCACCGGCGAATGACTACAGCGATGCTGTATTGGCGATGGACATGCTCACTGGCGAAATCGTCTGGGCCGCGCAACTAACCAAGGACGATGCCTGGAATGGTGCCTGCTCAAGAGGAACTCCAAATTGCCCGGAAGAAGATGGGCCGGATTATGATATTGGCGCATCTCCAATATTGACTCGAGATGAAAACGGTCGCGAAATTATATTAGTGGGGCAAAAATCAGGCATGGTCTACGCACTGGACCCTGCAAACAATGGTGCGCTAATTTGGGAACAGCGCGCAGGAAGTGGTGGTACCATGGGTGGCATTCACTACGGCATGAGCACCAACGCTGAAAAAGTTTTTGTCGGTGTTTCAGACTTGCCAACTAATAATCCCTATAACGTCGGCCCCGCGCATCCAGGCGTACACGCCTTGAGCCTCAGCACTGGAGAGGTGGTTTGGCGAAACGACTTGCCTAATAAATGTGAGGAAAGTCCGTTCCTTTGTTGGCAAGGGATTTCAGCAGCGGTTAGCAGTACAGCTGATCTTGTCTTTGCTGGCGGGCTAGATGGTATCTTGCGTGCTTTCGATACCGAGGACGGCAGCATACTTTGGGAAACCAATACACGACAGAGCTTCGGCACGCGAAATGGCATTGAAGCAAGAGGCGGCTCCATCGAATCCGACGGCCCCGTCATTGTGAATGGGCAGGTTTTTATAACTTCCGGCTATGAAAAGTGGGGAGAAGCGCCTGGTAATGTTTTGTTGGTTTATTCTCTGAATGGTGAATAAGCAACTAGGCTAGACCTGAGCAATAACTTTTTTAGTTTGATAAAAGCTTTTTTTAGTTGCGAAACCAATTTTTAGATCATTTTGTCAGGAGTGTTAAATGTTCAATCCTATTTCCATCCGAAGCAAACCTTTTTCCGTGTGTTTGTTTTTTTCGATAGTGTCTTCTGTTCTGTTCGCCACCCATTCGATAGCCTATGAAATTGATCCTAATGCAACTATCAATGATTCTCCTGCCAGCCTGTTGGGCGTCAATCACATCGGCTTGTCAGTAAGAAATTTAGATGCATCTCTTGATTTTTATCAGAGGGCAACAGGGTTTAAAGTAGTTCGCAGAGAAGTGGTTCGCAACAATAGTGCAGCTGACAAATTATATGGCTACGAGGGAGTAGAGTACGAGGTGGCCGTGCTAGAGGCCCCGAATATGTTGTTCGAACTCAGGGAATTTCGCCACAACCGCGACCAGCCTATTAGCAAGATGCCGGTGCAAGGCCCGGGTATGACTCATACTTGCTTTCAATCCCCAGCGCATTTATCGGGATATGATAAATTCAAGCGCGCCGGAGCAGAGATTCTCAGTCGCGGCAATGGTCCTGTAGATCTATTGGGTGCGGGTGTGACTTATGCCTATGCCTACGATCCAGAAGGAAACATGGTTGAGCTAGAGCAGCTTGATTTTGATCGTTTAGGAGGTGACCCACGAAATCCTGAATGGATAGAAGAAGGTCGGGACTTGTGGATGACACAAGTTGCCTTGGTAACGCACGACATTGAGAGATTGACCAACTACTACTCAGAAATAATGGGCTTCAATCCGTATCGAGCGGCTGATATCGAGGATCGCGTTACCTTCGATGATGCGACTGATGTTGACGATGTGTCCCTCAAAGTTGTTTTCTTCAGAATGGCACAGCGATCAAAAAGTATGGAGTTCTGGGAATATGTCAATCCGGAAACGCCCCAGTTTACAGGCAACCGGGACAGCACCGCGTTAGGTTACTCCTATTCAATTGAAGTTTCTGATATTCAGGCGGAGTATGCGCGCATGAGCGATTTGGGTGTGGAGTTCGTAAGCGAGCCGGTTTTACTCGGTGATTCTTGGCAGGTTCATGCAAATGATATTGACGGCAATGTGTTCGCTCTGCGTCAATGGGTTGACCCGAGCTCGCCCTGGTCTGTACCTAACTTAGAGCTGTAGGATTCGCTTAATAGAAACCATATGAAATAGATAGCCACCTACTCCTCCAGCAATTGCCTGTGCAAGTAAACCAACAAAGGAGCGAGTGGCAGCAATACCAGAAAAACCGATAAGCAGTTTCATTATTACGTGAATGGCAACCAAGCCAACAGCACCTGCCAATACATACAAGATCATGCGCTGCTGAGGAACATACTTAATGATATATGTGGCAACCGGCATAGCAATTAAATAACTCACGGCGATCACCGGAAGATAGATATTTGTCATATGCATCACATCATGCAACGCGGCTTCGAATCGTTGTGCTACAGATACATCGAAGTCCATTGCCACAATGCTGGCAATGTTGCCTTGGCTGATAAATATAGCGCCAAGGACATAGGCAGCGATAACTGCTGCGAGAAAACCACCCACGTTTCTAACTATTGAATTTTGCATTTAAAAACCTACATATCCAGCCGTGTTTGATATGATGACCGGAAATCGATGGGAGTGAAAGGGTTATGCGCAATAAACTACTGGCCACGGTGATAATCTTAACGATATTTACCGCACCCATCAGCGCAGTCAATGCTGCTAGTGAGTCAAGTAATCAGCTCGCTGCGGATTACAAAATCGAAACCATTGCCGAGGGGCTCGACTATCCCTGGTCAATCGCCTTCCTGCCGAACGGGGACTACCTCGTTGCATTAAGGGTTGGTGAAGTTCGTCGCATAAGCGCACAGGGCGACGTGGGAGAACCATTGGCTGGCTTGCCCAATGCCTATGTTGCCAGTCAGGGTGGTTACTTCGACATTATGCTAGACCCTGATTTTGTGACGAATCAGACCATCTACCTCTCTTTCGCCCACGGTACTGCCTCTGAAAATGGTACCCGAATAGTGAAGGGCACATTGAGCGACACGGCAGTTGAAAATGTTCAAACTCTATTTACCGTCTCTCCGCTAAAATACACACCGGTTCACTATGGTGGCAAGATGATTTTCTTAGCCGACGGAACCATAATGATGACGACTGGCGATGGCTTCGAGTATCGTGAGGCGGCACAGGACAAATTTAGTCTGTTAGGAAAGATCATTCGCATAAACAAAGATGGCAGCGCGCCCGGCGACAACCCGTATGCAGATGGCGAACAGGGTGACCCCAGAGTTTGGTCCTACGGTCATCGAAGCCCACAAGGAATGGTGTTGGATGACGCCACAGGCATCGTTTATATGCACGAGCATGGCGCTCAAGGCGGGGATGAGTTGAATGCAGTATTGCCCGCCCTTAATTATGGCTGGCCCGCGGTCACCAAAGGTATTAATTATTCCGGTGCTTATGTCTCGCCCCTAAAAACAGCCCCAGGTATTGAAGAGCCCTTAACCTATTGGGTGCCAAGCATTGCTCCATCAGGATTGGCCATTTATGACGGTGCTGCATTTCCTCAATGGCAAGGAGATCTTTTTGTCGGGGCATTGGTCGACCAGGAAGTGCGACACCTAAAAATTGAATCGGGCAGAGTTACAAGCGAGACACCAGCTTTTCCCGAGATCGCTGCACGCATACGTGATATACGTGTTGGCCCCGATGGTTTTCTGTATATTTTAACTGATAGTAATAGCGGCAAAGTGCTAAGGATTGTGCCTAATTAAGGATTAATGAAGTCAGTGTAAGATATAACAGTCAGGCCACTCCCCTAGGCCGGCGACCACGCTCCTTTAGAAACTGCAGTGCACACTCATAACTTAACAACTTAAGATGCCAATCCTTTCTCAGTCTGGACTAGCTGCCTCATAACCCGTTTGTCCGAGGTTCGAGTCCTCGTGGCCCCTCCATTCCCCCTGCCCTTCATGCGCTTGTGATTTGGAGCAATGGACTATGCCTTTTCGCGGCCCGTTGACCCAAACTCGTATTGGCCAGTTAACCACTCAAATCGAGAAAAACGGTATTAACTAATTGTCCCTCTAAAACTAAATCGCCCTTCCACCGATTCTTCATCTCATCTCTCTAGGTCAGAAGTCATGTAATCCAAAGTGACTTTTGGCACTATTTAGACAGTGCCGTGTCACGTACCCTACGCTCCATCGATAATAATCCTACTTAAAAGAGACCGTCTTCAACCTCACTATGCATAACAAAAACCACTCTAGAAATAATATCTGGCTCACTTTGCAGCGCAATACTATGCTAACAATGATTAGTTTGTCGTTCGGATCCTGCGGGCTGAACAGCCAATTGCAAACTACCGAATTTCTCATTGATGTTCCTTTCGACGATACATCCAATGCTGTAATTGTCGAAGCGAGTGTAAACGGTCAAGGCCCATATCAATTCATATTGGATAGTGGAGCCCCAACACTTTTCACCCAGAGCCTGATCGAAGAACTAGGACTAGCTAATGAAGGCGCAGCGTCCATAAATGACGTTAACCGACTACAGCAAAGTACTTCGCTGGTTAGAGCCGATAGTCTCGTTATTGGAAACCTGGTGCTCAACGACGTAGATGCTGCCAGCTTGAATAATCAGGAGCTAGCCTGTCTGGCGAATGGAGGGATCTTGGGGGCCAACGTATTGAAACATGGGGCTTGGGAATTTGACTTCATTCACAAACGCATTAGAGGCAGCAATATTGTCTCGCGGATTATTGATTCGCAACAGAATTTGGAATGGCTTCCTTTCACCACCAAGTTCGGTAAAAATTCTCCGTGGATCAATGTTGTCATCAACGAGAAGTCATTTTCGTTTCTGGTTGATACAGGAAGCACTCGTGAATTGGCGATGAACTCGGCAACCGAGAGAGAAATATTTGGAGCACTTGATAGTACTTCTGTTCACGGTGAAGGTTATTCGTCTATCGGTCTTGCTGGCAGAACTCTCGAAGCCAGTAAGCGAGTTCGAATTCCTAGCCTGCAATTGGGTAGCACAAGTTATTCGCAGGCAACAGCTCAGGTAAAAACTGAAAATACCAATCGTCTCGGCACGCTGTTTTTCCAAGGACAAAGACTAATCATTGACTGGGACAAAAAGCAGCTGGCGATTAAGGGGCTAGCAAAAAGTACCCCAGAACCCCTTAATGAATACGGTTTAACATTGCTAGGTGATGCAGAGGGAGTCTTTGTGAGTTATGTCTGGGCAGGAAGTGAGGCATCCGAATTAGGGTTAAAACCCGGAGACAGAGTGCTAGAAATCAATGGCAACCCCGTTAGCGCCGCTTCACCTTGTTATGCTGCACCACAGCTAAACGAGATTACCGGCACACTAATTCTCACTTTATTAACTAACGGCCTTGAACACCAGGTAAGTCTCGACCGGCAAATCGTTCTCGGACTAGACTAGATAGGGGATATTTTTCCTGCTGTTACCTACTGAATAAACAATCGTAATTTGGGGAGACAATAAAAGAAACCTGAGGTTAAACATCGAATCAAGTTCGATCTCAGTCAACAGGACATGGAAGCCTTAAGGGCTCAGCACGATATTGTCGCGAGCTGTAAGGCTATTCGTCTCTGCTGTAATAAATTTGTATCGAAATATGCCGCCTTACCTCACAGAACTCACTACCAAATGTAAGTCGAGCAAGCATCTCATTCATGTCTTCCTCTACTGCTTGGTTTTTCAGAGTTATGACTTGGAGCCTAGGGTCTTTCTCTTCATCAATTAACCGCTGATATTTTCGAGCATTTACCTGTGCATGAGGAATACAATGCCCACAGTTCTTGCGGCTCTCTTCAAATTTGAAACAGTCGATTAAACTTAATTGCCAAGCCGCGATTTCGAAGTTCCATCGAGCTTGGATTCATGAATGGGTCGGTATCCTGATCGTCACTATAGACCACAAAGAGTTCGCTACCCGGCGCCCACTCCCAGCGGAAACGTAAATTGGTGCTGAAAGAGTCGGACCTTGAGTCGTACTGCGCGAGCCCGCTAAAGTACATTCGTGGCGAGATAGTATAAGTTACCCTGAAGCGGCCTAGTTCAGTCCTGAAGTCTCCTTCAGGCAATTCAATTTTGTTAAATGAATAACTGGGCTCTACGGATAATTGAGGCGACAACTCGATACGACCCGCGCTAAGTCCAACGGCTGTATTAGTGCCACTCCAAAAATCACCGACTCGCAGAGAGATCAGTCCGCTGAATTGTCTCTGGGTTCCAAGGCGGTAAGTGGCACTATAGCTAGTGAAGTCGTAGTCACCCGGCTGAAGGGTAACGCCGGATGCGATCTGGAAGGGCCGACTTAACATCTCGAATTCGTCACTTACAGAGACTTTAAAGGAGTCGCCTTCTTCAAATTCAGTGGTAAAGCTGATTTCATTTTTGCGAGTCTCAAGATCATCCTCGCTCGCCGACCAATAGGATTCAGTGTTTCCCTCTAGAACAAAGCGCCGAATTGATTCGCTAGACGCTATACGCGGGCTGAATCTACCGCCGCCTTCGTATTGCTTAAAATTATTGCGACGCTTGAAGCCAATCTCTGGGTTGAAATTGTCTTCGACGACCAGATATCCAGAGCGCAGTCCATAGCGGTCACCGTTATAATCGAAGTTGGCCATATAACTCGAATCATCGCCTTCTAAACCTGTCGTATCTGTTTTAGAGGCAAAGGCACTAATTTCGAAATCGTCCATGAAGTTGAATTGCCCATCGATACCGTAGAGCTGATTTGATCCGGGGCTAACTATGGACTCACTTCGGTCGGTCAGAATCATACCTATTCTGCTGCGGCTGAGAATATCTCGCTTGACGCGCAGTACAGAGAAATCCGTAGATTCGATGCCATCGAGGCCACCACCGTCGGTACTGATATTTAAGGCACCGATGTCAAAGTCGCCAACCTTGCCTGTTAAGCGACCTCCAACATTGATCGGTACTATCTGACCTTGCTCCAAACCAATACGACGACTGAAGAACATAGTAGGAATGTCTAGATTCCGAGGCTGAGTAAAATCAAAATTTCCTCTTCCTTCGAGGAAAAACTCGCGCTTCTCTGGGAAGAATAAACTGAATCGCGACAGGTTGACCTGGCGCTCGTCCACCTCTACTTGCGCAAAGTCTGTGTTGTAGGTCAAATCTGCAGTGAGGTTGTTAGTAATGCCAAACTTGACGTCGATTCCAGCCTCACCATCGAATTCGTTTTCGAGCTGAGGATTAGACAGCCGATTTGTGGTGAGAGTGCCTAGGCCATAAGGCTTCACCTCAATATTGAAATTTCGCGGAGGCACCTCCAACTCGTTCAGCGTTCCAGCCTCAGAGATTCGCCACATGCCTGCCACCAGAGAGTTTCCAAGTGCAGCTGAAATCGGGAGCTCAGTAAGATAGGACGCCTCGTTTAATCGCCTAATGATGCGACGAAACTGAATGCCCCAGGTTTGATTCTCGCCGGGTTCATAGCGTAACGAGCGGAAGGGGATTTGCATCTCTACAGTCCAGCCGCCATCGAAGCGTGCCACTCGCGAATCCCAAACAATATTCCAGTCGAAGTTTACGCCTCGTCCTCGGTCACCTTCGTTGGCTATGGCGAAGTCGGAGAAGCCTCCTATTGGTGTAACGAGAAACGCGACACCATTACGGCGGTCGAGGAAGGTATCCAACATGACAGAGAAGGAATCGTTGGTGCGTAGTTGGCTAGTGTCGCGGCGCATCTCGTTGGCAACCCAATCTTCTTCGGGTACCGATTCATAGTTGCGTGCTGCTACATAGAGGTTGTCGTCATCGAAATAAACCCAGGCTTCGGTTCGCTCACTCGCTGGCTCACCTTCGTCGGGAAGTTGTTGGATAAAGTAATCTGCCGGCGCGATTTGTGTGTAGATTCCCTCATCAAGAACCCCATCCAGATTGATGTTTCCGTCATAACGAACAGCCTTGACTGTCAGTCTCCCGTCCGCGTCCTCTCCCACTACTACTTCCTGAGCGTTGGCAGCGGGAAGAATAAAACCAACAGAGATGACCGCTGTTAGTGCAACTGCGCAGAACTGATTTCTGCCCAAGCTGAAGGCACGAAGATAGAATAGAGAGAAGCCTCTAAATACTGCTAGCTTTTGTGCCATATAAATTCCTTTGACGATTTCATATGCTACCGATCGATATATACAAGACTGATCAAGTGCAGAAATAAGTCATTCCATGCATCATGCCCGATTGAGAATAAGCTATTTGCTTATATTAGTCACATTGCTGATGTGTCTTTTTGTATCTTCTACTATGCACAAACTCTCGTATTTCCTCCTAATTCTCGATCTCAGTCCAGCAAATTCGTTTCTAGAAATGTAATAGTATCCTGAGCCATTTTCTCAGTTATTCAACTCCCTATCTTCCCCAGCAGATTTAGTACTCCAAGACTCAGCTTCAGCGCTCAATCAGAGAAACTGTTCGAGTATCTGTCTCTTACGCGAACCAGTCGGCCAACCGACCTCAATCGAGTCCGGAGATGCCTTTTATTCTTTTAATAAGCAACTTATAATAAGTAAGGTTAGTTTTTCCCCACAACAAGAAGATTAAGCCCTCACTCCACAACGGTCTGCGGTTTATTAATCTGTTACGAGCGGCACGATAATGCTGAATAGATATATAGTAGTAGACGATTTTTATAACGATCCAGATGCATTGGTTCGAGTAGCATTAAGTTCACTAAGAGAAGAAGATTCGCCGACTGGGGGCTATGCAGGCGTAATGACTACACAAGCTTTTCTGGGGCAACAGCATAGAGAAATATTTAAGAAGCTAACAATGGAAGAGACTATTGACTCTTCAACAAACGCGAACGGAAGACTACGTTTTACGAGAGCGAACGATTCATTCAAATTTCATATTCATTATGATGTGGATATGAAAACCAAATGGGCAGGAGTAGTATATCTTTCAAAGGACCATCCCAACACAGAAGGAACGGTTTTTTGGAAACATTTAAGAACTGGCTTGGAAGTGGCGCCCAATACTGTCGAAGGCTTTGCTAAATATGGATGGAAAGATTTTCAAGATTTGAAAGAGTTTCTGGAGACAGAAGGAATTGATGAATCGTTGTGGGAAAAGACTTTTTCTATACCCTACAAATATAATAGATTGGTTTTGTTTAGGCCCTGGATGCTTCATTCTCCGGGACCAGCATTCGGGGATACGCTGGAGTCTTCCAGAATAGTTCAAACAATATTTTTGGGTAACTAGTATTAACGAATAGGGCTAGCGGGAATTTACAAGTTAATAGCCTCAATCAAAAATTATTGCATCGATTATCACCTATACTGCCACTGCCTTTTCCCAAGACGCAAAAACACCCAGGCGAAGACATGCACTCTCCAAATTACAAAATAGTAATACGAAAAGCGCTAACAGGGATAATCTCTCTTTTCTTTTTGCTTCTCAGCATGACGACCCTGCTCTACCAAGCTCTGTCACTCCAAAGTTCAATGTGTAAGTTATATTGCAACCTGTAAAGCTTACGTTGCCGCTATCGTTGGCAATTTGAGTGTAATTTGAAACCGAGAACCAGTCATTACTGACAAACCAGGCTGGCATTGGGTTCAATGTTCCCCCTCCGCCTTTGCCTCCACCACCTCCACCACCTTTACCACCTTTACCACCTTTACCACCTTTACCACCTTTACCACCTTTACCACCTTTACCACCGCCCTTGCCTCCACCACCCTTGCCTCCACCACCCCCACCGCCCGCGGGGACAATACCGTTAAGGACATCTTCAAAATCATTTTGATTAACGGGGTATACACCGGAAATCGCATGGTAGTCGTCCAGCTGAACCCTGATCACTTCTGCTACTCTAGCTGTCACCGGAGAGAATATTTCCGTAATCCTGATAGGCAATACTCGGTCGTTAAAATTATTAGGATCGAGTGGATTATTGCTTACAAAATCTGGGGCGGCGACATTGCCTGCCTCCAGATAGTCTGCACTGGAATTGCTGGCTCTAGTCTGCGCTGCAATAATTTCCGCGGGCGCAATTAGAACAGCTGCAATTCCACCCTGTCCATTTAGTGTGAGGTTGCCCACAGCGGAGGTATTCAGGGCTGTTGCGGGACTACGGCGAAAATCATCAGACAATGCGTACCAAACTTGCTGATCGATACCACTCTCGTAGCTGCTCAGCGGAAAAATATCGCCGGAAGGTAATGTCATTGAAGTTGGCAGGCGACCGAGAGAGTTGACAGGACAAGGCGTATCCTCGACGCCATCGCCATCGATGTCAGGGCACATTAGATGCCCAGGACCAGCACTGGCCACACCATAGTAATCAGCATACAACACTGAATAAGAAATCAAGCTCTCCTTAATACCGCTCAAGGCATCGGTGGTATTCTCCTCCTGCTGCAAAAACACATCACTGTTACTCAACACGCGAATATAAACACTTGTTCCTACCAAAAGTAGGGCAAACATCATCAACAAAAGAATGATGCCACTCTGTGTCCTTGAAGGTGATTTTGGCATTTGGCTTGTCGAAGGTGTAGGCATCAATTTTTCGAAGCTCGCTCAGCAATTTACTCGAAAGTGTCTTTTGACTGAAGCAACCATCGATTCCAGTATTTGGAACTTAAGTTCCAGCTCATTTGCACTTCTAAGGCGAGCATCAACGCAACAGAAGCAACTAAGAATTATCTCCATATATTATCGTACCACTTATACATTTGATTACTACCTGCGAGTTCACATTTAGAGCCTATATGCTGTAGTCAGAACTGCAATTGAATCGTCTCGAACAGACTACTAAAATCGTCTGTCCACAGTGAGCCAGGCGCTGGCATCGGCTCATTATTGACATATACAGCTTCGTTCTCTAGAAAAGCTCGATTATGGGTCAATAATATCCATTCGGTAGAATCTACAAACCGAATTGTATTGGCATAATTCTCAATGTAGATCGCTTCCATACCCACCGCCTCAGCCAGGCGAGCCACAATAGGAACCAGATCAACATAGCGATTGGTAACGTGCAGGGCGAGAATACCGTCTTCATTTAGATGCTCGAGATAAATCTGAATACTTTCAAGCGTCAACAAATGAATTGGGATGGCGTCACTGCTAAAGGCATCGATAGCGAGCACATCAAAGTGTTGATCATTTCCTTGCCGGAGTTGGTGCTCTAATACAATGCGAGCATCACCCTCGAATACATCGATGTCTGCCCCCCGGGAACTGGCATCTTGTAAAAATGTAAAGTACTCCGTGGCCCACTGCACCACGCGAGGGTTGAGCTCGTAAAAACGTAGATAGTCATCAGTGGCAACATCACGTGTCGTTACATAGGAATCCTTTGACCCTTCTAAGTCGATATGAGTATTGGCATAGGCGGCTAAAGTCCCCGCTCCCAACCCCACCACACCGACTCGGAACTGGCGGCTAGTATCAGATCGTGCGGGATGGTTTATAATGGCAACCCCAATCCCTGTCTCGGGTCCAAAATAGGTAGTTGGCCAAGTGGGGTATAATTGGTGTTGCTCCCCGTGACGGATGCGGCCGTTGTTGAGTGCAAGCCGATAAGCAGAGTCGCCGATTCCTCGCTCATTGATTGATAGGATACCGTAAAAATTGCGTGCGCCCTCAACCATGCTGCTTTGGGTTGTTTGGATCTGCCAATTCAATGCCCCGACCAAGGAAACCAGACCCAGAGTCAGCACCGCGCTCACCCCAAGTCTGGCGACTCCGTGATTCGAACCCCACCATGTCATGAGTGTTACGCCCTTACCTCGCCTCCATATCTCCAGAACCACCATCAACAGACCAAGGCTAAACGGCAGGGCTAGCGCCATATTCATCTGCCAGATCATGAAAGCTGCGCCTATAGCGGAGCTAGGATTGTATATAGACCAGGTGTGAGGAACAAAAGAGTAGTACGCGCCGAAAATAATAGTTCCTAGAACTACTGCCCAGCAAATTACCGATAACACTCGAATCAGCACTCCTTTACCAATGTCGTAGTCATAGTCAGGGGCACTGCTAAAAAACCCTGGCAATTGCGCCAGCACCACCAGCACGTAACACATGATGAGCAGGATGTGGAATTCGTAGAAGCCGGTAAAAATTACTGGAGCCAAAATTGCCACAAACATTCCACCCAAAGCACCCCCGACGGAAACTATAAGAAAGAATAAAGTCAGCTGCGTCGGTACTGGACGCAGTCTAGCCAATTCGCCATGGCAACACATGCAGCATATAAACAGGGTTAGAGAATAACCCAGTAATTGATCTATGATGCTCAGGTCTTCACCTATATAAAGCAAACGCAGGGTATTGATCATGACCAGCGGCAGCAGTGCCGAGAACAAGGGGCGGAAATACCAACGCTCACTTTCGAAGCAAAGGATAAATGTCAGCAGATAAATGCTTAGCGGAACAACCCAGAGGAAGGGAACCGATGCTATATCAATTGACATCTGATTCGTCGTTGCCATCAGCAGACCAGATCCGCAGGCGGACAACAAAAGCCACATCAAGCCAGCACCTGCTGCTTGTCTATTTCTAGCATCGACTTGCGATACCATGTTGTCACCTTTAGCATCCACCGATACTTGCTTCTCTTCAGTTCGCGAGCGAGAAAACTGCCATCCACAGGCAGCACACAGAACCGCAAATACCACATAAGCCAAAGACCAAATCCAGGACTGAACCTGAAGAGGAAATAGAGGCTCAACAATAAAGGGATAGGACAACAATGCTAGCAACGAGCCAAAATTGGAAAGAGCAAAGAGGCGATATGGTGATTTTCCCGGGTACAGGTGAGCGAACCAGCGTTGCAGGAGAGGAGTTGTTGCCGAAAGCAAAAAGAATGGAGCACCGACAGATAGGGTCAAAATAAGAAAAATACGACCGATAGGAGCATCCGAGGCAAGCGGCTTCAATGCCTCCACAGGCGCAATGGGCAACACGATCAGCGCAAGCGCCAATAAACCTCCGTGTAGAATCGCCTGACGTCTCCAGCCCACGCGACTAACCAGAAGATGTGCATAGACATAGCCGCCAAGCAAACTCAATTGAAAGAACATCAATGCCGTTGTCCACATGCCAGGGGTGGAACCGAACCAAGGCAAAATGAACTTTCCAATCATCGGCTGCACTTGAAATAGCAAGAACGCACTGAGGAAAATCGTCACTGAAAACAACCAGGCCAAGCCGGCAGGTCGAGCCTGTTTCACCTTCACAACTCCCTTGAACTCGAAACAAAAAAGGAACAACAAAATGAACAATTAAGATAGGAACTTGTCGAATTCTACATTAGATAAATGTAACTAGGGTAAAAATTCAGTAGTTTTTGATAAGCACGGGTTTCTGTAGGAGCCCGAAATATATAAGGAAAATCTATGGGGTTCTATACATTACAAAGCCAGTCAGTTTAAAACCTGACCTACCCTCAATTACAATTATTTAGCTTTTGAGATCAAACGTTAACAAGCGTCTGCACAAATAATTGTAAGGCTCTGTCGGTAAAAACCTCCATATTTTCTTCACGGTCGTCCGATTGAGTTTTAACGGTTACCGAGGCATCAACTGGGCCCGATATGGCTATCACGCAAATGCCAGTTGCATCACTATAGGGTGTGCCTCCTGGCCCCGCCACCCCCAGCTCTGCAATGCCCCAGGTGGTATTCAATTTAGCTCGTGCAGCTCTTGCGAATTCCAGGACCATTTCTTCAGTTAGAGGTTTAAGTTGTTTTATACGTTCTCTATCCAAGTCCAAGAATGCTCGGCGCGACTTAATGGTATAGATAACTGTACCGCCCATAAAATAGCGTGAAGCACCAGGCAGAGATAGTAAGCTTGCTGCAATCAGGCCGCCTGTAGAAGATTCTGCTACCGAAACGGTGTGATGGCGCTCAGTCAACAACTTGGCGGCACTGCGTGCGTATTGAGAAAAACGAGACATAATGACAACTGTGTGAATTGAAAAGTTTTCAGTATAAGCAATAATCACTATTAGGCAATGCTTTGGGGCATGGCAACCAACACCGGTCAACGCATGAAGTGTCTGCGCCTTAGACTAGACTCAGCTCGGTACCGCTAGAAAAGCTTCTAGCTTGTTGTGTTACGGGGTCAACAAATTGCAGTTGTTGCGCTAAAAGTTGCAAGGGCTTGCTGTAATCATCTTGCCGACTTAGCTCCAATAATAGAGGATAATAAGTATCGTGCAATATTGGCCAGCCGAGGCTTTGCATATGTAGGCGCAGCTGGTGTGTCTTACCTGTTATAGGGTTTAGCTCAAATAAAGCTTTGTCGACTGAACATTGCTGACAACGGATAAGCGAGTGGCTGTTGGCCACCCCTTCGACAATATGCATCAAAAACCTGGTCCCGCTTTTCTCCAAACGATTGTTAATTTCCCATTGCTGGTTATTCATCGGAGGATTGTTATTAGTGCTGGCGATGGCCTGATAAGTTTTTTTGACTTGGCGTGACGCAAATAAACGGTGGTAGTGCTGTCGTGAACCGGGGTTAACTGAAAACAATACCAAGCCTGCAGTAGCTCTATCGATACGATGCACGGCTTGCAGCTGTTGGTTTCCGCTCTTGCTACGCAAGCGATTTTGCAAACATTCCTCAATGTACTCTCCACCTGGAGTAACGGGTAAAAAATGCGGCTTGTACGCCACTAAGATCAACTCGTCCTGGAAAATAATCTTTTCAGCAAAAGGAATCACCGGCTCACTATCAACTTCACGATAATAGTAAACTCGTTGCTGAGCCACAAAGGGTGAATTCGAGTTGATTAGGCTCCCATCGTGCCAGTGAACCTTGCCATCAGCCATCCGCTGCTCCCACACATCACCTGTTATGGCAGGAAACTTAAGGACAAGATATTCTAAAACAGTGGTTACGCCAGGATTGTGCTGAGGGAGGCTGAGCTTGGAAGGAGAACTAGCTATAGCCACAATTGCATCCGAATCGATTCTATAAGGATTTTTAAGAGTACTGAAAAACTGAATCTCAATCTACCGGAACGCCAGAATAAATTCTACACAAGATGGACCCTTATAGTTTAAACTTATCAAGCGGGCATTAAGCTCTCGTGTCAGACCATACTGGAGCGGGAGCCCCTGAGTGAAATTCGAAAATTACAGAACGCTTATCGTTCTGACCTTCGCGCAATGCTTCGGCCAAACGGCAGCACCGATTCTTGTCTTACTCGGCGGTATTGTAGGAGCGCAAATCGCGCCCTCCATTGATTGGGCAACTCTTCCAATTGCAATTCAAATTGTTGGCATAGCTTCTGCCACAATACCTGCGTCCTATCTAATGTCAAAAGTGGGCAGAAAGGCTGGCTTCCTTGGGGGCACTGCGCTCGCCATCTTTGCCGCACTCTTTGCTGCCTGGAGTATCTATCAACAATCGTTTGCTCTTTTTTGTATTGCTTCTTTCTTTATTGGCAACTATATCGCCTTCCTGCAGCAATTTCGTTTCGCGGTTGCAGAGTCAGTGCCAAACCACCAAATACCCAAGTGCCTTTCATTCTTAATGTTAGCTGGCATCGTCGCTGCCTTACTCGGGCCGGAAGTGGGCCGACGCTTCAGCGTCGTTGAAGGGTTTCCCGATTACGTGGGCTCATTCCTGGGCATGGCTGCAATGTTGACTGTATCGTTTCTGATCTTGCTGGTGTTTTATCGAAATACGACGATCGAAACAAAGGATGAGGCTAGCGACGTCAGGCCTCTAGGACAAATTTTCAAGCAACCCACACTAATTCTAGCCATCGCATCTGCTGCTGTGGGATATAGCGTCATGAGCCTGATAATGACCGCAACCCCCCTAAGCATGCACGAGATGGATCATCATTCGCTAGATGACACAACCAGAGTTATCCAAAGCCACATCCTTGCTATGTATGTCCCATCATTCTTCAGTGGGTTTTTGATCTCCTGGCTGGGTGTTCGGCGGATTATTCAGGCGGGGCTCGCTCTGATGATGGTCTGTGTATTAATTGGCTGGGGGCAACCGGACTTTATCAACTACTGGGGGACCCTGGTATTTCTCGGCATAGGTTGGAATTTTCTTTTTCTTGGAGGAACCACCTTACTAACGCAAAGCTACCGTAACTCGGAGCGATTTAAGGTGCAGGCGATCAATGATTTTTCGGTCTTTGGCTTACAGGCGATTGGTTCACTCAGTGCAGGCGTTCTATTAGCCAGTATCGGCTGGAGTGGAGTGATGGTGTTTGCTCTTCCCTTATTGCTATTACTGGTTCCGGTATTGATCATCGCCCGCCAATACGAATTCAATAAAACCTAGTCCGTCTCCTAGTTCACGATTCCCTGTAAAATGCGCAGGATTTCTGCGCGGTTGTTGACCGCTTGATTAGTCAGAATCACAAACGGGTACAATCCATCGGGACCGGAGATGTATCCGGCGAAGTTATAGACGCCGGTCAGGGTGCCGCTCTTGCGCAGCACTCCATTGGTCTCTGCTAACAGCTCGGCATTGGGCTTGAATACTTCGAGTATGCGCATCATGCCCGCAGCACTGCTGCGCTGCTCTCGAGACAGGCCGGAGCCTTCTAGCATAAACAGGGATTGTGGCTCGTTCCCAAAACCATCACCATAAAGCACAGTGAGCTGCTGCTGCAGAACCTTTCTGGCGGCCTCCACCGTGGCAGGGTAGCCACTGCTGTGCGCCCCAAGGGTAAGAAAAAGCTGATTGGCAGTGAAATTGTTGGAGTAGCGCAACATGCCATCGAGATTGTCCCGTAGCGAGCGGGAACTGGAATGTCGATAAAACAGTGTCCACTCATCCGTCACCGCTTCACGATAGAAATCCGTATCAGTTACTGTGATACCTGACTCCTCAAGAAAGAGTCGAAATAATTGAGCAGCTTGTTGCAGGCCGGCGACTGGCTCTTCACCCAAATTGATACGCTGCGCATCACCGGGAGTAAGTTGCGCGCCGAGCTCGAGAGCAAGGGGTGTCAAGGGAGTCTGCGACTCACCCGAGATCAGTCTACCCTGTGCTGTCCATGCAAGGTTCACCGTGTTGAAATTCACCGCCAACGCACTGGTCCGCGCTGCATAAGGCTGACTGCTATTCTGCTCCAGAGGTAGATCGGGGTTTGGCTCGAAAGCAGAGTCATCCAAGACCAGGCGCCTTACCTGCTCAAGTCCGCGCTCGGCCAGTACGTCGGCAATAAGAGCAATCTCCTCAGACACAAGAAACGGATCACCTAAACCTCTAATCAACAGGTCGCCATTATTATTGCGATAAAAATGAGTTTCGAAGCGGAAGTCTTCGCCTAACGTGGTCAACGCTACCTGCGCCAGTGGGATCTTGACCACCGAAGCTGGCACCAATGCGCTATCCGGGTTAAGGCTCACCAGCTCCTCACCGTCTGGGGAGTGGAGCATCACACTGCCATCACCAATCAGGGTGACCAGTCGATCCTGCGCGAAAACAGGATTAGCCAGCGCGCAGCAGGCTAGCAGCAGAGAAAGCGTAAAAGTGTGCAGCACGGGAGCAGCGGGCTTCATTTTTGGTATTAGCGCGGCGGTGGTAATACAGTCTGCTGCTGACTACTTAGACCATCTATACCTACTCGCACAACATCTCCGGGTTTTAGATATACCGGCGGAGTCATGCCATCGCCCACTCCAGCTGGCGTTCCTGTGAAAATAACGTCGCCGGGGTTTAATGTCATGAACTGGCTGATATAACTGACTATGTGGGCAACTCCAAACACCATGTCTGTAGTATTACCTTGCTGTCGCATTTCACCATTGACTTCAGACCAAATGGATAAGTTCTGTATATCCTCGATACTGTCTCGCGTTACCAACCAAGGACCAAGTGGCCCGAAGGTATCGGCGCTTTTACCTTTAACAAACTGTCCTCCTCGCTCTCTCTGGAACGCTCGCTCTGAGACATCATGGCCCGAGCTGTAACCTGCTATGTAATCGAATGCGTTTTCGATATCCACGTACTGAGCCTTCTTGCCAATAACCACTACCAACTCGGACTCGTAGTCCAACTTGAATCCTCCTCTGGGTTGGACAATATTGTCAAAAGGTCCATTTAAAGAAGAAATAGCTTTCATGAAGATCAGCGGTTCGGTTGGCAGCTCTGTAGCCATTTCCGCTGCGTGATCTATATAATTAAAACCAACCGCCAGGATTTTGCTAATTCCAGTCAATGGCACACCCAAGCGAGGGTCACCCGAAACGATTGGTAGCTCACTCAACGGGATTGCATCAATCATTTCCAGACTTGCATCAGAAAGCATGTCCGGCGTGAGGTCGTCTATATGTCCAGATAAGTCTCGAATTTGTCCCTGAGCGTCAATCAAACCAGGCTTCTCACTGCCCATGTCGCCGTACCGAACCAGCTTCAACTCTACCGCACTGGCAATTCCACTAGACAGACTAAAAGCACACACCGCCAGCAGGCTCAAAAGACAATGAAGGGTATTTTTATTTCTCATGTAGCACCTCTTTCTAATTCGGGATAAATCAACGACTGAATAATAGCAAACTTACCATCAACAATTGGAGGAAAATTAAATTTGACGAACGGTGTATTAAACATTGGCTTACAGTTATTATTCAAGCTCGCCCCTGGCTCGAATAAAAACTAAACCGCGGCGATAGTCACAAAGTTTACAATCATTTTAAACATCAACCCTTCACTATTTCTGATTTAAGTGCCAACTATGATAGCTACTGAGTTTCGAGAAAACTGCAAGCAATATAATAACTTCGCCGTCTGGGATGTCGAGAGCATGGATGCCTTCTTTGAAGGAAATGGCATTCTTTCGGAGATTTTTGAAAACAGCTACAACATGCCCTTATCTGCGTTCAATGAACGCCGCTCAGAGATCGAAGTCAGCGATATGGATATTATGAAAAGCCTGCTGGAACAGGTTAACGACAAGCATTTCCTGATCTTCACTTTTCATGATGATAATCATTGGGAGCTGGTCCAACTGCAAAATCAGAAGATCATGAATTTTGGCATTGACATTGAAGACATTGCTAACGACCATGTATTTATTCTAATAATGGATAAAGTGTTGATGTGAATTTAGGGCACGAACCACTCAACAGAACCCAGCTGTTCTATATCCGGGCTAAAACGTTGTCTGCCGTAATTATTAAAGCCGAAATAGTTCGAGGAGGTGTATGCACAAGCTAAGCCTATTCGCTTACACTGTATTCTAGCTTCTCCTCCTTGGAGTAAAACACAATGCCTCGGCCCTTTAAGAGTTCAAGCTGCCCATCTATTTCCCTTAACTCAATCCAGTTTTCCTCGCCTTGATGGGTATCAGTCTCTTCCATCGCTTCCAATTCTGCTAAAAATGAGTCATCAAGAAAGTCGAGCTCTGCTTTTAGAGATTCGCGATCAGCACCTTCGGAATCTTCATTCCCCGTAGCCATTTTGCGCTGGGAAATATCAACATAAGCTCTCTGCCAGCTTGGCACATCAGATTGCCAGATTTTCATCCCATTAATATCGGTTTCTTGCATCTGAATGCGTACAAAGCTCGCGCTCATACCTCTTGCATCTACCGCAGTCATTTTGGCACGTTCAAAATTTCCTTCATTTGCATTCGCGCCAAAAAGAACCAATCCAATCGCTTTGGTCCGCGTAAAATTCACTTCACTAAAATTCGAATAGGAAGCAATCACAAAATCCATTTGTGCAGCAGAAAAATTGGCTCCCTCGGATACATCACTACCAACAATGTGAGCGCCACTCAGATTAGCTCGCTCGTCTTTATGTTGATTGGTTTCCTGGTTCATATCACTTTCTGTTCTTTCATCGAGGCCGGAGTGTAAATTTAAACCCCTAAGATCAAGACGAGATAGATTGAAAGAATGATAAATTCCATATTTATCCATGTAAGAGAAATGGCGATTTAGCTTGTTATTCTCGAGCGCATGCTTCAATTGCGAAGGCATACTCAAGACTTCATCTAAACTCAATTGACTCTTGATCGAGTCTAATTGTTCAATTTTTTTGTTGAAGCTTTCAATTACACGTTTTATCTGACTCTTGCTTGGTAAGGAGCTTGGCTCTGAGCCCTCCCCATTCAGCGTCTCAATAACTCTTGCGGCTGAGCTAAAAATCTCCTCTGCTTGCTCGCTAAGAGCCTTGGAATTTTCCGTATAGACATATTTGACGTCTTGATTAGAAAATGTGCCTGAACGTTCTACATCCCTCACCCATTTATCAGCCCGGCTTGAGCCTGCAAAATCGTGAAGAATGTCAACAAACAGGCTCTTCGCCAACTGCAATCTGGTTCTCTCGTCGTGATAATGCTTGGACTCTTTGACATAATCTGGCATCCCCAAAACAAATTCAATCAACGACATCAGCCCTTTGATTGTTCCCAAATTTTCTTCACCTATGCTCTCGAACAAATCAAGTTCACGACTGTATATTTTTTTGTTGGGATCATATGTTTTATCAAGCATGTTATATAACTGCTTCAATGCTTTTCTTCTCGCTAAAGGGAGTGAGAAGTATGCCTTAGCCTCTTCTATCTCGGCTCTAATTTCTGCCTTTATATTGGGGACCAAGGTCTCTGCTTTCTTTCTTTGCTGGATTTCACTCGCCTCATGCACCATTGTGAGATAGAGAAAATCCTCAACCGACTCTTTTGCTCGACTGCCCTTGGCGTATAGACCCTCAAGAATTTGACGCATCCAGCGTTGATTGTCGTTGCGCTCCTCCTCCCCATCTCGGAGATGTAAAACCAGCTCCGCTTCAGCTCCTTTTCTCTTTATCTTAGACACTCCAGCTGAAGTGATCATATTCTTGGACCAGACAATCCGATAACGGTCTTTGGATGGATCGAAGAAGTGATTATCGATGATGGAGTCTAGATTAAGCCGGGTATGAACAAGTTGATCCGCTTTTAGTCGGTCCATTACGGACTTCACAAGTGCAGGCTTTAGCCAAGCCTTGGGTATAGGAGGGCTGTCCTTGAGATCATCAAGGGTGCCGGTAGCACCCTTTCGAGCACCTACGAAATTGGTATAAGAAATGTTCTGCCTCACAGTGAAATTGAATGAAACCTGTCCAGCCTCAAGATGAAGTGAATGACTAAATATGAACACAGTTCATACGGCCGATTGTCGCAGAATGATGCTCAACTTGTCAGCAGCAAATTGACAAACTCTGTAACACCTTAAGGCAGCAATTTGATCTAGCTCAATGGCGCTGCTGTTAGCTCATTTCACCAATATTTTGTTAGTCATTGTTCAATTACAATCCGAATAGGCTATTAGCAGCAGTTGTCTGCTTCATACACGTAAAAGTGTAGCCAAAAGTTCACGCAACCCCTTGTATTAAAACGATATAATTATACTAAAACCGCATTCAGCAAAGCTGAATGAGACCCCGCAGAGAGAGGAAAGACTATGCGAATTTCGTCAATTTTAAGCAAAGCTTTGTTGCTAGCGTTTTCTGGTTTGGCTTTATCGCCAACGATTCTGGCCCAGGAAGTAACCTTCCATAAGGATATCGCGCCAATCCTGCAGCGCAGCTGTCAGGGCTGCCACCGTGTCGGTGGCGTAGCTCCTATGCCTCTGGTCGAATACGATCAAGTCGCGCCATATGCTGGCCTTATTGAATATAAAACTGCCCTCAGGGATCGCCCAGGTGCTATGCCCCCCTGGTATATGGAGAAGGACATCGGTATCCAGCACTACAAAAATGACCCCTCTCTTTCCGATGAAGAATTAGCGGCGATTTCTACCTGGGCTCGCACCGGCACTCCAGAGGGCAACCCATCCGATGCGCCTGAAGCCCTGGTTTTTGATGACAACACTAAATGGACTCTGGGTGAGCCCGACCTGATTGTTACTCTTGAAGATTTTACCAAGCTGGCAGGTACCCCCGACTGGTGGGGAGAACTCCCACGAGTCCCCACGGGACTGGAGGAAGACCGCTACGTGAAGTCAGTGGAAATCGTCGAGATTAATGATGTAGGTGACGATGGAACAGGACGCGATACCGTGGGTGGTCTGTGGATTTTCCACCACGTTATCTGGAGAACTGAAAATTTGGATGAAAACGGTGACGTAGTCGAGGACTCCGCTACTTCCTGGCCGGTACACGAGGTAGGCCGAAACCCGGATGTGTTTGATCCCGATGCGGGCCGTCTGTTAAAGGCGGGCTCATATTTCGCAACAGATTCAGCCCACATGCATTCCAATGGACGGGATACAACCGGGCACCTGCAAATCGGTTACCGTTTCCACCCTAAGGGTTATCAGCCCAAGTATGAGAGATCCGTACTGGGCCTAGGTAACGGAGTTGATATCAGCGTTACTGGCAACAAGAAGGATCAGGAGTTGCATGCTTATACGATATTAGAGGACTACACCAAGATAATTACTTTCGAACCTCATCTACATGCACCTGGCGAACGTATGTGCCTGGAAGCTATCTGGGGCTATACCGTGGAAACTTTGTCCTGTGTTGGTTACGACCACAACTGGGTGCGTGGCTATCCTTACGACAATGATTACGCTCCTTTGCTGCCACCAGGAACCATTCTCCATATCATCGGTTATATGAACAACACCGAAGACAACTTCAATGTGCCGGATCCTCGCAACTGGCAAGGCTCTGGTAACCGTTCAGTAACAAATATGTTTATTGATCTGGGCATCAGAGTAAAAATGAACCAAGACCAGTTTTACGAAGAAATGGAGCGTCGACGAAACAAACTAAATCTCGGACCCAATGATCACATTGTAGGTTGTCCATTGTGTTTGGCACCGCTTGTAGCACCAATGGCCGAAAGCCCTGATGGTGACAATGAACTAGGCGATAGCGTGGCATTACAGGGGGCTAACTAATCATGTTATTCACAAGTAGTTTACGCAAGACTTTGAACTGGGCCCTAGCCTTGGTGCTGATAAACATCAGCTTAATCCAGGTGGCACAGGCTCAACTTAGCTATCGTAAGGGTCAGCAAATTGAAACGGCTTACGAAGGCTGGCGGGAAAATGCGGACGGAACAATAACCATGACTTTTGGTTATTTTAATGAAAACTGGGAAGAAGAACCCAATATACCAGTTGGAGATAGCAACTTTTTCTCACCCGGCGAAGCAGATCGGGGGCAACCTACTCATTTCCTGCCCCGTCGCAATCGCTTCACTTTTGATGTGATCGTACCTGGAGACTTTGGCGACCAGGAACTGGTATGGACTGTGACCTCATCGAATGGTGAAACCAGAAAAGCCTACGGCACATTACTGGTGGATTACATCATAGACAATATAATCATAGCCTCTGAAACTGGTTCTCTAGGCGCTGGTACCAGCAGCCCTGAATCCAGAGCCAATATTCCACCGGTGGCTAAGGTTATAGGTGATTCTCGTCGTACCGTAAAAGTTGGTGAACCTCTATTAGTGCGAACCGAGGTAACTGATGACGGTATACCCAAACCTCGCTCCTTCGGAGGTTTCGAATCAACTACCACTGATGGCGAATCAGCAGAAGATGAGCCAAGTGCTGAGGAAAAATTCCGTAACCGACTGGAACGCAGGCCGACTCAGGTTACTGTAGGCAAAACCAATGGACTCTACCTGTCATGGAATGTCTATCGGGGAGAAGGATCAGTAGCATTCGACCCACCTCAACCCAAAGCATGGGAAGATACACGGGCAACAGCCAACTCTGCCTGGGGTGCAATTTGGACACCACCACCGATACCAGAAGATGGCATGTATGAAGTCGAAGTGACTTTTGATGAGCCTGGTCAGTACGTTCTTTGGGGCAGAGCCGATGACGGCGGCCTTTATCATGACCAATTTATCGAGGTAACAGTTCAGCCCTGATTCCTAATTCTGTTCTCAGGAATCCAAAAGCTCTCATTAGTGTGTGACATTAATGGGAGCTTTTTAGTTTGGCTTGTTTAGCACAGCGCTTTCCTAGAAAAAACATGGCCTGTGCCTGATTATTTTTAACTGCCTATCTGTGTCAGGAAAGTAGAGCCGGAGCGAGATCACGTTCTGAGTCCCGGTAATCCAGATAAAGAAATGTCGTCATAATAATTGTCGCCAGAATAGAGGTTACAATCAGTATTAGAATGAAATCTTGCCACCCTCCTTCCTTGTTTGCTACTGCACCACCAATGAAATCAAACATCATTGCGCCAAAGTAAGCAACGGCATCGATAAGCCCAACAAGTAAACCGCAGTGCTTGCCACCGAAGCCGATCGAAAAGACACTCATTGGAATGTAATACGCAGGAGAGATGGAAAATCCAAAAACAAATATCAAAACGATAGTCATTGTTAATTCCAGTGAAGCGCCAAAATCATATACACCAAGAAACCACAAACCTAGGAGGCAACAAACAGCGACAATTAAATTGGCACTCATTGTATAAATAATATTTTTTTTCGAAAGTTTGTCGTAGATGAAACCGCCACTAAAAACTGCAACCAGGCATCCCAATGAGAATGCCGCGGACGCCAAGCCAGCTTGCGCTGGCATCAAACCAAATGTCTCACTAAGGTATATGGGTATAAAGACCTGGAATTCGAATAGAACGGCCAGCGAAGAAACACCAAGGCAAATTAGCCAGAACCTTGGATTACGAATAAAAACGGAAATAGCGGAGCGTGCCTCAATTTTACTGAGCGGGTGATCTTTTGACATACTCGCCAATGACTCAGTTTCCTCTTCCGATTCTGCTGAGAAGTTATCGGAGTCCCTCCATGAGTTCCTCAAATATCTGGGCAATATCAGGGCACCCAGAAGCGCAAACGCCCCTGCCATATAGAACAAGCCTCTCCAAGACATTATCAGAAGCAAAGCGCTCACTAACAGAGTAGTTACTACGGAACTTACTCGAGAGCTTGTTGCGATAAAGCCCCATACACGACCATGCTTGGTCTGATCAAAACAAACTCGAATTATGTTAGCCATCGATGGCCAGCCGGCAGACTTGGCAAATACCGTGAGAAAATAAAGCGCAAAGAAAGCAATGTTGCTTGATAGGCTTCCAAATATGAATGTCGCAATAGCCGCAAGACCAACCGCCCACACAAAGACCCTACTACCACCAAGTTTATCAGCGAGAATACCTGTTGTGAGTTTTCCAGTTAAGTTGCCAGCCGTACCCCAACCAAGAACAGCACCAAAACTCGCGATATCAAGGTTGAGAGTAGGATCAGCTAACATGGCAGGCCCGACGACACCCACTATCGTTCGGCAAAACATTAGCATGCCGTAGCCCAAGCACATACTGATGATGACTTGCAATTCCCAGCGAAAATTTGGTGCAGTTATGCTGTTCATGTTTTGTGTTTACTCTAGTTTGCGGTAATTATTTCTTCTTTGAACCTGAGGCTGTCATCTTCAACAATCGCCCTAACTACATGAATGCCCATCTCCGCTGAACCAAAGTTCTTGTAATAAATAAACATATTGGTGTCGTTTGGAGTATTGGCACTTGATAATGATCCATTCTTATATTGAGTGAATGAATGTTTGTGATAAAGATCAGTAGATCTCATCATTGACAATTGATGAGAATGGCCACAAAAAAAATGCTCGATGCTGTGGTCTATAACAAATTCGATAACAGTCCTGGAATTGAAAAGAGGGTCTGAATCCGTATCGAGAATGGGGTGGTGATTCAATAGAAATATTTGATCGTATTTCTCTTTGCTAATTGCAGAAGAAACTGTTCTCAATATTTCCTTATCTACAAAACCGTTGTCTTGATAAAGCTCACTGGAGTCGAGACAAACTACAAGAATGGACACACCCTCAATTATGAATCTTTTGAGAAAATTAATATCAGTAAATCGCTCCTTTATACCGTTGACATTGGCATCAAGGAAAATATTATTCTTGCTACAATTATCTCGATCTAGCGGACGGATAACTTCTATGTCGTCGATATATTGACGAAAATATTCGACACTGCGCATATTCCGCTTATCGTGATTTCCCGGGATCGAAACGATATTCTGACAATCAATAGACTTAAGAAAACTACCAGCGGCTTCAAATTCAATCTCGAGAGCATCAGTCGTGCTATCGCCAGTATTTATTACAATATCAGCAGCATAGCTGTTCAGTTTTTCCAGCAGTAAGTTGTTATTCCCCTGCCAGTGACGCGGGCCAAAATGCATATCTGAAATGTGTAGTAGATTCATTCCCTTCGAGCCTGTCCTAATTCCTTTGCTGATGGATTGTGCCCGATAAGCTATACATAGGCTAATGTTCATTTGATCTAAAACTAAAGTGATCAAACAATAGGCACTTGCTTACAATTTACAAAATTTCCGTATTCTGAAGCCAGAAATTTCTAAACTCAAAAGCCCTGATTTCATACTCATATTCAGGAACAGGCTCACCTGCCTTTAGATATCCCGTGGGATTCTCTCTGATAAACTCAAATCCCAGTTTTTCTATTACTCTCTTGCTGGATGTATTCCATACAGCGTGGGCAATTGTTATTTTTGATGCCCTTAGATCGTCAAATCCGAATCGCATCAGCTCCTTACTAGCTTCTGTTGCATAGCCACTATTCTGATGCTCTGGATGAATCCAAAAACCAATGCTCCAGACACCTGGCTCTGACTCTATTCTTATGTCAATCCTTCCAACTGGAGTATTTGATTCCGCTATTTCGATTGTGAAGGTAAACGCAACTCCCTCTTCCCATGCTTTAATGTTTTTGCTGGTTACCGGGATCATCTCCTTTTTGTCTAACGGTGGATCCCAAACCATTCCATCATTAAAACCCTCATAGCGAGAGGCAGACCAAACCAGATGAATATCTGAAAGAGATACTACGCGCAGCCTTAAACGATCAGTTTTTAACACTTTGTGAAGCGGTATATTTGACATAGTTGTGCTCTTAAAACCTAAGGCATCAAACTGTAACGGGAATGAATAATTTGATTAGCAAAACTGCTCACCAACAATTCAGCACACGTTTGTTCTGTTGCTGATAACTCTATTAGTAGCACTGAGAGTGTATATTCACTAGGAATATACACTGTTTATATCCTCGACTACTTTGGGGAAGAGGCGAGAAAACAGGCAATATTTGCATAAATTCCTCGGATTTTCCCGATATTGTCTCTAATGCCTGCCTAAATGAATCCCAGTCATCGTGTAAATACGGAAGGTCTTATTCTGACTTCAATATTGAAAATTCCACACCCCTAATAGAATTATCTGATGCTCTAGTATTAGCTGATACAATTTTATTATCATATATATCAAAAGGTTATACAGATATTTTTATTCCGAGACCGGATTTCTCTCTTTACCCAATTTTGTATTGAGCGCCCACTCTTTCGACATCTAAGCCCACAATCCTAATATTCAGCGGAATAATGTTGTTCATACTGGAATGCATGGGATATATGCATTTCGAATAAGAATGGTACAATCACCGAGATTCTGCAAATAGCACCCCTTCAAGGGCGTTAGGTGCGCTTATCGAAAAAGAAGACTTTATATTCGAACTGGTGAATTCGAGTGTAAATTTTATACTTCACCAACAATCATGAGTAAAGAAAATGAGTAAAGGTACCGTTAAATGGTTCAACGCCGATAAAGGCTTCGGTTTTATCACTCCTGAAGATGGCAGCAAAGATTTGTTTGTTCATCATTCAGAAATTCAAGCTGGCGGCGAGTACGCTACTTTGAATGATGGTCAAGCTGTTGAGTTCGAAGTTGGCCAAGGGCAGAAAGGCCCATGCGCGAATAAAGTTGTTGCTGTATAAGCTTCAATACATAACAAATCAAGAAGCGGAAGGTTTTACTTCCGCTTCTTGAGGCGTTATTAAGTTTTAAAAGTTTGTAAAATCAATTGCAATTCAAATTGATCCTGGTCTTCCCTACAAAATTTTCCAAACGAATCTTTAACTGAGCCACACGTAATGTTGCTCTTCTGTCTTATGATTACGAATAAGATAGGACTATTGCAGACTGAAGATTCGCTAACTCAGCATAGAGTTAATCAAGCTCGGAAGCTTTTCAGTGTCATAGGGCTTAGAAATGCAAGTAATATTGTCTATGTCTTCTACCTGATCCTTCAGTCCTTTTTCTGCATAGCCTGTTGCTAAAAGAATCGGCGTGGCAGGCTTGTTTTCCAATATCTTCTTCGCCATCTCAATGCCATTCATGCCGCCAGGCATAACGATGTCAGAAAAAACCAAATCGATTGCGGGATTGTTGTCGAAGCTCTCAAGACCGGCATTACCATCGTTGGCGGCGATGACTTTATAACCAGCTTCCAGCAACATTTGTACTGCTACCTCTCGTACACCGCTATCATCTTCTACTACTAATATGGTGCCTTGATATTTATTAACAGAGTCTTCAATCCATTCGGGATCAGCACTGAGTAATCGAGCTTCTTCCGCTATTGGGATATGCAAGGTGAAAGTAGTCCATTCTCCAAGCCTGCTCTTCACGGTGATGTTGCCACCGGACTGCTGTATAAACCCAAAGGCTGTACTTAGGCCAAAACCAGAGCCCTCGCCGACTGCTTTCGTGGTAAAGAAAGGGTCGAAAATTTTATGCAAAATTTCTGCAGGAATGCCTTCTCCATTGTCGGTGATCTGTATTTCAACAAAATCTTTCGGACGAGGGCTCGATGTCAATTCGGTTGGAGGTTTAGTGAACTGGATACGGCGAGTACTTAACGCCACCTTGCCGCCTTCAGGCATCGCATCTTTAGCATTCACACAAAGATTGACGATGACATTCTCGAATTGGGCTTTATCGATTACCACCACGGCTTCGACATCCATAAGATCGAGTTCGAATTCAATGTCTTCACCGAGAGCTCGCTTAAGGAAATCACCCATCTCGAATATTAGATCGTTCAGATTCTCCGGCGTCGCTTCCAGTGCTTGTTCTCTGGAAAAACTGAGAAGCCGTTTATTCAGGTCAGCGCCCCGCTTCGCGGCTGACATTACATTATCGATGAGTTTGGTCTCGCCTTCATTGGCACTAGATGTGAGTCGTCGCTTTAGGAATTGCAGGTTGCCCATGATGACAGTAAGTAAATTATTGAAATCATGAGACACACCGCCAGTAATCCGGCCTATGGCCTCCATCTTTTGCGATTGAGAAAGCAAGCCTTCCATTTCGATCTGCTTTGACATATCAAAGAAGCTCACCACCGCACCGACATATTGGCCGTGCTCGGTAAGCGGCCGGCATGAGAAAGTCACCGGCAATATGAAATCATCCCCTCTGCCGCTCAAGGCGCCAGTTACGGTTTGGGCTGGCTCCCCTTCCAGCAGGCAGGCCCGTATGGCACTGCGTGTCTCCGCCTCCTTTCCAGTTGTCGCGGTGCTGCGACAGAACAAGCTAAGGGCGGGCTGACCTATTACATCATCCTCAGTATATTGAAGAAGTTTCAAGGCCATCGCATTGACAAAAGTTACCTTCCCCAAGTTATTGATTCCAAAAATACCTTCGCCAATTGCATCGAGTAGTAGTAGCTTCTCATTCGCCGCTATCCTCAATTCATCATCAACCTTGTCCTTTTCGATCAGTAAAGACTCTTCTCGTTCTATCCTCTGAAGCAGCTCGACTTCTCTCTGTTCGAGTATTTCCTTCTCCTCTTTCAGTTTTTTATCTAAACCCTGATTATGTATTTTTAACAAGATAGTTCGATTCAAATCTTTACCGATTCTAAATCCAACCATCGAAATAAAAGTGAAGAGCGTACACAGCCCTATCGCGAGCTGAATGTCCCTGGCCTCACCCAAGTACAAGAGGAATGCGATCTGAAAAAAAGCTAGTGGTGTAACAAAACTAAGGAATAATTTCCTTATAATCGAAAAGTTTACCGCGGCATTAACCATTAGCGCGCAGGGCCAAATCACAGTCATACCTTTTGGTGGCTGCTCCAGGATGAACTCGGTTGAAGAGGGTGCAATCGCCCAAGCGAGTCCCCAGATTATTCCGGAAGAGGCAGCTGCTTGAAAAATTAATCGCTCTCGGGATTTAGGGTATGCCGCGAACCTCTGTGGGTCGCTACATTGTTTAGTACGGATGAAACCAATAACGTTGATTAAAATGAGAGCGGCAAACCAGAGAAAGGTGAGAGGTGGCTGAGTATCACGTACAAACAGAGCATAGATGAAGATAATACTGCCAGCCGCCACATCCATACCCAGAACGACTGGTAGCTGTTTGAATACTGAATCTACTTGTTCAGCGCGTATCTCGGCTGAACTTGAGCTCGACTCTGGCGTTGAATCTGGCATCTTTTGTCGACTGGGCTCCAGCTTACGGAAATTCTAATTCAGGACCTAATCAAGATATTTGCTGAGACTACCACGAAATATATGGGTAGTGAGAATAATTATTGGGATTTGTGTGGAAATACGGTGGTTTTGAATGGATATATGGGCTCTGAATAGAGAGAAGATTTGGAACATTAGTCACTGAACTACAATTGGAAATGGGTAAGATCTATTTTCAAGAGTGCGCTCCACACAAGAAAAAACAAACCTTACCCTTATATAGGTCTCTTACTCTGTCGCCTTTCCTAATAAGCGCAACACAGCAGAGATGGTAGCGTAATAACCGCGCTCTCCCTCACGCACAAAATTCCCATGACCTTCATTACTTATCATGCGTACATTGATTTCATCCCCCGCGAGCACAGCCAGAGCGGGATAGTCTGGCACCTTGCGCATAGACGTCTTGCCTAGCGCCAATACACGAGGCAGGGAAAGGGGATAGCGATAGGTACTCACTATAAAATCCTGGGGAATACCCCACGGCAGCCATTCCAAGGGGGAGATTTGCAGGAAGTTATCGATGTTATCCTTTACCGGACCGCCCACTAGTTTTTCCAGCAAGGGCTCGCCGCAATATATTTCTCCAGTATCACCAATGGAGTCAATTAGCTCCGGATTGATATAGGCATCAGCCATTATCAATGCCATGGGATTCACCTTGGGCTCAACATAAATTTCACTGTTAGGCGGCAACTGAGACCTCATGGCTAACCAGGCTCCGTAATGCCCACCCGAGGAATGTCCCACCACCACCGCCTGTTGCAGATCAATGGGGTAGCTCTCGGCAACTGATTGCAGCGCATCAAAGCCATTGGCTATATCCAGCCATGTACCGGGCCAACCACCACCAGGACTAGTGGCTCCGCGATATTGCATATTCCAGGCCGCAACCCCCTGCTCGGTCATAGCCTTTGCCATGGCTCGGTAGCTATTGATCATGTTTTCACTTGAGCGCCAGCAACCGGCATGCAGAAAAGTAACAACCGGAAATGGCCCGTCGCCCTCTGGCAGGGATAACTCTCCGTACTGCATCGGATCCGGCCCATAGGAAATTCTAGTTTGCGCGAAGGTGAGCTTAGGCAAACACAGGGCAAGGAATGTGAGTGTTAAGACAAACAGAGTTCTTTTGGTTTTCATATTTTTACCTGCCTTTGATTAGTGCTGCTTCTTATCCTGCTGCTGGAATTATCCATAGTAATAGATAGCTATGTACCGTTCAAAGCCTCATGCTCCATTAATGTCAGTAAGCACACAAAGTGTCTGCTTTATACAGTAGTCCAGGCAACATGGGAGCGCTTTAGCTAGCGATATTACAATCTGGAGAACTGCTATCAATGCTGACGCACTTCTACCGACTACCTGTATTTTTTCAAGATTTGTTTTGCAGCACTAATCTTGTGTACTTCATCTGCTCCATCATAGATGCGAGCGGCTCTTTCACTGCGGTAATAACTCTCAATGGGAAAGTCATCCGTCATGCCTGCTGCACCTAAAGATTGCAAGGCTCTGTCGATCACTCTGTTGAGCACATTAGCGCAATAGAATTTGATCAGGCTGATTTCTGTTCGAGCCTGCTCTTTGCCGAGGGTCTCAATTTTCCAAGCTGCATCCAATACCATCAGTCTCGCTGCATTAATTTCTGCTCTGCTTTCCGCAATCCATCCCTGAACAAATTGCTTGGAGGCAAGTGTAGTACCTGGAGCAGTTTCCCTGTTGACGACATGAGTGCACATGATATCGAAGCAGCGCTCACAGATTCCCATCCAACGCATACAATGATGAATGCGGCCAGGTCCGAGACGATCCTGAGCAATTGTAAAACCAAGTCCTTCTCCTCCCAGCGTATTGGCGATAGGTACGCGTACATCGTCATAGTATATTTCCGCATGGCCCACATACCCATCTCCCGCATGGCCCATCACCGAGATGTTGCGCGCCAGCTTAACGCCCGGAGTATCACTTGGGACTAGAATCATGGATGCACGTGAGTGAAGATTTGCATCAGCAGAGGTATCTGTCACAGCCATGACGATAAGGAAGTCGGCACCATCTGCGGAGCTAGAAAACCATTTATGACCATTGATGACCCAGTCATCCCCGTCTTTTATGGCTCTAGTACTCATGTGAACCGGATTTGAACCAGCATGCTCCGGTTCGGTCATTGAAAAACTGCTGCGGGTATTGCCTTGCAGGAGCGGATTCAGAAAACGTTTCTGTTGCTCGTCTGTTCCATACTGGATGAGGATCTCCATATTCCCGGCATCTGGAGCCTGTGCGTTTAACAGATACATACCGAAAGGTGTTTTGCCGATTTCCGCACACAGCAAGCCATGCTCGACAACACTTAAGCCCATACCACCGTGCTCTTTCTCGATCTGCGGAAGCCACCACCCCCTTTCTCTATTGTCCTGCCTCAGGGGTTCGAGTTGAGTGGCAACATCAGACCAGGACTTCCCTTTTAGCTGCTTCTCTAAGGGTAGTACCTCTTTGTCTATGTACTTTGTAATTTGACGAAGGAATTCCTGGAATTCAGGCGAAGGTGTAAAATTCATGGGGATACTCAACTAATATGTGGATAAAAGGCGATGCGTAATTAAGCTTAAGCCTCGCCTCAAAAATACGAATAGCCCGTGCTATTCAAGACAGACTAATCCCATACTAAACCACCTGTCTGATATTCGGTAACCCGGGTTTCAAAAAAGTTTTTTTCTTTTCGTAGATTGGCTTGCTCATCGAGCCAGGGCAAGGCACAAACGGCATTGGGAAAAGGCTCTTCTAGTCCCAGCTGGCGCGAGCGACGATTGGCGATAAAGCGAAACTGCTCCATGTGATCAGATACAGAATAGCCCAGCACAGGATTCTTAAGAATATAGTGAGCATACTCTCCTTCTGCAGCTTCAGCTTCATCCCACATGTTGCGTATCGCTTTCAGGTCCAGCTTGATCTCGTTTTCAATCAGGATTTGCGAAATGACCCGTATCCCAAATCCGCAGTGCATCACTTCATCACGCATGATGTATTGAAATTGTTCGGCTGTACCCTTCATCAACCCTCGTCGCTGCAGGGCAAAAACAGGACTGAATCCATTAAAAAACCAAACGCCTTCGAAGACTGCTGCGAAAAACATATAGGCCAGGATGAAATTTTGTAATTCATCGGAGTCATTCAGGTCGATATCACTACGCAAAATCGACTCAAGCCTGTTGTTTGCCATCTGGATTTTCTTATTAATAGCTGGAACGACGCGATAGCGATTATAGACTTCACCCTGATCGAGGCCGAGGCTCTCTATACAATGTTGGTAAGTCCAGGTGTGTAAGGCCTCTTCATAAACCTGTCGTGCCTGGTATATTTGCAATTCTGGCGCTGTCATCTTTTCCATTACGGCCAGCCCAATATTTCGCATTGCCAGAATGTCTGAAGTGGTCAAATAAGAGAGTACATTTTCGTACATGTGGATTTCAGGCTCAGTCAGCTTGTGTTTATAGTCGTAGATATCTTGAGCCATGCTAACGTCTAACGGCGTCCAATGATTCTTATTGGCATCGAGGAAATACTGCCATGCCCAAGGATATTTGAACGGCGCGAGCTGGTTAATATCTGAGGAGCCATTGATTACGCGTTTGTCTTCTGCCCGAACAGATTGAGTGGGGCTCAATTTATTCAGCTGAGTACGGACATCCGCCTGCTCATTGAGCTGGGGGTCAGGCGCGGCCACTGAGCCAGCTCCCCCTGTAGAATTTTGATCGTCGAGCATTTGGTCCCAGCTAGTCATTTATCCCCCCCGGAATGTCAATTTACTATATATATGGGTCAAGATTGATATTGAACACTATATATAGCGGTTTGAGCCAGAAATACTTAACTAAAACCAAGAGCAAATTGACCTAGATCATTAAATATCCTTGCTAGAAGGCTGATGCAATCTACAGCATAATTATCAGATCAAAAGGACACTTTGTGTCAGCAATGAATTGAGGAACAGATGACCCATACTATAGAAAGGGCGGTTTACACAGATAGGAAACACGCGGCTGATATTGGCTACCTTATGAATTGTTACGCCTCCGACCCCATGGGCGGTGGCAAGCCTTTGTCAGAGGATATTAGAGCTAAATTAGCCAATGAACTGAATAAAATCCCACATGCATTCAGTGCCATCTGCTATGTTTCTGGAAAGCCTGCTGGTTTGATTAACTGCTTTGAAGTTTTTTCTACATTCAAATGCAAACCAATCATTAATGTTCATGATGTCGTCGTAGCTGAAGATTTTCGGGGTCAAGGCATTAGCCACCTTCTATTAGATGAGGTTGAAAAAATCGCTAAAGAAAGAAATTGCTGTAAGATTACTTTGGAAGTTCTTGAGGGTAATACCGTTGCTAAGGGCTCATATATCAAATTTGGATTCGGGAACTATGAATTGGATCCGGCATTTGGAAAAGCGATGTTCTGGGAAAAAGAGTTGTAGCACAACATAATGAATCATGACGAGCTCTTGCAGAGCGAAGGAAGTTAGAAATGAAAAAACTACTACTAACACTTACAGCAATTCTACTATCTGCGCAGATCTTTGCCGACGGTCACACCGCTATCGAGAGAGCAGTTGCAAACAACGCTCGACCCGAAGCCGACTCAGCAAGAGATACCGCCCGTAAGCCGGCCGATGTTTTGGAATTCTTTGGTATAGAACCAGGCATGAAGGTATTGGATATTTTCGCCGGTGGTGGTTACTACTCCGAGATCCTCAGCTACGCCGTCGGCACTGAAGGTTCTGTCACGCTTTACAATAATGGCGGTTGGGATGGTTTCGTTGGTGCTGGCGTAGAGGAACGCCTAGAGAGCAATCGTCTACCAAATGTGGAAAGCATGGTAGCTGAAGCTAATGCTACTAATTTTGATGCTAATTCATTCGATGCTGCTGTCTTCGTTCTTGGGTTTCACGACCTCTACTACGCCGAAGAGAGCTGGCCTGCAATTGATGCTGACAATTTTCTAGCAGCAATCTATGCAAGCATTAAACCCGGCGGTGTACTCGGGATCGTAGATCACGCAGCTACTGCAGGAAACAGTGTCGAAGTAGCTAACACTCTGCATCGCATTGATCCAGGTGTAATACGTTTTGCTATGGCTAAGGCAGGTTTCGAATTTGTCGAAGAAAGCAATATCCTTCGTAATGGGGGTGACCCATTGATAGTCCCCATGAGTGACCCCGCAATTCGAGGCAATACCGATAGAGTAGTTCATCTCTATCGCAAGCCGTCAATGTAAAAGAAGATCTTAAAAAACGGCGATGGTAATCATCGCCGTTTTTATTTATTGAGTTATCTAAGCTCAAAAACTCTCCCTACTCAATCCTGTTACCAGCTTCGGATCGACTGAGGCTTCGCCATCGCTATCTCTAGAAACGATAATTCAGTGACAGCTGCGCCGTGCGGCCGTATGTATTGAAGCCATCGACAATTTGATATTCCTTATCTGTCAAATTCCCAATACGCAGACGTAGACCGAACTCTTCACTTATTTGGTAACCTGCAATCAGGCTAATAATTCCATAACCGCCAACTTGTGAGGCACCAAAACTAAGAGGATCAATATCGAGGTGTTCATTCTGAGTCATAAAATTTACAGCTAAATCCAGTGATCCAAATTCACGGGAAACATTCAAGGAAAGCGTCTGCTCTGGCCGCCTCAAAAGATTGGCGCCAGTGCTCAGGTTTTCATGATCCATCACAGTCAATGCCGCATTCATTTGCCACTGGGCTATACGGGTACTGACAGTAGCTTCTACACCATCGATACGAGCCTTCTGAATATTTGCCAGGCTGGTAAAAGAAGCATCTGTTGAGATCAGGTCTTCGATATCATTGCGAAAAACATTCACCTGCCATTGCGCGCCCCAGGCTTGCCCCTGCACACTCAGCTCTAAGCTCTCTGAGGTTTCTGGTTTCAGATCAGGATTGGCAAAGAAGAAAAAGGAAGGAAAATCTACATAGAGATCGATCAAATTCGGCGCCTTGAACGCGGTACCGTAACTCACCCATGCTCGTAATGTGTCAGAGAAATCACGACCGAGAGCAATACTGCCTGTGCTGTGACTACCAAAGCGTTCGTTGTCATCATTTCGTAGCGATAGCGTGAAGTCCAGGGGTTCACTCTCATGTATGAAAACACCATAAACTCCATCATTATCCCTGGAGGTATTAGATTGAAGGGCGCCAAAAGTAGAGTAATGCAACGCCTGCTCCTGATGATCAATGCCAAATGAGAATATATTGCTTTGATCGATAGAATAGACATTCTGCAAACTAATTTTTCGGTTCTCTGAATTACTAATCGTGGTACCGAAGCTTCCAGCGTCCACATTGTCTTCCTCAAATTTCTCAGCAACCAAACTCATATCCCAGTTCTCGGAAACCACGGCCGAAAGAGTTGCAGACAGTTGCTCACTGTTAGTTTCAACCAGACCATCATCATAGTCTGAGTTAGCATCGAAATTGGAGTAGCTGGAGGAAAAGCTAAGGCGATCATCAAATTGATGGGTCAGCGAAAAGGCTACAGAATCATTCTCGTATCCATCATCATCTGGACTTCCACTTTCTCGAAAATCTATACCATCAGTTTCTCGATGCGAAGCGCTCAAAGAGAGTGTGGTATTCCCAACCTTTCCTTGTAATCCCAAATTTCTATCACTGCTACTCTCAGTTCCTAGCAGGAAATTTAATGTGCCTGAAAAATCTTCCTCAACTTGAGGTTGAGTAATAATATTCAACACTCCACCGATTGCCTCGGAGCCGTATACACTGGATCGAGGACCACGAACAATTTCAATCCGTTCTATCTGATCCAGCGGAATAAATTCCAACCGCGCGGCAAGACCTGTGCTTGTGGACATCTGCACGCCATCTATCATTACCAGAGTATGATCAGATTCTGTCCCTCTCAAAAATAGACTGGTTTGCGCGCCCTGTCCTCCCGATTGTGAGAACTGCATGCCGGGAACCACCGCCAACAACTCTGCCAGGTTCTGTGCAAACGACCGTCGGATGCTATCTTTATCGATGACTGTGGTAGCAGCCATAACCGAATTGCTTGATTGCTCAATGCGATTAGCCACCACCAGTATTTCTTCAGCATCATTCTGCGCCAGGGCTATAGACGCGCTCAAGCAAGTGCTCACCAATAGTGATGAGTATGGTATTAGTTTCATTGTGATTTCCTCGATGAAAATTAAATTTCATGAGGGAGAGACAAAAAGTAGGGGCCAGAATGCCGAGGCAAGATAACCGACTACCGACGAGCCCTCCGCTACATCGTTTGTGTCATCGCAAGGCAATGACGTAGTCTGTTTCAGGCCGGTGTCGGACTCGCTAGCTTAGATCAACTAGTTTACCGTTGCGGGGGCAGCGCTGGATTCTCACCAGTCTTCCCGTTTACCCAATGCGGAATCACTTCCACTATTGGCACCTGACGCAGGTGGCAACACAATAGACAATCTCCCAGTAAGATTCAAGTGAATGATACTTTCAATTTTATTCAGGTATAGAAAAGCGCCAATTGTGGCGCTCAAAGACTAACGAGCCGTCGGCCCATATCCACGGGAAAGCAATTCTTTGTCAAACAAACCCTGCTCTGCCTGGCGATGACAATCTTCACATGGGCTAAAAAACTCCATCCCCATATCCAGACCCTCTATCAATTCCAGTTCTGGCTCGTGCATTTGTATAAAGCCTGGAAGTTCAGTAATTCTCAAGGGTGGCTCATTTGGCATGTTTCTCAACAGCCCACTCCACTTGGAAGATTGGCCAGGAGTTAAGGCGTTTTCTACAAGATAGTTACTGACATAGGACGCCGTTTCTTCATCAGTCTCAGCGTTATCCCCAAAGTGATCTTCAAGCCCGCTCATAATTCTTGTCCAGCTATTCGCCGGTAGCATTCCAGCTGGATAGGCATAATGACAGGCACCACATTCCTCTACGTACAGTTCATCTGGCTGATAGATTTCTCCTTCTTCCAATCCATAAACAAGAACCCCACCAGCACCAAAGAGGAGAATTAAGCTCAATATTATCGCGCCAATTGACTGCTGAGTTTTTCCAGCTTGCATATTCATTTCCACAACCCTTCATCTATTCTGAGTTAACTAATATTACCAATTTAACCAGCAAATCGAATTTGATTTATTTCAATATGATTTACTGCTCACTCAACCAGAGAAGGATATCTCCCTTCTCCTGCGCTGTACATTCTCTGCCGTAGGTCCATTTACAATTTCGCAAAAACCATTTGTTAATCTTTCGTCTATCGGTCAATCTGTCTGGATTTATCGAAGGAGCCATTGGCTCGATGCGTTTGCCAGTTTTTTCATGACTGCCAATAGAAGAGAGTAATTCTCCATGACAAGAAGTACAAGAACGTCCATTGGCTTGTTCTGCGAACCAAGTCGTGGAACCAGCCTCTACACTGAACGGACGTTCCGCTTCAGCCTGGAGCTCCACGATCATTGCATCCGAAACTTCCGACGCATAAAGTATCGCTGTACTGCCGAGTAGTAACAGTGCCACTGCACTATATAGCCGACACCTGATGGATGATTGCCAACTCAAGACAATTCACTCCGTATTTTCTTCTTTCCTGTAATCATCGATTTGATCAAATTTTCTTTGTTAAAAACACTACTAATGAATACACCGAACACATGCAGTATAACCAGAACAAGACAAATGTCTGCTGCAAGGTCATGAACATTAGCCAACAGCCCTCCAGGCCAGGTAGCTACAAACGTATTCGCCAATGGCCCACTTCCCTCTAATGCAAATAGAGCTATCCCGGACAGAGTCGTCGCCAGCAGACAGCTCAATAGAGCAACTATCATTGCCGCTCCAGCGGGGTTGTGCCCTAAAAAATGAACGGAACTGCCGCTAACCATCTCCAATAGATACCTTAGGGATTTCTGTGGTGTTACCAGGAAGTTGGCAAAACGGGCAGAGTCGGAGCCGATCACTCCCCAAATGATTCGAAACAAGACCAACAAGCCAACAGTATAACCAACATGAACATGCAGACTTAACCGACTTCCGGCCAGAGAATATGCCAACAGAAAAAACACCGCCAGCGCCCAGTGAAAAACACGAACAAGCAGGTCCCAAATCAATATTGTGTCAGTCTCTCGGGAATGGATGAGCGTGAACTCCGTTAGTAAAACCTGAAATTACCATTGATCTTCGCCTCTATTCAATAGAACAGTTGCTGTTGTTAAAACCAATGTTAAAACCAAAGTTAAAACCAATGCTAATTCCAATGTAGTGGCGAATCTAAGATCGAATTCGATCGCTTCATATCTGGCTTCATTTTTGCTCTGGGTGTAGTCTATATCGGGTGTAACCTATATCGGCTATAAAAAACCTAGACTAAGAAATGATTTCATCTAACACCAACATTCGATTAAAGCTTACCACCTGTATCGGGCTCACCTTTGCGTCTGTTGGGTTCTCAATTGCGGTAATCGCACAAGCAGACTATTCGATGGTCAACGCTCGGGATACGGTACACATCAATAGTTGTGGGTCCTGTCACCTACCCTATTCCCCCGGTCTTCTGCCCATGGAAAGCTGGCAAACCCTCATGGGCGGTCTGGACGAACATTTTGGCGAGCACATCGAGTTAAGCGAACAGAACTCGAAGCACATACTTGGCTATTTTGAAAAATATGCTCTGAAAGAAGGTCAGCAGACCGTGATGGGTCAGCTTGCCAATGATCTTCCCTCTCCCTCATCTCCTTCTCTGCGAATTACAGATCTTCCTGTGTTCAAGCAACTCCATAACAACGCAGCCGAACTAATGCTATTGGAAGACCTCAGCAGAAGAGCCCTGAAGGATTGTGAGACTTGCCATCGCGCTGCTGCCAGTCATATTTTTGATAAATCATTGCTACAAATTGGTTACGGTGATGGCCGCTTAAGCGATTATAAATAACACAGCTCGACTTTGACTTTCCATTCACAAAAAAGGGCGCCCGAGGCGCCCTTTTTTATTCAGAAACCACTTCTAGTTAATAGCAAGTCCGTCGGCCTCAGAATTCGGATCATAATTTGGATCAATACAGAATATTTCCAAGACACCACCTTCCAATGCGGCAGGAGGTAACGGGTTATTCGATGCACAAACCTGACCTGATGCACTAAATGTCATATCCCTTGTATAGGTGCCTGTTAGCGGCATGGGATAAACAATAAAGCGCTCTTCATCAGGGAGAAAACGATAGACGCGATCCGTCATGTTTTCATTGATCCAGATGTCCTGAGAGTCTGGATGCACACCCAAGGCATAAGGCGCTACACGAATATCTTCTGCGAACGAAGGCATATCGTAAACAGTAACATCGAAGCCATTTTCAATATTCACTTTAGCCAATTCGCCTTCAGAATAACCTGTAACCCAAAGTGTGCCTTCCTTGTCAAAACGCATGCGGCGCGGGCCACGTACTACAGAATCATATTCTGTAATTTCGAGGGTATCTGGATCAATACGCCCTACTTTGTCAGCGAACAAACGGCTGTACCACATAGCATCATCGATTGGATTAATGTCCACACCGTAAGGCTGAGTAGCTTCGCTTAAGATTCCGTTTCCTACTCTTCCACCTGGCAGATCAATGATAGTGAACTCACCGTTTACGGGATTGAGTCGACCAACATGTTCAGAACCGGCGAATGTAATCCACAGTTCACCCCTTGAATTGGTTCGAATTGTATGGGGATATCTCGCACCTGAATCAGCAGGGATCGCGAAAGAAGGCTCCCACTGATCCGTGTTTGGATTGAACACACCGATGCTCGTGTCGCCGGTATTGGTGACGTAGTACTTACCGTCATTACCCAAAGACATCGAATGAGGTCCTTTGGAAAGATCTGGATCGAACTCACCGAGGTCATCATTGCTCAGAATAGGAGAGCCAAGGTGAAACTTCATCGCCAGACTGTCTCGTTGCTGAACATATTTAGAGTCACCGGTTTCGGGATCAGTAACTACCATGTGATCAAACACCTGATCCACCGTGTAAATTGTGCCGGTATCCGGATGGATGATGGAATCATGGGGAACATATGCCGGGGTAATGGCATATTCGTAGATTTTTGCAGTTTGAAGCGCCGGGTCAATTGGAAACTCAGGTCGCAACATGAGCGGGTCAGTGGTAAAACCTTCAGCCAATAACTTAGTTCGCTCGTCTCGTAACTCCTCATCGAAGCTTCCGTACATGCGATGCATACGAATCACAGTACCTAGCCAATATTCTGCATTCCCAGGATTGCGACTATAGGTATTTCCTAGCTGATGACAGGACAGGCAGTCACGCTGGAATTGGTGGCGATTGAAATTGGCATCGTCACCTTCTTCAAAAGGCAAGCTTCCAAAGTGATAAGCCGCTGGCAAGCTATCGGAAATTTCCGCCAAATCGGTCATCGGCTCCATTACCAGATCAAGATTGGCTGTACCAGTTAAGGAAACACTGGCCATTTGATCCTTGAAATAAGGAAGGCGCGTGCGAATACTAAGATCGCCTTCCAGAATAGTGGCTAACTTATATTCGCCCTGCGGATTGGAATAAACAACCTCGGAAACGATGGACTGGGCATCAGTTACCCGGACCATTACGCCATTCATCGGATTGCCTTCGGCATCTGTAATGACACCAGTTAGGGTGTTTGCGTTGGCTACCATAGTCAGTAAGGCACTGAAAATGATGCTAATTAGTAGAATTGTCTTTTTCACGGGTAATCTCCCCCTCGCGTATATAGATATGAGCACTGTAGTCCTCTACGTGAACTCATTGCAGAACCTAGTAATATACACCATTAGTACCGGAAATTAAGCATTCTCGCCCGACTCTATCTTGGGCTCAGCCCATGCTATCCAGGCAGTAGCTTCTCCTTAAAGTTGAATTTGGCAGTATTTACCTGCCCTTTAGAAAGAGCAGAACCGTCATCATCGTATAGACCAGAAGGCCCAGCAGAAAAACGAAGCCTCCCCAGCTAAATTCGGCAATATTGAGAAACAAATCCGCTGCAAAATCTTGCATAACTGATGCTGCTGAATTAGCAAGATCTCCCAAAAAACTACTGCCCTCAGGAGCCAGGAATTCCTGAATAGAAGGAAACAATAAGGTTAACCAAATGCCTCCTGAAGAAACCAGAATCAGCTTGGCGCGATTCAGCACAATCAACAAAGGGCCCAATATCGCTAATGCCACAACAACATAAGACTCAAATTCTGCCACCCCGTTATAGGTCACATCACCATAAACCGGCAGCGAAGTTAAAGGCAAAAACACCCCTATAGCCACTAATACCGCGGACACATAAATTCGATTTTTTATTTTTGCTCTTGTCATAATCTCTCCGCGAGAGCCTATCTAGGATTTCGACTTAATTGTGATAGGCTAACAAAAGAGTTCGAGTATTTCTCATAATTTGGAAGATGTTCACTATGCGTAAATTTCTCACATTTATTTCGTTTTTCATATCCGCTGCAATCTCCAATTCGCTACTTGCTGCAGAGTTCGCTGATACAGTCGAACACAAATTTGCTGACAGTGATGGAGTATCAATTCACTATGCCAAGGCCGGCTCAGGTCCGTTAGCGGTATTCATCCACGGCTTTCCAGACTACTGGTATTCTTGGCGCCATCAGATGGAAGGACTGGCAGAGACTCATACTGTAGTCGCTCTCGATACCCGGGGTTATAACAAGAGTGATCAACCGAGTGGCGTAGAGAATTACGACATGAATTTGCTCATCGCCGATGTCGCAGCAGTGATTGAAAATGAAGGAAGAGACGAAGCTGTAATTGTCGGTCACGACTGGGGTGGAGGAATCGCCTGGAGTTTTGCGGCAGCACGCCCAGAGTTAACCAGCCATCTTGTAATTCTAAACTTGCCACATGTGAAAAATTTAGCGCGGGAGCTGGCGAAATTTGGAGATCAACATCGCAATTCCCAATATGCAAGAAATTTTCAGAATGAAGACTCTCACCTGGCTATAAGTGCGGAACGCCTCGCCACATCATTGAGTCAGGGGAATGCAGTATTACATGAGAAGTATTTAACAGCCTTCGAAAACTCCAGTACCGACGCGATGATGAATTACTACCGCGCCAACTTCCCGAGAGAACCCTACACCTCAGGCGTGTTCCTCGAGGTCGATCGCATTCAGGCACCTGTCCTACAATTCCATGGCTTGAATGACACAGCATTGCTTCCTCAGTCGCTTAATAATACCTGGGAAGAACTTGATCAGGATTGGACTTTGGTTACAGTCCCGGGTGCTGGACACTGGCCACACCATGACAAGCCTGAGATGGTAACAAACATGATGAAGGCCTGGCTGGCGCTTCATAACTAAGCGTACGCGCGTAGTGCGCGTGACTCATATAAGTAATAGAAGCTGAATTGAAAAGCTGGAATCGCTAAAGCAATCTATAATCTGGCGACATAATCATCTGGTGATCCATTTCTTCAATATAGGTAGATGGCGGCTGGGCACCCTCTCCAAATGAAAAATAGAAACTACCCTTAACGAGTTCACCATTGCTATCGAGGGCCGCCCATTCCACCTTGTAATATTCGGCTGCGGCTAGCTGCGGAAGTGAGTGCATAAAATGCTTGCCTGCAGCTGGATCAAAGCGAAAATCAATAAGTATCTCGCCCTGCTCGGTTTCCTTTAGAGCCAGCTTCACAAGCCGAACATCATCTTCAAAATTTAACATAAGCGATTGAGGAGCCTTGGCAAGAACCTCATCGTCAACTGGCATAGTGGAAGCTAGCAAGCCTCCGCCGTTAGACATGCCGTGCATGTCATGCTGAGCCAGCGCTATTGAACTTCCGAAAAGAGAAAACAGCAAACTGAAAGACAACAATAATCGCGGAAAAATATTCCGATATTGGCTTGCCAAATCTACAGTGTTTGCTTTGTATACTTCGCTCACATTAATCTCCTGACTCTTCTCTTCTCTACTCTATATTCGTAAAAAAACCAAAGGAAGGTTTTTCTTCCTCTGGTTCTGGATTACATCTACAACTTAAAATCCAAACTGCATGCTCTTAATCAAAGTCCTTGCTAAAAATATTACGGAGTAACATTAACAGTCAGGTATTGATCCGTATAAAGGCCGCCATCATCTGCGCGCCCCCAGAGCAAATAAGTACCGGGCTCATCAAAGCTGACACTCACTTCAACAACTCCGTCCTCAGGCATTTCTGGCGGTACCCATAACCAGCTCCATGGCGAATTAGCCGTTGGACGCGTGTCCTCCCAAGGCTTAATTTGAGGCGGATCGAAATGAACAACTGTTTGAGCGTCTGCTATGCCTTCTGGAGCTCGGTAAACATTCCAAGACAGATACAGGCCATTGTTCTTAGCCACAGTCGGCTTCGGAGGCGGCATCATCATCATCCTGTCGCGAATCATTTCTTCAGATGCGAATGCTGCAGCTGCGCCCCCTAGCAACCTAACGCGCCGCATGGGATCGAAGGGCTGTGGAACGCCATCATCACTAACCCGAGTACTGAAAGTCAATGACTGACCTACATTGACTGTTCTAATCTCGTCTCCGATTAATTCCGAAACTGGTGGAATATTAGCTCTGGTCTCCGGATCGGACGATCCAGCTCCAAGAGCCCCTGTTTCAGACATAATGGTTATATTTTCTATCTTGTAGTCTTCCCTAAGGGTGCCATAGGCTGCTCGGGTTACACCGTTTGGGGAAGTTACTTCCCATACCAGCTCATCGTCTCCACCGAAACCTGCAGGCAGATCTACATCAAAAGTAAATCGATTACGCCGCGGCAGAAAGTGAGTAGGCTGACCACGATCTGCATCACCGGTTGTGAAGCGGTTATTTTCACCCACCGGAATATCCAGCTCTTCTTCCCAGTTGTGGTTGAAATAGCCAAACGTCATTCTCAAAGTGCCATCGTCATTTGTTCGCCAACCTTCATAAGCAACTTCGGTGTGTTGGCCACTGCGATAGCTATGCTTGGTGTATTCATAATCCTGCTCTGCGGCCGCCGCAACGGGCAACAGCGCCATGCTGCTAGCGAGCAGCACGAGGGCGGACTTTAGCAAGTCATTAGACTGTAGTTTCATATCTAGGAATTTCATATTTAGTTTCTACCTTTTCGGGTAGATCTCCGTCAGTAATTGTTTCTTTGTCGGCAAATGGGGAGGCTCATTTCGGAGCCTCGCCGTTCTTTAAATAAGATCATGCTCTAGCTTGTCAGAGACTGCTTCGCCTCCTTCAACGCCAGCACATCAAGCTCTTTACTCACTACCGCCTGAAGAATCTGCAATCGGCCATACCAAAGGCGCCAAGCACAGAGGACAACCAATCACATGGTCGTTAGGACCAAGATTCAATACCGTGCGACGCTTCTCCATCTCTTCTACAAACTGCTCATCAGTCATGTTTACCCTGCTTCCAAGGTCGATGAACATATTCGTTACTGATCGATTTCCGGAACCCTGCCAGTTGCGCGCATCTGGCACGTTAGCATTGGCAGTTGTGTTGTCGAAATAGCCAGTAATGTGAAGGATAGTGCCCTTAGGCAATAACGGAGTGTAGTTATCATCGAAAGGATAGCCTCTCACCCAGTTATGGTCATAGCCCACACAAGATAGTGTTTCAACTGAGTATCCCCAGATCGCTTCAAGACACATACGCTCACCTGGAGCATGCAGATGTGGTTCAAAAGTAATGACCTTGGTGTTTTCAGTCAGTACTTGATAAGCATGTAATTCCTGATCCTTAGCATCGCCTTCCACACTGATATCAACGCCATTACCCATGATGCTGATTCCAGTCTTGTACTTCGGCTCATAGCCTACCGGATGGAAAGTAAAACCTATTTGTAAATGGCCGGTGGTATCACGTCCGTTGGAGTGCATATGCACCGAATCGGTAAAGAAGGCCGAATTGGCTTTTAACAAGGGGCCTGCGTCCGGATCGAAGATATCGCCATTACGGCCCACTTCGTGTACTGGCCAACTGACAGCCTCACCTGGAACCACTCTGCCTTCTTCGTCCAATACTTCAGTACGCCAGATCATGTGGTGGAAGATAAACAGACCACCCACAGTGTCCGATGTATCGGCGCCAGTACCCACATCGTTCACTTCAGAGATTTCTACAGACTTCACATAGCGATCTTCTGTAAGACCAGTTGGAATGCTAGGAAGCTCACCCCACCAGTCCGGTCGACCACCTTCCATGAAGAAATCTTCAAGGTTCACAATCAGGTCAGGTTCGCCCAGACTCCATTTGATGCTGTCATCGAAAACCAGTGATTCAGGAGCATCGGCTACGTCGCCCTTTGGTGTACCACTTCGGGCCCACGTAGAAATAGCAGCAATTTCAGCTTCGCTAAGAGATGGGTCACTCTTGTAGTGTTGAATACCTACATCTTTCTCAGCATACCAAGGAGGCATGGCGCCAGCCCGGTCACGTAAACTTGTTTTGTACTCGATAAGCCCTGCATAAGGAGCAACCTGGTCATATTCGACCAAGGGCATAGGAGCTACACCGCCAGGACGGTGACAATTTTGGCAGCTGCGCTGCAGAATTGGCTCGATATCCTTATGGAAGGTGATTTCCTGAGCCAAAGTTGCTGGCGGTAGAATCATCCCAAAAAAAGCCAATAACAGGCCTTTGTTCAAAATTGATGGAATACGCATGTCTTTCTCCTCAAGTGTTATGCGGAATTCGCGCTGGCAATGCGCTTAAATAGGTACAGATGCCAGAACAATCTAATATCAAGGCTGAGTCTAATCATTTTGTTATCGGTATACCCCTTATTTGCGACGAAACCTCGACGAACTACCGGCTATTCCTCAAAAAATTGATATAGAACAATTGTTCGATTCCGAAGTAAACTTTTGTTACATTCGTCGCGTATCTAGCTGCTTGATCCCGCAATCTCCACATAGCTGCATTTCAGTTCTATTAGCCTGATTTCAGATAGAGAAAAGCCCTTGGGATTCCCCTGACTACTGGAGTAAACTTCTTTTCTTCGCTTGGGGCTCCTCAAGATATTGGAATAAATATCTGTTCTAACCTTGGGATTTCTCAATATGCTGGAATAGACTTCTGTTCTAACCTTGGGATTTCTCAATATGCTGGAATAGACTTCTGTTCTAACCTTGGGATTTCTCAATATGCTGGAATAGACTTCTGTTCTAACCTTG
>JABJIC010000007.1 GCA_018661465.1 Gammaproteobacteria bacterium | reverse complement strand
TGTTCTAACCTTGGGATTTCTCAATATGCTGGAATAGACTTCTGTTCTAACCTTGGGATTTCTCAATATGCTGGAATAGACTTCTGTTCTAACCTTGGGATTTCTCAATATGCTGGAATAGACTTCTGTTCTAACCTTGGGGTTTCTCAAGATGCTGGAATAAATTTCTCACAAGGAAACCCCATGAAACTACTAGTTAGAAACTTATCGAGAGATACAACGGAAGCCGAGCTCCAGGCCGCATTTGAGGCCCATGGCACCGTTCAATCTACGAGTCTTGTCCTGGACAAGAAAACTGGCGGATCCAAAGGCTTCGCCTTTGTCGACATGCCGAAAGCAGGCCAGGCCAAGGCGGCAATGAAACATCTAAATGGCAACATGCTGGATGACAGAAAAATCAGGGTGAAGAAAGCTGAAAACAGAGAGAAGAAAGAGGACGACTAATCAATATTCGTCTAGTTAAAAAGTGGCGACCTAAAAACTATAAGAAGCAGCTGTGCATAATCAGTAGAAGATGTGAATTATTGATCCGTTTCTGACATGTTTCGATTCATATACAGGTTGGCGCGTAGTTGATTGAAGAAGCCAGTGACCAAGGACCATTGCTCGCCAGTGATCTGCGACTGCAATTCCTCTTGAGCTTGAATGAAAGCCCTTCCCTGTTGATCCACTAGTTCATCGACACTCAATCTACCTTCTACAACTGCGTCATTGCCAGCACGGATATATTTGACCAGGGTATCCAGCACCAGAGCGCTATTAGCGTCACTCAGGCCGCTGGCCATCCGCGACAGCTCTCCTGCGTACTCTCTTTTTAGTTGAGCATCAGATGGACCGCCCGCCAGACTATCTAATATTTCCAACTCTTCCGTGTTCAATGAGGACGCAACATTGGCACGCAAATATTCATAGCCACTGATTGCCGACAATTCGGAGGTACGTGCCTGACCTGAAAGCACTTTTGAGCTCAGTTCGGCACGTTCCTTAAACACCTCCATAAAACCCGCTTCAACATCGCGCCTACGCTGCGGGCTTCCTGCGAGGTCAGAAAGGAATTCACCAAACTGAATCCCTAGCTGAACGCGAGCAGTTTGATCAAATTGAGTGGCTGCCATATTGGCTTCAATTATTGCGCGTACCGAATCAGGTATATTGGAATCTTGCGCAAGACTGGAGCCAGCCCAGCCGGCTGCGGAGAGAGCAGAGATTGTTGAGAGTACTATTAGTATTTTCTTATTCATAATGAGGAGTGAGGATAAAGATCAATCGAATCCACGTCTACTATAAATCGAGAGGGCTGCAATATAAGAAGGTTGCAGTGGATAGCAATCAGAGCTACATCCAACAAATACCAATGCCCTTGAACATTGTATAATTCGCCAGAACTCTGCTGGGAAAAATCTTAAAGGGAAACCCACATGTCAGAGAAGCTTGGGCTGGTCAACTCACTCCAGATTGCCAGTAACATCGCTGTTTTCAGCGGATTGATCGTTGTTGGATTCCAGATGAGTCAGGATCGCCAGCTTAGCCAGGCTCAATTGATCAGCGACGGCAGGATTTCCTGGGTAGAAAGAGAAGTCTCACTTCTTGGAGAAAATCCGACCCCAGTGGTCGCTAAGTCCATTTCGCAGCCGGAAAACTTGAGCGAATCTGAGAGCTTGATCATTCACAGTTATTTGCTCGCTGCGATAGTTCATGAGCAGCGACAATATGATCTCGTTGCCAACGGGGTGTATGAAGATTTGTTCAGCAATTACCAACTCCCCGCCTACTGGGCTAATAGATATTTCGGCAACCCCTTTGCGAAAAAATGGTTTGAGAGCACCAAGTCAGAAGGGTATTGGTTCGGGGAATTCGAGAGAGTTCTCGTGGCAGCAATCGAGCAAGCACCTGAAGATGCCACGCTGAATTTTCTTGATTCGCTCAAATGAATGCTGACTTTGCTATTTTATAGTAACCTGAGACCTTCAGTATTAGCGCCTGATTTCCATACGACTGTTGACTAAAATCAACCTTCATCTGGCTGATTCAATGTAGTATTCTAAATAAGGCATGGACGGCTTGTTTGATCTTCATGCCTAGCGTTCCGATCCTTATTTCTCAGCATGGAATGCTATAAAAAATACACTTCCTAACTAAACTGGTATGTACAAAATGGCTGACAATACTTCTAGCGGGAATAATTTCATTGATGAGAATCATGAGGATTTGCTAAACCACCTTTCAGAGCTTTCCGAATATGATCAAAGTGAGTGGGACCCTGATATATTCAAGTCCAAGCTGGATTCGTTCATTCATGATTTGGAAAGCCACTTTTCCCATGAAGAATTGATTTTGAGCGGCGCTGGATTCAGTGACCTAAGGGCTCATGCCTTGCTCCATAGAGAGCTGGCTTTAAATATACATAAAAAAAATTTGCTTAGTTATGATCCAAAATCTGCAGCCGAACTAGTTCGCGAGATCACGGCTGAAACAATATCACACGAACTCATGAGCGATCAGGAGTATTGGGATCTATTCAATGATAAGCCCTCGTCTAGTAAAAGGCTTCTGCTATGGTCTAAAGACCTTGAAACCGGGCATCCGGAAATAGACAAACAACACATTGCGCTGATGAATCATGTTAATCACCTATATCTTCGAACTCAGAGAAATAATGACTATCAGGAAGCCGCAAAAGAATTGCGAATGTTAGTCCTTTATTCGAAATACCATTTTCAAGAAGAAGAAAAACATATTGATAACAAAGTCTCTACTCAGCATAAAGCCAACCACCGAAAACTTCTCGATGATTTGAATATCCTAATAGAAGAAGTTGAATCGGAAAAATACGATCTTTCGTCTCTTGCAGACTATTTTGACTATTGGTTATTCAATCACATTCGAACTTATGATGTGCCTAAGTAAATGCACTAACTGAACTATGCCAATCCCTTGCACATAAGCTGCTTCGCTTTAATTTTCACCACTGTAACGCGAAAAGATCGAGGCATCAGTATTTAAAAAGATGGGCACAACTAAAAGGGGCAAGAGACGGGATCGTATCTGCTGAACTATACGACCCCACTCCTCTACGATTTATTTGGCTGCTTCTTCCGCTTCGAGTCGACGCGCACCAGCAAGAATTCCTGGCATAGCATAGTTACCTTCGTGACATGCGTATTCGTACATTTGTCCATCGGTCGCATGAAAACTCAACTCGGCTGTCCATGGCTGAATGTATATATTGGGATCTTCAACTGTAAACGAGTAGAAAATTTCAGTTTCAGAGTATTTGCTGAATCGTTCCGTGATTCTTCCATCATCTGTTATAGGAACTGAACTCTCTGCCATTTGAGCAGGATTAATATTTACAGTCTCCACAACTAAAGTTCCATCTTCGTACCAGCCCACAGAATCACCTAGCCATGGCTTAAGAACCGAAGGTCGACGATTCGCGCGTGCCTCTTCCGCCGAATCAAAAGTTGGGATGATTCGCGCATCATGCACCATTTCAACACTGACCAGCACATAATCGTCAGTCTGCACGAATTGGTAGGTGCTATTGTAAAGCGTACCCATCATTCCTGGTCCTGCTGTATTGCCGAAACCTAGCAGGCACCGTTCAGCAAGGGGCATGTCTTCTGGACCTGTATTGCCACCTACTCCTGTAAGGTAACGACTGCCAAAACCGCGCCTCTCGAAGCCGGAGTTTGGAGATTCAAGTCGCGGAATTCGACCATTGGGTGGATCCACTATGTAAGAAGTTCTAAATTCACCCTTCACCATTGCCAGAACTGTTCCCGGGTCAGTCCAGAAAGAATTGTATCCGCGCAATCCGAAATCGATGCTTCCAGCAGGAGGAGCGCCATCAGCAGCATTAGTCGGCGCACTCTCATCAAAATCACCCGGTGCTATTCCGGCTATCGAAGTATTGGCAGCAATCTCCTGAGCCACTTCAGGGCTAACTATCAGGTCTTCCACACCTCTAGGGCGGCTCAGGCCGGTCAAAGATGCATTGGTCCAAATTCCGGTTAGGTCAGGTCTACTGGCATCCTGGGCCAAGCTAAGGCTTGAGCCTATTGCGAAGGACAGACCCAGCAGGGCCGAGGCGACCTTGATCTGGTTTAAGTGTGACATGGTGAACTCCTATTTACTGCGGGCACTATCAAAGCCCAACAGTGTCTCTATTGATAAGTTAAAAGGTATGCCGGTAGAGCTGATTTGTAAAGCCCACATTCCGAAAGTCCTGTTTTGCTTGTACACTACAGCGATGATTACTTCAGCACCCAGATTAGCAATACTTACTGTCGCTGCCCTAAGCAGTTCCCTGATGAGCTCGACGGCATTTTCGAATACCTTTTCTCAGTTAAGCCTCAGCGCTTCCGAGGAAGGTAATATCACTCGATCACTGGACTCCGCAGGTGAGTTAAATTCCCAGATTTTTAGAGTGGAATATACCCACGGCAAGCTCGTTCAACTTAATGTCGATAACTCCCTTACCTTGTCCGGACTTGTTTCCGCTAGTAAATATGACGATTTTGAAGGCTTTGACCAGCTCAGATGGGGTGGCTCACTCAGTTACATCCACAAATCTGGTTTCGGGCCCTATGCGCCGAAACTTGGTTTTGACCTGTCTTTCTCTCATTCGGAGCTCGAAGGAGATGCACGTGATAACAACTTGGTAACTGCATCTTTCTCTTACCAGAAGCGCATATCAGCGGCCTGGCTTTTTAATGGTGGCGTCGAGCATCAAATAAGTCGAGCAGATTCGCTTCCAGCTGATCCCAATACCCTTGCTCTTATTTATGACGATCCTTCTCAAAGACAACCCGGAGAAATATACGATTTCGAAGCCACCACTTTGTTTACGACACTGGAGTATGCATTTGAAAATGGTGTTTTATTGAGCGCAGACTATCGCTACACCGACGGCGTAATTATCTCTACTACCAAGCACCCCACTCTTCATCTATATAAAATTTCAGAAGCTGTGTATTCCGACTCTGCTTTCTCCGAGGGTTGGTATGCCTATCAAATTGAGGCAAACACCAGTGCCTGGTCGCTGGGAGCTAGCTTGCCGACGGGAACAGATTCCTCTATCAACATAAGCTACTCTCTCTATAACATTGACGGCTCAGAACATAGTAACTACGAAAACGATATTGTTGCTGTAAGTTTCGTACATAATTTTTAGGCACTTTTTAACTAATCAGCTAGAGAGGTTATTCCTTATCAATTCCAAGCATCTATTTTTCTTATTGGCTATTTCTTTTAGCAGCCACAGCTTCGCTCAAACCCTAAGCGTGAAGTTGGCAGACTCAGACGGCAATGATTTGGCAGATGTTGTTATTGAACTTTTCGGCCCGGAAAATGTAAGTTTGGAGAATATTGAAACCAACGATGTAGAAATTGATCAGGTCGATAAGGAGTTCGTGCCAGGGATAACGTTGATAACAGCAGGAAGTAGAATTCGCTTCCCCAATAGTGATGATATTCTCCACCACGTTTATTCATTCTCATCGGTTAAAACTTTTGATACCCCCTTGTATGGCATGGCTGATGAAAGCCAACCCGCCGTGTCCTTCGATATGCCTGGCGTAGTAGAAATAGGATGTAATATCCATGACTGGATGTTGGCCTATATCTATGTGGGCGAATCCGACAAGATGGCGATCAGTGACGACTCGGGAGTCGCAACTATTCAAAATCTCCAGGCAGGAGATTACAGGCTGAAAGTCTGGCATTCACGACTATCCGCTGACGAAAATACTATGACGCAATCTATTACTATTTCGGAGACGCAGGATACTGAAGTTTCACTGAGCCTCGAACTTATAAGGGATCGCCGCATTCGACGCGCACCTTCCGCAAATAGAAAGCGCTATCGATAACGTTGGACAACTGTGTTGGCACCAAGAACACATCAACTTCCTAATAAACTGAAGTGAACATTCAGGAATTCATGCCTTGAAATTTTCTCTTTCTTTCCGAAGTTTTCGAGTCAGACTCATCGTGTTTCTACTAGCACTATTAACTCCTGTTCTGGGCGGTATCTTCTATTATGTCAATGCAAACAATACTGAATACACCGAAGAAACAATTAACAGCTATCTGGAACTTGGAGCGGACGTATTCGACTATACGAGAGAACAACAAGCCACAACCCTACAAGCAATTACCAGTAGCCTGACTTGGGACTTCGGATTTCGCACAGCCTTTGCGGCGTCAGATCCAGCGACTCTCTTCGATGCGGCGCTCAATGTGATGGACCGCTCTCTAGATAGCGCAGATATGCTGATGATCACTGACCTTGATTTTCGAGTAATCGTTGATACCGAAACTCAAGGCTTCGATATCCTCGAAGACTCCTGGCTTAGCTTACTCGAAGAGGCCGATGCTAGTGAAGAAGGAAGGTCTGAAACTATAGTCACGATATCCGAGATGCCGTTTCAGCTAATTGCCCTGCCCATGTACTTACCGCGTCAGGTCGCGTGGATAATTGGCGGCTTTGCACTTGATGACGATTTTGTAGAACAAGTTAAGGAAACAACAGTTTCGGAGATCAGCATACTCAAAGTCGAAAACAACACAACCCCTGAAATGATTGTTTCGACACTGCCGCGGACTCAGCAACCGCTACTGGAAACTCAAATTGATTTTAATTTTTCACCAAGCAATCAACTGCAGCGTATAAACTACGACGGCGAAGAATTCACTTCACTAGTTCGCCCACTCTACGGTACCGGCAGCGACCCATTACAGATATTTGCAGTAATACAACGCTCCTATGATGAAAACAATGAGAACGTTGTACAGTTTCAAGAACTCCTGGTTCGCTTCTATTTTGGAATATTAATAGCCAGCTTGCTCGCCGTATTGCTTCTCGCTCGCTCAATCACTAAGCCTGTTTCTAAACTCGCTCATGCCGTCAAAAAAATAGAGCAAGGAGATTACGGACAGACTGTCGAAATAAATTCTAAAGACGAAATAGGTGATCTGGCAGACTCGGTAAATTCCATGGCGAAGGGCCTCGCCGAAAAGGAAAAGGTAAGAGACCTGCTGGGCAAAGTCGTGTCACATCAAATCGCGGAAGAATTATTGAGCAACCCTGTGGAATTAGGTGGAGAAGAGCGAACCGCTACCATCCTCTTTTCAGATATCCAGGGCTTTACCAGTTATTGCGAAAACAAATCACCAAAAGAAGTTCTCGGAGCTCTCAATGAAGTACTAAGCAAGATAAGTGACATCATCGAAGCTAAGCAGGGTGTAGTTGATAAGTTCAATGGTGATGCCGTAATGGCTCTATTTGGCGTGCCAATTAAAGGGCAACACGATACAAGCAATGCCATCGAAGCTGCTCTGGAGATTGAGCTCGCACTAAAGCAAGCTGACGGCCGCCTCAATGCATGTATAGGCATAAATACCGGCCTGGTAGTTGCAGGCAACCTGGGCTCAAACAACAGACTAAATTATTCAGTAATCGGTGACACAGTAAACCTGTCCGCTCGACTCGAAGGTCTTACTCGCCTCTACCATGTGAATACTATAGTAAGCGAAAGCAGCAAAAATGCGGCGCCGGAATTTGCGTATCAAGAACTGGACGAAGTTTGTGTTGCCGGCAAATCGGAATCCGTGCGCATTTTCGAACTCATAGCATCCCAGGAGGATGTGACGCCAGAGCGACTTGAAGAAGCCAAGAAATTTGAGCTTGCCTTGCATCTTTATCGAGAGCAAAAGTGGAATGAAGCCGAATCCCTGCTTTTCGAACTGCAAGAATCGGGCAGAAATAGCCCTCTGTGCCAAATTTTCCTTGATCGAGTATCCCAATTCAAAGAAACACCTCCCACCGATAACTGGAAGGGAGTATTTGTCTTTAACAGTAAGTAGGAAAAAATTCAGAAAACCAGAGGATCACATGAGCGACGTTAACTCCAACTCAACTACCAAACCTATTGCTACAGACCTTCAGAATCTAAATTTCAAGGAATTAGTTGAGTCTCTGAACAAGTATCTGCGAATCAGAACTACTCCAATAGGCATGAAACTTTTTGAAAAAGCTGAGGACATGGAGGCAATTCCTCGTGTGCGCCGCCCCACTGCTATTCACACTACAGATCAGATCGTTGGTATGGCATCGAGAAATGGCTGGACGGTAGGGATTACTGCCGAAGATCTGGTGGGCGCTCAATGTAAAACTGTCATTGGCTTGCATCCTAGAGACGAGGAGTGGCTATCCGGTGATCGTATGAGTGGCGTCTGGTATGCAGATCTTGAAAATGCCAGCGCACATCAACACGCTATGGACGTCGTGCCCTCTGGTCGCTATGAAGCCATGGCAGTTAGCCCCCTTACTAGTGGCCGACTTAACCCGCCTGATATTTGTCTTATCTATGCAACGCCTGCCCAGATGATTCTATTGATCAATGGATTGCAGTGGACTGGATACAAGAAGCTTGAATGGGGCTGCGTTGGCGAATCTTCCTGTGCAGACTCATGGGGCCGAGCCTTGGCTACTGGAGAACCAAGCCTGTCTATACCCTGCTTTGCAGAGCGGCGCTATGGAGGCGTAATGGAAGACGAATTGTTAATGGCTTTGCCACCATCTTTCCTGCCGAAAATCATTGACGGTCTAAAACACCTCTCCGCCAACGGACTACGCTATCCAATAGCTACGTACGGAGTTACCAATGATGTGAGGGACGGCATGGGCGTGAGTTACAGCGACTAGCTGAACGAAGGGGTTTGTTTGTTGGAGCGATTGGTAACGGGACCGGCTGTTAACTAGACTGATTACTAACCGGGCCGAGTTTTCGATAGAGAGACCTAAGACTAATCCCCGCAAGTCCGGCTGCCATAGATTTGTCTCCATCACATTGTGCAATTAGTTTTAATAGATGTTCTTTTTCTTGAGTCTTTAGATCCTGCGAACCGGGTACTTCAGCTATTGTTTTCGTGCTGGAACTTGCAGTGCCCGCCTGACCTGTCACCAACACTTCCTGATCAATACAAAGCTCGATAACATCTTCATTTATTATTTCAGTATCCGCCATCACTAAAGCACGGCTTAATAAATTTCGTAGTTCTCTGATGTTGCCCCTATAGATTATTTTTTGTAATCGATTGATAGCAGACTCAGTAAGGCGAAAATGTTTCTCTCCACTCATCTTTTTTAGCAGAGCCTTCGCCAGCAGAGGTATGTCAGAATTTCGTTCTTGAAGCGCTGGCATGGCTATTGGGAATACATTAACTCGATAGAAAAGATCATCCCTGAAGCTGCCCTCCTCCACCATCTGGAAGAGATTTTTATGGGTTGCACAAATCAATCTAAAATCTGAACGCCTGACTTCCGCACTTCCCACAGATCGAAATGTTCCGGTTTCCAACAGGCGCAGAAGTTTTACCTGCATCAATGGAGGGATGTCACCAATTTCATCAAGAAATAGCGTGCCACCATCGGCAAGCTCAACCAGACCGCTTTTATTAGAGTGAGCGCCAGTAAAAGCTCCTTTTACATGACCGAACAATTCGCTCTCAAATAGTGAATCGCTTAAGCCTGCACATTCCAACGTAACCAATGGTTTGTCTTTGCGGCTGCTGGCCATGTGGATAGCGCGTGCTGCCAGTTCCTTACCCGTTCCTGATTCCCCGAGCAATAACACCGAAGCATCGGTTCTACCCACTCGCGACACCTTGCTAAGCATCTGCTTAAAGGCCTCGCTTTCTCCTACCATTTCCTGATCACGTACATTTCCGCTAGCCAGAGGAACCGGATGCAGCAATTCGACAAAGAAACTCAGCTCCCCTTCATCATCAAAAATAGGCAGCATCTCCACGTCTACATGTTCCTGGCCTTTTGGGGTTTGATGTATATGAAGTACGCGGGCCTTGTGACCTGATTTTTTAGCTGCTCCTAGAGGGCAGTCTTCGCCGGCTTGATCGCATGGGACCTTGTAGCCGTGGGAGATAACATAGCAATGGTTGGTCTGGCTGAAATCGATCTCACCAAATGCTTCACGGTAGCGGTTATTTGTTGCCAGAATCTCGTAGTCGGCCGAAACCAGAATCGCAGGGCAATCGTAGCCCTCCAGCATTGCCTTCAGGGGACTGGATTTATAGCTAGAGAGGGAATTACTGGCGATAAGGTTCATTCCCACATTGTCATTATTGACATCAACGATGTCAATAATGACCTTTAGGGATAGATAAGAAAGACCATGCTCACTATTCTAGAGCCATTATCGAGCCCCACAGTCTTCTCGAAAAGTACATCTGCACCACAGTAACAATATTGGCACACAACAGGGCCGTTATTATTATCCAAATTATGCTGCCGCTAAGGTCTATCAATAAGCCAAAGAAAACAAAAAGGCCAACTATGAAAATCGCCGGAAGAAAGTCACGCAGTTTGGCAGGTTCCATCTTACCAAAAAACTCAGCATTCTCAGGATCTTGACGCGCCCGCCGCATACTGCTGTGGGAAATCCAATGAGCAGTTGCAAACGCTGAAGCCAGCACATAGAGCCAGAGAGAGCTAAAGCTCTCATCGATTAGCGTTATCAACATGAATTCTTGAATGCCAATAATGAAAGGCACAATCGAATCTCGCATAGAGGGAAGCCACACAAAACCCATAACCATTGAAGAGTACATAACCCAAATTTGTAGTATCGCCAGAAAGGCTACAGACAACATGCCCCAGCCGATAAGTGCCTCAGCATTCAGAGTCCAGAGAAATTCACTTTCCACTATTTTGGACCACAGTAGCTCGAGAGCTAAAGCCTGAATAATGCTGATTAGAGTTAACAGAACAGTCGGAAATTGTAACTGCGCTCGAGCTCTTATTTTATTCATGATTACCTCTTCTTGCTCATTCGAAGACTCGCATTTGTAGGGCTTCTATTCGGTATACCTTAGACAAAATTGTTGACCACCCTTATTGTACTAGTCTTTTGAGTAAGCCCTTATTGAATAATAAAATCGAAAAAAGTAGCAGGGTGGGATTCATTTTCTAAGGTAAAATGCCACCACTCTTGCTCGAGCGGATAGAAACCGTGTCTTTGCATAAACGCGCGCAGTCTCGCACGATTTAGTTTTTGCTCATCACTCACCTCATTGCTGGATGGCCATGATGATAAGTCGAAAAAATCATAGGGCGAACCCATATCGATTTCATTCCCGGTAGCCAGGTCTACGAGCGTTAGATCAACTGTGGATCCTCGAGAATGACCGGACAGCTCCGCAATATAGCCATCGCGAAATAAATTCTCTTTTTCAACATGCGGATAAAAGGACGCCTTCATTTTCTGATCATTCAAGTCCTTTGCCCAGCGTACGAAATGATCCACTGCGCGCTGAGGTCTATAACCATCGAATACTTTTAGGCCTAGCCCCATTTCACTCAACTCTATTTGCACGGATCGCAGAGCGACTGCAGCTCGACGGTTAAGATAGACCTTTTCAGCTTCATAACCATCAATTTTCTTGCCTACAAAATTGTTATCCGAGTAATAGCGCACATCAAGTTGAATTTGCGGATAGATATTGGGAACAATATCACTGATATCCACAAAATCTAGAGGCACAAAGACGTCTGAATTTACACAGGAGGACAGCAACAGCACAAATACCAAAACTCCGGTTGTTTGAGACAATTGCGCGACGCCACTTTTGAAATAGTCCGACAGCAAACAAATCATAGACTTTCCTCAATACCTCCTTTCCCAGTGCCTAGCCCCAATGGCTCATCCTCAATGAATAAGAGCAGCTTGAGCTTAAGCCAATAGTGGGCGCAAAACATGATGGAGACAACACAATATAAATGAATACCAAGAATATTGACTGGAGCGCTCAAAGAATTTCTCCGCTGGACCTAATAGCCATTTATGTAAAAAGGGCCCCATTACACTTAGGCATAGATCAGAAAAACGATACTAAGAAAAACCAACGCAATCCCCAAATATTCCTGACGACTGATCTTTTCACCAAAGTAGAAGTAAGTAATCAACAGCGTCACTACAAACTCAGTCTGGCCAAGAGTCTTAACTAAGGCCGCATTTTGTAAACTCATCGCTGTGAACCAACCGATAGACCCGGCGACACTGGTAAAACCGATAAACAGCGATGCCGGCAGATTGGACTTAATCAGTGAGAATTGGACTCTATCGGTCACAGTTATCCAAACCCCGCAGATTAATGTCTGCAAAGCCACCATGTACACCAATACGGTAGCCGCACTTAGTAAGCGCGGCAGCTCCAGAGACAAAGACGACTGCCTAAGCCAGAGAGACGCCAAAGCAAAGCCAAGACCGGCGCCAAGCCCATATCGGATACTCTGGTTGTCAGATAAATCCCGCAGGCTGACTTTCCATTTGGCCGCCACCAGCACGCCGACAACCCCCAGAACCACGGAGAAATAGCCAATAAGGCTGAGACCAGCCGAGAACAACAAAGAACCGAGAACTGCAGTGAGGATGGCCTCGCTTTTGCTTAGCGCTGTGGCTACTGCGAAATTCTTGAGTGTTAAGGCCTTGACTAGACAGACTGTTGCAATTATCTGCGCCAGAGCCGCAAGACTGGCCGGCATGAAAAAACCCCCATCCACAGCAATACTGTCAATCTGATACTGATTCTTGAGTACAAGAAAATAGGCTATTGCGAAAGGAAGCCCAAATAGGAAACGAACAAGTGTCGTTGCCTGAATCGACATTTTTTCTGAGATTTTTTTCTGACCCGCAGTGCGTACCGACTGCATAGTGACGGCAAGCAGGGTAAAAACTATCCATGTTTCAATCATGAGGGCTGCTACAAATACGATATTTGATATATTGTACTATGTTCAGGCCAACAGGTTCGGCCCCGCAGCAGCGCTTCTTGCCTTCCTTCGCAATCACCCCATTCAGTGAGCTATCTGTATGAGCTTGCCCCTATGCGCTGCATGGCTGATCCCTTCATATGGCTCCTTCATATGAAGTGCAGCCCAGATTACGCTATTATATGCGCCCCTGAGAGCGATCTTTCGATTTGGCTCTCGGGTCCCATTCTTTAAGGCATACGGGGGTTGTCCTTGGGCGTAGTATCAATTAAGCAAGCAGCGAAAAAGTCTGCAGACATTTCCAGCGACCATAAGTGGATTCGCTTCCTTACCGCTGCCAGTCTGTTCGACGGCCATGATGCTGCCATCAACATCATGCGCCGCATTCTGCAGTCCAGTGGCGCCGAAGTAATTCACCTCGCCCATAACAGATCTGTTCAAGACATCGTTGAAGCTGCTGTACAGGAAGATGTTGATGCCATTGCTATCAGCTCTTATCAAGGCGGCCATATTGAATACTTCAAATACCTGGTGGACAAGCTCAAGGAGCTCGACGCTTCTCACATTAAAATTTTTGGTGGTGGCGGCGGCGTCATCATTCCTGAAGAAATCGAAGAACTGCACGCCTATGGAGTAACTAAGATTTATTCCCCTGCTGATGGTCAGACTATCGGATTACAAGGCATGATCGACGACATGCTCAAGCGCTGCGAAGAAGGAGAACAAAGGGCAGCTGCTCCAGCCATAGCTGAGCTTTCTACTGGTGACCGGGGCATTCTAACCAGAGTTATTACGGGAATAGAGAACAGCCAATACCAGGAGAACGATTTACAAGAGTTGGCAGCCAAGGCCGAAAGCACTACACAAACCCCCCTATTAGGAATTACCGGCACAGGTGGAGCCGGAAAATCATCTTCCACAGATGAAATCGTTCGACGATTCCGACAAGACAGCGATGACTCTTTGAACATCGCCATAATCGCCATTGACCCTACTAGAAAAAAGACAGGTGGCGCCTTATTGGGTGATCGCATTCGAATGAATGCCATTAGCCATCCCAATATTTTCATGCGATCCATCGCCACCAGAAACGCCTCTGTCGAAATACCAGAACAACTGTCGGAAATAATCAACGCTCTGAAAGTATCCGGCTTCGACTTGATCATTATTGAAACCCCGGGCATCGGTCAGGGCGATGCCGGTATCGTACCATTCGTTGATACTTCACTTTACGTGATGACTCCAGAATTCGGAGCAGCAAGTCAGCTCGAGAAAATCGACATGCTGGACTATGCCGATGTATTCGCAATAAATAAATTCGATAGAAAAGGCAGTGAAGATGCACTGCGCGATGTTTGCAAGCAGGTTCAGCGAAACCGAGAAGCTTTTACCTCCATGCCAGATGAGATGCCAGTATTCGGTACCATCGCTTCCAAATTCAACGATGATGGAATAACTGCCCTGTACCAGGCGCTTGTACCTCTACTTCGGGAACACGGACTTTCAGAATATGAATCAAGATTGGCAGTAGCAACGTCAAAAGTATCCACTCAGCGCACGCTGATAATCCCCGCTCAACACCAGCGCTATCTTGCCGAGATTGCCGAGACCATTCGTGACTATCATTCGCAGGTAGCCGAGCAGGCGACACTCGCCCGAGAAAGACAGCAATTGCTGGCAAGCAAGAACATGCTGGAAGCCAATTCCCAGGACGGCTCCACCCTTGACGAATTGATCAAGAAGAAAGATCAGGCAATGGATGGCAAGGCCAAGAAGCTATTGGAATCCTGGCCGCAGCTTAAACAGGATTACACTGGCGAAGAGTATGTGGTTAAAGTCCGCGATCGTGAAATTCGCACCGAACTCACCCGCACTTCCCTGTCCGGCACCAAGGTACCAAGGGTCGCATTACCAAGATTTGAGGACCACGGTGAATTACTGAAATGGCTGCTATTGGAAAATGTTCCCGGACGCTTTCCATTTACCGCTGGGGTTTTCCAATTCAAACGGGAATCAGAAGATCCAACTCGAATGTTCGCCGGCGAAGGCGACGCCTTTAGAACAAACAAACGTTTTAAACAGCTATCCGAGCATTCAGAAGCGAAGCGTCTGTCTACAGCATTTGATTCAGTAACCCTCTACGGTTTCGATCCAGCTGAGCAACCAGATATTTATGGAAAGGTCGGGAACTCCGGCGTATCCATTGCCACTCTGGATGACATCAAAGCTCTCTATGACGGCTTTGACTTGTGCAGCCCCACCACGTCTGTATCGATGACTATTAATGGTCCAGCGCCTACCATTCTCGCGATGTATATGAATGCGGCCATCGATCAGCAACTAGAGAAATTCATTCAGGAAAACGACGCCGAACCAAACCCATCTGAATACGACACAATCAAAGCGAACGCATTAGAAAATGTGCGCGGCACAGTTCAGGCAGATATCTTGAAAGAAGATCAGGGACAGAATACCTGCATCTTCTCCACAGAATTCAGCTTGAAAGTGATGGGAGATATTCAAGAATACTTTACCGCAAATCGAGTGCGCAATTTCTATTCCGTTTCTATCTCTGGATATCACATAGCCGAAGCTGGAGCCAACCCTATCTCACAGCTGGCATTCACCCTCTCCAATGGATTTACCTTTGTCGAAGCTTATCTGGCGAGGGGAATGGAAGTAGACGACTTCGCCCACAATCTCAGTTTCTTCTTTTCCAATGGCATGGACCCTGAGTACACAGTAATGGGTCGAGTGGCGAGACGAATCTGGGCAACAGCCATGCGTTTCCGTTACGGCGCCAACGAGCGCAGCCAGAAATTGAAATACCATATCCAAACATCAGGACGATCACTCCACGCCCAGGAGATGTCCTTCAACGATATTCGAACCACTTTACAGGCCCTAATTGCCGTCTACGACAACTGCAATAGCCTACACACCAACGCCTATGATGAAGCCATCACCACGCCTACCGAAGAGTCGGTGCGAAGAGCGATGGCAATCCAGCTGATCATCAACAAGGAATGGGGATTGGCAGTAAACGAAAATTCGAACCAGGGTTCCTACATAATCGAAGAGCTAACTGACCTGGTAGAAGAAGCAGTACTACAAGAGTTTGAAAAAATTTCAGAACGGGGTGGCGTGCTCGGCGCAATGGAAACCGGATACCAACGCGGCAAGATTCAAGATGAGTCTATGCTCTACGAACATCGCAAACATGATGGAAGCCTACCGCTAGTTGGCGTCAACACCTTCCTAAACCCAAATCCAGAGCCCGAACTGAATATAGAACTTGCTCGATCAACAGAAGCAGAGAAACAAAGTCAGATTAAACGCCTTGCAGAATTTCATGCCAAGAACGCCAATAATTCTGAAGCGGCACTTGCCAGATTAAGAGAAGCAGCCATAAATGACGAGAATGTATTTTCCGAACTAATGAACGCCGTGCGCTATTGCTCTCTAGGTCAGATCACTGACACCTTTTTTGAGGTTGGCGGGCAGTACCGTCGAAATATGTAGCGACCCATTGCGAAGCAAAACTATTAAAGGTTAGAAGTAGAACCCGAAGAAACAAGAGGCTGCGACCCAAGAAAAATCAATACTCAAAACCCATCTTTTCCAAAACCCCAAGGCATAAAAAAAGGGCAGTAAAACCGCCCTTTTTCAATACGAAGTAAAGAAAATTTACTCAGTAACATTCACCGTAATAAACCCATCATGGTAAAGACCGCCATCATCGGCCCGCCCCCACAACACGTAAGTACCAGGCTCATCAAAAGTCACCTCAACGTTATACATGCCGTCTTCAGGAACCGCAGGTGGCATCCACAATGCACCCCAAGGAGAGTTAGCACTGGTACGAGTATCTTCCCAAGGCTTAGGCATAGGCGGATCAAAAGTAACATTACCTTCGCCACGATACACATTCCAGGAAAGAAACAGACCATTAACTTTGTCCACTGTTGGCTTAGCAGGCGGAGACATCAAGCGACGTTGAAGAACATTTTCTTCAGTAATCAGGGCAGCAGCCAGAGGCCCACCAAAAAATCCGGCGAAACGAATAGCATCCGCAACGGGGTCATCAGGAGTGGGTAGACCATCGTCAGCAACAAGAGTTGCTAATTCCATAGGCTGACCAGCGCGAACCGTTCGAATATTATCACCCTGCACGGTCACAACGGGTGGAACGTTTAATCGAGATTCGGGGCTACTGGTTCCAGCGCCCAAAGAACCTGTTTCAGAAGCGATCACCATATTATCTACAAGATAATCCGGCACCAGAGTTCCATAGGCTTTACGCTCTACTCCATTTACGTTCAAAGTCCATACCAGTTCACGATCACCCCAATCAGAAGGAACCGTTACTTCAAAGGTAAAACGGTTACGGCGAGGTAGAAAGTGAGTAGGCTGACCACGGTCAGCATCACCAGGCGAGAAGAAGTTATTATCACCAATATCTACATTAGGCTCTTCTTCCCAGTTCTCGTTCATATAACCGAACATGAGATTGAATGTTCCATCATCATTCGGACGCCATCCCTCAAATGCAGGCTCAACATGCTGACCCTTGATATAGGTATCAGCAAATGCTGCCTGCGTAAGAAGCGCCGCAGTTAATGACAATACAGCCAGTTTTCCCAGACCTAGGCCTGACATTTCCCTCAAGTATTTCATTTCTATTCCGTCTCCTGTAACGCTACTTCGTTACTTAGTTCATCCGAGGATGGTTCCTCATCTGATATAACTGGCACCACTAGAGGTGCCGCACATAGTGGACAGCCAATGACATGGTCATTAGGTCCAAGATTCAAACTAGCTCTGCGCTTTTCCATTTCTTCGAAGAACTGCTCATCAGTCAGTTTCACGCGCATACCCAAGTCAATAAACATATTGGTAACGGAGCGATTTCCAGATCCCTGCCAATTTCTTGGATCAGGTACATTTGGATTGGTGTCCGTGTTGTTCATATAACCGGTAATATGAAGAATTGTTCCTTTGGGAAGAATTGGAGCCGTGTCGTTATCATAGGCATATCCTCGAACCCAGTTGTGATCGTAACCAACACAGGACAGAGTCTCTACCGTATAACCCCAGATAGCTTCCAGACACATTCTTTCGCCAGGCGCATGGAGATGGGGCTCAAAAGTGATTATCTTGGTGTGGTCCTGAAGCGCTACATAGGCATGCAATTCCTGATCTTTCTCATCACCTGCGATGCTTATGTCAACACCGTTACCAAGACCCAGAGTCGCACGCTCAAACTTAGGCTCATATCCAACAGGATGAAAACGGAATCCTATTTCTAGATGGGCAGTAGTATCCTTGCCGTTCGAATGCATATGCACTGAATCTGAAACGATAAATGTACCAGCTCTAAGCAGGCGGCCAGCATCCTCATCGAAGATATCCGGGTTTCGACCTACTTCATGAACCGGCCATCCAGTGGTGGTATCTTCAACACGTTCACCATTTTCATCCAGTTCAGCAGTGCTCCAGATCATGTGGTGGAAAATAAATCGTCCACCTACTGTATCCCGGCCGGAGCCACCTTGCATGTCCACATCGTTGACTTCAACAATCTCTACAGACTTTACGTAACGATCTTCCTCCAACCCGATATTAATACGGTCTATCTCACCCCACCAATCGGGTGTTCCAGCCAACTTGGTCACATCGTTAGTATTGACGATTAGATCTGGCTGACCCGCCGTCCATTTAAGGCTATCGTCGAATTCCATAGGCTCTGGGGCATCGGCTGCATTGCCCTTGGGTGTGCCTGATCGAGCCCAGGCGGAGATGGCGGCAATTTCTTCATCGCTAAGAGAGGGGTCATTCTTATAACCCTGAATACCAATGTCTTTCTCCATATACCAGGGAGGCATTGCTCCTGCTCTATCTCGGAGCCCAGTCTTGTACTCAATAAGTCCTGCAAATGGAGCGACTTCGTCATAACTAACCAGAGACATTGGCGCCACGCCAGCGGGTCGGTGGCAATTTTGGCAGCTGCGCTGAAGAATAGGCTCAATATCTTTATGAAAGGTGATTTCATCAGATTGACCATTCGCCAAGGAAGGCAACAGGAAAAGGGCGTACATGGCTAAAGAATTCAGTCTAAAGAACGGGGTCTTAAAGAGTTGGATAATGGCTGGTTTCACTGGGCAGTCCCTCCTGGAAGTGAGTTTTCTTATTTTCCGTATTATTGCAGAATTTCGCTGTCTGTAGCTAATATTTGACTAGCTCAACGGGTGATCTAACGTGTTGAGATGTAAACGAGGAGCAAGATTACTCCTCAACAGCTTTATTTCAATTAAATCTGGCCTCCGACAGGCCTTATTCGTCGAATTTATAGCTATGAAGCGTGAATGATGAACTGCTTTTTACTGATTACGATCAAAATGTTACTAAAAATTACAGTTATCAGTAACTTAATCCTAAATAAAGCAGGACATCTGCCTCTTTTAGGCGCACTATCGGAAGCGCGTGAGTATTGAAAATACTATCGTAACGTTACTGTAGTACCAGCTCGTTAACTTGGTGACAAAGGGAAGACACATTCTCGACATCAGGTGCAACACTGATAAAAACACAAAATCACAGAAGTAAGCACTGGAGTACTAAAAATAATGACCAAAACCCCCACAAGTATGAAAACTCATCTGAGGCGCACAGCGATCTTTGCCGGCATTAGCCTGGCAATCGGATCCGCTCCGCCTCTATTAGCGCAAGACGATGACGCGGTCGAACAGATCGTTGTTACGGGTTCCTTTATTCGGAACAGTGCCTTCACCGGCGCCAGCCCAGTAGACACAGTTGATCAGGAAACTCTGCTCAGCTATGGCTCAGCCAATATCGGGCAATACATTCGTGACCTAACCTACACACAGAACGTGGATACAGTTGCCAACGTTCTCGGTGGTGCTGGCGGTGGTCAGGATTCCAACTCTGCACAATTCAACCTTCGAGGTCTGGGTGTAGGTAGTACGCTTACCCTTCTCGATGGTCGCAGAAACGTAAATGCAGGTGCAATCTCGGCGATCCTGCCCGATATTGCTACCGACAGAATCGAGGTAGTTCTCGACGGTGGTTCTGCACTATACGGCTCCGATGCGGTGGCCGGTGTGGTAAACATCATCCCTGTTAAAGAATATGATGGTTTGCGCATTCGCACATTCTATAACAGAGACGACGGCGGCGATTTCGAAGAACCCAAGCTAGGCGTTCTTTGGGGCAAGACTATGGGCAGGCTAAATGTAGTTGCTGCCTTGGAAGTCGGACGTAAGACTCCACTACAAAGAGAAGAGCGTGGTAAGTTTCTTCAGATAGAAAACTCCACGTTTATTGGTGCCCCAGGTCACTATCACTATGATTCAGGCGCCGCTTATCTTGACCCAAGCTGTGGCACTTACGGCAATGAAATAACCGACAAGGCTCAGAAAGGTAGCCAGCAGAGCGGCTTCCCTTATGCAGGCTTTCTGTGTGGATTTCACTACGGCCAGTGGACAGATTACAACCGCGAAGCCAATGATTATGTGTTCTATGGCAACGCGCAATTCGAAGTTAATGATAAATTGACTATAGAATTTCAAGTGGCAGACAGCTATCGCGAATCGATTTTCACGACAGAGCCTGTTACCCCAATGAACTCTACTTGGTATGACGAAGCGGCAGTTCCTGCTAATCACCCAGCAAACCCAACTGGACAGCAACTTACACCGGGCGCGTACGGAGTTGGCGTTTATACCATCTGGAATGGTTTTGAACAGGGTGTCGGCTCAAGCCCAAGTCAGGTTATTGACACTGCTTATTTCCCTGAGCGTTATCAATACACTACCGAGGTTTATAAGCTCGGAGCGATGTTTGATGTAGGCGATACCGGCTGGACTGGTGAAGCCTGGCTCGGATATCAAACTTATCAGGGCCGTGTTGACACCTATGATGGAAACATCGTTCGTTATGAGGCGGCAATTAATGGCATGGGTGGCCCGAATGGTGACGAGTACTTTAACCCGTTCTCCTCACGTGATATTCGTTCACCATATTATGATGCGGATCGATCCGATGGCATGTATACCAATAACTCTCAAGAAGTCGTGGATTGGCTATTCGAGAGCGGTGATCATGATTTCACAACTGACAAACTGGTCATTTTCGATTCCATCGTAACTGGAGATCTCTTCGAGGTGCCTGCAGGTACAGTGGGAGCGGCTTTCGGTTTCGCCATGCGTGACAGAATGGATGTATCTGACGATTCGCCTCTACAGAAAGCGGGTATCGACTGGCAAAATGCAGCTGGTGGCACCGCTCCTTTGGGCCTGAGATCAAGAGATGATTCTGAAACAAGAGCGGTCTTTGCGGAATTTGAAGTCCCGCTTCTTGAAAATCTCAGTATGCAGGTTGCTGCACGCTATGAAGACTTTAAAGATCTAGGTCTGGACACAACTACACCGAAGGTGGCATTTCGCTATCAGCCAATCGATAGCTTGTCATTGCGCGCATCCTGGGGAGAAAGCTTTCTTGCCCCTGGTGCCGATCAGCTAGGTGCTCTTAATAGAACAGCCTGTGGCGCCAACCGAACAGGCCAGGATTTGCTGACTGGAAATGATCTGTTGGGTGTATTGTCCTGCTTCTCGAAGAACCCGAACCTGCAAGCTGAAAATTCAGAAATCATGAATGTCGGTTTTACTTGGGAAGGTATCGAGAATCTGAGTATTAGTATCGATTATCAAGAGATCGAGTACACGGATCGAATCGTGACACTTGGTGCTCAAGACGTTACTAACCAGCAGTACTACAATGCTCTAGCAGCAACTGGATCAACTCCAGCGACTTATGACCCAACACCGGGTTCTGCAAGCCGAGTTGCAGCACTGGCATGGGTTGCTGCTAACCCTTCCGGCGTTATCCTTCGCGACGCAGCAACAAGCGTTGTTCAGGAAGTAGTACGAGTGGCTGATAACATCAACACGAATCTTGTAGATGTTGTTGACCTCACTGCTACTTACTCTTGGGATATGAATGACTGGGGTAGCTTCAATGCTGCATTCAATGCTGCGTATTATGTTACATACGAATACGCCGGATTGGACGGGGTGTCAATCGATGCCAGAGGTCGACGTAATGCAGACACTGCATTGTCACCACCTCTACCTGAATTAGTGGCAACACTAAGACTGGGATGGACTCGAAACAATCACGCTGCAAGCTTCATCACCAAGTACATGGACGAAGTTACTATGGATGGCACAACCGGTAGCTACTACCCGGTGCCGGACTTAATTCCAGAGTCCTATATTGCTAATGCTAGTTACACGTATTTCTTCGATGATATTTTTGATACAGCGGGAAGCGTAACTCTAGGTGTTAACAATGTATTTGATTGGGAACCACAGCGACTACCTGTTCAGGGTGGATTCGAGAGCCGTCTATACGATAACTTCGGTAGAATGGTCTCTCTTGCTATCGACTTCGAACTATAAGCTTTGATCAAATGTCAGCTACGTAAGTAGCTGACAACTCGAAGTTCAAAACAAATAGTAAGAAGCAAAAAGTAAGACACAAAAAAAGGCCGGGTTTCATATGAAACCCGGCCTTTTTCTTGTCTTCTTTTTACTAAGCTTTGATAGCCTTCCTTCTCTCTTTTGCTTTCACTATCTATTACAAGGAAAGAGGTCGGCTAATCAAGGACACTCCGTCGAAAGATTTTACTCAGCTGTGAAGCCTTCTCTTTCTTCGTCGGTGATTTCTTTGATGCTTAGCTTGATACGGCCTCGGGCATCGAGATCCAGACACTTGACTAGGATATCCTGACCTTCTTCCAGATGCTCATTTACATTTTCCACTCTCTCTTGAGAGATCTGTGAAATATGTACCAGACCGTCCTTGCCAGGAAGGATTGTTACGAATGCGCCGAAGTCGACGATTCGAGCAACCTTACCCTGGTAGATTCTGCCAACTTCTGCTTCTGCCGTGATTTCCTTAACCATGTCCAGAGCAGCATCACGTGATTCAGCATCTTCACCGTAGATGCGAACATTGCCGTCATCGTCGATGTCTACAGAGGCGCCAGTTTGTTCGGTTATACCCCGAATTGTTGCGCCACCTTTACCAATCACGTCACGAATCTTGTCAGAGTCGATCTTGATCATAGCCATGGCTGGAGCGTTTTCGCTAACAGACTCACGTGATTCCGAGATAACTTTATTCATCTCGACGAGAATATGGTTACGAGCTGTGTTTGCCTGTTCAAGGGCAAGTTCCATGATCTCTTCAGTAATACCCTGAATCTTAATATCCATTTGAAGAGCGGTAACACCTGCTGCAGTACCAGCAACTTTGAAGTCCATGTCGCCAAGGTGATCTTCGTCACCAAGGATGTCCGTTAGAACGGCAAAGCGATCGCCTTCCTTGATAAGGCCCATGGCAATACCGGCAACTGGAGCTGCCAGTGGGACACCGGCGTCCATCATTGCCAGGCTGCTTCCGCAAACACTAGCCATAGAGCTGGAGCCATTTGATTCAGTAATTTCAGATACTACGCGTATTGCGTATGGAAATTCTTCTTCGGCAGGCATAACTGCAGTTACACCACGACGAGCCAGTTTACCGTGACCAATTTCGCGACGCTTTGGACCGCCCATGAAACCAGCTTCACCAACAGAGTATGGAGGGAAATTGTAATGCAACATGAATGGGTCTTTGCGAGAGCCGCCAAGATCTTCGATTATCTGAGAGTCACGAAGTGCACCCAAAGTAGTAACTACTAATGCCTGAGTTTCGCCGCGAGTAAACAGGGCTGAACCGTGAGCCTTGGGTAGAACACCAGTTTCAACTTCGATTGCGCGAACAGTTGTGGTATCACGACCATCGATTCGAGGGTTGCCGTCGAGGATGCGGTTACGAACCGTGCTCTTCTCAAGTTTTGCGAAGACTCCCTTAACATCTCCCTTGTCTACGCCAGCTTCTTCGTTCACAAGTTCTTCAACAGCTTGTTGCTGCAAAACGCCAATAGCTTCATAGCGCTTCATCTTGTCAGAGATTTGGTAGGCTTCAGTAACGCCGGCTGTAAACTTTTCAGCCACTGCATTGTTCAGCTCTGTATTCTCTGCTTCAGGCTCCCAATCCCAAGTTGGCTTACCAGCTTCGGCTGCAAGTTCCTTAATAGCAGTGATCGCTACCTGCATTTCCTGCTGAGCGAACAATACACCACCTAACATCTGATCTTCGCTGAGTTGCTTTGCTTCAGACTCAACCATAAGAACTGCAGACTCTGTACCAGCAACAACCATATCCAGAAGCGATGTTTCAAGATCGCTTTTAGATGGGTTAAGCACATAACCCTGCTCAGCGTCGTATCCCACTCGAGCGGCACCAATAGGTTCCGCAAAAGGAATTCCAGAGATAGAAAGAGCGGCTGAGGCGCCAAGAAGTCCAGCGATATCCGGATCTTCATTCTTGTCTGCTGAAACAACAGTACAAATAACCTGAACCTCGTTCATGAATCCTTTTGGAAACAGTGGACGAATAGGTCTGTCGATCAAACGAGAAGTTAGTGTTTCTTTTTCTGTTGGACGTCCCTCACGCTTAAAGAAGCCGCCGGGGATTTTGCCTACCGCGTAGGTTTTTTCTTGATAGTTAACTGTCAAAGGAAAGAAAGCAGCATCAGGATTAGCCTTCTTTCTTCCTACTACAGTTGCAAGAACCTGGGAATTTCCCATGGTTACCATTACTGAGCCTGTTGCCTGTCTGGCAACCTTACCAGTTTCCAGAGTGACGGTCTGTCCGCCGAACTGGAAAGTTTTAACTACTGGATTAAACATATATTTTTCCTATTTATAAATGCGCAGGCCAACTCATCAGGCCTGCGTTAAGTTTCTATCTTCAATTTATTTTCTTAACAACTATTTTCTAAGCGATGTCTTTTCTTAACGACGAAGCTCAAGTCGCTTGATAAGCTCTAGGTATCTGTCAACACTTTTGCGCTTCAAATAATCAAGCAGCTTTCTTCTACTATTCACCATGCGAATCAATCCGCGTCGTGAATGGTGATCATGGATGTGCTCTTTAAAGTGTGACTGCAGCTCATTAATATTTGCTGTAAGCAGTGCAACCTGTACCTCAGGGGATCCAGTGTCGCCTTCGCCTTGGGCATAGTCTTTAATGATTGTTTCTTTCTGTTCAGCTGATAAAGCCATTTTATTTCTCCAAATATGCGATTAATTAAAGTCGCCAATCAAATAATTGCGACTACAACATCCGTTTAAAATCAGAATAACCACGCATATTGATAGTTAGCTGATACTTTCCATTTCATTTCTATCGTTACTACGAACTCGTGTCCGTATTAACCAAACGTTTCGGAGCAACCATGCCATCGTCGTTAATACAGCCGATGCCAATAAACTGCTCTTCCTCGTACATCCTTACCAGACCTTCTTCCGGTAAGTGACTTACTAATACCGCCTGCCCGTTCTTAACAAAGCTGGCTGTAATGCTCGGCAGAATTACCTCAGGTAAATCTGCTATGGCCTCGTCCATCGGAATCAAATACTGATCCAAACTCTCGATGCCCTCGTTTTCTTTCTGTTCTTTGAGAAGCTCTGCACTAACGCAATCCGCTTCCGTAAAAGTACCAGCCTGCAATCTTCTAAGTGCAATGATATGAGCTCCACAGCCCAGCATCTCACCTAGATCATCCGCTATCGTTCGGATATACGTACCCTTGCTACAAGCAACTTCTATTTCGATCTCATCCCCATCAAACGAAGTGAGCTCGATACTAAAAATGTTTACTCTGCGTGGCTCCCGCTCAATAGTCTCGCCTCTGCGAGCCATCTTATAGAGAGGTACACCACCAACCTTGAGCGCCGAATGCATCGGAGGAATCTGATCAATCTCTCCGCGGAAAGCGCCCAGGGCTTTCTCAATCTCTTTCTTGCTGACCTTAACTTCAGCACAACTCGAAATTATCGAGCCTTCACTGTCGGCACTGTCAGTTCTTATTCCTAATTTGATCCCGGCTCTGTACTTCTTGTCCGAATCAAGCAGGAATTGTGAAACCTTTGTCGCCTCTCCCAAACACAGTGGTAAGACACCCGTGGCGAGAGGGTCGAGACTGCCGGTATGCCCTGCTTTATTGGCATCATACAATCTCTTCACTTCCTGGAGAGCACCATTAGAGCTAACTCCCTGGGCTTTATCCAAAACGACAATGCCGTTTATATTCCTGCCCTTGTTTCTACGCCTTCCCAATCTAAACCTCTTAACTGCTGTGTTAACTACTTTATTAACTATTTTGTTAACTACAGCTCTACATAAATGTCGTTTCGGGTTTACTCAGGATTGCAGATTTCTATCTGCAGCCAAGGCACTGTCTATCAAACTGGAGAGCTGCTGACCGCGCTCGATACTGCCATCGTAGTGAAACTTCAGCTTGGGTACTGAGCGGAGGCTCAATCTCTTCGCCAATAAAGTTCTCAGAAAGCCAGATGCCTTATTAAGCGCCTTCAAATTTTCTTCTATTTCCAGTTTATCCAACTCGCCAGGTTCTGACAGGGTGGACTGATTAACCGACTCATCATCACTTAATGTATTCAACACAGTTACATGAACGTTGGCATGAGCCAGATCTCTACTGACCTTCACTCCAGTGACGGAAACCATCCCTACTCTAGGGTCGCTGACCTCCATCTGAATAAGTGAAGCAAGCTCGCGCTGAATCTGATCGGCGACTCGTTGAACTCTTGGCGACATATCCGCCATTCTAAACTCCAGACTCGCTTATAGGATTTTGTGCTCGCACACAATCTCGATTAAAGGCTTCGAGCAATCTCGGTTGTCTCATACACTTCAATTTTGTCGCCAACTTTTACATCGTTGTAGTTGCGAACACCGATACCGCATTCCATGCCATTACGCACTTCATTCGCATCGTCTTTAAATCGACGCAGAGATTCCAATTCGCCTTCGTAGATAACCACGTTATCCCTGAGTACCCGAATTGGTTTGGATCTATAAACTGTACCTTCGATAACCATGCTTCCGGCAATCTGACCAAACTTCGGTGAATTGAAAACATCGCGAACTTCTGCGATACCCACAATTTCTTCGCGAATTTCTGGAGACAACATGCCTCCCATTATCGCCTTGGTGTCGTCGATCACATCATAGATAACATTGTAATAACGTAATTGAAGCCCTTCGTTTTCCACAATGTCTCTTGCTGACTTATCAGCTCGAACATTAAAACCAATAATCATTGCCTTGGAAGTGGCAGCCAAATGAACATCCGTTTCGGATATACCACCAACGCCTGCTGCGACAATGTTGACTTCGACTTCTTCTGTATTGAGTTTCAAAAGCGATCCGGAGATAGCTTCCAAGGAGCCTCGTACATCTGTCTTGATAATTACATTAAATGTCGAAAGGTTTTCTTTGCCAATTCCGGCAAACATAGACTCCAGCATAGTTGACTGCTGCTTGGCCTGTTGAGAATCTTTGTGTCTTGTACGTCTGAATTCGGCAATTTCCTTCGCCTTCTTCTCGTCCGCTACAACTACAAATTCGTCACCTGCTTCAGGGACGCCATTCAGTCCCAGTATTTCAACTGGAATAGACGGACCAGCAGACTTAACGTTATGGCTCATTTCATCAATGAGCGCTCGTACTTTTCCGTACTCATGACCGGCTAGAACAATGTCGCCGGTGGAAAGCGTACCGTTTTGCACCAAGACCGAAGCAACAGGACCACGTCCTTTATCTAGTCGTGATTCGATTACAACACCAACTCCAGGCACATCGGAATAAGCCTTAAGCTCAAGTAATTCTGCTTGCAGGAGAATAGCCTCGAGAAGCTGATCAACACCCTGGCCCGTTTGAGCCGACACCTCAAGGAATTGCACTTCGCCACCCCAGTCATCGGGTATCACTTCCATTGCCGCGAGTTCATTCTTGACGCGATCAACATCCACGCCTTCTTTATCCATTTTATTGATGGCAACTACGAGGGGAACACCTGATGCCTTCGCATGTTGAACCGCTTCTTCAGTTTGCGGCTTAACACCATCATCTCCAGCTACTACCAAGACAATTACATCTGTGGCCTTGGCACCACGTGACCGCATTGCCGTAAACGCGGCGTGTCCAGGTGTATCCAGAAAGCTGATCATTCCGTGATCAGTGTTCACATGATACGCACCAATATGCTGGGTAATTCCACCTGCCTCATGGGAAGCAACAGTAGACGACCTAATGTAATCCAGTAACGATGTCTTACCATGGTCAACATGGCCCATTACTGTTACAACTGGAGCTCTCGCAACTTCTACATTTCCAGTTTCGTTAGTTACAGCCTCAGCCAATTGCTCTTCGATTGCGTCTTCAGACACAAATTTGACCTTATGGCCCAACTCTTCGATAAGCAGTGTTGATGTATCCTGATCAAGCACCTGATTGATAGTTGCCATCACACCCATATTGAATAGGGCTTTAATCAATTCTGCAGATTTAACAGACATCTGCTGCGCGAGATCTGAAAGCGTATTGGTTTCTCCAATAATAACTTCCTTCGCAATAAATTCTGTTGGCTTCTCAAATCCATGCTGAGGGGCGGACATACGTCCCTTGCCTTTTCTGCCTCCGCGACGACCACGACCCACGTCATCGACATCTCCGCCTTCAAGGACGAAGTCATCATTGACGTGAATATTTCTGGCCTGACGTTTTGCCGGCTTACCCTTACCCTTGGTATGAGTCTTTTTCTTGTCGCCTGAATCTTCTTCTTTCTTGCCTTGAGTCTTTCGTTTGGCTCCTGGCTTGTCTGCGCGGGCTGCCGCCGCCTCTTCAACTGGCACGTCTGGTACCGGTTTTTCAGGAGTGGCTTCTGCTGGCGCCTCGACCTTCTCTTCTTCAGGGGCAGGACTCTCTTCCGACTCGGGCGCACCCTCTACTGCATCTGTCTTCGCTTCTGCTTCTGGGGCTGCTTCAGCAGCGGTTTCCAATACTTCTTCTTCCGCCGGTACTTCTTCAGTTTCTAATTCTGGCTCATCTTCAACAACACTTCGTTTCACGTAGGTGCGTTTTTTACGCACCTCGACATTAACCGTCTTTCCACGACCGTGAGTAGATGCAGATTTCAGTGTGCCAACTGTCTTTCTTTTAAGAGTGATTTTCTTAGGCGCAGCAACAGTTGCATCGCGGTCTCCATGACTGCGGCGCAAAAATTGCAACAAGGCATTTTTGTCGTCGTTAGAAATCGACTCACCGGCCTTGGTATGAGGCAAGCCTGCCTCTTTAACTTGAGACAGTAGCTTGTCCACCGATACTCCAACTACTTCGGCGAGTTCGCTTATTGTTACATCTGCCATTCAATTGCTCCCATTCACAAACGCTCTTATCTTCTTTCTCTTTCTAATCTATTCTAAAAACCAAAATCTTTAATTTTGATTCTATTATTCAAACCATGGTGCGCGTGCTGTCATAATTAACTTGCCAGCTCTTTCTTCTTCCATGCCTTCGATATCCATCAATTCATCGACGGCTTGCTCAGCAAGGTCTTCCATAGTTAGAATTTCTTTCTTAGATAATTCTAGTGCCAACTTGTCATCCATGCCTTCCATGTTAAGCAAGTCATCCGCAATGTTTGCTGCAGATAGATCTTCTTCCGAGGCAATTGCTTGAGTTAACAGCGCATCCTTTGCTCGATTACGCAGCTCATTGGCGATATCTTCATCGAAACCATCGATAGCCAAAATCTCATCAAGAGGTACGTAAGCAATTTCTTCGAGAGAAGTGAACCCTTCCTGCACCAAAATTTCGGCGACATCTTCATCAACATCCAGTTTCGCAACAAACATATCGATAAAGCTACTGGCTTCCTGCAGCTGTTTTTCTGCTGCTTCTTCTTCGCTCATGACATTGATTGTCCAGCCAGTTAGCTCACCGGCGAGGCGAACATTTTGCCCGTTTCTGCCAATAGCCTGTGCCAGATTGTCTTCTTCTACAGCGATGTCCATGGTGTTGCTATCTTCATCTACAATGATAGACGCCACTTCGGCTGGAGCCATTGAATTGATTACCAACTGAGCCGGATTATCATCCCAAAGAATGATATCAATTCGCTCATTCGCCAATTCGTTGGAAACAACCTGAACTCTTGACCCTCTCATACCCACACAGGCGCCAACAGGGTCTATACGGCCGTCATTAGTACTCACCACGATCTTGGCTCTGGAGCCTGGATCGCGAGCGGCGGCCTTAATATCAATTATTTCTTCAGAGATTTCGGGTACTTCGATCTTGAACAACTCGATCAGCATATCTGGAGATGTTCTGCTGAGAAAAAGTTGAGGCCCACGCTGCTCAGACCGAACGTCAGTCAGTAATGCACGCATGCGATCACCCATGCGAAAAGTTTCGCGAGGGATCATCTGATCGCGAGGCAGCATTGCTTCAGCGTTGCTACCAAGGTCGACGATAATATTTTCTCGGGTTACTTTCTTTACAGTTCCTGCAACCAGTTCGCCGACTCGATCTTTATAGTCGCCAATAACGATTTCTCGTTCGGCTTCGCGAACTTTTTGCACAATAACCTGCTTGGCTGTTTGTGCTGCTATTCGACCAAACTCTACGTTATCGATCTTCACTTCAAAAGTATCACCGACAGCAAGAGACTTATCTTTTTCAGCAGCCTGCTCAAGAGTGTATTGAGATCCTTCTTCAAGATACTCTTCGTCCTCTACTACAGTCCAAACTCGAAAAGACTCGTAGTCGCCAGTTTCACGATCAACAGCAACGCGGCAATCAATCTCATCTTTGTCGTTTAGTTTTTTGGTCGCTGTAGCGAGTGCCGATTCTATAGCTTCAAAAATCACTTCACGCGAAACACCCTTCTCGTTAGAGACGGCGTCTGCAACCATTAATATTTCTTTACTCATCATAACAAGGTCACCTTACTCAAAGCTTAGTTCCAGATTCAATTCCAGAGCATGGAGTAAAAATAAACTAGAAAACAATGCTAGAAAACGATAGTAGCTTTCTCTACATCAGACTGTACTATGTCATACTCAGTACCATCTACGAGCAAGCTAATAACATCTCCTGCAACTTTTACAATCTTCCCTTTAAATTTACGACGCCCCTCAACTGGAGACTGCATACGTAAATTCACTTCACTGCCTTCATATTGCTTAAACTGTTCGGTAGTAAACAGCGGTCTATCGATTCCCGGAGATGACACCTCGAGGGTGTATTCGCCGGCGATCGGGTCCTCAACATCAAATATCGCACTGACCTGACGACTAACCTTCTCGCAATTTTCGATAGTGATACCTTCATCACTCTCGATATATATTCTCAACAGAGACATTTTCCCCTGTTGAAGATGCTCGACTCCCCAAAGCTGTAACTCAAGAGCTGCAACCGTAGGTGCGATCAATTCTGTAACCAGCGCGACACTATTTTTCACAGTATTCTCATTGTCTGCTAAAACCGCTATACGCCGAGCAGTTGAAACTTTGTTGTAGCGAGCTTTCCCCTAAAAGGAAAACCTACATACAAAAAATGAGCCATAGGCCCATTCTCGAAATCTTCAGTACCGACCCTCCCGGGCTGACCTGAAGCTTGTAAATTGGTAGCGGTGACAGAGTTTGAACCTACGACCTTCAGCGGCTGCGCCGACTAGAAAATCGAGCCCGATCGTCGGGCGGTCTAACTACTACACAACTCTTCAATTTGGTAGCGGGGGCAGGATTTGAACCTTCGACCTTCAGCGGCTGCGCCGTCTGGAGAATCGAGCCCGTCATCGGGCGGCCTTACTACTTTACTGCACTACAATTTGGTAGCGGGGGCAGGATTTGAACCTACGACCTTCGGGTTATGAGCCCGACGAGCTGCCAGACTGCTCCACCCCGCAACAATTCTAAAAATTCTCGCTCTGGCAAGTGTACACAATACGACCGTGACACTTAAAACTAACTCCTTGATTTATATAAAAATAATGATATCCGTACTATTCGGGACCACGATTTCTCAAGGGGAGCGAATTATAAGGACTAGATGGGCCTGAGGTCAAGGTTTTACGCGGGTTTCGCGGGTTTTTCCTTTCTCCCGCGAAATAGGCCTAAATCCGATAAAGACTCAGGACTTGTGAATTGGTGCCGAAGGCCGGACTTGAACCGGCACGACCCAAAGGTCACTACCCCCTCAAGGTAGCGTGTCTACCAATTTCACCACTTCGGCAATTCTCTCTGTCCGCTAGTCGCCGGCCCTATTGGCCCGGCAAGCTCGGAACAT
>JABJIC010000019.1 GCA_018661465.1 Gammaproteobacteria bacterium | reverse complement strand
TCACTACCATCTTATTGCAGTGGCGTCCCGAGATTCTGGTTGCCTTCTTTACCGACCAAGCAGATGTTGTAGAAATCGGGTCTGACTTTCTTAGATTGATCTCTCTTAACTTTGTCGCTCAGGGAATAATTTTTACTGCATCTGGTGTGTTTCAGGGTCTGGGAAATACTCGTCCTGCCTTGTTGAGTTCCGGTGCGCGGCTGTTCATATTTATTCCCATCGCTGTGTATTTTCGCTATCAACCAGGATTCACCATTAGTCAGGTTTGGTATGTCTCAATTCTGGCGGTTACCGCCCAGGCAGTGGTTAGCTTTTTGCTGATCCGCAGAGAATTTTCAGCCAAGCTGACTGGTCTCGAGCCTACTGAGCCTACTGAGCCTGTTGAGGCTTGATTTATCGCTCGGTTACTTGATCGGCAAATCATTCATTTTGGCCTGTGATTCTTCCTCTATAAAATTTACACACGACCGTGTGCGCATAATCTTGTAGAAAATCTCCGATTAACTTATTCTTCATTTCTTTCCTGTTAGCTATTTATATTTACCTTTTTACTTACCTTAGACTCAAGAATGAGAAAGCGATTTAATTCATTATGTTAGACGAAAAACAAATACGAGAACTGGTGGCCGAGCATGGTGCCACTGTGAACGAAGGCAGACCTGTCGACCAGCTGATCGCAGATGGTGACATTCCTCGTCTTGCCGGCTGTACGGTGCTCACCGGCAAGGTATCGGACTCGGTGTTCGGAGATTCCTTGGTGACCAAGGCGGGCAAGCCTATTCGTCTGATGTACCGAAATAACCGGATATCAACTCATGATGTGAATCGAGGTGCTATCCCATTTAAGGACCAGGTTCTCGCTCTTAACCATGATCACATGTTGAATCTGGTAAGAGATGTTTTAGGCTCTTCACAATTTAAGATAGAGGGGCTACTTCCAAATTCTACGGTCATACCAGCAGAGAACCTGCAGTTGGTGATGCTGGAAAATGTTTTGCGGCTCTATATGGCAGAAAGCTCAACATCCACTTCTCTATATCAACACTGGCTGCAAGCTCAGGATTCAGGTGAAGATGCTTTTCATTATGCCGGTCACGATCTACGGGTTTCGGAGTTGGAACCCAATGGCGTATTGCCCTATCTGATGGACACTCCGAGTACAAAGGATGAAGTGGACCAAACCATCAACGCCAAATATCTTTTCGATGAAGGGATCTGTACTCCTGCGCAGTATGACCAGATCAGGAATTCATCACTGATGGCCTTCGGCATGGTGTCGCAATACCTGAAAGAGCGGGGCATGGTCCTGGTAGACACTAAGACCGAACACGGCATTAATAGTGAGGGCAAGATCGTCTCAGCCGATGAGCTCTACACAATGGATTCATCAAGATTCTGGCGCCTCGATGAGGATGGAGAAATAATGACTCGAGATGGCAAGCCGGTTTCCTTTTCGAAGGAGTTTGCCCGGGGCATGGTGAAAGAGAAGGATCAGCAATTCTCGGACGATCAAGCTGCTGAAATTGCAGTCAGGTATATACAAGGTCTTCAGCATTTAACAGGCAAAGCCTTCGATGCTGATTTGCGACCGAGAGATCAGAGAATAATCGATTCGACAAATCTGATTCTGGACTTTCTTCTATAGGTCTGTCTGTTTTAGCATAGGCCTGTACTTCTTTTCCAATTCCTTTCTGGCTCTCAGAGAAGATTGTTTTCGTATTCAGTAAAGATTGAAGGGTATGATGATATACAGAATTTTACAGCGTGTGAGTTTGGTAGCTGTGGCTATTATGTCGCTGGCTTCCTGTCAGCCCGAGTCTTCGGATCAAGTGGCAACTTCTTCCGGTCCCGCAACTGCATCATCTTCTCGGCTTGTAGACACTGTTACCCTTGCAGACTATCAAAGAGCAGAAACTTTTCTCTCTGCCAATACCGGGAAGCTGGTTCTTAACAATATTCTTGCCCAGAATTGGCAGAACGATAATCGCCTTATCTATAAGCGTTCGGTAGAGGGTGGGTCCGAATATCTTATAGCGGATGCAGTTGCCGGTTCGAAGTCAGTATTATTGGATACAGTGAGATTGGCCTCTCAACTTGCTGCATATAGCGAAGAAGAAATAGATGGCAACGACTTGCCATTAAGCAGACTGCAATTCAAGAACGATGAGTTGGAATTTGTCTATAGCGGAGATATCTACAGCCTTAATCTGCAGAACTATAGATTGATTCAGCTCAGTGTTGTTCCTCGAAACGAATATTTGTCTCCGGATGAAAGCAAGGCCGCCTACATCGACTCCCATAACCTCTGGTTAAGGGATACCAGCACTAATGAGCTAACCCAGCTTACCTTTGACGGCGAAGAGAATTATGGCTACGCCACTAATAATGCTGGCTGGATTCGCTCAGACGGTCCTGTATTAGCCTGGTCTCCCGATTCCTCAAGGATAGCGACCTTCCGGCACGATGGGCGAAATGTCGAAGACATGTATCTCTATTCAACTCGAGTGGGTCATCCAGAGCTCGATCAATGGAAATATCCTCTTGTTGGTGATGAATACATCTTCATGATCGAGAGAGTGGTGATTCATCTTGAAGCCGAGCCAAGGTTGGTCAAATTGGATATGCCCCCCGACGCACATCGCTCCACCACCAGTGATCATGTATCGAGTTTTGCAGGAAGATTTCTCGACGTTCAGTGGAGTGAAGATGGATCAGTTCTGTCATTTGTATCCAGTTCTCGAGATCATAAAAGCGCGCTTCTCAGGATTGCCGATCCGGAATCGGGAGAAGTCCGCGACGTATTGGAAGAAGTTGTAGAGACTCACTATGAAGCGGGACCCAATGCTCAGGAGAATTGGCGAGTACTTGATACAAGTGATGAGTTTATTTGGTTTTCTGAAAAGGATAACTGGGGTCATCTCTATCTACACGATTTGCAAAGTGGACAACTTAAGAATCAGATTACATCAGGAAATTGGAATGTACGATCTATTCAGAAGCTGGATCTGGAGAATGAGCAGGTCTATTTTATTGGTACAAACCGAGAAGAGGGAGATCCCTACTTCCAATATTTGTATCGAATTAATCTTGATGGCAGTGGTTTGATCAACCTGACTCCCGAGCCCGCGAACCACGGGATAAGCTGGCCGGAGTCCAGAGAATATTTCAGCGATATTTATTCCACTCCTACTCAGGCTCCTGTGTCACTGATTCGAAATCTTCAAGGTGAGGAGCTGCTGGCTCTGGAAGAAACAGATATCGAACCACTTCTGGCTTCGGGCTGGGTTGCCCCCGAGCCATTCAGGGTCAAGGCGAGAGATCAAATAACGGATATTTATGGCTTGATGTATAAGCCGACAAATTTCGACAGCAGCAGATCTTATCCCGTACTGAATTATCTTTATCCAGGACCTCAGGCAGGCAGCGTTGGTAGTCGCTCTTTTAGAGCTTCCAGAAATGATAAGCAATCATTGGCGGAGTTAGGTTTCATCGTAATTGAACTGGATGCCATGGGAACACCTGGCCGCTCGAAGTCTTTCCATGATGCCTTCTATGGTGACATGGGTGATAACGGCTTGCCGGATCAGATAGCGGGCATTCGTCAACTTGCTGTACTGAATCCGTGGATGGACCTGGATCGAGTCGGGATTTGGGGTCACTCTGGTGGTGGCTTCGCATCCACTGGTGGAATTCTGCGTTATCCGGATTTTTACAAGGTAGCAGTTTCCGGCGCAGGAAATCATGACAACCGTAATTATGAGGATGATTGGGGAGAGCGTTATCAAGGATTGCTTGAAACCTTTGACGAAACCAATCCTCTGGATGAGGCAGCTGGTGAGGCCGCCGCTGCTAGCAACTACGATAGTCAGGCCAATCAGCTACTGGCAGAGAATCTTCAAGGAAAGCTGTTACTAGGTCACGGTATGCTCGATACCAACGTACACCCAACCTCAACACTGCTCCTGGTTGATGCCCTGATCGAAGCAGACAAGGATTTCGACCTGGTGATCTTGCCTAATTCCGGCCACGGCTTTGGCAATAGACGTTACTTCATGAAGCGTCGATGGGACTACTTCGTAGAACACTTAATCGGCCAGAAACCTGTTTCAGGCTTCAATTTTGCCGATAATATCCGTTAAATCACTCTTTTCGACCTCTGTTAGGCGGACCAGCTTGATTGTGGCTGTCTGGCTGCATTAAGCTGACGCTACATCTGACAGATAAAAAGGTCATGAGCGAGTCTTTAGCTGCTCCGGGTCGGATCATAGAATTTTTAAGTGGGGAAAAATAAATGAGAAAATTAGCAATTAGTGCAGGCTCCATATTGAGCCTGCTAATAGCCAACACGGTATTTAGTGCAGAAGAATACGTGCCACCGAAGACTTCTTTCGGTGTCCCGGACGTTCAAGGCGTTTGGAATTACAAGACCCGAACCGGTCTGGAGCGTCCAGACACTTATGAAGGTGCGCTGGAAGTGGATGAAGCCACAATGCTGGAGAAAATGGTTTCTACTCCAGACTACATCGCATTTCTTGAGGCAACAGGTGCCGAGGCACCTGGCGATCATAACGTGGGAGGTTACAACGGATTTTGGATTACTCCCGGTGATGCGCTGGCGCAAATGAATGGCAAATACAGAACATCGCTTATCGTTGATCCTCCCAATGGAAAGATCCCGTGGAAGGAAGACGGGCCAGCTACTCGACGCAGCCAGCGCAGTGATCTACCCATGGGTTTTGCAGAGAGTGATGGTCCGGAAGGGCGTACTCTGTCTGATCGATGCCTGGTGAGCTTTTCATCTACGGCTCCGTTCATGAGCAGCCTCTACAATAATCATATGCAAATCGTGCAGTCGCCGACCCATGTAGTTTTGTTAGCTGAGATGGTTCATAACGCACGTATCGTTCGAATCGATCAGGATTTTAGAGACCTGCCTTTCGAGCAGTGGCTAGGGGATTCAATCGGATACTATGAGGGAGATTCTCTGGTAGTTCAGACTCGCAATTTCAATCCATGGCAGGTAGATAAGGAGCAGATGATTTCAGAGAATATTACTCTGACCGAACGCTTCACTCGCGTTGCCGATGACAAGATTCACTATGCGTTCACTATCGATGATCCAGATCTGTACACTCAGCCCTGGACTTCAGAGATGCCAATGTATACAGGTGAAGATCTATATGAGTACGCCTGTCACGAAGGCAACTACGCAATGAAGGCTATTCTTGCAGGTGCCCGCAGGCTGGAAGCGGATGCCAGAGCAGCTGAACAATAGTTGTGCAAGTCGAGGCCGCGTAAGCGGCCTCGTAGTTTCTAGCTCACACACTCTCCTAACAAGTGTCTATTAAACTAATTCTGTAGAATCTTCTTTGAATCAAATAGAAACTGCTCTCGCAGCATTCGCTGGCTTCATGTGGGGACCACCTCTGGTGGTGCTCCTCGTAGGCGGCGGCTTTTTCTTTATGGTTCATTCCCGCATGCAGCACTTCCGTTATTTCAGGCACAGCTTCGATTTATTACGGGGTAAATATTCCGCCGAGTCAGGAGATGCAGCAGGAGACATTACTCACTATCGCGCTTTGGCTACCGCTCTAGCGGGAACCATTGGCCTCGGCAATATTACCGGTGTAGCAGTGGCAATCACGGTAGGTGGTCCAGGGGCAGTATTTTGGATGTGGGTTACCGCATTAGTGGGTATTTCTACCAAGTTCTACACTGCTTCTCTGGCCATTATGTATCGGGGTTACGATGATAGCGGCGAACTGCAGGGCGGGCCCATGTATGTAATTCGCGAAGCTCTTGGCAAACATTGGCTTCCGCTGGCATGGATGTTCGCTATCGCTGGTATGTTCGGCACATTACCTGTGTTTCAGATTAATCAACTGGTTCAGATTCTCCGAGACGTAATCGCAATTCCGGCAGGCTTGGCTAGCAGTGACGATCATTTCTCCTTCGATCTGACCATGGGAATTATTCTTTCAATCGTCCTCTTCTCGATTGCCGTTGGAAAGATCAAGCGAGTCTCTGCTGTGGCCGGTAAGTTGGTGCCCAGTATGGTGGTATTTTATTTCGTAATTACCGGTGCATTGCTGTTCAATAATATGGATCAGATTCCGGCCATGTTCTTGCTGATTTTTACCGATGCTTTTTCTGGTCAAGCAGTAGCTGGAGGAAGCATTGGAGCGGTGCTTTTGATTGGCGTCCAGCGTGGTGTTTTTTCCAACGAGGCAGGTATTGGTACAGAGTCTCTCGCCCACGGTGCGGCGAAGACAAATGAGCCAGCACGTGAAGGGCTGGTGGCAATGCTAGGGCCAATAATCGATACCCTGATTGTCTGTACCTGTACAGCGTTGGCGCTGCTGGTAACTGGAGCCTGGCAGGGAGATGCAGTGGGAGTCTCCATGACTTCACAAGCTTATGAACAGGCTTTCCCTGGTGTTGGTTCCTATCTGGTGCTGGTCATGGTTTTGATATTGAGTACCACTACCGTGCTGACTTATTGGTACTACGGCAGTAAGTGTATGGGATTTCTATTTGGAACAGCCAAGCAAAAGTATTATATGTGGACCTATATGGCATTGATAACGGTGGGAGCGGTAGCTTCTATGGATGCCATCATCAATCTGTTTGATGGCGTTTATGCCACTATGGCGATTCCGACCATGCTTTCCACCATAGTATTAGCGCCTAGAGTAAGAGCATCTGCGAAAGAGTATTTTAAGCGTCTTGATAAAGGTGAGTTCGCAGATTAGTTCTTACTTCAGCTCCCATGATTAGAGCTTTCCAATCACTAACCCTCTATCAAGAAAGATAACCGAAGAGATTATTGAGTTTGAAGCTCAGCAATAAGCTCAAGCTTTCATTTCTCTATTTTATGTTTCAGGGGTTTCAAGCCTTAGCGATCTTTTGAAATCCTCGGGACATGAACCAGGCGCTAGCAGTTGAAATCAGGGCAAATACCGACAGTACCAGGAACACCTGAGACCAGCCCAGATAGTCTGACATGGCGCCAGCGGCGAAAGCGGCTATCGCCCCGCCTATGTACCCCATACCATCTATAATGCCCGTACAGGAGCCAGCGCCCTTGGCTCCTGCAATATCCAGTGTTAGGCAACCGCTACTCATGGAGTAAGGACCCAGCAAGAAGAAGCCGCTGGCTCCCAGAAAAAATAGAATCAGGTTGAAGTTTGGTGTTTCCGATGCGCTCAGCAAGGAGATTGCTACCATGCACAGTACGAGAACCGACAACATCATCCACATCATTCTTGCTCGGTCGCCGTTCTTTGCATGATGATCTGTATACCATCCAATAAAGACAGTGCCGAGAACGCCTAATAATGGAAATATGGCGGACCGAAGAATTGCGCTGCTTGCTCCCAAGCCAATGTCGAACAAAAATTTTGGTGTCCAGAAAAGGAATACTGAACGAAGCAATGTAGTGAGAAAGCTGAACACAAGAAGCTGGCGATAGATGGGTAGGGCGATCAGTGTTTTCAAGATTGTGGAGACAGCCGGTTGTTCTTCATCGCCATAGTCTGCAAGTTGTTCTTTGGACAGTTCATTTTCAGTGACAAGAGCGCCAGGAATTACAGCAGCTGGCCCTGATTTTGAGGCAAGGTATGACCACAGTAGAATTACACTGAGTACCAATGCCGGATATATAAAAACTCCCTGCCAGGACACTCCTGAAGCGACAAGAAAACCGGCAAACAATGTGGCGGCAACGCCGCCGAACTGGAAGTTCACACTGATTAAGCCCATAACCGTGCCATTGCGGTCTCTTGGATACCAATTGCCTATAGTCTTGGTTAAGCCTCCCCATCCCATAGAGAGGAAGTAGCGGCAGAAACACCAGACAATGATGAAGCCGGCAAGGCTAGCTGAAAAGGCAAATACAATATTCCAGACTATTGCCCCGGCCATGCCAATCAAGAAAATTTTCCTGCCACCAATGCGGTCAGCTAAGGGCCCATTAATAAACTTGCCAGCCGCGTAAGCCATCTCGGATAGAGAGGCGATTAATCCCAATTGAGTATTTGAATAGCCAAATTCCTCTTCGAGGAGGGGGAAAGCTGCTGCTAGATTGCCGCGACAAATGTAGTAGCCAACATATCCAACCAGGCAGACCCAGAATGTAGAGATGCGCCATTTGACCAGACGCAGATTTTCACTTTCGGAGAGAGGGACCTTCTGGTCGCCCTGAAGACTATAGAACATGTTTTGATCCGTCGACTATCGCCGATCCATTATTATTGGCTGAGTCTGTTCTAATTATTTAATAGAAAGGTCATGCTGTATCGAAGGACTTAGTGAATTGTCTGTTCCGGTTTAGCTTTCTCATCGCTAAGCTTATTTGCGACCGGAGGTTCATCCGGTGAAACATAGCTGCGAGTAACAACGTCACTTTCCAGATAGTCGCCCAATTGCCTGATGAAATCTTCCATGTGCTTGGTTTGATAATGGTCTTGCAAAGTTTCCGCGGATTCCCATTCCTGCAAGAGGATTATCTGATTAGCATCGGTTAGCCCTTCAAAATACTCGTAGCTCAGACAGCCGTGTTCCTCGCGGCAAAGGCGAACCATTTCCTTCATTAACTCGAGAAGTTCTGCTCGAGACTCAGGCAAAATATGAAATGTCGATTGAACCATGATCATCAGATTTTTCTCCTAGTCATGTTATGTTGCAATTCGAGTCGAGTAATTGGTACAAG
>JABJIC010000030.1 GCA_018661465.1 Gammaproteobacteria bacterium | reverse complement strand
TTCGACCATCTAGATCATGCCATAGAAATGGCCGCCACCTATTTCGAACGTTATGACGAAGGATCGACTGTTGAAAATTCTTAATCTGGTTTTTCTTGGTGCGTTTTTGTTGTCGGCATTAGTGCAACTTAATGACCCCGACCCACTGCGCTGGATAGGGATTTATTCGGCGATGGTAGTGATTTGTGGATTGCAGCACTTTGGTCGGCTTAGGTGGTATATCGCTGCAGTGCCGGTGTTGATTTGTGCAGGTTGGATTGTAAGTTTACTGCCGGCGTTGAATCAGGGGGTGCCATGGAGTGAAGTACTTGGATCGCTGACAATGCAGAATGATACGGTGGAAGAGGTTCGGGAAATTGGTGGTTTGTTATTAGTACTGCTGTGGGCGGCGGCCTTATCGAATGTGACTTATTCCAAAGCTCACAATTCCCACAGTACATAAAATTCTCTCAACGCTGCAAATGCCGGTCAGCAAAATCCATAAAACGGTCCCAGTCGTAAGTCATCACGCTATGCCCGCCAGGACGAACGTGATAACCGATAGTGCTTTGGATCGGCTGTGATACACCAGGCATTTGCTGTGTAGCTATGCCATCGGTGTCTAACAATCGGTAGACGGGATCGGCGTGACGGGCGGAGAGGAATTCACCACGCGGGTCGGCCCATCGGTCTTCTATGGCGCTAGCCACATAGACTGGGCGTGGAGCCATCAGGGCCAATAGCATGTGCTGATCTATCGGTAAGGCATCTTCTCTATCGTTATACTGTTTAAAATTATCGGCAAACCAGTGCGGGAAGCCGGTATTGATTAGTTTAACCGTCTCGCCAAAGCGCCGCCGTGAGAGTGCCGCGCCGCCACTGCCCGAGTTATTAGAAATCACCAGCGCAAAGCGCTCGTCCTGCGCTCCGGCCCAGAGCGCTGCTTTGCCGTGACGCGAGTGTCCCATGACTGCCACACGTTCGGCATCGATGTCGGCATCGGTCTCAAAGTAGTCCAGTGCTCGGCTCAAGCCCCAAGCCCATGCCCCAATGGAAGCCCACTCATTCGCAGCTGGTACAGTCTGGCCTTCGTCATAAAAAAGAGGGTGGACGCCGTTTTGAAAACCGTCGTCGACGTCCGGATCAATATCGCCGTAGTAAACAGTAGCCAGGCCATAGCCGCGTTCGAGAATACGCTCAACGGGCCAGCGTGAAGCGCGCACCCCGCGTGCAGCTTCCGTGGCACGATTGTCGACTACGCCAAACTCTTCTCTGGGGCGCATCCACTGCGTGGAAAGTGTGATATCGGGGTCGGCGTGAATAGAATGGTTGCCGTAGTAATTGAGCGCGACGAACGTGGCTACCGGCTCGGTACGGCTGTTTGGCAAGTAGAGAAGGATATCCATCCGTGGGCCATCGTCATCACCGGTGAAATAAACAGCAACTTCTTTTCGTGTGGCAACTCCACCAAGCGCAGCCGTATCCTCCGACATGACTTCGAATCGCAATGCCAACGATTGCTCCGGCGTTTTGCCATAAACGTGCTGTTCGAAGAGACTAAGGATTTCAGGCCGGCGCTGGTCTCGCCAGGTAGCAGCGTCGGTGACGGGCGAACCATCTGTCAGCACCAGAGGATCAGGAAGCGTGTAGGTCGGTACTGCAGTCTCGTCGTAGTTAAATTCCTGAGCCTGACTCGCAATTGATCCTAGCGCCAGTGCGGCCAGGAGGAATTGGCCCACGAAATGAAGTTTTGCGCCTTGCATAGCTACCAGCTTTTCTGATTGTTAGGCTATGGATAGTATCTTTTTCCTCAAGACGGAACAATCCATTCATAGCCTATTGTATTATCACTTCATGCCCCTTTATGCTTAGCCCTGAACAGTCAGATCAAATTTCCTTGAAAAGGCACGAAAATTTCATGCAACAAAAATCTATTTTCATCACTGGTGCGGCCAGCGGTATTGGCCGTGCCACTGCAGAATTATTCCATGCAAAAGGCTGGCTGGTTGGCTGCTATGACTTGAATGCCAATGCACTCGAAGGACTTCAAAAAGACTTGGGAGAACATTGTCTGATCGGAGTCCTGGACGTGCGGGATAAAGCTGCCTTCGATACTGCCATGGGCGAGTTTTCAGAACAGTCTGATGGCCGCTTGGATCTCATGTTCAACAACGCCGGCATCACCTCTGGCGGATATTTTGATGACGTGCCTTTCGACAAGATCATTGACATCGTCAATGTGAACTTGATAGGCGTATTGAATGGGACACATGCCGCCTTGCCTCTGCTAAAACAAACCGAGAATTCACTCTGTTTTAATACGGCATCCTCTGCCGCGATTCAGAGCAGTCCAGGCATGGCAGTCTATGGCGCGACCAAACATGCAGTAAAAGGCTTTACTCAGTCAATGAGCATTGAGATGGCACGCTATGGCAGCAGGGCATCGGACGTGCTACCAGGCATTATCGACACACCACTGTGGGAGAGCACCCGCTACGTCGAAGGAGAAGCGGATTCAACCTACGAGAAAGTCCCGAAAAGCAACACCGAGCGAACCGATTTCCTTCGGACTATTCAGCCAACTGAAGTTGCAGAGGCTGTGTGGAATGCTTATCACGGGGACAAGGTTCACTGGTATGTACCTACAGACCTGGAAGAACGCACCAAAAGAAAAGAAACTGCTGAAGAGATTCGTGATGAACTGATCACGCAACATAACAGCTAATTAGCTCACAACAATAATTGTCTCAACGTCCTTCTCATCGCGCCTTCAGAGCCATGATGCTATTTCCTGAATCAGCTGCTGGCTGAATCAGGCTAAACAAATTGCCATCGGGGTCTCTGCCAAAGACCTCTGATGACTCCTCGGTTTGAACTGGTTCTGACAAAAACTCCACACCGGCTTCAACAAGTCGTTGATAATCGCTTTGGATATCTGAGACCTCAAAGGCAAATTTGTTATAGCCAATCTTCTCGAAAGGAATGGGTTCCCCTGCTTCTGGTGTTTGCGGATTAATAAATTGCCAAAGCTCAATTTGCATATTGCGCATACTAAACCACGCCCCTCGGATAAATGTGCCGTCATAGTCAGCCACTTCATCAAACCTGGGGCCGGTGACCGTATCGTTTCTTCGCGTTGGTTCGAATCCTATCAAGTTCTGATAAAAATCAGCAAGCCGATCGATATCCGGTGTAACAAGCGCCACATGGGAAAGCCAGATGGGCCCCTCAAAATGAGGCTGATCCAAATGTTCTGTTTCAAACATAATGCCATCGGTGTCGCGTTCGTAAGCGTAGTACACACCGTAACCCCCCAAATCCACCGGCGCATTTCCCCTGGTGACTGAACTTGCACCAGCCTCTCTGAAACGACCATAGATATCTTGTGATGTAGGAGATTGAAAACAAACATGGGTAATGCCCGGCCCGCTCACTGCTAGCTCTTCAGCGGGGCCAGCAAGCGATGGCTCATATTGAGAAAGCTCGAGATGACCGTTACTTCCCGCCAGCACGGCTCTACCCACCGGCGCATTATTGAACCCGCTTGCCGCCTCGGCGGCGACATTGCCCAATCGTTTGCTGCGATCTATTTGAAGCAATGCAGCCTTGCTGTAAAGAGCAAGCGATGCCTCTAGATCGCTCACCGAGAGGCTGACATGATTCAATCCAATAACTGTAGATGACTTAGACAATCCATTTGCTCCTGCTAATTATTTGGTAATACTTAGCCAGGTGACGAGTCAAGCACACTGCCCTACTCATCTGACTGTCTCTTGTCCTTCAGTAAGCCGATGATTTCCTGATGCCGCGCCCGATTAAGGTCATACTTGCTGTAAATAAAGACAGCAACAACCGCCGCCATTGCCATTACTGGCCCGGCAACAATACCAAGGCGGAGCAAAATATCACTCTCAAGCTCGCCCGGTATCGCGCCTGTCGGCATGCGAATATAAGTATCCAATAGTATGCCCGCAAAGAAGATGCCGAACGAATTTGATGCCTTGGCGAAGAAGGCTCTAGCCGAATAATAGAGTCCCTCTTCCCTGCCTCCAGTACGAAGTTCATTCTCATCAATGATGTCGCCGATCATTGACAAGGTTACAACCGTAATCACACCCAGAGAGCCTGCGAATCCAGCACGCATTATGAGCAGAATAGGTAACAGTGCCGGACTGTCGTTTCCAACCATAAAACCAAGCAGGCGCAAGTCAACGGCCAATTGCGCGAAGAGTACCGCACCAACAATGGAATACATCATCACCGGTTTTCGGTCAAATTTTTGCATCAGTATGGGCGCCAGCAGTGCTCCTCCCATGGCCGATGGTGCGCCCACCAATCTCATCCATCCTATTTGTTCGGGTATTAATTCCCAGTAGTAAGTGAATATGAATAACTCCACTGTATCGAATATACCGCTGGTCAACATAAAGAAAAAATAACCGATCACAATCACCAGGTAGTTGCGATTGTTAAGAGTTCTCAAAATAAACTTAATCAGTGTTATCGGGGACAAGCGCTGCGCATTGGGAGATGGAGCGGACAGATTAGGGATGTAACGCCAAGTACCGGCGACACTAGCCCAAATGGCAAACAATATAATTACAGCGGCGGTGAAAATCAACGGGTCGTAGGCAGCGGCATCCAGATGACCCGGCACCAACTCACCATCAGATTCCCGTACTCGCTCACCGGCGAAGAAAACTCGAAAAGCAGCAAAGGAAAAAATAGCAAGTGTTCCAAAACTAAAAAAGGTGTTGAAACTAAAAAGTTGAGAGCGGGTATGTTGATCCTTGCTCATCTCGCCACCGAGTGCCAAATGAGGCACATGGTAAAGCGTCAAAAATATACGACTGAGAATAGTCCAAACGCAAAGCCAGGCAAACAGACCCATTTGTGTGGGGCCCTCGGCACCTGCAATCAGCGACTCCGGAGGATTAAAAATACAGTAAATCGACAGTACCATAGGAATAGGCGCCGCAATTATAAAAGGATGGCGACGTCCATATTTAGATCGCCAACGGTCGGACATGATTCCGATAACCGGGTCAGAAATAGCATCTCCAATTAAGGCCAACATAACTGCCGTACCGATAAGTGTATTGGACAGCCCTATAGCCTGGTTGTAAAAGATCATGATGAAGCCGCCAAAGAGGCCGCCAAATATCGCCTCTCCAACGGTACCCACACCAAAAGACAGTTTTCCAGCTAAAGTAACAGGAACCTTATCCTGGATAGTTTCGTCACTACGATTCTCAGTCACTTCAATGCTACTCCTTTGTGCTTACTATTATTTAGTCGTACAAATAGTGTCTTACAAAAAGTTTTAAAAAAATGCTAGCCATTCACAATTGGCAACGATACTAGCACGCAAATCTCGCAATAGACTAGCCGCGTTACTGAGTGCAGGTATGGCGAGATAAGTAAAAGCATACTGAGAAGTATTCGGTAAAATCCGGCTCTTCAGGGTTGAGTAGACCTGTTATGCAATTCACTAACTGTTATCATCTAGCACTTATACTCCTGTTAATTTGGACGCACGAAAATTGAAAGAGAGAGACTGAATCATGTCAAAAGGAGAAGAACTTCTCACTAAATATGAGAATGAAGTTGAAGCAATTTGGCGCAGTAAAACTCCCAAGTCTCGGGAGTTATGCGAGAAAGCAGAACAGTATGTGCCCGGCGGAGCATTGAGATCTCATTCTACCGGCACCTACCCCCCCTATGGTGATCGTGTAGACGGCAGCTACATATTCGATGTTGATGGCAATCGCTATATCGACCTCGTCATGGGTATGACCTGCATCATGGGTCACAATCATCCAAAAATTGCGGAGGCGGTTCAGGCGCAAGTGCCTAAAGGCTTAGTTTCGTTTCAGCCGGAGACCGGCAGAGACAAATTAGCGGAGATGATGGTTAAGCGTGTGCCCTCTGTTGACAAAATATGGTTTACCCTGGGCGGTTCACAATCCTTCATGTGGGCAATTCGTGCCGCAAGAGCCTATACCGGCCGCGATAAGATCGTGAAGATTAGAGGCGGATATAACGGCACCTATGACGATGCTCTCGCCGTCCCGCCAAACCCCAGAATGCCCAATGGCTTTCGCGGATTACCGAAGAATACTTTAGACAATGTGCTCATGATGCACTGGAACGATAAAGAAGGAACAGAAAAAGTACTGCGCGAGAATAAGGATGATATAGCGGCGGTACTCACCGAGGGCTTGCAGAGCGGTGGCACCATTGCACCAAAAGATGGATACCTTAGCTTCTTGCGAGAGACATGCACCAAATATGGCATCGTTCTCATCTTTGATGAGATCGTAAATTTCTGGCTCGCTCACGGCGGCACCGGCGACCTATATAACGTAGAGCCAGATATGTGTTGTTATGGCAAAGGCATAGGCGGCGGTTTGCCGATGGGGCTCATTGGTGGGCGTGATGACATTATGAAATTATTCAGCCAGAAAGAGCAGGTTCGAATCGCGGCAATCGCAGCACACACCGGCGATCCGATGAGTGTCGCGGCCAGCACTGCCTGTCTCAATATCATGACGGCCGATGAAATCGCGCGAATTAATGCTAATGGGGAGATATTGGCAACAGGTATTAAAAGCATACTTGATGACGTGGGCATCCGAGGCCAAGTTATCGGTTACGGCAATCATCAGAGTGTGCACTTAACCACCGATGTGGAAATAGTTGACCCGGTAGTCTATGCGACCAATGCAAATGCTCCTGGGCTGGGGCAAGCCATGGCATTATATCGGCGCTCTTTGATGAACAAAGGAGTACGAACACTAGAAAATTTGATGGCGCTGAAAATATCAACTCCTCTATCCCAGAACGATATTGACACTGCACTTGCCGCAATGCGAGAAGGGTTCATCGAAATCCACCCGATACTCAAGGAAGTTACGCCGGATTTAGTCAGTTAACCCCTATTCGATAACTTAAAATTTGGAGATTCACAAATGAGTGAAGAGAATCAAATAAGAAACACTATTCAAATCTATTTTGACTGCATGTTGGAATCAAGCACCGACAAGGTCCATCAAGCATTCCACCCCAGCGCTAAAATCACTGGCTATGTGGATGGCAACCTAAAGGAAATGTCGGTGAGCGATTTCGCCAGCCTGGTTGGCAGCCAATCGCCCTCACCAAAAGAAAAAGGTGAGATGCTCCCCGCGGAAATCCTGTCAATTGAGATCGCTGGCAGTACAGCTGTAGCCAGGGTACGGGATGACTATCTGGGAAAGACATTCGTCGACACCTTATCCTTCTTAAAAGAGGGAGATAATTGGAGCATCTACACCAAGCTATTCCATGTTGAAAGACCGTCAAGCTAGATTTTCTCGATGATAAATCCAGGACAGAACGAAGAAAAAAGGAGTTAGAGTTTCTCAAATTTCACTTCAGTCAACACAGGCAAATGATCAGAGGGGTAAGAACCATTCCACTGATCACTTAGGGCCGCATAGCGCAGCACTTCAACAGATTCAGAGACAAACACGTAATCGATACGGCGTTCATTTGTTGCGGCACCTACCACAAATCCTCCGAACGTTCCTTCCGGTCCATGGGGCGGAGCAAATGATTTGAAATAGCTGTCAGCAAAAACCTTGGTCATTGTGCTATAGGCATTCGCGCTTGGAGGCACATTGAAATCACCTGTAATAATTACCGGCCGGCCACCAGACAATTCATTTACTCGTTCTGCAATTAGCATTGCACTGTTAGTTCTTGCCAGCTCACCCCGATGATCGAAATGTGTGTTTAGCATCAGAAACTGCTCTCGGGATTGAAGATCCTCCAGCACAACCCAATTTGCTATACGGGTTATTGCTGCATCCCAACTTTTACTTCCAACAATCTCTGGGGTTTCAGAAAGCCAGAATGTGCCATTGTTTAAAATTTCGAATCTATCTTGCTTGTAAAAAATTGGAGAAAACTCTCCCCTATTTTCGCCATCGTCCCTACCCACACCAATCCAGCTGTAGCCCGGCAGCAAGTTTTGCAAATCGTCTATTTGGCCGCGAAGTGCTTCTTGCATGCCCACTATGTCAGCTTCATGGAAGCGGATAACACTGGCTACATTTTCCTTACGGTTAGGCCAGGCATGCTCTCCGTCATTCGCAGTATTGTAGCGAATATTAAAAGTCATCACGTTGATGGAAGAGTTGGAATTGATGACACTACAGGAGCTCAGAGTCAGTAGCAGGAAAAGCCAGATTTCTTTGCGCGAAATTGTATTCATATTTTGAATCGGACCCTTAAGTCTGATCGGTCGATAGCTTAAAAATGGTTTCAGTTGTTGTTTCAAATACCCAACAATTCCTCTTTCAAAACTTGCTGGCTTACTAGGCATCTGCCAACGCCTGAGACACGAAGGGGACACTCATAACTTAACAGCATAAGCCGTAATGTCTTCCATCTGCAGCTCATCGTACTGATCTTGGAAGCAATAACTAATCAAAGGGATCACAGTTCTTTAAGTTTGATGTTGCGATACCAAACATTGTCGTTATGGTCTTGCAAACCAATATAGCCCCGTGTGGGAACATCGACCCATGTGGGGTTCAGGCCTGGGAATTTGCTCCCTGCTACCAGTTCACGCCAGTCCTGCGTGCCCAGCTGAAACTCAACTACCTTCTCGCCGTTTTGAAAGTGCTGTACCTGCCCATCCTCGATGCGAATCTCCGCGCTATTCCATTCTCCGACCGGCCGGGTGTTTTGGAGGCGAGGCGGGATCAGGTCATATAAGGATCCCGCCGTACGATTACCATCTACGCCCATTTTGGCATCCGGGTGACGGTCGTTGTCCAATACCTGCATCTCCGGTGCGGACTGGTAGATCACATTTAATTCAGGGGCTTCAATGCCACGGTAGAAAATGCCTGAATTCCCTCCTTCGGAAATCTTCCACTCCAGCTTCAAATGAAAGTCACCAAACTGCTGGCCAAACAGCAAGTCACCGCGGTCACGATCTCTCTCGGCACCGTTCATTAAAAGGGCGCCATCTATAACTTCCCAGGTTCCGGGAGCATCGTCTCGCTTATATCCCTTCCACCCGCTGGTCGATTCCCCATCAAACAGCAGGCGCCAGCCTTCGGCCTTTTCCGTTTCGCTTAACTGGTTGATTTCAGCAGCATCTGCCGCTGTGACGGTGGCACTAAGGAGCAGCCCGGCTGTCAGTATGGAATTTAATTGATTCATGACTCATGGGTTCCCTGAGTATTGGATAGCAAAACTCCATTGAGTGATGAGACCCAATGGATTACTTAGACCAGAGTTTACTATATTATTTCGAACAATTAAGTAGAAGCGGCCATTGAAGGCAAGTGCTAGCCGCTGTCGACATCCAAAAGTCCGGAGCGAGAGAATGGCCTCATTCGAAGGTTTTGAATACGAAGTAATCATCGTTGGCTCAGGTGCCGGGGGTGGTATGGCGGCCCATGTGCTTACGCAGGCCGGTGTTAAAGTCCTGTTATTGGAAGCAGGTCGTGATTACGACCCTGTTAGCGAAACCCCCATGTTTCAGCAAGGTCATGAAGCGCCTTTGAGAGGGGTCAGTACCTCAGATAAAAATTTCGGCTATTACGATGCCACCGTAGATGGGGGTTGGCAGGTGCCTGGCGAACCTTATACCGAAGCAACAGACAGCCGCTTTATGTGGTGGCGTGCTCGAATGCTAGGTGGTCGCACCAACCACTGGGGACGACTGGTACCGCGTTTCACACCTGCGGATTTCAAACCCTACAGCACAGACGGTGTCGGCACGGATTGGCCAGTGGATTATGACGAGATCTCTCCATGGTACGACCAGTGCGAAGAATTGGTTGGTGTTTGCGGCGACAATCCAGGCCTGGATGACACGCCCAGTTCCAGTGATGGAGTGCTGCTACCGCCACCGAAACCACGGGTGATGGAGTTGTTGTTGAAGTCCGCTTGCGAGTCGCTCGGCATACCCGCTGTACCTATGCGCCGAGCCATTCTGACCGAGCCGAAGGATGATCGTGAGGCCTGTTTCTGGGCTACTCCTTGCGGGCGAGGTTGTTCAATTGGCGCGGCATTCCAAACGACAACTTCAGTCCTTCGCTGGGCAATGAACACCGGTAACCTGAAGATCGTCACTGACGCCATGGTAAAAGAAGTTCATCTCGATGAAGCGGGCAAGGCTGCCGGCGTCACCTTCGTAAACCGAACGAACCGTGCAGATGTCAGAGTCGACGGAGATCACATCATATTGGCTGCCAGCGCCTGTGAGACGGCTCGCCTGTTACTCAATTCCAGCAGCGAAACCTTCCCCGATGGTCTGGCGAACAGCAGTGGACAGGTCGGGCGCAATCTAACGGATTCACTCGGTGCGGGAGTTAGTGGCTATATCCCTGCTTTACGTGACCGCCCTAAATACAATGAAGATGGCCACACCGGTAATCATCTCTACATTCCCTGGTGGGATCGAGAAGGCCAAAAGGACGGCAGCTTGAATTTCAGCCGTGGCTATCACTTTGAGGTGGGTGCCCGGTTCAGCTCCCCCGGCATGGGTGTTGCCGGAAGAGTCGATGGCTTCGGCAAGGACGCTAAAGATGAAATCCGTTCCAGCTACGGCACCAGCATTGGTTTATCCCTTCGCGGCGAAATGCTTGTTAGCGATGATTGCTACTGCGAAATCGATGAAGAGACAGTGGATCAATGGGGCATCCCGGTGCTCAAATTCCACTGGAAGTGGTCGGAGCAGGAAATCAATCAAGTGGCCCATGGTCTGGAGTGGGGCAAGAAGATCATTGAGGCTATGGGAGGCACCGTCAACAATCCCGATCGTACTGCCGAAGATGCGATTGAAGCCGGTGGTCAGATCATTCATGAAGTTGGTACCACACGAATGGGCGACGATCCGGCAACTTCAGTCTGTAACCAGTGGGGGCAAACCTGGGATGTAGAAAATCTTTACCTTATGGATGGTGGAGTGTTCGTATCCAACCCCCACAAGAATTGCACCATCACTATTCTCACACTGGCTATGCGCAACGCGTCGCGGTTGGCTGAGCAACTCACCGCATGATTGGAGCACGACTATTATGAGCAATATCTATAACCCAAAAATGAGTCGCCGCGAAAGCCTCAAGCGCATCGGTACAATGGCTACAGTGGTCATGGTCGGGGGAGTTCCGGTCGCTTGCGATACCGCGGAGCCGGAAGTCAATCAGGCGCCTGTCACACCGAGCGCCGGACACTGGCCCGATATTAAATTGGATGCCATAACCGGGCCGACGTACGGCACCGACCCGATCGTTTCAAATCCCACTGCGCCCTGGCCACTGACTTTGAGTGAAGCGCAAAGGGATCAGGTGGCGGTGCTCAGCGATATTATTTGCCCAGCTGATGACAGAGGACCGGCGGCTACCGAGGTAGGTGTACCCGATGTGATTGATGAATGGGTGAGCGCCCCCTATTCCGGTCAGCAGCGAGATAGAGTGCAAATCATCAATGGCCTGCAGTGGCTGGATGACGAGGCGCAGCTAAGGTTCGGCAGTAGTTTTGTGGCTACCTCAGTGGAACAGCGAATTGAAATCATCGAGGACATTGCCTATCGCTCACAGATCGAGATAGACGAGTTTGAATTGCCGGCTAGCTTCTTTAGCAGAATAAGGCGTCTAGTGTTTGGTGCCTATTTCAGTTCACCGGAAGGTATCCAAGACATTGGCTATATTGGCAACGTACCGATTGCCGGTGACTACCCAGGCCCCACAGAGGAAGCGATGGAGCATATCCGGCAAGTGGCTGATACCTTGGGGTTACCCCCTATAACTGAGTACGTGAATCGGTAAGAAATTCGGATTCAGCTTGGCTCAGGAAACACTCGTTGCTGCATCTGCTGCATAAACAAAAAGCCCAAAAGCTGTTTGGATTATTGACTCACCCATTCTGGGTTCGGGCTACGCCCAGCCTTCGGCTGTCCTAACTTGCTAACGCAATTTGGTCCGCCCCGAGCAGCCACTTCAAATCTGGCGTTAGATCAGAGCACTTCAACGTGATTGATTCCAAGTTTGTACCGACAACGTTTCCTATAGTGCTAGTATCTGTTTTGCGAAATACGCTCGGCAACATAAACCTCATCAGGAACTACAGTGGCCAAAGTAAGCGAATCAATACCAGAAACACTGCAACCGGAAGTGGATGCAGCAATCAATTGGTTTAATGCACAATCCTCTGATGAATTTACTGTCACTGGCATTGTGGACGCCGAAGAGTCACTTGCGTCGACCGACGAAAGAGAGCTTCGCCTGGTGCTATGCGGCGGTGATATGTGTCAGCAGAAGAAATTTAACGTTGTTCGAAGCGGAGACAGTTTTACTGTTTCATTTGCAGACGAGCCGCCTATTGCAAATGGCACGCAAGCGGAACTTGATCCTCCTCCTGGGGCTAGGCAGTCGTGGTTAGACGACGCCATCAACAAACACAAATTCGTAGTGCTGGTTTTCTACCGCGGATTCTGGTGACCTCCCTGTCGCCTCGAGTTACGAGGCTATGTTACTGAAGACGTTGTCGAAGAAATTCGTGCAGCGGGGGGCGAGCTGTATGCAGTAGTGAGCGAACCCCAGCGTCTTGCCGATGCAGCCAAATCAGAATGGGAACTCTCATTTGAAACTGTCGGCGATCCTCACCAGGAAATTGCTGAACAATGCAAAGAAAGAGGCTGGTTGGAATTATTCGTCAATAAAGATGCCTCTTTCATCACAAACACTGATGACCGCCTTTCGCACCCCAAAGGTTATTTTCAGCCTGGCGTTCTGGGTATAGATAGCAACAAGAGAATTCTTTACCGCTGGCGCAGCATTCCAACTCGCGCCAATATAGGCGGCGCCGTAGAACGACCGACAGCAAGTTACGTTTATCAGAAAGTCGCCGAATCTCTGGAGCAAGCTGACAACATCGAAGATGCACAATTGGATGGCAAGCCCGAACTGGATTCCAAGGGTAGACCTTTTCCAATATTTGTTACACTGCTCCTAGCCAACGGTTGGTTTATTAGGCCCGTACCCTTCTTACTCACTAACAGCAAACTCTCGCCCCTACAGCGAATCAAAAGAGCCGCCAGGCGGATTCCTATTTTTCTCGCTGTTTGGATTGCAGCTTTCTTGATCTTGCCGACAAATTGGGTAACGAATGCTGCTATTGCCTATGGGGTTTGGGTTAGTGTAATTGTGGTGACTGTTTTTAGGGGGCTTCAGCACACTAGCGAGCCAGAAAACACGGAACGAAAGGGGTCAGAGTGAAAAAAGCAAATTCTGTTTTCTTGTCCTGCACACTATTTCTATTGTGCCAATCTGCACTTGCGCAATCTGCAATGGATATGCATTCCTCCAGCTCTTGTTCAGTGGAGCAAATTGATCAGGCATGGGTAGAAGGTGCTGAATTTATTATGGGTGACGACTCTACTTATAAAGAAGAAGGACCGGCTCACTCAGTTTCCGTCTCGGGTTTTTGGATGGACGCTCACGAAGTGACTAATGCACAATTTGCCAAATTTGTTGAAGAAACCAGCTATATCACTGTTGCCGAAAGGAGTCCCGATCCAGCCGACTGGCCAGCGGATGTGCCTACAGAGTTTCTTCAGCCCGGATCCGTGTTGTTTGATCCTCCAGCTGCAGGTGAGCCAGTAGAAAATTGGTGGTCTTGGGTGCCGGGGACTAACTGGCGCCATCCAGACGGCCCAGAAAGCAATATTGCGGGCAAAGACAACTACCCGGTTATTCATATCGCCTTCGAAGACGCAGAAGCCTATGCAAAATGGACGGGACGATCATTGCCAACCGAAGCACAGTTCGAACTGGCAGCGCGCAACAAAAGACAAAGCCGATATGCCTGGGATGGCAATAAACTTGCCCCTGATGGACACCATCATGCCAATACATGGCAAGGCTCATTTCCTGTGGAAAATAAACCGGAAGACGGTCATACAGGGCTTGCACCGGTTGGTTGTTTTGAACCAAATGATTACGGCCTTTATGATCTTATCGGAAATGTTTGGGAGTGGACTTCCAATTGGTACTACCCGGAACACAATCCTACTGATTCTTTGAACCCATCGGGTCCTTCACAACAGGACAGCTATAGTAGCAATCACGGCGAATCTATAGCTCGAGTTATAAAAGGCGGTTCCTATTTATGCGCCGAGAACTATTGTCTTCGATTCAGACCTGCGGCTAGAGAAGCCCAGGATAGCGGCCTCGGAACAAGCCATATTGGATTCAGAACCGTTAAGAACTGAGATAACTAGGAAAATTAAGAAGGTCAGCGTAAAAATACAGAAATTTCTCGATTGCTACCAAGAGGTTTCCTGTTAGTTCCGTTTACATCACTATTTTGCTATTTGATTTCTCATTCGGTAATGTGGAAAAATCTTAAAGTTAAGTGAGCCTCTATGCGAAACTATCTGATTCCGACAATCTGCTTACTATCCTCCTTGCTTGCTAGCTGCAGCAATGAAAATAGCCCCCTTGAATTGGCACCTTTGGCAGATGCCAGTCCGAAAAATGTCATCTATATCCTTTCAGACGACCATCGCTTTGATTTCATGGGCTTTACTGGAAAAGTACCTTGGCTGGAAACACCGAATCTGGATAGACTGGCCAGCGAGGGAGCTTATTTTCCCAATACCTATGTCACTACTTCTCTGTGTTCACCGTCTCGCGCATCAATCCTAACGGGGCTTTATTCCCATACCCACACGGTGATAGACAATGCAGCCCCTGATCCCGGGAACCTCACTTTCTTCCCTGAGTATCTGCAAACTGCTGGCTATCAGACCAGCTACTTTGGCAAGTGGCATATGGGTAATCACAGCGACGAGCCGCAACCAGGCTTCGATCATTGGGAAAGTTTTCGCGGACAGGGTGTGTATTATGGACCGACCTTAAATATCAATGGCGAGCGCACGACCTATGATGAATCCACCTATATCTCGGATGTCTTGACCGAGCATGCTGTCGACTGGCTGGATGGGCGTGATGAGGATCAGCCGTTCTTCATGTACTTGTCCCACAAGGCCGTGCACTCACAGTTTCAGCCCGCCGAACGCCATCAGGGGCTTTATGAAGATGAAGTCATAGTCTATCCCCCCAACTTCGATACTCCGAACTATGGAACTCCCGAATTACCAACAGCAGATACTGACAATGAACCGCTACGTGGTCGCGATTATTACGGTGATCGTCGCATTCCAGATTGGGTCAAGCAGCAACGGGAATCGTGGCACGGAGTCGACTACATGTATCACGGAGATATCGATTTCGAAGAATTTTTTCAGCGTTACACCGAAACTCTAATGGGAATAGATGAAAGCGTGGGCGAGGTGTTGGATTATTTGGACGCCAATGGTTTAGCGGAAGACACTCTCGTAATTTATATGGGAGACAATGGCTTCTCCTTCGGAGAACATGGATTAATCGACAAGCGTCACTTCTATGAAGAGTCCGCCAAAGTACCTCTGTTAGTTAGATGGCCTTCACAACTGGAGGGCGGCGCCCCCATTGAATCACTGGTACAGAATATCGACATCGCACCAACTATTTTGGAAGCAGCCGGACTGACAATACCAGCGCATATGCAGGGAGCTTCCTTTATTCCCCTATTCAGCCGCGAAGAAGTTCCCTGGCGCGATCGCATCTTTTATGAATACTACTGGGAGATGGATTTTCCTCAAACACCAACAATGTTCGGCATACGCACCGAGCGTTACAAGTACATTCGCTATCATGGCGTGTGGGACACCAATGAATTCTATGACCTCGAAAACGATCCGGATGAAATGCAAAACCTGATCGATGCTCCTGAACATCAACAACGTATTGCGGGATATGCCAACGAAGTCTATGACTGGCTTGAATCCACAGGAGGAATGAGCATTCCACTGAAAAACGTAGTTCGTCCCAAGTTTGGCGACCACCGCAATCAGTCGGTTTATTGAAGTAAATAATGCAATCAACTAAATTCGACAGCCCATCAAATATTCACAGAAAGGCATTTAAGCTTCTTGGCGTAATCGCAGTTGTTCTGGTCACTAGTCAATGCAGCAATGAAGATTCAACACCATCTAGCCAGGCTCTGGCGCCCAATGTTCCAGAATCGCCGAACATCCTTTGGCTGGTTGCTGAAGACCTCAGCCCCATCATTCCTCCTTTTGGTGATAATACTGTTGAGACACCAAATCTAACTCGTCTGGCAAATGAAGGCATTCGTTATACGCAGGTTTTTTCAAGTTCCGGAGTGTGTGCACCAAGCCGCGCTGCTATCGCAACAGGCATGTACCAAAACCGAATTGGCGCCCAGCATATGCGCACAACAAATATTGCCGACTTCGGTGTTGAGGGGATCATTCCCTACGAAGCGGTTCCTCCACCTTACGTAAAAATGCATAGCCAATATTTTCGTGAGGCAGGTTACTACGCCAGCAACAATGCCAAAGAAGATTATCAATTTCGCAAAGCGATTACTGCATGGGATGACAGCAGCAGCTCAGCACACTGGCGCAATAAAGCCGAAGGTCAGCCATTCTTTTCCGTGTTCAATTTTGGAATCACCCACGAATCACAGGTTTGGGGGCAAGCTGATAATCCACTGTTGGTAGATGACAATCTCGAGGTTCCAGTACCGCCCTATCTGCCTGACTCGGAAATTGGCCGCAAGGACATTCGGCAAGTCTATTCCAATATTGTAGCTATGGACCAACAAGTCGGTGAAATCCTCAATCAACTGGAAGAAGATGGCTTATTAGATAGCACCATCATCTTTTGGTACACAGATCATGGCGGACCTTTGCCCAGACAAAAAAGATTGCTCTATGACTCTGGAATTCATTTACCCCTCATAATACGGTTTCCCGATCAATTCAGAGCCGGTGAAACTGATGATCAACTAATTAGCTTTGTTGACTTCAAGTCGACAGCTCTCTCACTTGCTGGCATTGAGCCGCCAACTTATGTCGACGGCAGAGCCTTTCTGGGGAAATACGCGAATACTCCAAATAGAGACTATGTCCATGCAGCTGCTGACCGCTTCGATTCCGAGTACGATATGATCCGCGCAACGCGAGACAATCAGTTCAAGTATCTTCGAAACTATAATCCTGAAAAGCCTTACTATCTGCCACTTACTTACCGAGAACAGATGCCTGTCATGCAAGAACTTTTACGCATGCGCGATGCTGGCCAGCTAAATGCAGCACAAGCTCAGTGGTTTCGAACATCGAAAGAAGAGGAAGAATTGTTCGATATCGAAAATGACCCCTATGAACTGAATAACCTCGCAACTGACCCCTCTTATGCCGAAAAGCTAGCCGAGCTCAGAGAAGAAACAGACAGTTGGATGAACTATATCGATGATAAAGGATTGATGCCTGAGGTAGAACTGATCGAAAGCATGTGGCCGAACGGAGTTCAGCCCATGACCTTAAGCCCGATCGCAAGCAAAGCGAGTGACAGTGACGCGATAACTCTTCGCAGTGAGACTGAGGGTGCCAGCATTGGCTATCAGGTATTGAATGAGGGCGAGGAGCTGGGGACCACCTGGCAGATTTATCAAAGTCCACTTACTGTTCTCGAAGGACAGACACTACTGGCAATCGCGCACCGTATCGGCTTTATTCCTAGTACCACAATATCTATTCGGTAAACGAATATAGGCCTAAGGCTGTTTGGATTATTCCGCCCCGACAATCCATCTCAGACCTGAAGTTAGACACAAGCACCCTCAAGAATCTGACACTATTAAATGCAAAATTAGAACCAATAGAGTCTCTTAAGCTATTAAACTATTAGTGTCCTCTTTTATAAGTTTACTCGCCCTATCCTTCCTTGGAGACTAAGAAAATAAAAGAATCAGTATAGTGCTGAATCGAACTCTAAAGCTTGTCGATATGAGCAAAGAAGTACCAGGGGGGAAGTTTATCTTCTTCTGATCCCACGTGCTCGAACCTGGAAAGTGTTAGGCCCGAATCCTGGAGTAATTTTTCTAATCCTTTAGATAAAGCTTCACCTGTTGTAACACCAAATTGAATTTCTTCGCTGTAATATTTGATGCTATTGTGCATGGCCTTGCTGATTCTTGCATAGGGTGGATTTCCTTCCACGAGATCAGCAGAGAAAAAATCGACCCCCACCGCACTTCCCTTCGGCAGAGAGGAAACAAGATTCAAGGTGTCACGTATAGCTTCTTCCACTAAATACATAGTGACTCCTTCCCATAGAATGTAAGTTGTAAGATTGGAATTGAACCCTGAAGCAAGTAGAGCATCCATCCAAGTTTCCTGGTTGAAATCCGTTTCAACGAAAGTCACATGATCATGAGGAATGCCCGCCGACTTTAAGGCTTTAATCTTGGAATTTAGGGTTGGAGGCATATCCACCTCGAAGCACTGGATGTCTATGCCATCGGGCAAGTCGTAGCAGCGAGTGTCATACCCGGCTCCCAACACAACGAACTGAACTGCTGGATTATCATTCCTGGTCAGGGAATCCTTAATGGAACGATCAAAAAAGGCAGTGCGATGTGACATCATGCTCATTAGAGTAGAAGGCCGTTGTCCTGGATAGGCAAACATTGAACCTTTGTAGCCACTAAGATTACTGGCAAATCCAAGGGTTTCCATCAATAGAAACTTCGATAGCTTGTCGAAGGAAGGGAGGTGCCCTGCGATCTTGTAAGCCGCATCATCCTGCCGAGTTCCTGCTATATGCATCATTAACCGGCTTGCATAGGGTTCGTTAGCGGTTCCGGAAATGTTTTGACGCACACAAATTCGCCGGATTCGCCACGTATAGTAGATCAAGCCAACGATAAGCAGTGGAGACAAAATAATACAGATGAGAATGAAAATCAGAAAGCGCAAAGTGCAAGCCCTTGGGTCAGCCTTGAGGTCGCGAATAAGTATATACCTGAAAGCCCATGCTTTCTAACTACTACACACCCGTGCGAACAAATTCACTATTGGTTCCTGTTAAACCGAAAAAGGCAGAGTAAAAAATGCGATGGTTCTAAGCACATTCAATCACTGTATTTTTAGCACACTTCTTAGCACACTCTGATTTCGTAGTTTTAACTCATTGATTCGAAGAAGGAATCGGTCACGCTGTCTACTGAAAATCCTCGTGTCGGTGGTTCGACCAACTGCAAAGCAGTTAGCAACGAGCGCGCCGCCCACTTAACCTTGTGAGTTCAGTACGCTGTGAACCTAGAGACGCAAAACTAGAAGGAACTGCAGTTCCCGGTCATCCGTGTCCTTCTCACCCAATTTGTTATTCCAGTACTGATACTCGACGCCCACGAACAGTTTATTAGCGCCAATATCCAGAAGGTTGCCTAGGTCGAGTCGAAGTTGTGGTTGCGCCAGCACCCAAGATTCCAATTTCCCGGCCCCGAAGGTGGTCACCTGTCTACGCGCTTCGATGTATTCGATATGCCCTTCCAGTGACCAGTTGGTCCTCCCAATTGAGAAAGGATATGCCCAGCTGAAATCGCTCATCCAACTACTCTCTTCGTCCAGTATGCCAAAAGCAGTGGCATTGGTGTTGGTCGTTGAGTGCTGATTGTATGTGGTGAAGTCGAGATTGGCGAAGGCGAACCCCGGCAAATCGAGTGAGAAACGAACCCCTGGCAGGAACCACCAACTATCTACGTCTGGAGCCCAGTTTAGTCCTGCGAGAAAGCCCACATCCTTGACGATGCCGAACCTTATTTCATTTCCCGTAATCTTGCTGAGGCTGAAATGGGAGTACCACTCACCATAGATGTCACTGGTATCGCTGCCCGGATTAGCCGGATTGCTGCCCGCTGTTGCTAGGTCGAAATCGGTGTGATCGAAGAATAGGAAATTGTCACCGTATTCCCAATTGCTTACATGTTGAAAAGTGAAGATTGTGGTATCAGCCATGGCACCACCGGTCCCCACCTGGTTCAGGGTTCCTTCCTGGAAGTGTATCTCGTTGATGCTGTCGGATTGGGCAAGAGCCTTGCTTTGCAACAAAACTAACGCGATAGTCAGATAGACTAACTCTGAATTTTTCAAAAATCTCCAGCAAGTAGACATCTGCTATTGTCCTCTGAATTATCCTATTGACTCTCCAAAGTCTAACTGGAAAAAAATCTCAAAATATCGAGGAGATCAAACCTGGGTAATCTAGTCCCGCCGAGGATAAGAAAAGGGGGCTGTAAACGCTGCACCACTGCCGGCGGCCAATCCCAGAACTGTTCTTCTTTTAACCGTGGGAATTCCTAATTATCTAAACATTGTGTGTTGATTGAGACGTAGCCATCGCAACTACAAAAGCGATACTACTTTTAAAAAATCCGTTAGAATGCACCGTCTATCGAAATATCATTGATACACCTGAAGGACTGATCTTGTGAACAAGCTCTACAATTTTGTCGAAAGCCGTTATTTCTGGCTCACCGGCGTGCTCTTCCTGACTCTAATGGAAGGTATCGCACTGTTTTACCAGTATGGTCCGGGAATGTGGTATCCCTGTGCGCTGTGCGTGCAGGTGCGAGCCTGGGTAATGGGCTCCATCATCTTCGCTCTGTTGGGGCTGGTCATGGCAAAAAACTTCTGGTGGCGCTGGATGGCTCTGAATCTCACGATCGTCATGATGGCCGGGGCGCTCTACACCAGTTACTACGCCTATGGCGTCGAGCAGGGCACAGTTGTTTCCAGTTGCACCATGGGTGCCGGTTTCCCCGAGTTCATGCCGTTAGATCAGTGGTTTCCCCTCTTTTTTGAGGCTCAGGGAATGTGTGGCCAATCTCCAGCCATGCCGCTTGGCTTCTCTATGGTGGAAGGCCTGCTAATCACCCTGTCCGCGCCACTGTTGGTGTTGATAGCTGCATGGATAATGCATGTGCGCAAGATGATCTCTAACGAAATCTAAGGAGTCGCCATTTATTTTTCCACTTCGTAAATAACCATGGGCTCTATACCGGTGAGGGTTTGAACATGCCAAACATCCGTCCCTGCGCGCCCGCTCTATCTAATCTTAAAAACTACTGTATTTTTACTCTGACCCCCTTGGCTACCCCCTAGGCTCTGGCAGAATTGTCTGCCAATTGACATAGCCTTTGTTCTACTTATACTCGAAGGTTCACTCAAAACACATCGAGGTGCTCCATGTCTTTTCGCAATCCAATCCTATCCCTGGCCGCCGTGCTGGTATTCGTTTCTTTATTGGTGCCACAGCAATCAGCTGCGCAGAACTCCACGAACGCATATATGATCGACGAAGGTTGGGCGAAACTGCCGAATGGCAGGATGATGGGAGCAGTCGGCAAAGCAAAGGTCGACCCCGACGGTCGTCATATCTGGGCCGTTATACGTTGCGATGCCGGGCAAGATCGTTTCGGTTCGGAGTGCCTTGATTCAGACCTGGATCCGGTATTAAAGTTCGACCCTGACGGCAACGTGGTCGAGTCCTTTGGCAGCGGATTGTTTATCTGGCCCCATGGAATTGACGTTGATTCCGACGGCAACGTCTGGGTAACTGACGCCGTGAGTGATAACAACATTCCCGCGGGCGACGATCGAGGTCATCACGTCATCAAGTTTAGCTCTACCGGCGAAGTGCTCATGACACTTGGCACTCCTGGAGAGCAGGGAGACGGTCCAAATAACTTTACTTCCCCAAGTGATGTGGCGATTGCATCAAACGGCGACGTGTTCATAGCGGACGGACACAACGCGAACGGAAACAACCGAGTGGTGAAGTACAACAGTCGTGGCGAATACCTCATGTCTTGGGGAGGGACCGGCTACGCCCCGGGAGAGTTTCGCGCCCTACACGCTATCGCCATTGATCCAGATGGTCGAGTGTTCGTGGGAGACCGCAGCAACAGCCGCATTCAAATTTTCGATCAGGAAGGCAACCACTCAGCCACCTGGACCCAGTTCGGGCGCCCGAGCGGAATCGCCTTTGATAACGACGGGCGGATCTTCGTCGCAGACTCTGAGTCTGACAACGTGCAAAACCCAGGGTATGAAATGGGAATTCGCATCGGCGAATACCAAACAGGATGGGTGAAGGAGTTCATTCGCTTCCCATGGGCGAATCCCAACATCCTACCGGGGAACGGAGCGGAGTTTGTCACAGTCGATAGCGAAGGCAACCTTTACGGAGGAGAGCCCGTCCCCGGCCCTCATATTAATGACCGCACGCTCAGGAAGTATGTCCGAGTGCGACCATAGGGCTATGGGTACTAACTAGTAATTCCTATACTGCAAGAACTTTGGCGAGAACAATGCAAAAACAGGAATTGGGAGAGAACGCACATGTTCAAATCACAACTTAAAGCACTTTCCGTAATCGTCTTTTCGTCGTTAGTTATCGGGCAGAGTTATTCGGCTGACGAAGGCAAGCAACTCGATGTCTCAGAAGCTGCCTTCAATTGCATAAGCGAATTTGCGGCGAGCGGAAGATTTTTTGTTGATAACATTTTGGGAAATCTGGATGAAACCCTGGCGGTGGCGAATTCCAGTAATGGGGGTAATTACCCGCCTGGATCTTTGCTGACTCTAATTCCTAGTGAAGCGATGATTAAGCATAAGCAAGGTTGGAATCCGGCTACCAACGACTGGGAATTTTTCCTGTTGGATATTTCTGCAGATAGCACAAGTATTTCGGTGCGAGGCGGCGCTGAAGTGGCTAGTCCATCGGGAAGCTGTTTTGGCTGCCACCAGCTGGCACGCCCGGAGTGGGATCTAGTCTGCGGCATTAGTCACGGCTGTGCGCCGATTGCATTTAACCTTGAACAAATTCGCGCTGCCCAAGCAATGGATCCGCGGTGCAGTAAGGAAAACTAAGGCTTAAAAAGAAAAGGGGTTCGAAGAAAGAGATCTGGGAAGCGGACGGCTCTCACGCAGAGAGAGAGATTGACTGACTGCTCAAATATTGTTGTTTGCGGCAAGCCGGCATAGGTTCCAGAACCTCATAAGGTGCCTGCAAGACTTCACGGCCGCAAAGATTCGAGAATGGAAAAATAATTAGATTAATTACGCCTCTGCTCCATATGTCGATTCACACGCAGCTTGGCATTGTTACGAATGTTCATGTAAAACAATGAATAGTCGAGCATGTGGTAGTTACCACTTGCATCCACAGTCCCAGCCTTATCAAATTCTGACCCTGTTTGATCTTGCACATACAACCAACCGTCTCTGCATTGCGCCGAAGTATGCTGTTGTAATGGTGCAGGCAAAGCTTCGAATACCTGTGCCGTTGACGCATCTTCGCCCTTACCCATCGCCGCGTTGTAAGTCCCCTCGGGAAACACCGCGCCAGCATTCTGCTCAGCCGTCACCATTTCTTCATTGACCTGCCAACTAAGTGGATTAGTACAAAGGGTATCTGCTGGGCGCGGCATACCTAACAATTCGGCAGGCGCCCCTTCGGCCTGCGTGTCCCAATGCACTACACAGTGTAACTGCTCCGAGTCTGTACAGGCAGAAATATTCGTCATTGAACTAAGCGAGCTGTGAGTCACAGGAATCACAATGCCACCAATCAAATAGGCAGCAACCATTCGCTCGTGTAATTCGCTTGTATCCACCATTTCTCTAAGAAGTCGCATTGCATGGTGAGTGCCTTGACTGTGGCTGGCGATGACGAAGGGACGATCTTGGCTGTAGTGCTCGATAAAATAGGTGAACGCCCGCTTCACATCTTCGTAAGCAAATCCCAATACGTCGTCGCGTAGCTTCGCCTCTCCAAAATAGGAAACTATGGTCGCTTCTCGATATCGAGGTGCATAAACATTGCAACAACCATTGAAGGCGCTAGCTTGATTCGCCATCATCCACAATGTGTTCTCTTCTGTACCTGAGTTCAGCTCCAAAGGCGAAGTCCAGGTATTGGACCTCATAAAACCCGTCGGATGAATAAAGAACACATCAACCGGTTGTTCATCCTGAACAGTTCCATCAACACCTGTAGGGATTAGATCTGCCGGATCGCCTTCCCCTGGTAGTGCAGCCCAGTTTATGGCGTCGCTGTAATCCGGCTCATCTACTGCAGTATTGGCGTCAAACTCAGCTGCCGGTTGGCTGTAAGCCAAAAAAGCGCGAAAGGCCAAGTCACCGCCATAACCAGAGTAGTAGAGCCCAATCGACGCCAACGCAATAACTCCAAGACCAACACTTATTCGCTTAACAATTTTCATTTCTTTGGCCCTAGTGGTATTCGGTTGAAGACTGGTTTGTCACTCTCATACTACATGAACAGCGTTTTTTTATAGTCAATTGAATCAGAGTAGCTCGAGTGACTTGCCTTCCATGGGCTCGGGCTAACATCTACTCTTCGGCTGCGCTAATTCGCTCCAGGCGAATTGCTCCGTCCCTAGGCACCATTAATTTCAACCTTCTTTAATTTTACTCTGACACCATTTAGTTAAGGTAACGGCAGTAGCCTTCCCTCGTGAACCGTGCCCCAGATCTCTATGTTTTCAATGGTCTCTGGCGATACTGTTAACGGGTTTTCAACAAGAACCGTGAAATTGGCAAGCTTACCTGGAATGATTGAGCCGACCTCGTCTTCCATTCTTAGTGAATAAGCTGCATCAAGAGTTACTGCGCGCAATGCGCGCTCTGCACTAATTCGCTGTGCTGGGCCAGCGAGGTTCCCGCCGACGGTAATTCGATTCACTGCATTGGACATGAGCCTCAACGGTTGGCCAGAGGCCATTGGTGTATCAGAATGCAAGGACAGAGAAACGTCAGCTCGCACCAAATCCCCCAGCCTCACCATTTCTTGAGCTCGCTCGGGCCCAATACCTTGTTCACTGTAGCGATCAGCTAGCACTATCGGGTAGAAAGGATTAGCACTCACTATTGCACCGAGCACTGCCAGACGCTCGACTTGATCGGGGCGAGAGAAGCCAAAGTGGACAATTACCGTGCGATGATCTTCGCGAGGATTACGTTCCATATTGGCTTGCAGATTATCAAGAACCATATCGAGTCCCGCATCACCGTTCTGATGAACATGGATCTGGTATCCAGCATCCCAGTAGATGCGAAAAGCCCGGGCAAAAGTCTCGGGCTCCATTAGCCACTCTCCATGATGACCATCCAAATAGCCTTCACTCATCTGCATTAACTGACTAAACATCGCGCCGTCGGCAAACAGCTTCACCTGCCCGGGAATAAATTCAGTCATCCCCTGGGCAGATGCATACAACTTCTCGATTTCGGTGATCACCTCATCTTCTGGATAAGTACCAGCAAACGACCTTCCATCTGCTATGTAATACATTCGAAACGGTGTTTGCGCATCGCCGAACACCTGATTCTGCAATGCAATCAGAGCTGGTGAAACGATTCCGCCTGGTTCGGCTATCAGCGTGCTCCCCGCCGCATGCCAATAGGCTTCCAACTGCTCAAGGGCCGGCAAGTAGCGAGATGGGCGAAAAATATCTGCGAACACCCTACCCACTACCAGGCCTTGCCCCCTTTCCCAGAAATGCCCCTCGGCGAGATTGGACTGGGCGCGTACAGCTTCAGGAGCTGCGTCGATTAGGGCCTGGTCAATGTCAAAATATTCCAGCGCGGCGGTATTATGAATCTGTTCGTGCAGAGACCTCTGCATCACCACGATAGGAATAGTGCTGCTGATTTCGTCCAGGTCTGCGCGCGTCAGCTCGCCATGAAAAAGTTGATGAAACCCCCAAGTGTAGAGGACCTCCGACGGATCAGAATGCTTACTCACAATACTTTCAAGACGCTGTCGATAATCAGCCGCATCTATTGCACGCCGGACTGTCTTCTCGGGCAGAACCCAGTCTTCAATAGATAGAATTTCAGTCATGAACAAGAGACTGGCCAGCCACGCATGTTCATGCTGATTGATTAGCCCAGGAATGAGCACCAAATCTTCAAAGCGGGTATCGATTGTCAGGGCCTGACCAGATAGGGACCTTTGTATCTCTTCGAGTGATCCTGTTGCGACTATTCTATTCTCTTCAACAGCGACAGCCCCCACTGCCGGTCGACTCGGATCCAGAGTAATTATTTCACGGGCTGTGTACACAACGATCGAAGAAGCATCCTGCGCAAAAGAAGTCGTTGAAAATAAAATACACAGGGCTACGTTTCGTACTCTGAAAATGAACTTCATCATTGACTCCAATTTCTTCAGCAAGGCGAATTCGTTTAATCGAGATCAGGGCTAGTGAGCCGGATTAATCAGAACCGATGATCGCGCATACTCTTTTATTCGATTCAATTGATTTCTCACGCAGCCGCAATGCACTCGATCTCTACACGGGTGTCTCCTCCCAAACTGATGCCGACGGCCGTGCGGGCTGGCTTGTTTACCGGGAAGAACTCGGCATAGACCTCGTTCATGGCACTCCACTCATCCATATCCACCAGAAACACAGTGCATTTCACAACTCGATCCATCGACGAGCCGAAGCGCTCGAGTGCGTCCTGAATTGATTCCAAAGTGCGTCGTGTTTCGGCCTGCACTCCTGACTCTCCGGGCCCGCCAGTTTTACCGGCTAGATAGATCAGTCCGCCATAGCGAACACCTTCGGAATAAGGCGCACGCGGATTCGGATTCATGTATTCCGGCGCAGCGGGCTGTTGAACTGCTTCAGCGGCGTAGGTACTGGATGCTTCTATTTGGCAGCCGAGCAATATAGTGGAAAGGGTAGCAACGACAATGACTCTGAACATGATGTTCCTCCTAGGGTTATTTATTAATGAAGATAAGAATTTTCTTCCAATAAGTCTATGCGCTTGTTGATGCGATGGTAAGCTGAAATGGGGTCATCAAATGGAGTCAGAGTAAAAATTACGGCCCCTCCTTCCTAGATGTCTATTTCAATATCAGCTCATGTACTTAAGTTGTCAAATTGCCATTGTCCCTTGCTGCCTCATCCGCCTCATACTGCATCTTGGAAATGCGATGTAGTTGTTGGAGTGAAACAAAATGCGCATAGATCAGAGCCAGCATACCCTTCTTTCTTAGCTCGAGAAAATCCTTGTCCGGCAAAGCATTAAGCGCCTCTTCATCAATTGTAAAGATACCGTCGATGTTGTACTTTTCCGTGTCCGGTCGAAACTGAAGCTGCACTTGCTGGGTTGCAAACAATTTTTTGTTAGACAAGTATTTGCAAACTCCCTGTGTATTTATAGCCTTTTGCGCCACTTGCACAACGGACTCAATTTTCTTTTCAAGATAGTCAGTTTTCTCACCGCTTTCAGTAAAAAGTGCTTCACCATCAGTTTCGCTCAACAACGGGCTTTCCTCATCGATGAGTATGACGAATTGCTCATCATCCGTGTCTGCACGCGCAATTGAGAAAGGGCCATTATTGAAACTTAATGGCACAACCTGAGCAGGCCATTGTTCAGACTGGCAACAAAGATTCTGGCCTTCCTTTATCCCCATCATGGCAACGGGCACAAATTCTCCAGATACGGCGTTTTGTACAAATACCAGTGGATATTCGCCAGCCAGAGTAAAAAAATCAGGAACGACAATGGGGACAAGATGCTGCTCTTTGTATCGAGTGTAGTCATCGATTTCGGCAAGTTTTAAATTTGCGTGTTTGTCGTTTTGAAGGGGTACCGGTGAACTCATCGTTTGTATACCTTATTTGTTTTGTGTACAGGAGTATAAGAAAAGGGGCTCAATTCCGCCCCGAGGCCTCAGATTTGATCTGTCGATTTCACAGCTACACGTTTCACATTCTTAAGTTGCGAAGTTGTGAGTGTCAATTGCGTAAGAAGATGGTGGCTTCTCACTAACTTTACTCGATGCGTCTGACGTTGATGGACTTGTCGGTTTCCACTATCCGCATCCTATAAATACCCATCCAGTTTCTGGTGATTTCAACTTCAGGGTCGACCGCAGAGTAACTATAGCGTCTGGTGCTACTGGTTTCGTACACCTGACCATTCTTGAGGGTGAATCGAGTTGGACCATTCCAACCGTTAAATTCTCCGTCAATCTGGCTTATCAAATCAGCACGGCTAACTTCTTGCACGGCGGGACTGGTATCAATCATTTCAACTGCATCTTGAGCTGTGTAACGCACCAGCCAACGATTAATAGCCTCCATTTCATCTCTGGTCAAGCGGCTTAGCCCGGAAGCCGCAAACTCCTCGGCGGTCATCAAGTCGCGAATATTCGGATCTTCGGCTGATAGTGCCGGTAGCGTGGCCAGCATCAGTATCAGGGTTAAGCAGTATCGAAACATCAGTAGTACCCTTAGTGCTTTTTAGTAGAAAGTAGAACTCAGCTTCTCACATGGAAACACTGCTGGCAAAAATACTTGGCTATTCTACTAAGTAATATTGAATCCAGGTGGGCTACAGTCGAACTGTATATATGCATTCACTCAGCGGACTCATCCGAAACAAGAATCAGAAAGAGAGCTTCACCCCACCATTGATCACGAAGCCATCCAGCGGCGCATAGATGTCTACAAATTCGGGATTCGATAACGATCCCGTATAGATTGGGCCATCATGAGTTTGTCGTGTATCTCCAAAATTTTCAAAATTGAGAAATAGAGAAAAATCGTCACTGAATACCTTTTCCATCATCAGCCCGAATATCCAGTAATCAGGACTTCGCGCGCCCGACTCCAAAGTCTGTTGACTATAATAGTAAGCCTCAAGCCCAACACGGATATCATCTTCCCTTTCATATACAAAAACCATATTGACCCGATCTTCTGGAATCAGAGCAGCGTCAAGGGTCTCATCCCTCCAGTTCTCCTGCACATCGGCATGGGTATAGCCCAGGAAAAACTTATAGTCATTCCAACGCCAAACCGCATTAATTTCAGTACCGCGCGAATCGATAGAAGGGAGTGGCTGCTGATATGAATAAGCCTGATCAACTTGCGGAACAAGCATTAGCGGATCGTCCACTTCGGTATAAAACAAAAGTAAATTAAGGTCGAGAGAGAGCAAATTATTCAATTGCCATGAGCGATTTATATCTGCATTTATTCCAGCGGAACTCTCTACTTCAAGATCTTCGATCTGCAAAGGTAGTAGATTTTGAAACTGGATGCGCTCAGCTTCTTCCGAAAATGGCGTCGGCAGTTTGTAGCCGAGACCACCTCCCAAACGAATGCTGGTATCTTCAAAGCCGGTATAGAGTAATGACAAACGAGGCAGGAAGAATTCTCCATAATCGCTATCGCTGTCCACCCGTAGGCCGGCTTCGAGTGACCATGTGCCCGAAAGAGACTTAGTGCCCTGCGCGAATACACCAAATGTCTGCTGATCATAGTCGATTTGCATTGCCGAAAAACCGGAGTCCTGATCAAAATCCTCAGTCCATAGGTTCATACCAACAACCCAATCCATCGACATCGAGCCGCCCAATAAGTGCGCCTCTGAGAAACTGGAAAGCTGCGTGCCACTGAATTCAAAATCAGGTACCAGCAATTCCCTGTTGAAGCGACTGAAGCTGTTACGTATCACCAACTCACTCCCCGAATCCAATATCCGCGAATACTCTAGCTGGCTCGAAACACGAAGCGTCGCGCTGTCTTCATAATAGGCTGGCCGAGAGCGATCTCCAGCGATGTAATTCATATCACCGCCTAACCTATTCTCATTTACTACGCTGACACCTAACATCAACTCACTGTCGTCGCCGTATACAAATAATTTAGGGTTCAAAGTCCAGCGCTCAAATTCCGGAATTGCGCTTAGATCATTTCCTGCGGGGTCATAACCCTCACTGGAGTTATATGAAGCAAACACTGTGGTCCCGAATGATTCATTGCTAACACTGTAGAATGTACTAGCATCCAAGCCGTCGGCCGAAGTTGCATTGAGAAGCACAGACAGCTCAGGTTCATCACTTGGCCTGCGAGTAACAAGATTAACTAGACCAGCGATCGCCCCGCCGCCATACAAAGTGGAGTTCGCCCCTTTTACAACTTCTACCTGTCTCAAGTCCAAAGGAGCGATTTGCAATAAACTTAGGCCACCGGAAAATCCGCTGTAGAGAGGCATGCCATCACGCAACAACTGCGTGTACTTGCCATCCAGGCCCTGCATGCGAATAGTGGAATTAAAGCTTGTTGCCGAAGTTTGTTGAACATAGATGCCAGTGCTTTCATTCAGCAGCATACGAATATCACCGGGCTTCATATTGGCTTTTTCGTTTATTTCTTCACCACCGAGCACTTCCACTCGAGTAGGCAAGTCCTCAAAGCTGCGCCTGCTTCGAGTAGAAGTGACCAAAATCTCTTCGACTTCTTCTTCCTGGGCGATAGTTTTGCTCGGGGCAGTGCCTGCAATGGCTATTGCTAACAATGAAAGGAGGAAGGAATTTGCTAGTCGAGATAAATCAGAGTTACTCATAAAATCTACAAACCGGAAGTGATGCAAATTAAAGGCTTAAACTAGTACTGCGCAATGTTTCGCTGGTCTACACGCCAATAATACCATTTTGCAACGATCTGCTCAGTTCCGTCTTCAGCCACGGTTGTGGTTACCGCGTCTCTGCCTAGAATCTCGGCAAGCTCTTCAGGGTCGTGAATCAGCGCCGCTGTCATCTCATAGATCTTGCCATCGATCTTTAATCGCACACGCGGGTCACGTTCAACGTTTTGCCACCACTGTTTATAATGGGGAAACTCTCTTTCCAGCCTGGCATCTCTTGCACTGCCACCTATATAGAGTTCGTCGCCGCGGGGAGTTGGCAGGATCGTAACCGAGTACGGAATGCCATACCAGGTACGAGTCTCAAGCATTATGGTGTTGCCCCGCTCAGGGTGATCTACGTCATTGACCCAATCCCAATTATCAACTGGCTCTCCCACGACTTCCCCCGATAACCACAAACCGGGCCAAGTCATGCGGCCTCTCTGAGTGTATTCCTCGGTGGTGTAGTCCATGTACTCGGGGTCGAGCCCGGTTACGCGCAGAGTCAGCAGAGTGACAAACAGAAGGATTCCAAGACCCAGCACAGCTTTCCCAAATTTACCCATGACATCTTGCCTCCCCTGTTGGTAAAGAATTAATTAATAGCGTCAAAGTAATAATACAGTAACTTCCTGCTATCTGGATTTGAAAACAATAGCACACTTCTTAGCACACCCTAATTGCGTACATTTAAATCCGTTTCTCCAACTAAGAATCAAAGTGCTTTGATCCAAAAAACCCTGTGCCGTTTGTACATTTAGGTGGAAGTCACCATCAAATTCTGACACTTTGGGAGTTAACGCATCACTATCTCAAAAATAGCCTTTTCGGAACAGCCTTACAATAAGTGAGCTAAATGAGAATTCAATCAATACTTATCCTAATCGCTTTTCTAACTAGCTGCGACTCTAGTCGCGAAGCTATAGCACCTGGAGAAACAATCGAAGATCAAACTAGAGCTAGCGACCAGGGAAACAGTGAAGTTGGCGCCTTAGAAACCGATAGCTTCAGATTAAGAAATAAAGAAATCAGAGATGAGGTACTCGACTTATTTGAAAAGAATAATATTTGGCACACTCTCAGCGATGGTAATCTAATTACTATTTTAATGGCCGATGGTGACGAGGTCGATAAGATTTACACGGACGTCAGGCTCGCGTATATAAGAAGTAATTGAGGAGAGAAAAGGCATGTCGAAGGCGGGTGTAGAACACCAACATTCAGAAACAGCAGAGGTGGCTGCGGGTTACCGAGCGGTTGCGAGCAAAGAGTATCCTGAAACAAATATCGGCTCAGACTACTTGGCTGAGCATTTTATTAGCGCATCACATAAATTCCTCGTCAAGTTTGGCTTTATAAGAAAACTAGGGATAAAAAAGAGTAGAAAGTTCACTCCCGGGGGATTTGAGTATGTGCTAGCAAGGACTGCATTTTTCGACCATCAATTATTGAGTGCGATGAAAGAGGGCACGAAACAACTTGTTATACTCGGCGCAGGTTTTGATACTCGTGCGTACCGTTTTGCCGACCAATGTTCAGAATGCAAGATCATCGAGCTAGACATAGCGACCACTCAAAATAGAAAGAAGAAGTGCTTACAGCAAGCTGGAATATCTATCCCGGAAAATCTAAATTTTGCGTCTATCAATTTCAATCTCGAATCATTGCCGGAGGTTCTACAGAAGGCTGGATACGATAGTAAAGTTAAGACTGTGTTCTTGTGGGAAGGGGTGAGTATGTACCTGGAGCAAGCAGCGGTTGATGCTACATTGCAGTTCGTCAGCACGTGTGAAAACAAGGAGAGCCTGTTGGTATTTGATTATATTGCCACCATTGCCGACAGCGATGTAGATAAATACTACGGTGTAAAAACCTGGCGCGAAACGTGGGCCAAGTACCGCCAAGCGGAGCCGTTTAAATTCACCATTGATGACTCTCAGGTAACACAATACTTGAATGAGATGGGGTTGCGTATCAATACTCATTTGAATGAGCAGGAAATCGAAGAGCACTACCTGCCACAGTCAAACTATAAAAATCTAGAAAAGGTAGCCGGTTGGTTTAGGTTTCTGACTGCGTCCCCTACTGATTAGCAGAGAGACATACTTAGTCGGTTGCGGGTCGATTAGGATCAAAGGGGTCAAAATATTTTGATTGACGACTCTAAACGACAATTACTAGAATCAAATTACTTTAATCTCTTTGATTCCACCAACTTCACCCATGCCTTCAAGCAACAATCCCACCATCACGCAACTCATCGATCTGCGTCGCGTCTAACTTCAAGCTCTCCCTCAACACTTCATCAGTATGCTCCCCCAACCTCGCCGCCCAAGTAGATGCTGCATTGTCAGATTGACTAAATTTGACTGGCATATTCTGAATCAGAAATTCACCCAGCTGATCATTAGACAGAGACGTAAATGAATTTCGTTCTACCACTTGCGGATGAGCAAACAAATCTTCTACTTGCTGATAAATGCTGCAAGGTACTCCGGCAAGATTCAGAGCCTCTTCACATTCGTGTGCGGTAAGCGTCTCAGACCACTGTTCAACTTCCATCGCCAGTTGATTGAAGTTCGCCGATCTCGGCCCCCGCACGAAGCGCGGATCTGATAACAAATCTGGTCTGTTCAGAGCCTTAGACAAACTCTCCAGGTTCTTGTCCGACACCACGCATAACATTACAAAACCATCTTTCACCTTCACCGGGTGGAAGCGGCCAATCACCGCCGGTTCTTCCATCTGTGCAGCCTGGATGTGCGCCGGAATCAGGCTCATCATCGATTCCATCATGCTTACATCGATGAGTTCCCCGACCCCATGCCGTTCCAAGCCCAACAGTGCAGATTGGATGGCAGCGAAAGCATAAGTGCCGGTCAGAATATCGGCGACCATAATATCCCAGTTGGGAGGGCGAAGATTTTCATCTCCCTGGGCGCTAGTTTGAACACTGTCAAAACCACTGGCGGCATGTACGATGGGGGCGTAGGCGGCGCGATTCACGTAGGGACCTGACTGCCCAAAACCTGAAATGGAACAATAGACTAATTTAGGGTTTTCTTTTTTGAGGCTTTCATAGTCCAAGCCAAACTTGGCCATGATGCCAGGGCGAAAATTTTCAATGACGATATCAGCATCACTTATTAGCCTTTTCACTAAGATCTGGCCAGCCTCACTTTTAAGGTTGACGGCGATACTACGCTTGCCCGCATTAAAATGACTGAACACACGGCTTATTCCATCGACGCCCCTAGTGAGATCGCCAACGGCAGGAGTTTCCACCTTGATCACATCGGCACCGCAGTCCAATAAATAACGGGAACAGATTGGTCCTGCGAATACAGCGGAGAAGTCTACAACCTTATAACCTTCGAGAGGTTTCTTTGTACTCATGAACAGCATCGCCTGTAATTTGAAGGATCGAGAGGTTTAACAATCGCAGCATCCAAGGTTCAATCCCGCTAAACAGTGTTAGGAAATTGAACTAACGATTTACACCGAGATTAGAACATTGAATTGAGCTTAGCATGAAGCATTGGCTGTAAGAATGACAGCCGATAAGAAACCATCGACATACACAATCTCACATGCGATTAATGCCAGCACACCCCATAAGACTGTCGACTAATTTCTACTACCAACGCTGTAAACGCGCGAGCCCATGCCAACGTAGCTGGCAAGTATATTGACGCCACTCCTCTGACAAAAGAACCAGATAAGTTAATCCTGCTTGTCCAATTCCTGTCGTCTAGCACCGGACATGATGTTTTTCATCGAATAGTTACCTTCGTGGCAAGCAAACTCATAGAAGCGCTGACCTTCAGGCAATCGCTCAAATGGAGTTTCCACGGTGAAAGACTGAGTATAGATTTCTGGATCGGAAGCCACATAGCTGTACTTCAAGCCACTCCCGGACATCATAGTGAAGCGTTCGGTAACCTCGAGCTGATCCGATGATTTCAGATAAGGATATAAGTCGCCCCAAGCCATGGATTGTTCTGGTCTGAAATTTTTCGTATGAACCACCAAGGTATCGCCTTCGAAGTGGCCGATTGAATCTCCCATCCATTTATTAAAACCATTAAGGGGATGTTTGCTATTTAAACGAATAATACGCGTCTCATAGCCATATTCGTTGAGTATCACCACATATTCATTAGTCTGAACAATCTGAAAATTATCACCCTGCAGTCGAAGCATTTGCGGGAGAGGCGCTCCTGTCAGCACGCAACGCTCACTTACGGGTCGAATTTCGGGGCCATCGTAATCACCAAAGCCTGCGGCGCGCCATTCATCATAAATATCCACGCTGTCTTCACGTAGCGGCAAGCGCCCATCGGGTGGATCGATGATCAAGGAAGTACGGTATTCCCCATAAAATTCGGCAACCTTGCCCCCCAATTCTGGGATGAAGGCGAGATCCGTGCCTAATTCGTCAAATTCACCCGCCGGAGGTGCCCCACGATCGGGATCACTCGGCAAGAAGCGCAAAGTGTCCAGCAGGGCTATCTGGGCTTCCATCTTCGCGGCTTCTTCTTCGGTGTAGCTGCTCTGCGTTCCCAGAGCCACCGGTCGCTCGAATGGCGTTTGCGACATATTGGTCCAATACCCCTGCAGATCCGGTACGCCAAAGATGGTTCGGGGAGGGGTCCAGTCTGCATCTTCTGCTGTGACCAGCGAAGACACCAGGCTAGTAGCTAGTATCACGCATAATAGCGATAGTTTATTGAAACTATTGGATGCGCCTTGAACAAGCTGAAAATTCATAACTCTCTCTCCGCAGAGTAAATAAGGATAGATCTACTATTTGTTTGTACACTCTCGATTTAGAAAAGGGAATTAAAAAGGGACAGATTTATTTCAAATAGCAAATAATTATGTCCGCTTTAATTCTTCTCTCTAATTCTTCACCTAGCTCGCCTGCGCCTGACGAACGATGTTCTTGTCAACTAGCTCATCGCGTTCAGTTTCGCTATATCCAAGGTTAGCTAGTATCTCCAGACTATGCTGTCCCAGTTTAGGGGCAGGCATTCGCAGAGAGCTTTCTGTCAATTGAAATTGCGCAGCAGGGATCGGTTGACGCACCTCCCCAAATCCTTCTACTACCTCCCGACAGATTGTTCCACCCTCCACTATCTGAGGGTGATCCAAAATCTCTTGCCGGCTTAGCAAGGGAGCGCACGGCACGTCATGGACATCCAGAGTTTCCAGTAATTCTTTTGTAGGTCGTTTTGAAATTTCTTCGCCCACTATCTCTCGTCTTTCCGCGACATTCCGCCTGCGGGCTATGGCTGTGGCGAAACGCTCGTCATTGATAAGCTCCTTTCGATCTAGAGCAACACATAAGCCTTCCCATTCTTTATTTGAAATTGTGCTGAGGGTGATATAACCATCATTGCTCTCATATACCAGATCGATGGATGAGAATGACTTCTTATGGTTCTCTTCCTTCTCGGCGAAGGTTAAACCGCTCATACCCTCAGGCCAGAAAAAGGCGATTGAGGCATCCAACATAGACAACTTAATGTGCTGGCCCTCTCTGTTTCCAGACCTCTCTCGATGAAACAACGCACTCGAAATCGCCTGGGCTGCTGTTAGGGCAGAAATTTTGTCGGCGATAATTATTCGGAACATGCCGGGCCTTCCTGTATCCCGATTCATCTGTATGTCGGTGGCTCCCGAAAGACCCTGCACAATCGGGTCATAAACCCGTTTGTGAGCGTAAGGACCTTTCTCCCCAAATCCGCTTATAGAGACAAAGATAATACCTGAGTTGCGCTTCCTCACTTTTTCCTCAGCAAAACCCATTCGCTCGATAGCACCCGGTCGAAAATTTTGCAGCAGTACATCGGCATCATCTATGAGTTTCCAAAGCACTTCCTTTCCAGCATCGCTCTTAAGGTCGAGTGCCAGAGATTTCTTGTTGCGATTGCAAGAGTAGAACGTCGGCGCTATCTCGTTGTGCTGCTCACCCGTGTGCCGCAATTGTTCACCATGAGTTGGCTCGACTTTTATAACGTCTGCGCCCTGATCGCCCAGCATCATTGCCGCGACCGGACCTGAAACCATACTGGTCAAATCCAAAACTTTTATTCCGTGTAAAGGTCCCATTGTTTTTGCCTTTTTGCTACAGACTACTTCGTGTTTTGTGCTTTTGCTGCCTGATACGCAGATCTATCAGTCATCCGCTTCTGATAGCTCTCTAAATTGCCTGTCAAATCGATGCCGCATGACACTGCCCAGCCAAGGCAGGTAGTCAGAAAAACATCGGAAACACCAAATTTGTTATTCACAAGAAACTGATTGTCTCGCAAATGCTTATCAGCAACAGCAACCTGTTTCCGAAAATATGCTCTTGCTGCCTCAATAGCACCAGGAGCCTCGCCGTAGATGGACGCCAGAGCTTCGTGACGTCTCAAGACATAAAGACTGGTTTCGTCAAGCTCGCCATAAATAAAACTGAGCCATTCATCTAGCTTCGCTTGTTCTTCAACAGAAGCAGGTGGAGCTATCGTGGCCGACGAGCCATATCGATTTACCAAATAACAACATATAGCCACACTTTCCGAAAGTAGCAATTCACCATCTTCAAGAGCAGGGATTTTCTGCTTGGGATTAATTTGAGTATAGCTCTCAGTTTGAGTTTCCCCGGTTCTCGGCCCTATCGGCTTCAATGTATAACTCAGACCAAGCTCTTCAGCAATCCAAATTGGCCGTATTGTGCGACTAGTGCCTGCTCCCCAAAGAGTAATGTCTGGATCATTCATAGAAATTTGGTATTCATAAATAGAAGCTTAGAAAACAAACGGCGACAAAGTTAGCAAAAGTATTACCACTATTGTTAGATTCCACCTAGTGATTCCACCAGGCCAAGTCTGAAAATGAACGCAAGTCTAATTCGTGAGTCCATACGGAACGATGTTGCCGATGAAGGTGTAAATATGTCTCTGCAATTTTCTCTGGCAGCATCAAGCCATCCTGCCCCATTCCTTTTTCTTCTCTTAGTTGCTGAAATTTTTCAGCACCCAACATTTTACCCAGTGTATCAGGTGCATCAACAGAGCCATCTATAACGATGTGCGCCACATGAACACCTTTACTTGCATATTCCGCACTTAATGATTGGCAGAGCATACGTCGGCCGCCCATTGCAGCGGCATGGGAATGTTGAAAAGCATTTCCTCGGACAGCAGCGGTGGATGATGTAACCAGCATAGTACCTCCACCCCGTTTTTCCATTAGTGGCAATAGTGCGGATGCTGTTCGAAAAAGAGCAAGCGTTGCCATTCTCCAGCCCAGTTCAAACACCTTGGCTGAGGTATCTTCGAGGGAGCGATTGCCAATCTGAGCACCAAGATTAAATACCAGTACTTCGATAGGGCCAATATCTGATTCTACAGCTGCAATACGCTCTTCAATACTATCTTCTTCAACCGCATTAAGAAGAAACCCGGACGCATCGTCACCGTTGTCCTGTATTTGAGAAACCAGTTTTTCAAGGCCTTCTTTATCGCTTCGCCGGCACAGTACAGAATGATAATTTTCCTGCGCGAATCGCTTGCCTACGGTGCCACCAATACCGGCACCTGCTCCAATAACCATACAAACAGGTTTCATCCCTTATTCCTCTTTTTGATCAGTCGATTACTATTTCTCGAAACTCTCCCAAAAATACTGGAGATCTCGTTAACCCAGCCCGGTACACATCAAAATGTACCTCTGATTTTGAGCACAAATTGCATTCCACTTCTGGAACAAGGAAATTCAATCTCCTGTAATATCCCATCACGAAGATATCCATTGAATCGACGCCGCTCACCACAGCCTTCAAAATCTTCGAGGTTACGACCTTCGAATCTATAGCTTAGTCCACCAAACCAAACTCTCTCAACAAAAACACTCAGGTTGCTTGGAAACACCAATTCAGCGCGATTATTAATGTCGTGCAAGGTACGGTTGCCGTTAATTCTTGAGTTGTAGTTAAGACCATAGCTAAGAGCCAATGCCGAGACATCTTGGCGAAATCCTATACGGAAACCTCCTCGATCATAAGGAGGAAAACGCAAGTCATTTTCCGTTGGGAAAAGATCGTTCTTAATACTGGATTCCTGCACTGTCAGCGCAGCAGTTAGCAATGCTGTTGGCATACCCAGGAATCCCAGGCGCAAACTGAGATTACTTGCTAAGCCGTAAGACTTTGCAGGACCGACATTGCCATTGGTTGACTGAGGATCGGTAATAACAGTTGATGCATCGACTCTGCCGATTTTGTTGTCAAAATCATAATAGAAGGCTCGCAAATTTATCGCCCCTCCATCATTTGGCAGCCTAAGGTCCACGCCGGCCTCCAGCCTTAAGCTCTCTTCCGGCACCAGTTCAGGATTACCGGCTATTGTGTCTTGATCATCATCACTGTCATTGGTTGCCCTCGAGAAGTCCGCAAAGCTAAGCTGCGACACAACTTTTTCCAAGCTTGCATTAAATTGCACAGAGGTACTCACATCGAAACGATAATCCAACTTTGGCTTTATGAAGTCGAAATCGCGCTTGTTATTCACATCACCCTTTTGTTCGATCTCCGAGTATTCTGCTACCAATGAACTTTCCAGGGACATACGCTCATTGATCTGCCAGTTATGAATAGCAAAGGGTTCGTAGCGAACTTCCTCAACAGTTGAAAATGCATTAGGAAATGGAATTGGGGAGAGGCCACCAAAATTTGGCGAACCTTCCCCACCGCTAGGCAATCCCAATCGCAATCCTGAATCTTGAGTGGTCTGCGCTGCTTCCAAGCCCACTTCGAGCCCTTGGCTGGCAGACAAATTTAGGGTGTATGATCCTCGCCCAATTTTTTCCTGATTGCGGCTTGTAGTATCTAGAAACAAATTTTTTGATTCAGTTCCTCCTAACAAAGTGGAGGCATATCTCTCCCGAGTTGCCGTGCGTTCTTTCTCATTGACGATGAAAAGAAATTTGAATCTATTGCCATTTTCAAAGCCATGTTCGTAGTCACCACCGAATTCCCAATCTTCCGATGTGGCAGAAGTGGACTCCCTTACATAGCTAACTATCGGAGTCGCCGCGTTAAAATCTGTGGTAGTACGAAACAGACTTTGAGGTGGGTCGCTGTCATTGTAGAGCAAGTTAAATGCAATCCTGTCACCGTTACTCAAAGCATAGGCAAGATTGCTATTAAAGGAATAGGTTTGTTGATCAGAGTAGCGATCCTCATCGCGTGTATCATTTGGAGAAAGGTCTCCATTAAAGCTGGTTTCAATATTCTCTGTATGACGATAGCCGGTTCTTAGTCCACCACTTACTAAATAACTCAGGCGTCCGCTTTGACCTGTCCAGGCAATAGAGCCGCCTGGTTCAATTTCACCATCGAAGAAGTGGGTTGCATTGAGCTCCGTGGTCAAGCTCGATCGTGTCTGCGCACTGCGCAAAATTATATTTACCAGTTGCCCGCTGTTTTGCACATCAAGATCGCTTGAGGTACCACGAACAATTTCGATGGATTCCACCTGGTCTGCAGAGATTCTATCGAGCTGACTTCTTGCCTCGTTGGCTTTGCCGGCAAGGCGTTTGCCATCGATTAGAATTTGAGCGCTGGATCCCAGTCCGCGATTACCACCACCAAAGCTGGAAGAGTTGAATCCTTGTTCCAGGATCAAATCTATGCCCGGCACTCGATCCAACATGTCATTAACTGTTAAAGGATTGAATTCAGCAAAATAATTTGCCGAATAGGTGACATTTGAATTCTCATCAGTCTCTTGCTGTACATCCTGTTGCGCCATTGCGCTGGATATCAAACAGACTGCTAACAAACTAACGCTCAAAAACCGCCGCAGTACTTTCTCTATCATTTACCTATTATCTCCCATACTCTTTGAAGTATATTTGTTGTCTTAAATTTCTTTCGTCAATGTAACTGTCTTATTGTTGGTAGTGAAATTGTGGCTCTCTTAACCTTTCACATGGGCACCACCATTTAGGCAGCCAATTTCCCATCCATGAATTTCCAATGCTGATTGCCGTTGCCGGGCGTTCTGGTCAATCTGATCCAATATTCAGCTACTGGGATATTGATTGCCATACCAAGAACCATACAACTCGCAAACATAATTTCATAAGGCAACCCTGTTAGCGGGATGAGAACTATCATCAATACCCGCTGTGTAGCCACTCCCAACATCACCGCAAAAGTACGAATCATCCATTCTCTGTGAGCGCCAAAGTTACGCGCTCGAATATTGCTGTAAGCCCTGTACAAGCAATAAAGTGTGAAAGGCCCAATAATAGCGTTGATAGCGGTTTGCACTAACCCAAACCCCTGATGGCCTGTAAACGGCCAGACAATTCCAAAAAATGCCCCGGTGAAACCTGCTATCGCACCACTAACCATCCATGCTCTGCCAGTCCAGCGATGAAAACCAATAAACCGTTTGCGGATGCTTGTCATAAACTGAAAAGGAGCACAGACATAGACAACAAACCCAAAGACCAAATGAATTCCAGCCATAAAATAGTGCTGAATGTAGCGAATACCAAATTCGCCAATTCCTTCTTCTGGGTTGGCGACTTGTTGTGAGAATGCCTCATTCATAAATTCTACTCGACCAAACAGAGAACTGAGGCCTACAAAAAGAAGCAGAACTACAACAGGCCAACCTATAATATCCAATACTTTCCGCATTCTACGGCGCGAAGGTGATTTGAAAATATTTTCGCCGATGTTAGATGCCGTATCTGCTGTTGATATATCAACCATTACCATTCCTACTATGACTAGATTTCAAATTCAAAATTTCTGGCCCGAAGCTAAACCTGTCACTTTCATAATCCAAGTTGCTAGAAATGCACGCCATAACCCAGACAAAGCTCACTGAAGTCTGCGAGGCATATAGGTTCCAGCGACATTGTCTCTGCCCCAATTTGCCATAGCCTTTATGACTGGCAAAAGACCTTCACCTGCTTCCGTGAGAAAATATTCGTATCTAACTGGGTTATTTTGATAAGGAGTTCTATAGATCAACTTCTTATCCAGCAACATTTTCAATCGACTGGCTAGTATATTACTCGGGATATTTTCTACCCCCTGCTGAAAATCTTTATTCCGATGACGACCAAAGAATCCGATATCTCGAATTATTAGCAGCGTCCATTTGTCACCAACCAGATCCAGTGTTGTAGAAACAGGACAAGGACTCCGTTCGGAGAGAGAGCGTGAAAGCTTTTTATTCATAGGGAAAGCCTAATTCACTGACTTTCATTTTGCAAGTTACTGTGGTCAAACGATGATTTATTCCACTTCTGCGAATTGGGCCGCCTCTGTTACCCTTTGCTCAATGAAAGTGTAGTATGTGGACGGGTTAAGCATTAGTTTCAGAAACACACACTCTTAGTTTAAGGAGACTTATTATGTCAAAATTGATCAAAAGAACCTGGTTCTTAGCAGCTCTGGTTCTTCTAGCCGCGTGTTCCTCGACACCCTCGGCCCCACCAGGAGTAGGAATCTGGGATGTGAGCATCAACACCCCTGTAGGCGAACAAGGCGGAACCTGGACTCTTGCCGCCGATGGAACCGGGATAATGGGAAGCGATCAGGGTAATCAGAACATAGAAGGAATTATGTTCGATGGTAATGACATCAGCTTTGCCGTAGACATCGATGCCGGTGGTCAGGCCTTAAGTCTGGAGTTCAGCGGCTCTGTCGACGGCGACTCCCTGTCAGGAGATTTTTCCAGCGACTTCGGCGATTTTGGTGTCTCTGGTACCAGACAGTAGTGAGGATTTGTAGTTAGAGTTCGTAGTTAGGAGTCAAAATGTCGGAACATCAACCGACGCTCTGGCTCCTTCGACTTACTATCCCCTTTCGCAAAAAGAGCCTAACGATTTTTGATAGAATTGTTAGCTAATCTTTCAGTTGGACAGCAGCACAATGTCTATTGCATTAAATTCCCAATATTTCGATATAGATGATTCTGACGATGTGCAGGAGTTCTATCATAGCAGGGGCTGGACCGACGGATTTCCTATCGTCCCGCCAACTCCAGAAGCGGTGCAAGCCTGTCTAGATTGGGTGCTCATGCCGCCTAATGAGATTATCGGTATAGAGCCGGTGCGTGAGCGAACAATCGATGCTGAGAAGCTGGCGATAAACGCCGTTATGGCAGGCTGTCTACCGATGCACTTCCCCGCTGTGGTCTCCGCCTGGATGGCCATGCTAAAAGACGAATTTCTATTACACGGAACAACGGCTAGCACTGGCGGCTGCGCAATTCTGGTAATTCTGAACGGCCCTATCAGGCAAGAGATTGGTACCCGCAGCGACTTCAATGTATTGGGTAGCTCAGACCGCGCGACCTCCGTTATTGGCAGAGCCATTCGCCTTGCCCTAATAAATATATTACAAGTGAGTCCTGGCGCTATTGATCGGTCTACCCTCGGCCATCCCGGCAAGATAAGTTACTGCATTGCTGAGGACGAGGAGAATAGTAACTGGCCTTCCTTGGCTGAGTCTCGGGATATACCAAAGGAAGCCTCGGCGGTAACGGTGCTTGCGGCCTGTGCTCCCAGACAGATTATGAATGAATGGACCACCAAGCCCGAGGAAATTCTGGATACCTACGCTGCCGAAATGCGTGCCAATATGCGCAACTACTCAATCTGGTCGGGAAACTATGTAGTTGTTATGCCGGCCCAACATCGGGAACACATGCGAGCGGCTGGCTGGGGGAGAACTGAAATAGCAAACTACCTATTTGAAAAAGCCCGCATAAAGCGTTCGGAATGGTCAACCGTAGGCAAGGGTTCGGTAATTCGCGATAAAGGCGATACCGAGTATTGTGCATTACCTAGCCCGGATCACCTTCTGTTGGTTGCCGCTGGCGGTCCGGCGGGCGGTTTCGGCGCCATAATTCCACCCTGGTTGGGAACGAAGAGCCAAGCGGTCACCGTAGCAATCGGTGCCTGCGTGGATTGCGAGCCACCGGCGGCGCAATAACTAAATTGAGCAGGCTGAACTTACTTAGCAGTTCAGCCTGCAGTAATGATATCTATAAGGAAACGACACTATGACGATTCGTGTACTCAATCCTACCAGCGAGTCTACGGTAGTTACCTTGGAGCCAGCACCTCGATTGCAGAGTCTTGAAGGCAAGACTGTCGGGCTTATCTCCAATGGCAAAGAAGGAACAGCAGGATTCTTTGCTCATGTGGACAGGTTGCTTCGGGAGCGCTATCGAGTGGCCGAAGTAATTCTGCGAACAAAATCTAATTACAGCGCTCCGGCTGAAGATGAGATCATCGACGAAGCAAGGAACTGGGATCTGGCCATCACCGGTTTGGGCGACTGAGGCAGCTGCTCGTCGTGCAGTTTGCATGACGCAATTAGCAGCGAGCGAGTGGGTACACCTGCGGTTGGCGTAATGACCAGCAATTTCGTTAGCGCCGCCGATCTCATGGCGAAGGTCTTAGGTATGCCGGGCTATGCTTACGCAATAATCGATCATCCAGTTAGCAGCGCCACCGACGAGGGATTGGAGGCGAGAGCTTTACAAACCTTGGCGGCTATCGACTCACAAATTTTACTTTAAGCAGCAAGCAAGGCAGAAGCAATGCTGGCAATTAATATTGATCATCCAATAAAGAGGTGCCAGTGACTGACAGCAACTACAAAACTCTCAACTATTCAGTCGCATCAGGCATAGCACGAATAGAACTGGATAAGCCGCCACTCAATCTAATCGATAAAGAATCTGCCCTGGAGTATCACTGCGCACTGAAGGCTGCTGATGCCGATAAGAATGCGAAGGTTCTTATTTTGAGCGGGGCCGGGAAAGGGCTTTCTGCCGGTGTCGATCTAAAATATTTAATGCAGTTCGAAAGCGCAGACATGGAAGAGTTTCTGCGGCTGTTTTACGTGGAGACATTGAAAATAGTTCGCGGCCTTTCCATGCCAGTCATTGCGGCGGTGCATGGTTACGTTAGAGAAGGCGCGTGCACGTTGGCCTTCGCCTGTGACATGGTAATCGCCGCAGACGATGCGGACTTTGGATATCCCGGCGTACCCAACTTGGCCGGCCCTCCCGGCATGCATGTCTGGTTCTTACAGCGATTAATCGGGCGCATGCGCGCTGCTGAACTCATATTCACGGGGGAACCGATCAGCGCAAAGGAAGCCTATCAACTAGGATTGATTACTCGTGTCGTACCTTCGAATGAGCTCGCCACAGCAACAGAAGAATTGGCTTTAAAACTCTGCCAAATGTCGCCCCTTGCATTAAAGCGCACACGAGATTTGATGTACCAAATGGAAGATATGCCTTTCAAAGACGTTCCGGAGGCGGCTCTACAAGCTCTTTCCGCTGCCTTTGACAGCGAAGATGGCAAGGAAGCAAGAGCCGCGTTTATCGAAAAGCGAAAACCGAAATGGACAGGTCGCTAAGCTAGTCTATGACACGATAGCCCGACGGGGTGTATTCGATAGAACTAGGGAAGTCCAGTTCCTCAATTTTTGAATGCCCCACAAAGACTGCATCTTCATCTGCTCTAGCTGCCCCATAGTTCCGCATAAAAGCTTCTTCAGATTCACGGTCGGGTAACTCACCTGTCAGAGCCATGCGAATTACATTCGCGACTTCTTCCGGGTTGTCGCGCTGAGGATAGTGACCGGCTGCTGGCAATACCCAAAAGCTACTGTCGACGTCTCTGTCATTTAGATAGGTATCCCAAACATGATTGGAAATTCGAACGGGATTCACGTTGTCGGCTAAGCCCCAAAGATAGGCCACGGGTACAGGGCTGCGCGGTAAATTCTCAAGCCAGCGCACTTCATTCACCTGGCGCTCCAACAAGTAGCGGCCAACAAAGATCAAGGAAATATTACCCTGATTGAATGCGAAGATATCCGAGTAGGCAAGTGATTCCGGCTCGCCTTCGGTGCGTCTGGCTTGTGCTGCGCGGGAAGCAAGCATTCGTTCGGCGGTATCAGTATCGAGCATTCTCATTTGCATGGGCGACAGATTCGCCAGCGGGAGAAACATTCCGCTGTTCGATAGAAAGTGATAATTAACGGTGTAACCGGGGTCAGGGTTATCCAGGTAGTTGCCGAGGAAGGCTAGACCTATGCTCACACCGCGATCATGGGTATACAGCGCGAAGTCTTCAAACCCGACCACTTCACGAACAAAATGGTCAACGATCTCTGCATTCTCTGCCAACATGTAGTTGAAACCATCCAGCGGCTTATCTGAAAATCCGGAACCGGGAAAGTCCAGTGTCGCTATGTGATAGTCGTCTTCAAGAAAAGGAATCATTTTGTAATAGTCGAAACTGGAATTCGGGAAACCATGAATCAACACCAGCTTCGGTTTAGTTTCGTCGCCCCAGGTTCTGTAAAAAATATTTACCTTCGCGTTATCGTTGTCTTCAGTGGTTGAGGTCCATTCGAAGTAATCTCCACCCTGATACCAATCTCGTGCCAGGTCAGAATAGAAAACGAAATCATCATCCTGTGCTTGCAGAGCCTGAGAGCAACATACAAATAGAAAAAGTAGAGAAATCCTTTTTGTTAACGTCATAATTCTTGCCTAATATTATGTTGATGATTGTAATCTGAGTTGAAATATTCAGCGCGGACTCGCTACTCCGTTTATTCAAGCTGTCTCAATTGATTACTTACTAGAGCTCCTGCTCAAACATCCAGTCTATAAGGTCAGTATTGGAGTAAGCCGCATCCCAGGAGTTGTGATTAATGCCTGGTAACTCGGTGTAGTGCACTTCCGCCCCCGCAGCTTCCAATTCTTCGGCCATCTTGCGGGATTGCCCAACTGGAACAACAACATCTGCGTCACCGTGCACAATCCACACAGGGGTATCGGACAAGTCTTCTGCCAACGCGGAGAAAGTGTTCTCTGTGTCGGTCAAGAAACTCGGAAATCGATCGCCCAAATCGACAAATCCACAAATTGCTACCAATGCTGCGAACCGCTCAGTGTGGTGATAGCCCAGATACCAGGTTCCATTGCCGCCAAGCGAAAGGCCGGTTAGATAGAGCCGATTTGCATCTGCAGAATATTCTGCGATGGTTGCATCCAGCGCCGCCATCGCTATTTCTCCCGCAACCCCTTGCCATGACTCTCCTGTAGGCACTTGAGGGAAAATAGCAAGAGTCTGCCACCTGTCAGGATTAAGCCGAATCGCCCGACCCAATCCAACTTCTGCTTGCTTCAAACCATCATTACCCCGCTCACCTGCGCCATGAAGAAAAAGGGTAACGGGCCAGTCTTCAGCTGCGTCATAGTTAGAAGGGATATACACCTGATAACGATGCTCAACACCATCATGGATAATGCTTCTATCGAGAAAACCTGTCTCTACCGACTGCGCACTTAGTGTCTTGACGAATAACAACAGAAGTAAAAATGTTAAGGATCGAAATGTTTTCATAAACTGGTTACCTGAGAATTTTATGGAGATGAGCACCTAATACGGATGGAGAATTTTAGGAACCCGACTATTTCAATTTATATCCTGAAGCAAAATATAACAAGGAAGAGCAAAAATTTATTTGTCATCAAAGTCATCTTTCTTAGCTAATATTCTTATAGTAATTGTTTGCGAAGCCCAAGATAGCAGACTTGGCACCATTCATGTTACTGCGTTAGTTCAGATTGACTCATACTGTTCACCTGCTCAATTATTTTGGCATAAGCTCTTGTTGTAGCAGCAAGGCTAGCCGCGGGAATAGCTTCGGTTGTTTCTATATTGGTATGCAGCAAAACGCCCGCATGCATCAACACAATTGAAGGAACAAGATCGGCTATAGTTCTGATTTCGCCCACCGGTCCGCCCGTCTCAGCCCAACGCGTAATGCCAAATTCATCGAAGGTCTGCAGTGTTACTTCTGCCAATTTATTTGAGCCATTTATTTGCCAGGAAAAAGGCCCCATTGTATTGGTGGTGCAAAGCTCATCATTGAAGCGATCAATCAGCGCGTGGGCAGTATGTTCTGCATTGATCAACAACACAGCTTTGTCGAGTATGGATTCTCGATTCTCATAAAGCCAACTAAAACCTGTTCTCGCAATATTATGATGTCCCGGAGTACCAATAATTTCTACCGTTCGTTTTCTCTCTGCTTTTGGAATTTGCGCGAAGTAGCGCATTAGTTCCAGAGCGGTGGCAACACCGGAAGCATTGTCTGCAGCTCCTTCAAAGTACGCATCGCGATGGGCAACAATAATAATTTTCTCGGCATCAGGTGATGCTGCAGGCACTTCGCCGCGCACGCTGGAAGTGCTTAAACCGTCTATATAATCAACGTCGAGCTGGACATCGATCTCAACTGGCTCAGTCGTCGCCGCATCGGTGAGCAAGCGTTGTAGAAGGGCAGCATCCTCCGAGCCAATTGAAAAAGTTGGTACTGATGTGCCTACATCGTAGAACGCGGTTTGCAAATTTCCTGGCAATTCGAGTACCAAAAATATTGCTGCTGCTCCCAATCGCTCTGCTCTTTCTAAAGCACCGATTCTGCGCGCCGAATTGAATACGGTGCTACTGGTTGCTATTGAGTGTATAACAACCGCTTTTCCACTCACATCTCTACCCTGGAAATCAGTAGCCATGCCTAAACCAACATCTATTAACTCAAGCTTTGCACCCGCCTGAGAAGTTCCGACCGAGCCATAGGCTGGCCAGGCAGAGGCCAACTCTGTGGCTTCACCATCACTCTCAACAGTTAGCTGCCAGCTTTGAGGAAACCATTGAGTTGGTAAGGCAATAGAGTCAAGTCGTACATCCTCTGCTCCTGATTGGCGTAGCTGGTCCATCATCCATTCTGCTGTTTCTCTATCAGCGCTAGTACCAATAATTCGCCCCCAGTACTGATTGTCAGCCTGCCTATAACGTCGAGCAATTTCAGCCTGTTGTTCGACGAGATGCTTCATGCGTTCACCATCAATTGAAGCGTAGGTTTCATTACCTGCACTGCCTAATCGGAGGTAGGACGAATCGGCAGTAAAATCCAGACCGCCAGTTTGTTCAGAAGGAGCAATACATGCAGAGGGCAAGGCAGTTCTTGGATCTAATGAATTTGTTTGTGCTGATGCGATAGGCACATACAAGCAAACCCAGCCGACCAGCAAATAAATTGGATTCAATCGAGACTTCATGGTTACTCCCCTTTTCCCTTTTCCCTTATGAATTTTCACTACTCACTTTGATAGTGAATATTTCCGCAAAGCCATGCCTGCTGTGAGTGAGCCATAGATGTTTCCATCACTGTCAGCAACCACTCCCTCTTGACTACCGCTGGCATCTGGATCCTGAATAAACAGGATAACGCGGCCGTCACTCACACTCCCAACGCGAATACCTTCTTCGAAACCAGGATTAGATTGCGCATTGTTAGAAGATGAGGAGTCGGCTACATAGAGAAGGTCATTGTCATCTATGAACATGCCGCTGGGTCGACCGAACTGCGTCCACTCATCGAGAAAGTTACCGGACTGATCAAAAATAAGCACTCGCTTGTTACCACGATCACCGACAAATAGCCTTCCAGCGGAGTCCATTGCCAGCGCGTGAGGCGTATGAAACTCATAAGGACCCTCGCCAAATGAACCCCATGTCATGAGATAATCTCCACGAGAATTGAACTTCACTATGCGAGCATTGGAGCGAGGACCATGACCGTCACCAACAAAGATGTCGCCATTGGGTGCAACGAGTACCGCCGAAGGCATATTGAAAGTCCCCGGCCTGATTCCCGAAACACCCGGTTTACCCAAAGTCAGGAGCAACTCTCCTTCGGAACTAAACTTGAAAACCTGATGTCCCTTGCGTTCGCTAACAGTATCAATGTCACGCGAACCGACATCATCGGTTACCCAAACATTGCCATCCCTGTCCACAAATAACCCGTGGGGTCGCTGAAACAGATTTGCGCCAAAACTGAGAAGATGATTACCCTCCCGATCGAATTTCATAATAGGGGCAAGATCAGAAGCTCGGCAGTCTTCTGCACCACAGCGATCAAAGACCCAGAAAGACGAACCATTGGGATCGATTGCCAAACCAGAAGTCGCTCCAATTGACCGGCCACTAGGTAGTTTGAAGAATGTCTCGTCTATGCTGTAGTCATCACTGGGGGTGAAGCGGGCATCAGTGACTTGGGCGAATGCACTGATTGTAAAAATTAGTGAAAACAATGTTGCCAAAGCCCGCTGAATTTTCGTATTGCTCAATTTTGGCATAACTGAATTGCTCGGTTTACGATGACTAGAAGCTGGAGTGGACCTGCATTACCGCACATGTATAACACCCACATTCCCATCGACTTCGATTGCAGTTCCCCATTGATCTGACAGACGTGCAACACGTTCCAGAATTTGCTGCGCATGTTGTTCTGTCGCCATGCGGGGAATACCAAGCTTTGAGTCAGGACCGTTTACTCCTAACTCTATAGGGTAAAGTCGAACTTCTTTTAAAACACCGTCTTCATAATGGCTCGTTGTAACCAGGCTTTCCAAAGACTGAGTGGAACCGCCAAAATTTCTGGAGAACTGCTGCAATCGCCTTTGCGGGTCTGCATCGGCAGCGCCGACAACCAGTTCCAGTTCCCACTGTGCTTCCCGAAAAAATTCTCCCAGACCATAGAAAATCGGTTTGCCTTGGTAGATTTCAATACCGCGTAGTGTTTGCACTCCCGTGCCAACGAACGCATCAGCGCCTGCATCGATAGCCTTGTGAGCCAAGTCCACATAGAACTCTGGCGGGCGTGTGCTCAAATGCTGAAACTCCACGACCGACTGACTCTGATGAATATGAGCCGCGGCAGTAACGAAATCCCCTAGCTGGCGGGCATTGCGAATATTCCTGAGCATGCGGTCTACGTCATTGCCATTCAATGTGTAGGCAACAGTGCCCGGAATTTCATCTCCCCTGGTTACTCGATATCGGGGGTCATTACGTCCGGAACTTGAGGCAGGAATGCTTATACCTGCAGCGGGAGAAGCACTGGCTACGGGCCGCGGATTGTCATAGCTGTCTCGGTGTTCCAGGAACCCCTCGCGAACTTGTTGCAAGGCATCGTATTGCTGCTGGGATACCAAAATAGTTTCCCTATAGTTGAGCATGTTGAGACCAGGCCTTCCTCCCAGATTACCGTTACGCGCTGTTGCAGCAAGCCGATTGTGTTCTGGCCAGATGGGGGCGTGAGCACCGACTAGTGCGGCGCGACCCTTTGCCAATTCGAGAAAGGCTGGTGCGGCTGCTTCCTGCAGATTGCGACCGCTACCCGCATGAATAATGCCGGCTTCATCCAACAAAGCGTTGGTTGAAAACATACCCTCGGTCTCAGAATCAAGAAGGTGGTTCTGGGCGCGATTAACCATGTCCAAACCCATCAACTTGAGATCTGCTGCGACTTCATGACTACCAACGAAGCCATTGAGGGGGCCATCGAAGTCTCGCAGATTCGCCAGCTCACCCTCCATGTTTGCCACTGCAAGATCGGCATCTCTGATCAAGTCAAAAACTGCTTGCACGTCAGGGTCCGCGAGCCGGGATGCTGGACGACGTATCATCAAGTCACCAACGCTTGCGAGAACGAATTCTCCCGGCATGGTCATTGCTCGATCCCTGTCGGCGAGGGGTGGCAAATCGGTCTGGGCCGATAAATTGATTGAAAGACCACTCAATACTACGAACATAAGTGAAACTAAACGCGCGCCGATTCGGCCTCGCCGACTCTGTAATTTATTAGCTTTCATAAAGTTCCCGGGGTGTCATTTCAGATACCTGTAATTATTTTTGTCTGATCTTATCTCTGCCTAGTGGCAGTGGCGCAGGAAGAAAACAATTCGGTGCGAACTTCCACTCCTTTTTCTGCCAGTCGCGCCTGATCTGTACATGACACATTGGTATGTCTTAGCTCGACTACATCCCCTGCTCCTATTCCCGGATTCTCAAACAGAGCCTGTATATTGCTTAATTCAGGATTGAAACGGAGGTCAAGCGCCAGCAGGTTGGTAAGTCCGCTAAGTGGAGTTATATCGGTTATGTCGTTCCCGGTTAGTTCGAGATATTCAAGGGTAGTGAGCCGGCGTAAAGGGCTGAGGTCAGTGAACGAATTCGCAGCCAATCTCAATTCAATCAATGATGTCAAACCACTTAATGGCGTCAGGTCGCTTATATCTTGCGTATGAATATTTAAATCCACCAGCTTGGTCAATTTTGCTAATGCACTAATGTCAGTAACGGCATTGGTAAACAGCAATCCTGTTGCTCCCATATAGGTTCTGGGAACTTGTCCGCCGATGAAGTCACCGTGACGGTGCATCCGAAGCACTCTCAATTGAGTAAGCTCACTTAAGGGGCTGATATCAGACAAGGGATTCTCGGCTATACGTAAATCGACCAGCTTGGTCAGAGCACGCAATGGGCTGATGTCAGTAATCCAGTTTGTATGCAGGTTCAAATGTGTCAAATCGGTAAGCTCGGCCAGTGGGCTAATATCGGAGAGGCCTCGATTGCTGAGAGCGAGGTTAGTTAGGCCTGTTAGGTTCTGGATGCCGGAGAGGTCATGAAATAAGTGGTCAGGATCATTCCATTCTGGCGAGCCTGAAACCGATCTTCTCGCACCTCCACCAGCAGAACGCAGCGTCGTTAATTGTGTGGCTAGATCGCAAGTCAGGGCATCTTGTGGTCCAAGTGACAATGCCTCACGCACTCCCTGTTCCAGCACCGCATCTGCAAAACTCACTATGTCAGAAGCAGAGTAATCACGGCAGTTGTCAGTAGGCTGTAGAACTTGCTGTGCCCAAGCCCCGGAGCAAAGAACAAATGACAGCGCAGTTAGAGGCAAATACTTAACAAGGATTTTCATATCGTGGTTCCTTTAATAGACATCGTCAGAGCTAGATCCTGTACCAAGACTTATCTATGTCATCTTTCGGTTATTCGAAGGTTTCGCAGCAAACTCTCTAAAAGCTCAAAAAGATTACTCATTCATTTTTGAAATCACATCTATTCTAGTTTCGGGATTAGCGTCATCACCCGGGTCGTGAAAGAACCCCGCTACTACGCTAACCGATACTGCCGGACTGGTTTCAGCGATACATGCAATGACATGATTATCCGGATCATCATCGCCGAGGGTAAGTGGGTGTACGGAATTACCGTTATCAAGAAGGATAGATACAGCAGTTCGTTGGGCCTCGGCAAGATCAGCGCCCTGAGGTCCGGTAACCCCGCCTTCCCAGGTTAGTTGAACTGCTTGTGCGGTATCCATTGGGCATTCGCCTTCAAGTCCTGAAGTATTGGGAGCAAAGCGCTCGGCAAATACCAGGCTGGGTCCAGCTGCGAGGGGCGTCACCTTATCTATTCTCAAACCCACCAGTGAATTCCCATGGACATCTTCGAGTTGTTCCACAACCTCAACACTAAACGGCAGTGAATCATCGACACTAAAAGGTCCAATAAGAAGCACCGTGCGCTGTTCGAGGGTCTCTATTGCAGGTCGCAAGGTCGCACACAATGGAGTAACAATTTCACCAGAGGTAGTTTCAACTGCAAAGGCAGCGGCAGAAACTGATGCTCTATTTATCTGCACTGAAAAGGTAACAGGCATTCCATCCTGATTGCCAGTAGGTGGCATTCCACATAATCGAGTTGCTTGTGGCGGCAAGGGATCAAGCCCATGATACGCAGACAGCATGCGCATCTCTTTCTCACTTTCTGTTTCATTTACCTGCGCATTAGAAGCAAGGAAAAAGCAGAGTAAGGATATAGCTGTGAATAGTTTCATATTTATTTCGATACAGTGTATTACTTTGGAATGCGTCTCCAAAAACTATTGAATCAAGGTTCGTAACTGTAAATCCTCAATCGTCCCGGCACATCTCCACCGGAGATCGCCACAGCAAGATACTGTACTCCGTCGATCGCATAAGTCATCGGGCTTCCAGTCTGTTGCGCCGGCATGGCCAAGCTACCCAGCTGCTCTCCGGTAAATTTGTCATAGGCTCGTAGCAATGCTTCCTGCTCGCCATCAGCATTTGTATAGCTGCCACCGTCTCCGGCAATAACCAGAGTTTTGGTAAGCAGAACACCCACTCGCCCTGCTTGCCCAGTTGCGGGAATGTCCAGACCTTCCAGTGCCGGATGATTGCGTATGGAATCTGGTGTCTCACCATGCACAGCATCCCAGAGCTTTTCGCCCTCATTCAAGTCCAGTGCCACAATCTGGCCATAGGGTGGTTTTATTAGGGGCAAGCCATCAACAAATAGACGTGGCGCATTTCGGGACTGCAGATTTATATAATCCATGTCGGAACGGTCCGGGCGATTGCTCATAGACATTCGACCTACATCGGACTTGCTAAATATATACATGATGCCGGTTTCAGGATCGACTGCGCCTCCTGGCCAGTTGGACCCACCGGTTTGTGAGGGCATGAACAGCGTGCCGAACGTGCCATCGTCGGCCTCCGCCAGAGACGGAGGCATATATATGTCACCATAGCGATATTGAGAAAGTATCTCCCGCGCCTTGGCTTTCAGTTCTGGCGTGAAATTAATTAATTCATCGTCACTGAGCCCCTGACGGGAGAATGGGGGTGGTCTCACTGGAATTGGCTGAGTTGGAGAAAGCCGTTCGCCGGGGACATCGGATGGAGGTACTGGCACTTCCTCAATGTCGAACAGAGGCTCTCCGGTTACTCGGTCGAAGACGAAGGTGAATCCCTGTTTAACTGTTTGTACCACAGCGGCACTTGTTTGACCGTTGACCGTAAGGTCAAGAAGCATTGGCGCAGAAGGAATATCCCAATCCCATACATCATGATGAGTAGTCTGAAAATGCCATTTCCGCTCACCGCTTGTAAGATCAAGTGCTACCACGCTGTTGGTAAATAGATTGTCTCCGTGACGATGACCCCCATAGGAATCTCCGGTGGCGGTTTCGGTAGGCAGATAGACTGTATTGAGTGCAGGATCGATGGTCATCTGCGCCCAGGCGCCGCCATAACCCGTATAGGTCCAGGAATTATTCAGCCAGGTGTCATTACCGTACTCATCGCCCTGTGGAATAGAGTGGAAAATCCAAAGCCGATTACCAGTACGCGCATCGTAGCCACGAACATGACCTTTCGGTTTCTCCCGGCTAGTTGGCATCCTGCCAGCGCGAAACGCCGAACCTATAACGACAACACCATTGGCTACAATAGGGGCGGCATGGAGCCCTACTTCACCTGTTATGAGATCCAATTCCTGATCGAACTCCTGTTTCAGATCTACAATACCGTCAATCCCAAAATCCTCGATGCGGTCTCCGCTAGCGGCATCCAACGCAATCATCTGGTAGCCAGGTGTCACATAAATAATTCTTCCCTTGTCGCTGCCATCATCCCACCAAGCCAGCCCACGACCCGACAGCTGGCGAGGGGCATTGGATGCACGCTCCCCTTCATCGAGGCGAGAGACCCAAAGAATTTCTCCGGTCTGCGCATCCAAAGCGACTACTGCTCGTCTGCTTCCCGCAGTGGTATAGATGGTTCGATTAACCATCAAAGGTGTTGATTGAAAATTAAATTCGGGGCTTCGTCCAAAGTTACTCGTGTCGAATTCCCAAGCGATCTCTAACTCGCTGAAATTTTCACCATTGATTGTGTCTAACGGAGAATAGCGAGTACTTGCGAGGTCACCTCCGTAGGTGCGCCATTCCTGGTCCTGGGCTTGCGAGTAACTGAACGTGCCTAAGGACAAAAGAACGAAGGAAGCGACTACTAGCTGGGAACGTACATTCATGATGGCACTGCGGGTGATTGGCATGCATTGTTCTCTTGATTGTTCTCTTGATTGTTCTCTAAATCGCTCTCTTAACTGTTTACCTAATAGTTCTGGCAAAAGTCACTGGCAATTCACAACTGCAAGATCATTCAACACAAAACCTCAACGACCTGTTTAAGCATTTGCGCCCCGACATGGCAGGGCGCAAATAATCGCATTTCACAAATTAAGAAGTTTGATTGCTATTCAGTCATTGCCCGCTAGTGAACGTTCTTGTTTGGACTCTCTCTCGGCAAGCAGTTTTTCATAACCTTCATCGTCCAGATGAGTAATGGCGATCCAGGCGTGGGTCATTTCATCGGCTGTACGCGCGCCGCCTACCACCCACTGGTCGGGGTCAGGGTTATTGGGGTTGTTAGCTGTGTTGTCATACCATTGCTTCAGTACCAGAACCGCGCCGGCTGGCAGCAGCGGAGCAACATCAGGCTCATAGATATGATTGTGATGCCAGGTGGCACTCCACTTGGAGATCTGGCTGATTGGCACAGTTCGCCCGGTTTCCGGATAGAAAACCTCCAGCGAGGCGGCATTCATGCGCAGGTGACCGTGGGGCTGGAAGCTGTCGATGCGTATCGGATGATCAAAGGTGTGGAAGCCCTGAGTCATTTGATGGCCGTGGGGCGGGATCACCAAATCGCCTTGGTTATCGATCCGATAATTCGCCAGGTCCTGTTTGTAGACGCCTTCCTGTTCAGCGAATTCTTCGTCGTGGAACCACAGACCAATTTCAACCACGTTGTCCTTGATCATCTCGCCCTGGGCAGTTGCTCCGACGCCTCCGGGAAAATTATGAATACTCCACTGCACTTGAGCGCCAGGAGGCAATGTACGACAGACATCTTCAGGCACTTTCTCGCCCCATTTGCCCATGGCGTATTCGGTGATCATGCCATCTCGGCGAAGCTCACCATATTCGTCTTCGACAAAGATGATGGAGTTTGCGTGGTGCACTACCGCCGCCGCATCTCCGCGAGGCTTCACCTGAACTGCCTTAATGCAGCGCCCTGTAACTTGCGCGGTTACTCGGGCATCAATAAGCTCTTTTATCCACAGGTCATTGCCGTTAGCCGGCACATCAAAGGTGGATGAAGGCACGATCAGATCCGGCAAGCCAAGTTCGGCTTCGAAATTCCACTGGTCCGGAGTTTTCACCTGAGCGACAGCTGGAATCACGTCAAGATCCCCTTGGGGGGAGCCAGCATTTACCCAGGCCACGATGGTATCGATATCTTGCTGCTCCATGCGCCAGTCGCCAACCAGGTCCTGGATTCCAATGCCGTGATCATAGGCATAGGGAGGCATTTCACGATTGGCTACTCTTAATTGAATCAGCGGAGCCCAAGGGCGCACTTGTTCAAAATTAGTGAGCTGCATGGGTCCGATACCACCTTCCTGGTGACACACAACGCAATTCTCATTGATAATCTGGGCCACATGCTCGTTATAGGTGACCTGCTCTTGGGCAAATACGCCCTGTAGCCCAAGCAGGGCAACAACCGCGACCAGTAATTTTATAAGTTTCATTTGCATTCCCTCTCCAATGTACTTGTAAGGTGTGCTTAGCTTACAGACCCATAGCATAACTCACTTATGGCAGGTAACAGCAAGACAAGTCAGAGACTTGTCTACACAGATCTGTTCACAATACTGGATAATCCTTGGTTTCTGAGATGGTTTCAACTCCATTGCCACTGAACTCTATTATGAAAACAAGGATAACCCTAGTGCTACGTGAAGCCTTAGTAAGCTTGTATGGGCTTTAGTACATCTGGATACGTCCATTTCAAGAATCCATAGCACAGGTTTATTTGGCACTATTAATAGCAATAACACCTGCGTTAGCCTTAAAATCGAAAACATCGAATTGGAATAATGGCTCTGAACCGCCAGGAGAATGACATGCGTAGTCGCAAACACTTCACGTCCCTAACTATTCAGGGATTTCTGTTAGCTACATTGAGCTCGCTAGTAGCTGCCCAAGGGGCCGACTATAGCCCACCACAATTAAGCATTGGCGTGCCAGATTTGCAGGGAGTTTGGAGTTACGAGACCCGTACCGGCTTGCAACGGCCAAGCCATTATGCGGAATTGGGGCTGGAAATTGATGAAGCTCAGATGCTGAACACGCTGGAGCCGACGGATGAAATTCTGGATGACTACCAAAACTTTGGCACGAACAGGCGTAACGATGACGCCAATGTAGGCGGATACGATCCGATTTACTTCAGCATTGGCGATTCGCTGGCATTCGTTAATGGCAAGTATCGAACATCCATCATCGTCGATCCGCCCAATGGCAGAATACCCTTCAAAGAACAGGCCTCCACTACCAGGCGACAACTAGCCAGCACTGTCTATGAATTCCCAGCCGGCGTAGGTCGCAGCGACGGCCCAGAAGGCAGAGCTCTATCGGATCGCTGCCTGAAAGCATTTTCCTCTAGCACGCCTTTTCTGAGCAGTGTTTACAACAACAATATGCAGATCGTGCAGAGCCCGGGACATGTGGTTCTAGTGGTAGAGATGGTGCACGATGCGCGCATAGTCAGAATCGACCAGGAACACCGTGATTTACCCTTCAACAAGTGGTTAGGTGATTCCATAGGTTATTACGAAGGCGACACGCTAGTGGTGGTTACTAAAAACTTTAACCGTTGGGAAATAGTTAACGGCTTTGGTACTAGCCCATCAGTAAATACGATTGTTACAGAAAGGTTTCGTCGCACTGCTGACGATGAAATTTTGTATACCTTCACTATCGATGATCCAGATCTCTATTCCCAGCCCTGGACCGGTGAAATGCCAATGCGCCCTTCTGATGGAATGTATGAATACTCCTGTCATGAAGGCAATCATGCCCTGCCCGGAATTCTGGCCGGTGCGCGTCGGCTAGAGAAAGACGCTCAAGGTACAGAGTAAAAAGTTAGGAAGAGCCGCCGGAAATATCACTAGGAGTCAGACATTTTGAAAACGATATGCAATCTACTCGTTGCTGCTTGCTCAGTTTTACTTTGCTGTTCTGCTTTGCAAGCGGCTGAGCCGTCCAACATCACAGTAAGCCGCCTCGGCGATGGCCCCATCATCACACCAGAGATGGATACTCGAATGGGCGGCAACATTCAGGGACCCTCGTTGATCAAGGTGCCTGACTGGGTAGAGAATCCCCTTGGCAATTACTACATGTACTTTGCCGATCATCGCGGCACATACATTCGCATGGCCTATGCAGATGAAATTACTGGCCCATGGAACGTGCATTCACCCGGCTCCTTAAAACTCGAAGACTCCTTCTTCCCTACTACTTGCCCTCCCTGTTCACTGGCTCCGGGGCGGACTGCACCGCTGTATGCACATATCGCTTCGCCAGACGTGCACGTGCGCGAAGATCTGCAGCAAATAGTGATGTATTACCATGGCCGAGGTGAAGGCAGACAATTAACACGTGCAGCCGTGTCTCAGGACGGCATCAATTTTGAAGGCAGAGAAGATGAATTGGGTCCACACTACTTTCGCGTGATTGAACACGATGATTACTTCTATGCCATGAGCATGCCTGGATCCCTGCTTCGCTCCCCCGACGGTTTATCTCGGTTCGAAGCAGGTCCACAGTTTTTCAATGCCGACATGCGGCACTCTGCCCTGCTGATCCGTGACAACCGCCTCTACGTGTTTTTCTCTCAGGCGGGAGAACAGCCAGAACGAATTCTACTTTCCACTGTTGAGTTAACGGAGGACTGGCTCGAATGGACTGCGACTGAGCCGGTAGAAGTGTTACGCCCGGAATTCGATTACGAGGGAGCCAATCTGCCAAACGAACCGTCCAGAAGAGGCTATATCGATGTGCGGGTCAATCAACTTCGGGATCCGGCCATTTATCAGGAAGATGGTAGAACCTATTTACTGTATTCAGTTGCGGGTGAGAGTGGCATCGCTATCGCTGAAGTTAGTTTCAATTAGGCATATTGATTCCACTGGCTATGTTCACAACTGAGCAATCCTACGTAAGAACAAAGACTACAATCAAAAGGTAGAACTCATGAATCGTCGCGCCTACTTGCTGAAAATGGCAACACTGGTATTGCTGTGTTTACCCTTCGCCAGCATCACCGCCGTTCAAGCACAAACCACCCTGTCACCCACGCAGCACTGCCGAGATTTTTCGGCGGATGCGATTGTTACATTTGCTGACCCCGATCTAGCCGAAGTGGTTAGTGATGCGCTGGGATTGGATACAGGAGCAACTATCAGCTGCGGACAAGCAGCGGAATTGGATCAGTTGATTGTAGGCACCACGATTCAGCGAGTAGTCTATGGCGGAACACTAAGACCGTCACCGGAAAAACCTTTCGAGAGCCTGGATGGTATTCAAAACCTTACCGGCCTCACCAGGCTCAATCTTCTCAATCGCCTCATTACCGATATTAGCCCCATTAGCGAGCTGACAAATCTCGTTAATCTGAATTTGCACACTAACTGGTTCAGTGACCTCAGCCCAATAAGCGGGCTGACCAAACTCGAACAACTTATTGTTAGCGAGAATCCAATCTTTGATATCAGCCCCCTGGCAGAACTCACCAAGCTGCGTCAACTACACGTACACGGTCTGTATCCCCACCAACTTAAGCATTACCTCGACATGAATGACGGGCGCGATCCAAACGTGGTGTTCAATGGCATAACTGATATAAGTTCATTGGCAGGACTCACGGAAATGCGTTTGCTACGCATTCATCTCAATGCCATATCCGATATCAGCCCGCTTTCTAATCTCACCAAGCTCACTCATTTGCGAATCTATGACAGTGAAATTAAAGACATCAGCCCGCTGGCGAATCTGGATGAATTGGTTTTGCTGTGGGCACATAACAACCAGATTGAGGACATAAGCGCACTAAGTGAAATGACTGGCATGCAGCAACTCAGCCTGAATGACAACGCCATATCCGACATTAGTGCTCTTAGGGGCATGATCGAAATGGAGCATTTGTTTCTCAGCAATAATCGCATTGAAGATATCGCCCCACTCAGGAGACTGCATGCATTGAAGGTATTAAGACTTGAGAACAATAGCATCACTGACGTGAGTGCTTTGGCTGGGGTTAGCGAACTTGAGGAATTGAGTCTGGCGCGCAACTGGTCTCTATATAATGTACAGCCCCTGCTGCTCAACTCAGGCCTTGGAGATGGCGACGAATTAGATCTGCGCTTCACCCATGTGCGCTGTTCAGACATGGACGCATTCGAGAATCTAGGGGCTACCCTGCTCAGAGTCACAGCCATAAATGGCTCATCCTGTCCGGGCCGAAGGCTGGAAGACCCGTAGACCCACACAAAGACTTAAACACTGAGTAGCGGCGAGACTGTCAGTCGAATTCTCCGCTACCCTGCCCTGGTTCGATCCGAAGAATTACCAGGCTCAAAATAGGATCTAGTTTGGAGCTATGGGAGAATCGCCTCGCTCTTCTGCAACCCGTGCTCCACGTAAAATATTGACCATTCCATAATTACCTTCATGACAGGCATATTCATATACCTGACCTGCAACTTTGTAGATTGGAATTAGCCCGACGATTTTGTCTGTGAAGGTCGATGGATCGTCCACCGTAAATTCATAGTCGACTCTGTCTTCACTGACTCGTGTGAACTTTTCGGTAAGGTGTTTATTCTCGGAACTTCCTATTGCCGAAAACGAATTGGTGAGCCCGTTAAAGTTTCGAGTTTCAACCACTAAAGAATCTCCATCCCAGTAACCGCGAGAATCGCCAGACCATAAGCCAATTTCTTCCGGTGCATGGGGGCGATTGTCCATAGGAACGATCCGGGCATCGTGAACCATTTCTGTAATGATGACCACGTGGTCTTTGTTCTGAATAATCTGCAGGTTGTTATTGTAAAAACTGGGATTAACTGGTGGTCCAGCATTGAAGCCGACTAAACAACGGTCGGATAAAGGGCGATCCTCCGGTCCGTCAGTGCCGTAATTTATACCCAGCGCACTTCGAACAGGTCGCTCCGGTATCTTGCCGAATTCAATCCTGTACGCATTCTCCTGAATCGCCGGTAATCTGCCGTTCTCGGGATAAATGATATGTGAGGTTAGTCTGCCTCTGCCCAGTCCTGCACTCTCAATCCAGAAGTCGTTATAAGATTCATCAACTCCCGTGCCTGGAATGGCGGCATCAGAAGCTTCATTGCCGGCAGCCGTTCTGGATTGAAACTGAAGTAATTCCTCGTCAGTCAAAAATTGCCGTGTGCCGTATTGGGAGGGACGTTGCATTGGAGTATCGGAAGAAAAATTCCACACACCCTGTAAATCAGGCAATCCCCATTCTGTTCTCGGAGCCTTATAGTTTTCCGCCGCAAAACTCAGGCCAGGAATTAGAATGAGTAATGCGTAACGAACTAAAGAAAAGGGTTTCATAATACTAGCTCCTTAAGCTGCCAGATCAATTCTGCGCAGCTGCTTCCATTTCCTGCCGACGACCACCAGCCAGAATTCCCGGCATTGCGTAGTTACCTTCGTGACACGCGTATTCATAGATCTTATCTTCTACAGCGTTCATGGGTAACTCGCCAGTCCAAGGCCTGGAGTACATTTTTGGGTCGTCAACGGTGAATTGGTATAGCAGAGTAGTTTCATCAAGGCGCGAGAATCGTTCGGTAACTGTTGCATCGGGAGAGAGGAAAAAGAAATGTCGGAGAGCGCCGCGAAACCCCTGTTGCGGGTGAAAATTCGTGGTTTCAACCACCAGCGTGTCTCCCTCGTAGTGCCCTACCGAGTCGCCCAACCACTTTGGAATGTCAGAATGAGCACCGTCTTGCATGCGGACAATTCTGGCATCGTGATTCATCTCGGCCATTATCATTACATAGTCTTCTGTCTGCACGATCTGTTTGTGGTTGTTATACAGCACCGGCAACATCGGTGGTCCACCAGTAGAGCCGAAACCTACCAGGCAGCGTTCCGCCATGGGTCTTACCTCCGGCCCATCGAACTCACCTCTTCCGGCCCGCTGTGCAAAAATACCTTGCAGGGCTCCTTCTGCCCAGGGCAGACGTCCATTCTCTGGTTCTACAATTAATGAAGTCCGAATCTCGCCATTTATACTTGCCATTTTTTCGCCAGGGTCCATCCAGAAGGTGTTGTAACCACCGACAGCTGCTTCCGCCCCACCGGTGTTATCAATCAGCGTATCAAGATAGCTTTCTCCAGTCTGGCCTATACGAGCGGCCTCTTCTTCGCTGATTACCAACTGATCGCCAAATTGCTCACCGCGCTCCAACATGGTGACGGTGGCTATATTGTACGTGCCTTGTAAGTCAGGGGCGCCATAACTGGTGCGAGGCACTTCGTAGTCCTGTGCGGCAACGAAGGCCGAAAAAAAGCATAGAACAACGAGAGCGGGAATGCGGAATGTGTATCGGGGCAGCTTGTTCACGATTCTCTCCAAAGAGGGGTAGGCAATAGGGGCAGAAAGGGCACGGCATTCACTGCCGAGCGCGATTAGAACTTATTTTACACTAACACTTCCCTTCACGTTGAGCGTAAGCCCAGAGAAGATTGGGCCGGTAGTGGCCTGCGAGCAAGCCACTACCGTCTCGAAGCTTAGCTCACTCTCCCAACGATGGGTGCTCATAGCCAGTGGGCAGCACCTGATCTGGATCTACGCGGATACTGAGATAGGTAATCTGATCTTGAATATTGCGGAAACCATGGGGAACGCCAGCGGGTATGATTACAACATCGCCAGTAGAGATGGTCTTGGTTTGGCCGTTTACAACTACGCGACTTCCACTAGGCCCAATAAGCTCAACAACCGATATATTGTCTGCTGGAAACTCGCGGGGTGAAGATTGTTCTCCCCCAGTGACTAATGTGCCAGAGCCCGACAGCACGTAATACACCTCAGTCATCCGGTGGTGCACGATGGCATTTACTTCTTCGCCTTCGGTGCGCGTTCCTTTGCGCTGCAAGATGCCTACACCGACGTTAATTTCATCGCCTATATCAACCACTCTGATTTGCTGATCAATAGTATTTCCCATATGTTCAAATACCGTCATGATATCCACCTCTGGCACATGAGTGGCCGTCGTTGGTCCTTGCGCCAACAGACTAGGTGATAACGTACAGGACAGGGCCGCACACAGGAGGAGCTTTAGATTTTTGTTCGTCATTGGTCTTCTTCCTTATTTCTTATTGTTCAGTTTATTGTCCGCTGCCTATTAGTATCATAAATTCCGTGTTTTTGCTTAGTGAGGGCGGAGTAAAAGGAAAGCAGTTTCATGCGTATATTTTCAGTATCTAACTGATAAACGTCACAAATAGTGAAAATGAGATGCAAATTCGCTCGACGTAATCCCCACAAATCCCTATAGTACGCCTCCTTAATAGCAAGCCCGATAAGAAACGCTATTCAATCACATTACCTTTTAGGATTTTCTTCGTGATCTCTACCGCAAACATCACTATGCAATTTGGTGCCAAGCCCTTATTCGAGAACATTTCCGTCAAATTCGGTGATGGCAATCGTTATGGATTGATCGGTGCCAATGGCTGTGGCAAGTCCACCTTCATGAAAATTTTGGAAGGCAGCCTCACTCCGACATCAGGCAATGTTTCCATAACGCCTAATGAACGAGTAGGAACCTTGAGCCAGGACCAATTCGCCTTCGAAGCCTTCAATGTGATTGATACCGTGATCATGGGCCATGACGAGTTATGGAAGATCAAGAAAGAACGTGACCGCATCTATGCCCTGCCGGAAATGTCTGAAGAAGATGGCATGAAAGTAGCGGAACTCGAAATTCAGTTCGCTGAGATGGACGGCTACAGTGCCGAAAGCCGTGCAGGAGAATTACTGATGGGCGCGGGTATCGCTCAAGAGTTACATTTTGGCTCTATGAAAGAAGTTGCTCCAGGCTGGAAATTAAGAGTGCTTCTGGCGCAGGCCCTATTCTCAGACCCCGACATCCTGTTATTAGATGAACCTACCAACAACCTCGATATAAACGCAATTCGTTGGCTAGAGGGCGTCTTGGATGCTCGCAAATGTACCATGATAATTATTTCGCACGACCGCCATTTCCTAAATTCTGTATGTACCCATATGGCCGACATCGATTTCGGTGAATTACGCCTGTATCCAGGAAACTACGATGATTTCATGACAGCTTCTACCCAGGCTCGTGAAAGACTGCAGTCAGTTAACGCTAAAAAATCAGCCCAAATCAGTGAACTTAAACACTTCGTTAGTCGCTTCTCTGCCAATGCATCTAAAGCCAAGCAGGCAACTTCGCGCGCGAAGCAAATAGAAAAAATTGAACTAGAGGATATTAAGCCCTCCAGTCGAGTTAGCCCCTTTATTCGATTCAAGCAAGATAAAAAACTACACCGCCAGGCTCTTACGCTTGAGAACATGGGGCATGGCTTCGAGAATGAACCCCTTTTCAATGGCGGCAATATGATAATGGAAGCCGGCACTCGCCTGGCAGTTATTGGTGAAAATGGAGCAGGGAAAACTACTTTCCTCCGCTGCCTGCTAAATGAACTCTCAGTGAACCATGGAAAAGTACAATGGGCGGAAGCCGCTACTTTGGGATACTGCCCTCAGGACAGTAATAGTGATTTCGATTGCGAGTTGAATTTATTTGACTGGATGAGCCAATGGCGCAAACCAAGTCACGGCGATCAAATCGTGCGCGCTACTTTGGGCAGACTATTGTTCTCCACTGAAGACTTCGAAAAATCAGTGAAGGTCTGTTCCGGTGGCGAGAAAAATCGACTGCTCTTCGGCAAACTGATGATGCAGGATCCTAATGTATTGATCCTGGATGAACCAACCAATCACCTGGATATGGAAGCCATTGAAGCTTTGAATCTGGCGCTGACTCATTATGAAGGCACATTAATTTTTGTGAGTCACGATCGGGAATTTGTTTCGTCATTGGCTACCAGGGTCATTGAAATTAAAGACCAGAAGTTAGTAGATTTTCAGGGCGACTATGAAGAATATCTAGCGAGCCAGCAAGACGTGGCAAATTTTGCGGGCATCAGATAGAGAATATCTAAACTCTGAATTGGTACACCAATTCGGAGAATGTCACTCCTCACACCAATACCCTCTGTTTTACTCTCACTCCATTAACTCACTCACTTATTGGGATTAGAGTAACTCTCTATTCTCTTCGGAACTGTACTCGGTCATCAGTGACACGATGACTAATACTGGCAATTAAAACCGGACATGATAGTTCTCCCGAAAGGCTTGTTGCAGGAGTTTGAACTGGCAGCGGATCGTGAGACCATGGCTCCACTTCCGAAGGAAATGAATGCACATTCCCGGCTGGTAGAATCTGCTACCGTGGAAAGCTTTCCTCTTTCAGGATGACAGTTTGATAGAGACCAGAATAACGAGGAACAAGCAAAATGAAGTGTGTGCTCAGTGATGCTCAGAACAAGCACTATCCCAGAAGCTACCTGATCAACGGGATTCGTGAACCCAATCCGGAGTCTCCAGATCGGATCGCAATGCTACTCGAGGGGGCACTTGCTGCGGGCATGAGCCAAGTGTCACCGGATAATTACGGAAGAGAAGCCATTCTGAAAGCTCACCCTGAACGCTATCTAACTTTTCTTGAGAATGTTGCCGAGCGTTGGGGCCGCATCAAAGGAGCCGCCGAAGAAGTTACTCCAAATATCCATCCAACTAACCGCGATGGCGAGTATCCGAAATCAGTGGTTGCTCAGGCTGGCTTTCATATGGCCGATGCTTCCTGTCCTATATCAAATGATACATGGGAAAGCGTGCAATGGAGTGCCTGGAGTGCAGTACATGCCGCCGAGCAGGTGCTGAGCGGAGACGATGCCTGTTTCGCCTTATGCAGACCCCCGGGCCATCATGCGGGCCCCGAGATAGCCGGTGGCTTTTGCTATCTAAACAATTGCGCTATCGCCACCGAACACCTGCGCAGCAAATACAAGCGGGTTGCGATTTTGGATGTGGATCTGCATCACGGTAACGGAACCCAGATGTGTTTCTATGATCGCTCCGATGTGCTGACGGTTTCTCTTCACGCAAACCCGGAACGTTTCTATCCATTCTTCTGGGGTTATGAGTCAGAAACTGGTGAGGGCGAAGGTAAAGGCTACAACCGTAATTTCCCTTTGCCTCGCGGCACGGCTGACAAGATCTATCTTGATACCCTTGATCGGGCTATAAGCGCGGTCGAAGAATTTCAACCGGATGCTCTGGTCATAGCATTAGGACTGGATAGTTTTGAGGGCGATCCCATTGCTGGACTGGCTGTGTCTACTGAAGGCTTTCGTTCTATCGGCGCTATGATTTCCAGCCGATTAGAACTTCCGACGGTCATCGTGCAGGAAGGGGGTTATCCATGTGAGGAATTAGGACTGAATCTGACCCAATTCTTCTCTGGATTTTCTTAAAATTCCTTGTGTCGGCGGATCGATTCCAAGCTGATCATCAATCTTTGTTCCTCTATCTTAATTCGCTCAAAAAACAGACGTAACCTTTGCTTAAGTCAGAGCATCAAACAAGGATGAAGAACTAAGAAAGACCGCAAAACACTTAGCCAGAGAAGAATATGAATTCAAAAATTGCAACAACACGACGCAGGTTTATGACTTCAATATTGGGGGCGGGGGCTCTAGGGCTAGCCAATCCCCTCAGCCTGCTTGCAGCAAGTGGTAGCGCTATCTCTGCCGATAAGTTCAGTCAATTGTCGCAAGCTTTGGATGGCACGTTAATTGTCCCCAGCACACCAGCCTATGAGGGCGCGCGCCGCACGTTCAGTTTTAATCCAAAATATAATCGATACCCGGCATTGATAGCCAAATGCGCTTCCGAATCCGATGTTGTCAGAGCCCTTGGCTTTGCACGGGAAAACGACCTCCCTATAGCGGTAAAAAGCGGTGGCCATGATGTGCTCTCCGCATCCACAGTTGATAATGGGCTTGTGATAGATCTTCAGCAACTTTCCAAAATTGACATTAACAACACAACAGCTCGTGTAGGACCTGGCGTACTCGCTGGGCAGCTCGACTATTCCCTAGGTGAAACTGGCCGCGCGTTACCACTAACCTGCAACCCAAGCGTGGGTGTTGGGGGATTAACTTTAGGCGGCGGTCTAGGTTGGTTTATAGGTACTCAAGGTGCGGCCTGCGACAAACTAAAATCTGCTCGACTGGTTACAGTTGATGGACAGATATTGACCGCGAGCAGCAGCGAAAATGAAGATCTGTTCTGGGCGATTCGAGGAGGTGGAGGTAATTTCGGAATAGTTACTGAACTGGAATTTGATACATTCGAGAAACCAGAGCTTGTTGCTGGAGTCATTGCATACGATGCGAGCTTGCTTAAAGATTTTCTCAGCTTTTACCGAGACTTTATGGCTAGCGCGCCGGATGAACTGACAGTCGAAGTGATTGCTAGTGGAGGACAAACTCCAGTAATTGGTGCGATGGTATTTTACTCAGGAAATGAACGAGATGCCGAGAGAGTGCTGACACCGTTGCGCTCATTTGGTCCGCCACTAGCTGACGGAATCAGAAAACAAGATTACGGAAAAGTCGGAGCAATGGCGCCAAGCGTTAACCAATTTTTCGCTCCTGCAAACATAGACATTGCCGGGGAAGAAAAAGAGCCCGGCCTGTATTGGAAAGGCGCTTCGGTTTCATCACTGTCTGATCCTGTTATTGACAATATTGCTAAAGCGATCGATGCCGGACCTGAGGGCTGGGCGTTCGGTCTTGGACATATAATGCGCGGCGCAGTTACGAGAGTGGAGCCAGGTTCAACACCTCTTAAAAGGCCTCTACATTCCACCACAGTGCATTTTGATATTGGCTGGTCTCACAAATCTCAAGCTGCGGATAGAATGAGATGGGTCGATGAGTCGACATCAGCATTGTCTGTTAACCCAAGCGAGCATGACTATATAAACTATATGAGTTCGGATAACCCTGATCATATAAAGGCTGCCTATGGGGATAGCTTCGAAAGACTGGCTACTATAAAGCGAAGATATGATCCTGAGAATTTACTGAGCCGTAATAGAAATATCTCACCGAGTTAATACGGACCTATTTGAATATAGAAGAACAAGTCGCAGCGAAAACACTTAAGTACCTAAAAACGAATCAAGTAATACTTCCGTCAGGGCGGCACCTGCCCAGGCCAACGGCGGGATAAAAACATAAAACACCAGACGAGAAAACAACGATAGATCCATGGGCCAATTACGCATGTGATGAATTTGCTCGCGACGAATAAGAAGCCCATTCAAACGAGTTAGTGATTCTGAATCCAGGGAGTCTGAAGCACCTTTGATTGCGCGATTTATGCCATCTATGACATTGGCTTTTTCTTGTACTATATTTTTATGCACGCTCCATATTGGCAATAACACCAACAGAGTGGCAGCCGGCACACCAACATAGACTCCGTTGGCATAGTTATCCCAGCGTATAGTCAAATCCAACGACTGCAGACTCGTTAACACCAAAGCCCCTACCGTCATAAGCAGACCATTTAAGCCAGCCCTGCCAAACCCATTCAAGCTGTCCAGGTCATACAGGTTCACCTTCAATTTCTTTCCATATTTGGACAGGATGAGTCCTTCGTGTAGGACGAAAAATAATACAAGACTAACAACTATCCATATCGAAACCTGACCGAAAACCAAGAGAACGCTTAGCCGAAGCAAGGGATCTCCCCATTCGAAAATCAAGCTCTCCCAATTTATGCCCGCCAATACCGCAAAAAGAATTCCCCAAATGACAGCCAATGGCCAGTATCTTGCCCACCTAAACCTTGAATACAAATGCTCTTCGCTATTCGGCAATTGAGATTCTAATGACGCAAACAGTGAGTCACTGGATTTCATCCAGGCTGTGAAGCACATTAATAGGTAAGCCGGCAGAATGGAGAAAAGCAAAAATATCCCTATCACTTCTTCAGGTCTTTCTCCCTGTGGATTCACGTAATCCGGAAATATGACTCCAGTAAAAGTATAGAGAGCCAATAGTGGAATACAAACCGCACAGCCCACAGTTAACACTGGATAGCGAAAACTTTTTGTTAAGTATTCGATAATTTGAATTGGAGCCGGGGTGGGCATCTTGTACAAACCTATTGATAGTGAACAGATATTCCAAGTATACCAGACATCTCGACTACTCAAACTTGGTACTAACATACATCAAACTTTGCTGACCGTTCTTTTGATAGGACTTTCTGATCGTCCAAACTCCAACCACTAAGGAACACCAAGATTACTGCAAGAATTAAAAATACTAGATACCGACATAGTATCCAAGGTGAATATGGGCATCAGTAGTACGAGACAATCAATCATTCCTAGTCAACCGACAACACCACTATATTTGACTAAAAGGCACTTTATAGAGATCACAAATGGAGGGGGAGATTCAATTTTTGGGGGACACATCCTTTAAGTTAGATCTGTCCCCTTCTATTAGTTCACCAAAATTGTTCCCTTCGTTGTATTTGCCCCCAGCTGCTGAAGCAGTGCATCATGTTCAGTCAAGAGAAGTAGTGCTGAGCTTCTTATATCTTCAGCGGGAATGTTTTCCCAAGCGCTCCCCTCTGTTGGCCTCTGACCACCAAGCAATGCTTTGGATAGTCCATCAATTACATACCAATTCGCCAAAGGATGTGGGGCATTGTCGATTTTGTTTGAAGCATTGGTGAATTGAGCCATCAAGTGATAAGTACTTGTATCAGCATAAGCCAATTCTGTAAGCTTAGCCCTGTATTCCAGATCGGGAGCTTTCAGTTTCGGATACAACTTGAAGTCCGCAAAGTGACGACCCTCATGCTTTAAGAAAGAAAGCTTGTATTGTTCACCGTCTTTGTCGTAATGATCACAAAGACAATACAGGCCTTCCTTCTCTGCCCAGCCACCCATGCTGGTCATGCCATAAGCCGAAAAATTGATCCACCCGTATGAGACAAAGTCTGAAATTGCCGTAAGGGGCACTTTAACCGCGCCATCAGTCAACTCTATTTCCTCAACCCTCGTGTCATTGTCCATCCAAATCGCGAGTTCATACAAAGGCGGAGTTCTGCCAGATAGTGCAAAATATCCCTCAGCCTCAATAAAGCCTTCGATGTTTTCCCAGAGTTCGTCGTCGTCATCAAGGTCACTTTCGATCCCTTCGCTCATCAATATTCTATCGAGATTTCCTTTAAGGGAAGCATTCAAATCTTCAAGGCTCGCCGTTTGCATGAGACCATCGCGCCAATAGGCTTGGAATAGCTCCGCTATCTCCCTAACTTTGGGACTTTCCAGACGGCTAAAGTCGAGACTACTTGTTTGATCAATGAATCGATCCTTGAATTGGTCCTTCAACATCTGTGTGCCCATGTCATCTGGATTGGCATCAAAAAGAGCCTGAGCACCCGTTAAATTGCCCGTATAGACCATATTAAAATATTCGGTCGTGACAGAAGACATCGGACCATGCTGAGCGTGAGCTGTTGATAAACCGATGACAAATACACCGACAATCAACGCAATCAATACCAGTGCCGGTTTTATGAAAGTTGCCGCAAATTTCTTGGAAACCAAGTGCTTCGTTATCACTTCATTATTTTTGATCGCCATAAGGTGTTACCTCCTAGTTAATTCTTCCGCAAATCGGATTGGCGCTAGAATAATGGAATATCAATCCAATCCTAGTAGAACTAGGCAAAGTACGACCAAACTCCTTGGTAGGGGCTCAATTTCTGTGAATGGGAGACCAGTGGGCAGCTAATTGGCGGTAGGAATAAGCCCAGCAACTTGATCCTGATAGTTTCGGGACGACCGCACCTCATGTCCGCCTTCCAGCTTGATAAAATACTGCGCTTTGCTGGGGCCTGAAATAGAGATGATTTTATCAGCATTGATTATGATCGAGCGGTGGATACGGTGAAAGGATTCTGCTGCCAATTCTTCTTCATAGAAACCGATGGTGCCCTGTTTTAGATAGGCTTCCACTTCGGTAAAAAATTCAACGTAATCGCCACTGGCTTGAATAAAGCAAATGTCCGAGGGTTGGAGCTTTAATTTCTTTGCTCCCTTGCTCACATTTATTGTCTCAATCCTGCTCTGAGGCGCCGGTTCATTTCCGAGTAGTGTCTGCCCCCCTCGCTGTAGAAATAGCAGGCTCCAAATCAGGTAAAAAAGCACGAAATACAGTCCGTCCTGCGTCAGGTTACCAGGACTCATATTTTGAATGTCATAGCCCAATAAACCGTAAGTAATAGGATTTAATATCATGGCAGAGACTATAGCCCCGAGAACTGAGAGGGCTAAAATAGTGAGTAGCCTTAAGCCTCCGCTGGCAGATAGTTTGTTCTGATAAAAAATGCCTATAAAGTAAGAACAGCTAAAACCAACAATAGGGCTATAAATATTACGCACCAATGCCACCTGCCAATGACCATAGCTAAGCCCGTAAATAAATAGAGCTACGGCGACGCCAAGCCAGTATAGGGCGTGAAATTTCCAGAACTTTTTATCGAGTATGATCATAAGAAAGTTGAGCGCTAATTGATCTCCGCTGCTGGCCAAGCCGCACCTTCGCGAACATTGCTTAGCGGCGTCATACCCTTATAGAGAAACTTCTGAACTCTTTTACCCTCGTAGGTTTCAGTCGTATAGATATTGCCTTGTGAATCTGTCGCTACGCTATGAGGAGAAAAAAACATGCCGGGCTGTCTTCCACCCTCACCAAAAGAGTAAAGCACTTCCAGAGAATCCCTATCGAGAATATGAACCTTCATGTTTGAGCCATCTGCCACATAAATGAATTCCTGGTCACTATCCTGGGAAAACGCAATGTCCCAGGTAGACCCCATCGCCAGAGTTTCAGGCGCAACCATGCCCTCTTTAACAAATGTTCCATCAGGTCTAAATACTTGAATTCTGTCGGCTCGCCTGTCGCAAACATAGATCAAGTCATCATTCGATGGTTCGGCGCAGTGCACCGGTCCTGTGAATTGCTGTGGCAATGCCTCACCAGGTACATAACTATTGTCAGCATCATCGTCAGGGCGATTTCCATAGGCTCCCCAATATCGCTTGAATGCTCCGGTTGCAACATCTACCACAGCGACCCTCTTATTCATGTAGCCATCCGCCAGGTAGGCTTCGGTACCTGATCTGTCAATAGCGATCTCGGCTACGCGGGAGAAATGCGTCGTGCTATTACTATCGCGCCCATTGCCAGGCTCACCAACAGTGCGTACATATTCACCCTCACGAGTGAACACCAATACATGAGAGTCACCGCTGCCATTGCCACCGATCCAAATATTGCCGTTAGCGGCAATTTCGATTCCATGATTAGATGCAGGCCATTCATATTCACCGCTCTCGGTAGGGCCACCCCACGAGCTAATTAAATTTCCTTCGGCGTCAAATTCCAAAATAGGCGGAGCAGCTGTACAGCATTGAGAATTCCCCAGATCCAAACCTCGCTCTTGGGTCATGAACATATCATCGGAATCACGGTGCACTATGAACACATGATCTCTCTCATCAACATCAACACCAATAGTTCTACCTAGAATCCACTTGTTTGGAAGTGGTTGCGGCCAAAAAGGATCGACTTCAAAAATGGGTACGCGTTGCCCATTATTTGCAGCGCTTGCGGTGGTAGTAAGAATTTCTTGACCAAGGTTAAGGGCAAGTAGCGAAACGATCAGAAACCCTGCGCAGAGCAATTTTTTTATATTAGTCATGGGTTTTCCTTATTCTTTTCATCAACAGATAGGAAATTAAGAATAGAGGGGGTAAAAGTAAAAATACAGTGGTTTTTCTGTCTCTAAGCCCAAGTAGCCCCATTGCGGGAGCCATGCCCGCAAGGCAATTGAATCCGTTTGGCGGCAATTTTTGAAGCCCTCTAGAAAATGGGCCGGCCGATGCCGAATCAAAAAAAGAGACGCGCCGTCACAAATCGCATACTATTCATCCACATTGATTCTTCGGAGACTCGCAAGTGAAAATTCTCAAGATCGCGCTACAAGTAATTGGTTTCGTCGTGTTGATAGGCGCTGTATCGATCGGTACGCTACGTATCCAACGCAGCAGCGCTGACGGCGCAACAGTGGTTTTCCCCGGCGGCGAGATGGTGTCAGGAGAGTTACATTCCGGACCTGAGCCAGACTGGGGCTTCACCGATGACATCTTCACCATCGAGCTACAGCTAAACGACCCGATGGCCACACGCCGCATCTTCATACTGGAGAGCGAGGGGAAGATCTACGTAGTCTCTGGCTACATGAAATCCTTCCTCGGAAAAATCTGGAAGGAATGGGCGTTCGACGCGGACGAAGGTAACGACGAAGGCGTGCTGCGTGTAAACAATGTACGCTACCCCAGAAAGTTAGTTCGAATTGAGCAAGGGGATGTACTCAATGGTGTGTCCGCCAAGTTGCTTGCCAAATACAGTGGTGTACCCACACCAGTTTCGGATGAAGCCATTGCCATGTCCAGAGCAGACATCGAAGACGGCAACAGCTGGATATTCGAACTTACCCCACGCTAAGACAAAAGGAAACGAGTCATGACACTAAAAAATTATCTTATTCTTTGCGCTGCCGGATCATTGCTTACCGTGCTTATCCTACTTCTTGTACCTGGTATTGGAGAAGCCATTGAGGGCTTACTAATTGCCTTTCTCTCTACCACTGCAAACTAGTTTAGGTAAAACGTAAAAGCCCACTCTGTGAGTGGGCTTTTTTATGGGCTTCATCATCTTCCCATTCGCAAGTACCGTTGCATTTCTGCTCTGACTGAATATTTTCGGACTCCAATAATCTAGAATGTCGTCTGCACGCTTAAGGTCAAACGACGATATCGACTACTGCAAGAGTCTTGTATCAGGCTCAATGTGCCGTCGATAGTTGTCCCGTCGAAGCGCTGTCTATACCGACAACGTGATGCACCTAGCGTATTGTCGGACTCAAGCCTAAATGTCCAATCATCAAACCAGACTTTGGATACAAACAAGTCCAATGATCGCTCCCTGTCATTGCGAGTGATAGTTTGGATGTCGACATCATCGTAACCACCCAATATCGAATGGTTATATTCGAGACCATAGCTCAAACCGAGATGAGTGATGTCGTGACGAAAATCCACATTAGCAAAGCCACGACTAAAGATGCGTTGCTTCGTTTGTAGAAACGGATCGACAATTTCTGAATCAACCATACAAAACTAGTTCGCAGCTCTGCCCAGGTAGCGCTGAAAAGTTTGCTCTACAAAATCGTCCACTCCAGGCACAAACAGTACAGCCAACACCGTTATCAACAATGAAGCTGCAATAACCCAGTAAAAATACTTCATCTCCATAATCTTTTCCTGATTCAATTATTACGCGGAGCAGCTTCGAACAACCACACATCGCCTTGCTCAACTGAAGAACGGGTTGTTTGAGAGGGGTACTTATTGGTGATAGCGGCGGTTATACCGTCGAGTTCATCTCCAGCCTGGATGCGAACTAAATTACGTTCGTAGCGTGTGCCATTGATACGCATTATTGCCTTACCATTTCGTTCAGCTTGTATTGGCCAGCGCTTCCACATTCGCCCAACAATGGAACCCATATAGCCTGACCAGACGTATACCTTCCCCTCATATTCTACGGTCCAGATGCGGCGGGACGTGGGAGGGTCCAACAACTGCATTTCAATCGTAGGTATCGGGTTGACAAAGCTCCAGTCTGGCTCGGCTCCGAAATGAATATCCCCGGCCACTAACGGACCACCAGAAAAGACTCGATTGGGACCATCAGCGAATCGTTGCTTCAAGGCAGCAGTGCTGACAGCCATGAAAGGGATCGAAAGCAAACATACAATTACGACAAATATTCTTGAAACAATTCTCATAACGTTCTCACTGGGTATAGTCTTGCTAATTAGAATTCCAATTCCATCAAATAGTCATCCATTACATACCCGCCACCTATATCGAAGCAGACATCCGAGATTTTGGCAAAGCCTAGCTTTCGATATGCTGCAATCGAATTTGCATTATTCCTATTTACTGTCAGAGAGACTTTCCTCAAATCGCATTCTCGCGCTAAGGATTTGATGTAGTCCATTGCTAATCTCCCAACTCCTTGACCACGAGCAGCCGAAGCGACATAGATCTTACTGAGAAAGAGCTCTTCTTCTCTAATTTGCAAACCAATATAGCCGATGGCTTCCGCTTCTTCGATGAGAAAATACAAATACCCTTTCTCTGCGATTTCTTCCTTAATATTTTTTTTCGAGTGCAGGTTCTCAAGCATGTACTCAACCTGCTCTGCACCAATAATCGGCGAGTAATGCTCAAGCCAAATAGGACGGGCAATCTTGACCACCTCATCAATGTCTTTATCTGTGACAACTTCCCGGAACACCATAACTACCAATTCTGATTTAGGCCCAAGTAAGTATACTGAATTTTCGAGCTAAAGCCTGTTGTAGAAATTTGATTAAGCTCGTTACATAGACATCTACGAGTCAGAACACCTTTGGCGATATCCAAAAATGGGCTTGGATTTTGTTTTCTGGATCTATCTGCAACAAGGTTTTGGCTCTAATCTGTCTTATCTTTGGTGGATTGGAGTATGGAAATGTGGACTCCCATGGCTTGGCTGTTTATGCTTGAAGCCAATCTAAGAAGACCAATAATGAAAATCAGCGGAGGAAGACCCATGTCAGCCCCATCGCCAGTTAGATACCTATTAGCACTCGTATTCTGTAGCGTACTTTCGCCACTTGCCGCCGCCCAATCCTGTGAGAGTCTCAGAGACTTTTCTCTGGTAAATGTCGAGGTGAATTCGACCGAGCAGATTGCTGCCGGCGCCTTCGCCCCTCCCGGCAGCAACTCAAATGCAGCGAACAGATATGAAACTCTTCCTGCATTCTGTCGTGTGCAATTAACTCTCACTCCTACACCCGATTCAGATATCAAAATGGAACTATGGTTGCCAGCAGATTGGAACGGTAAATACCTTGCGGTAGGCAACGCGGCCTTTACAGGTTTTGTGCGCCACTCCTCTATGGCCATGCCCTTGAGCCGGGGTTATGCCACCAGTTCAACTGATACCGGCCATGTAGGGAATACAGCAAGCTTTGCCCTCGGGCACCCGCAAAAGGTATATGACTTCGCCTGGCGCGCTGTGCATGAAATGGCGGAGACTTCAAAAACGCTAATTGATACTTATTATGACGATCGTTTGCAGTACTCCTATTTTACCGGCTGTTCCGCCGGAGGCCGACAAGCGATGAAAGAAGCACAACGATTCCCTACCGACTTCGATGGGATTGTTGCTGGCGCCCCAGGATTAGACTGGACTGGAAGAGCAGCCTCTGCTTTGCGCATCGAATCTCATCTGCTGACAAATACAGCGGCACGCTTATTGCGATCCGACCGTGAATTACTACACCGAAGCGCACTGGATTTCTGTGATGCCGATGACGGCGTAGTAGATGGCTTAATCGGCAATCCAGCCCAGTGCAGTTTCGATCCCGAAGTTCTGCAATGCGGTGATGAAAATGACGGCGCTTGCTTAAGTAGTGCAAAGATAAACACCGCGAAGATGATTTATTCATCACCTTTGAACCCTTCTACAGGTCGTGCGATCACCGGCCTGTTACCGGGAAGCGAATTAGGCTGGACTGATCTCGGCTGGACTCAATCGGCTCGTGCAACCGGCTTGGATCAATTCCGTTATCTTGTTTATGAAGATGAAAATTTCACTATCGATCAATTTAATTTTGAGCCTGCAAGCTCTGCCGGAGAAAAGAAAGACGATGACACTGTTAACGCATTGAGTCCTGATCTGTTTGAGTTTATTGCAGCGGGCGGAAAGTTAATTGCCTATCACGGCTGGAGCGATCCTCAAATATCGCCTGCCAGCGCAACCCAATACTATGAAAGAGTGAGCAGAGTCTCTGGAGGTCGCGATGCAATTCACGATTCTTTTCGGCTTTTTATGGCTCCTGGCATGGGTCACTGTGCGGGAGGTCCGGGTCCGAATAGCTTTGACTCATTAAGCGCATTAGAAAACTGGGTAGAGAGAGAACAGGCGCCAGATAGAATTGATGCTGTACATCGCAGCAATGGAGTAGTGGACAGAAGCCGGCCACTTTGTCCGTTTCCTGAAGTAGCTGTCTATGACGGATCGGGAAGCACCGACGAAGCCGGCAATTTTGTGTGTCGCGCGCTTTGAGTTAAACGCTGAGAAAAGTGCCCAAAGAAGTATCGAGTATAGGCACTCTTATTTTGCACGGTATTTCTCCGAATCAGCAAGGCCACAACACAGCGGTGACTTGAAGCCTTAGAAGAGACCTGAAATGAGAGTGCTACTTACCAAGACCTCTAGCCTCGCCCTCTTGTTCGCTGCTGCGATAGCTTTGGTTTTTGGTTTCAATCTCTGGACCCCGTCGGCTGGTGGTACTCTTCTGGATGGAATAGGCCCCGCACTTGAGGCTCAGGAATTATTGGCTTCAATGTCTGAAACACAAAAGACTGCCCATTTCAGAATGACCCTGTGGCTGGATATGCTATTTCCACTGGCCTATGGAGGATTTTTTGCAGGCATGGTTTTGAGGAACTTTGAAAAACCTGGAGTGTGGCTTGCCATCCCGGCGTTTCTGGTGATTCCAATCGACATTGCAGAAAACGTAATTCAATTGATTGCTCTTAGCGGAAATGAAAGCCTACTTGGAGCAAAATCTCTTCTCACACCAACAAAGTTTGCCCTCTTTAATGTTGCTGCTGTCATTGCCTTCGCGAGCCTGATGTCCTCCGGGATACGCCTTTTGCTGAACACTCGGAAAAATAGGCCCAACGAGTAAAGAGTATTTAGCTCCAAAAAATCAAAGAATTGTCACCCTAATTATTATGTAGCTTAGGCGTGTTCCTATTTTTTATTGTTCCATATCAATATACCCATAGCTATATCACTACTAATGCTGCCTTCAATTGACTTCCAATTAATTCGGAGTAGCTTGATTAGCCGTGGTTTGATTTTTTCGGTTCACCAGAAGCGAAGCGAACTGCTGTGCAGTTTATTGCTGTCAATATTGATTCCTTGTAGAGGGTCAAACTCTTAAGGTCTGTTAGCTTGATCATTGTATATCGATCATTCTCTGACAGCCGCGGTTACGGCCATTGAGAATTTAACTTCTGCTTGATAGATACGAAAATTATTACGACTAGAGGAAAGAATAATGAAAACTAATCTTCAGAGAATATTTTTGGCAGCATGTGTATGCATGCTCTCATTCGCCGCATCGGCACAGTCAGAAAACCCATTTATCGGAACCTGGGATCTCGATGCTGCCGCTTCAGATTTCGGCGGCGCTCCAGTTCCTGCAACTATGATTCGAACCTATGCAGATACAGGCAACGGCGGATACATGTATATGATCTTAACCATTGCCGATGATGGCTCCATAGGAGGCAGCGGAGCCAGTTACAGGTATGACGGAGTGAGTGTTCCAATTGCGAACATGGGTGCGGGTACAGGCGCTCAAAACACAATCTCTTACTTTCAGGTTAATGGCAGAACTGTGGAATACACCGTTAGAAATAATGGCAGAACAACACAGATTGGCGCCAAAACACTAGACCCTGATAGCAGGGTTCTTACTATAGTAATCCAAAATATCAACACTGACGGCGGATCCAGCAGCAGCCAGATCCTTAGATTCGACCGGCGTTAATAAAAGACAGAAGAGTCATTGCGCAATTCGTACTGTGCGATGGCTCTGAAGCACATAAACTTGCCCAAGACCAACCATCTAATACTTGCTTTAACCCTGCTGACAGTCACCCTGTTCGATGGGGGCGGCAGTATTATTCACGGTGGATATGTGCAAGGTGCTCAAGCCGCAAGTAACACAGAGCGCGCAGCGATGCGCTACCGAAAGGATGTCATGCCCAATGCTGACAGCTTTTCCGAGAAAAAAGGCTCCCCCCCTGTTTTCGAAGCTTATAGAAGAGATCCCGCGAGTGGCGAAGACGAACTCATAGGCTATCTTATTTATAGCCCCGACTACCCACCAGAACCCAATGGCTACAGCGGCCCGATTAAAGTTCTTGTAGGTATGGACCTCGAGGGAATGATTACCGGAGTAAAGGTTATCTTCTATCGGGAATCACTGCGTTACTCTTCGGGGGATTTTCTTGAAGAGCCCGGCATTGAATCGCAGTTTATTGGTATGAGCGCCAGAGACAGATTTCGAGTAGGCAAAGAAGTCGACGGCCTATCAAGGGCCACCATTTCCATGAGGGCAATGTCGCGAACTATACGTAATTCGGTTCGCCATGTTGCAAGGGCTTATTTGCAGTAAGCTGATTCGGTTTACTTGTCCAGCCGCAGAAAAAACTACACCCAAGGCCGAGCTAATTTTTGCAAACTAGCCCGATCTTGGGTGCTATTTTTTCTTACTCTAATTTCTTCGCTTGGTCCCTAACAATATTGTGATTTGTTAAGAACTGAACACCGCTTCAGAATTCTAGTCTTTAAGACCTAGGAGTCCAAAAGAATACTTCCCATTCGCGGAGTGGCTCTGATCCCTCGTAGAGAGGCTCATCTAAGGATCTACCCGACCTGGCAGCCCATTGGGTCATCATCGGTATTCGTCGCTCATCTAAAATCTCTGTAGCTTCCATAGCGAAAGTCTCATCGCCAATTCGTAGCCATCCGTCCCCATTGCGGTCTCTTATGCGCTGCGCCCAATATCCGCCGTCAGGACGGGTTGCCGAGATTATGCCATCCTCTGTGCCCACAAATGACAGATGAACAACCAAAGGCGGGAAACCAGCCTGCTTCATGACCATAGGGCCTCGATAGTCGTTAAGCGTTGAGAAATCGTCCAATGCAGCTGTCGGTGTGCCTCCAATAATTATTCCAGGCGTACGGCCCAGACCCTGATTACTGAGGTACGGAGCGGTGAACATCCAGCTCAGAATCCCTATCGTTAGTACCAAGCCTGCCGCGATTCCGGCCATCTTACCCTTGCTCATTGCGTATTCTCCATGTAGGTGTATAAATAATAGATATATAAAGCATGAACAGTATATTCAATCATCGCCCTTGTCCAACTATGTGCACAGGCGGCGCCGACGTTAACTGCTCCATATCCCGCTTTTCCAATACTTTGCATAAAAGACAGAAAAAATTCAATCCACAAAAAAGGGCCGAAGCCCCATATGGGTTTTGCATATTAGAAACACTAAACTGGGCTACACTTTTGCAACCCAAATGGGTCGTAAGATCGCCAGACAATTAAAGCCAGGAAGCCCAAATAAGATGTCGAAAAGGACAGCGCCAGAATAAGCCATCTGTATTCTCGCTCTCACTGCCTTATGTTCCGAGCGAAATGTGTGTGAGCTTCCAGGAGACCGCTTTAATCGTTCTTTGACTCGCCCCAAAGAAGTAGATACTTTTAACTGAAAGAATCCGAAGGAATAATAAGAATATGCAAAGAATTCGCCGTCTACTATCCAAAGCTACAATAGTCTCCGGGTCAGCACTCCTGTTATGTACCTCGCCCTTATACGGCCAAGACTATGAATGGCCGAGCTACGCAAATGATCAAGGCTCCTCGAAGTATGCCGACCTGGATCAAATTAATCGCGACAACGTTAAGGACTTGGAAGTCGCGTGGGTTTGGAGCTCAGTCGACAACGCTAGCGTCGAACAACGCCCACAATACGTGCCCGCTGGATTTAAATCGACTCCGGTTCAGGTAGGTGATGCTCTCTACATCAGCACTTCTCTGGGAAACATAGCCGCTCTCGACGCTATTACAGGTGAACAACTATGGACATTTGATACAGGAACCTGGGAACACGGCAGACCTGCAAACATGGGCTTCAATCATCGTGGCGTAGGCTATTGGGAAGAAGGCGGAAAGAAGCGCATCATCATGGGCACGAATAATGCCTTTCTCTGGTCAATTGATGCGGAGACAGGACTGCCTGATAGAAGTTTTGGCAGCGAAGGAAAGGTAGACCTCACTATCGGCCTGGAAAGAGAGGTATTTCGCCAGCGCTACTCCATTACCGCTGCCCCGACTATCGTCAATGACACAATTATTATCGGCGGAGTTATTCAAGATACTCCAATGATTGGATTCGAAGTTCCTGAGAAACAAACTGATCTGCCGCCTGGCCACATCCGAGGATTTGACGTGAACACGGGCCAAATGAAATGGATTTTTCATTCCATTCCCCAGGAAGGAGAAGTTGGCAACGAGACATGGGAAAACGACAGCTGGAAAGTGACTGGCGCTGCCAATGTATGGACATTAATGAGCGCCGACCCGGAATTAGGTTATGTTTATCTGCCTTTTGGAACTCCCAGCAATGACTTTTATGGCGGCCAAAGGCTTGGCGATAATCTTTTTGCTACAAGCATAGTGTGCCTGGATGCAGAGACCGGTGAATTGGTTTGGTATTTCCAAACGACTCATCATGAAGTCTGGGACTATGATCTACCTGCAGCCCCCAATTTAGTCGACATTACAGTCGATGGAAGGGACATAAAGGCTCTGGCGCAAGTTTCCAAGCAGGGCTTCGTTTACGTTCTGGACAGAGTCACCGGCGAACCGGTCTGGCCAATCGAAGAACGTCCAGTACCTGCCAGCTCGGTGCCGGGAGAACGAACAGCGGAAACTCAACCTTTCCCAACTCGTCCAGCCGCTTTCGAATTGCAGGGCGTATCTGAAGACGACTTGATTGATTTCACACCGGAGCTTCGCGAAGAAGCCTTGGCGATAATAAATCAATATGAATACGGACCACTTTTTACTCCACCCTCGCTGGTGGGAACGATACAAATCCCCGGTGACGGAGGCGGAGCGGAATGGACGGGAGCAGCACTCGATCCGGAAACATCTATACTCTATATTCCTTCCTGGACTCGACCAGCGGTGATTCAAGTTGTATCGACAGAATCATTCGACACTGAATTCACCTATGTGAAAAATGGTTTGCCTTCGACACTGAATGGACCCGAAGGCTTACCTCTCATGAAACCTCCCTACGGACGCATTAGCGCCGTTAACCTGAATACTGGCGAGTATGAATGGGTTGTTCCCAATGGGGAGGGATTACGGCAAAGGATCATTGATAAGGGAATTGCGGATCCAGGACCAGTAGGCGCGATGACCATGGTGACTATTCTGGCTACCAAATCTCTATTATTTACTGTGTTGACCGACGGCGTACCAATGCTAAAAGCATTGGACAAAGCAACTGGCGAAACACTGCATGAAGTAGCACTGCCAGCTTTCCCGCAAGGCTCGCCAATGACCTATATGATTGATGGCAAGCAGTACATTTCAATTGCATCAGGAGCCGGCGGCGATGCCAGCTTAGTGACTCTAGCACTGCCTTAGAAAATTAGTTGGTAGCGGGATTTAATCTGAAAGCTACGGGGAAGAACAAGTGATCATATTGGATTTGGCCACTGATAGAGCCCCGTAGGCTCTTATCTAACCTTGTCTGAACTCAACAAATCCTCTGATGCTTAGCCACTTGCCGTTACAAAGAGAGCAATACGTTCTGTAAAGATCATCACGGTAAGAAACGATAGCCCCAGTAGCCCCACACAAGCAACAGCGAAAATTCTCTTTAGCACTCGATTCTCGAAAGGAGCCACTGAGACAAGTCTACCGAACTGGGTTGCCACCCGAACTGCGACATAGAATGCGACAAGCATTGCAGCAATGTCGAGCGGTGGTGCGTCGTCGATCCAGGCTGAGCCTGCGAGAACTGCAGAAACGATAACGCGAATCAGCCAGGTAAAGAAGATCTCTTCTGCTGGCTCCAATCGTTCGTGCAAGCGAGCAAGAAATTGCTTCATGTTCCGATCTCCGGCTAATTTCTTGTTCAGATAAACGAATCGAAATATTTCAAGTTATTCAATTGAGCTGAAAACCGTGCTCTAGCTTTACCATCACGCTGGCACTTCCAACTCAATAGTGTGAAACGGAACTAAGCTATCAATCGCCGCCAAGTCCTGACTATTCACATCCCACTTGAACAGCTGCACCACAGTTCGGTCAGGTAACAGATCAACAATAGTAAAACCATGCTCTTCCAGCGGAGCAACCTGCTCATCAATATCCAACACCGAGGACGGCATTGCTCCTATTCCTCTAACTACTGAAGGAAAGCCCCTTATCGACGTGCCAACGGGTCCGCTGAGAATACTGGTCACTGGATTACTCGAAAAATCGAGATCTCCACTACGATGAATTTCACCCATGCCAATGGCATGAAGGTCACCGCTTATCACTAGAGGTGTTCGCTGTCGATTTGCGGAGAGCGATTCCAAAATCCTGTCATGTTGATCGAGCCAGCCTTGACGCCAGTGAGGCTTTGGAATGTCTATAGTCAGTGATTGAGTAGTCGGGTCCAAGGCGTCCGGGTACCACTCGCCCCATTTACCCGCACTCCAACCTGGCGGATTGGAAGGAGCATGAATCAGATGTCGGGTATCAGCCGCTGCGGTTCGCTCTGCCAACCATTTTTCAACTTGCGGATCGAGAAAGACAGCATTGAGTTCACCAACGTTAAGCGTTCTTCTTACATCATAGAGGAGAACCTCCGCCAGTTTTCCATAACGAAGCGTGCCGAAGCTTTCTGATAACTCACCACGCTCACTCTTGCTCGACCAGGGTAGTCCAGCCGGTCGCCGACTATCAGCAAGAAACTCTGGATAATAGAGTTGCTGAGTTGCCCTCGCCAGTTGTAACTGAAACCATGGAACGGGATAGGTTAACGGGGAATCGTTTTCCCAGTGATCATGATCGTCCTGGAGGAAAAAAACTGGAGTGGAACGGAAGTCAGTGCCATATACCGGAACAATCTGGGGATCGGCGGCCATCTTCAGAGCCTCCTCATTGCTGCCACCAAATACTTCTGTCTGAAAATCGAAGTTTGATCTTTGTCCTGCAGGGCTTAATTCGCCTGCCCCTTCACCCTGCCAGGTATGCAGATCCCAATAAATATGATCTCCATTAGAGATCACAGCATCAGGGGAGTAGGAGAGAGCTCGGCGTAGTATTCTATTTCTTATTTCTGTCGGCAAATTCCCCTGGCGATCTCCAACTCCTTGGTATGTACCTTGCGGACCTCCGGCACAAGTATAGAAAAGCAGTCGTACTCGTTCCGGATTCTGATCTGGAGCGGGAAAAGTTGAGAGAGGCCAGGATTCGCAGAGTGCGGAGCCATTATTTTCATGCAATGAAAGTTCATAACTTTCAGATGGCCTAAGGTCTTCAGCATAGAATTGCCAAAACTGACCCAGAGTGTCATTCATTCTTCCTTCTATTCGAAGAGTGGTCCCAGCACCTTGAATACGGAGTTCTGGAGGCGAGGATAGCGGCCTCTGTAAAGACGCCTTGATTAACATTCGCGTGTCATTCACCGCTGGAAGCAGATGACGCACTATTCCTGAATCCCACAGGTCTGTTGCTGTGCTTGGTAGTCCTTGAGCTGCCATGGCTTGAAGAGGCCAGCTATTAAGTAGTGCAGCCGCCATGCCCCCGGCGCTGTTTGCTAGAAATTTTCGGCGATCCATTTTTGCGCTGCTTCGACTTCTTCTGCGGTAATTCGAGCCGCTAGCAATTGGGGAGCCTTTTCTTTTAGACATAGTCATCTATCTCGTTGTCTAGAACGGAATGCCAGTGTGCCATAGAACTCTGCAAATGCTGAATAGAATTCAGAAGGCGTACTTGCTGTGGCGGCATTTCAAAGTTTGATCTTCACACTTCAATCTCTGAATGACTGCAAACGGATTTGTAAACTATCAAAACAACCCTTTTCGCTCTTATACGAGCAGGTTTAGGCTCCGTGATTTCCTGTCACAATTCTCTTTCGAACTGAATTACCCTAAAGCCAGAGCTTCCGCGCCCTCTGGCACCATGTCCCTATGCCCGCTCTGCCTACAATTTGTAACATTTTAGCTCTCTAAAATTGACCTAGATCATCTTATGAAGGTGTACCAAAGGCAGAATGGTTATCAGAGCGGTTCCAATACTCCAAATAGCGTGGGAGCAGAAATCGACGCGAATTCGCTGAAATTGGGGCTCCTTGAGGGGCGACGACAAAATCAATTTAAATTGAAAATAGCTGGAGAGAGAAAACATGAGTAAAAATAGACTATTAGGGCTGATCTCCGCGATGGCCATGGTACCAGCACTAGCTGGCGCTGCTGAGGAAGAGATCACTTACGCAAACCAAGTCTCGAGAATCATTCAGGACAACTGCCAGATCTGTCACCAACCAGGTCAGATAGGGCCAATGTCCTTCACAAACTACGAAGAAGTTCGTCCTTGGGCGCCTCTAATCAGAATGAGGGTGCTCGATCGTGAAATGCCTCCTTATCAGTACGATCACGATATAGGTGTTCAGGAACTGAAAAATGACTGGCGAATGTCTGATGAGGACGTAAACACCATCGTTGCATGGGTAGATGCTGGTTCCCCAATGGGAAATCTTGAAGAACTGCCTTCTGCAAAGCAATATCCCACTATCGGTGAATGGCGTCTTGCAGAAGAATTAGGAGAGCCAGATCACATCATCCAGTCCTCGAAGTGGGACGTTCCGGCTGCTGGCCAGGATTTGTGGTGGGAACCCGAAGTACCAACGGGTATCACTGAAAGCCGCTGCATCAAGGCTGTTGAAACACTGCCTTCCGCTGCAGCTCATGGCTCAACTCACCATGCTAACTCTCATTTCCTGACTCAGAACGAAGACGGCGAGTGGGAAACCTTTGGTCGTCTGTCCGAATATGCCTATGGCAAGCTCGGGGAGAAGGTTCCTGAAGGCGCCTGTAGAACTGCTCCGGCAGATTCCAGGGTTGGCTGGAGTATCCATTACTACCCTGACGGCAATGCAGTAGCCGATGATCAGGTAACAGTTGGTATCTGGTATCACGATGAAGAAGATAACTTCGACGAAGAAGCTTCCTATCCTCAAGATCTACGTTTGTACGCCCTTGATGGCGGCGGTGATTACCTCATCCCTCCTCACGGCAAGCTGATGACTCAGGGATACCATTCTTTCGATCACCCAACTCGTATCGATAGCTGGCAGCCACACCTGCACTTGCGCGGTGTAGCTATGACTATGGAAGTTTTTGATCCTGCGACTGGCCGAAAAGAAGTGCTCAGCCAGGCTTCTAACTGGAATGCTGGCTGGAATCACAGCCACACCTATGAAGATGGTTTTCAGCCACTAATTCCGGCTGGCGCAACAATTATCCTGACTTCTTGGTTCGATAACACTGCTAATAACCCGCGTAACCCGGATCCCGATCAGTGGGTTGGTGCTGGCCAGAGAACTACAGACGAAATGTCTCATGCCTGGATCGCCGTTACCCATCTAGACGACGAAGGTTACGAGCAGTTGCTGGCGGAACGTAAAGACGCCGAAGACAGAACTGTTGCTACATCAGGAGGTGCCAGATGAATAGAATTAAACATTTCGCAGTAGGCTCACTAGCCTTCTTGCTAATGGGATCGATTGCTGCGCCGCTTTATGCGCAGCTACCATCCCACTTGCGTGACTATCAGTTAACCCAGCGCAAGGCGGCAGGCGACGTAGTAGGCCCCATGTTCAACGGTTGGACTGCAAATGCAGACGGTTCAGTAACGATGTTATTCGGTTTCGTTAATCGAAACAGAGAAGAAATCGTGGATATTCCACTTGGCCCGAATAACTTCATCACGCCTGCACAGTTCGATGGTGCTCAACCTACTCACTTCCCGGTGTACAGCCGACGCGGTTTTGTAGGCAATCAGGAACGAGGCGCTTTCGCTGTTACTCTTCCTGCGGACATGGCCGGCACAGAAGTTGTGTGGACCTTGAACCATGCAGGGCATAAGTACGAAATCCCTGGACGCGCAACCTCAACTGCCTACGAAATGAGCGCTGGAGCAAGAGCTCTTGGCTCGCTTGCACCGGCTATTCGATTCGAAAGAGACGGAGCTGAGTCCAATGATCGAGAAGGAATAATGGCCGCTAAAGTCACCGCTTCAGTTGGAAGCCCTGTGAACTTGTCTGCCTATATTCAGGATCGTGGTACCCGTGCACTCTATCCCGAGAATGAAATGGATCTCTACCCTCTGGGTACTGAGTGGATCATGCACCAAGGTCCTGCTATTCCAGATTTCGAGGTAGCTATGATTTCAGGCCGTGACAGAGGTGTAGAAGGCATGAGCGAAGGAAGCACCAATGGCTGGACTCCTGTTCAGACAGAGGCCACTTTCTGGGAGCCTGGTGAGTATATTATTCGACTACGAGTCGATAATTTCTCAGCACCTGACAGCCAGTTCGATAACGTATGCTGCTGGTCAAATGCATATGTACCGGTAACTGTTACACCTTAAGTTCTAGCTCGACATAGTAAGAATCGACGCCCCGTGCCGATGAGAATCGACCGGGGCGTTTTCGTTTCAGGGTACGGTTGATAGGCCATGTTGAAGGAAGTCTTAACCAAGGGGCGTTTTCGTTTCAGGGTGCGGTTGATAAGGCTTGTAGAAGGAGGCTTTGGTCAAATTGGACAAAAGTTTTGATAGGGGATACTGTTTATTTCCTAAACACCCGCTATCAAGACGATATGAACGAATATAAGAATTAGCCTAAGAAGCTATTCAGCTTTCTTAATTCTGTCTTCTCCGTCAATAAATTATCTGTGATTCTAGTGGATGCTTAGCAAATTGAAGCAATATTGATAAGCGCGAATGGGCTGCACACACACCCAGCTATCCATAAAATGAAGGCGATAGATATGATTAAGCGAAGAAAGATGCTTTTCCCCTCTGCTGTAACTGCATTTCTAGTTTCCGCTGCATTCGCACAGGATAACGCTACACCGAATGGTGTTAATGATGAGCGTGCCGGTGCTTACGCCTTCACCAATGCCAATATCTATCAGGACGACGGCAGCTTCATTTCTGGAGGCACTTTATTGATTCGCGATGGACGAATTGTCGACGTTAATGAAAATGGCATAGCTCCTGACGGGTTTTTTGAAGTCAATTTGTCAGGCCGCTATATCTACCCCGGGCTCATTGATATCTATTCCGATTACGGTATTCCTGAATTGGAACGTGAAGATAACAATGGCAGCGCCGAAAACCTCTATCCAAGCGAACAAGCATTCAATGTTAATGATGCGATTCGCTCCAATTTCCGAGCCAGCACTGCATTCACACCAGATGAGGAAGATCGAGCCAAGTTTCGCGATCTCGGTTTTTCCTCGGTTTTGAGCCTGCGCCCAGACGGTATAGCCAGGGGCACATCGGCACTGATTACTCTCGGAGATAAAAACGCAAATGAGGCGATTGTCGTTCCAGATGCAGCAGCACATTTTTCTCTAAGCAAAGGAACTTCTTCGCAGTCCATGCCTTCCTCATTAATGGGGGCCTTTGCCTTGCTAAGACAAACCTATCTCGATGTAGATTGGTTCACCGGTCAACAACCCAGGCCGTTTACAGACGATACACTGGAAGCATGGAGTCGCAATCAATCGCTACCTCAAGTCATGGAAGTTGGTAATTGGCAGGAGGCTCTAACTGTCGACAGACTCGGCGATGAATTCGCTACTCAGTATGTGCTCAAAACTAGCGGAGACAGTTATCGCCATGTAGATCTAGTGAAGGCTACCGGAGCAACTCTCATTGTCCCGATCAATTTTCCTGAAGCTCCAGATGTTGAGGACACGCTAACCGCTGATGATGTTTCGCTGGAAGACCTGAAACACTGGGAGCTGGCTCCTTTTAATGCGCGAATTCTAGCCGAACAGGAAATACCATTCTCGATTACTTCTAGCGGTGCAGATGATGATTTCTGGGAAAATCTGCGAACTGCAGTTAAAAATGGCCTGCCCCAGCAAGTGGCAATCGACGCCCTCACACGGATTCCAGCCGCAACACTCGGAGTATCCGATTTAGTCGGACAATTGACGCCTTCGGCTCTGGCAAACTTCATAATTACATCGGATCAGCTCCTGAAAGATGGTTCACTGATATTGGAAAACTGGATTCAAGGCGAGCGCTACGTACTCAATCAGGACTACGATAATCGCGAAGGAAATTACGCGCTGGAAATCGGCAGTCAAACTTTTCAATTAGAGTTGAGCTTCAATGAAGGCAAGGCTGCTGCAAAACTGCTGCTGGACGGTGAGTCTCGCACCGTGAACCTTGACCTGAGCGAAGATCTAATTTCCCTCAGCTTCGTAACCGGCGACGATGGCAATCGCACTCGTCTTAGTGGCTGGCCTGAAAGTGGAGGCTGGAGTGGTAATGGACGCACACCCGATGGCGCATTAGTGGATTGGCAACTGGTTCGAAGTGGAAATCTTGAGGATGACCCAGCTAGCGACGATAACGCCGAGATTGCCGAGCTACCAACTACTGTCACCTATCCTTTCGCCGCCTATGGACGGCAAGCTCTACCGCTGCAGCAAGATATGCTCATACGTGGTGCTACGGTGTGGACCAACGAGGATGATGGAGTTGTGATCACAGACGTGCTGGTGCGAGATGGCCAAATTGCAGAAGTTGGAGAAAACCTTTCCGCCAATGGAGTAACTATTGTAGATGGCGCAGGCAAACACCTTACACCCGGCATCATCGATGAACACTCGCACATTGCTCTATTTAATATCAATGAAGGTCAGACCAACTCAAGTATGGTCCGAATGAAAGAAGTTGTTGATTCGGAAAACATCAACATCTATAGAAACCTGGCGGGCGGAGTTGTCGCCGCACAATTATTACATGGTTCAGCGAATCCCATAGGCGGGCAATCTGCGATCATTAAGATGCGCTGGGGAAGCCCTTCCCAGGAACTTCTTATAGAAGGTGCCGACGAGTACATTAAGTTTGCCTTGGGAGAAAATGTTAAACGTTCACGCAGTCCGACCTCGATTCGTTATCCTCAAACTCGTATGGGTGTCGAACAGGTTTTTGTAAACGCTTTTTCTCAGGCTCAAGAATATGGCAGAACCTGGGATGAGTACAATAACTTGTCACGAAATCGTCAGCGCAGCACCATAGCGCCTCGCCGCGATCTGGTTAAAGAAACCATGCTGGAAATTCTCAATGGTGAACGTTACGTAACCAGTCATTCCTATGTGCAGTCTGAAATCAATATGTTGATGAATGTAGCCGATAGCTTCGATTTCAATATCAATACATTTACCCATATCCTCGAAGGCTACAAGGTGGCTGACAAAATGGCACAGCACGGCGCCGGAGGATCCACTTTCGCAGACTGGTGGGGATATAAATGGGAGGTGCGATATGCCATTCCCTACAATGCCGCACTCATGCAACAAGCCGGTGTAGTTGTGGCATTGAATTCTGACGACGCCGAGATGTCTCGACGACTTAATCAGGAAGCAGCAAAAGCAGTTAAGTACGGCAATGTCAGCGAGATCGATGCACTGAAGATGGTAACGCTAAATCCTGCCATCTTGCTGCATCTAGACGATCGTATGGGCAGCATTCGCGCAGGCAAGGACGCGGACCTGGTGCTGTGGAGTGATCACCCGCTTTCAGTCTATGCAGTCGCCGAAACTACATGGATAGAAGGTGTTCCTTACTATGATCGTGAAGAAGACAGTCTGTTAAGGCAACAAATAGGAAGAGAGCGCGCACGAATAATTACGTCTATCACTCGAGACACAAGCGCAAGTAATGAAGGTCAAGATGACGATGATGTTGCAAGCCAACAGGAGAAACAACGATGAAAAATATTCTCAAATCAGGTTTGTTGATATTAACTTTCGTAAGCTTATCTGTTGCCCATGCAATTGTCCCCGTACCCGCAGCCGATCAGAGTGAGCCCATTGCAATCACCGGAGCTGTCATCCACATTGGCGACGGAACCGTCATTAACAATGGCATTATTACTTTTGAAGACGGAATGATTACCGGAGTTGGCACAGATGGTGACGGCATTAACCTCAGCGATCACCTATTGATAGATGTACAAGGTCGCCATGTCTATCCTGGCTTTGTATTGCCTAACAGCACTCTCGGCTTACTCGAAGTAAACAGTATTCGCGCTACAGCCGACGTTCTCGAAGAAGGTGATATCAATGCCAGCGTTCGATCGGCTATCGCTTACAATACTGACTCTGAGATTATCCCAGCCAATCGATTCAATGGAATTCTCACTGCACAAGTCGCGCCTCAAGGAGGTTTAATCTCCGGCTCATCCTCGGTGTTTAAGCTTGACGGATGGAACTGGGAAGATGCCATGTTATCCGAAGATGTCGGCTTACATTTGCATTGGCCTTCCTATACACAAAGGCAGCGAGATTCCGAAACTGGATTGTTTGAAACTGTTGAGAACGAGAATTACGAAGGTCAGACTCAATTACTGCACTCGCTGTTTCAAGATGGCCAATCCTATACTGGCCAGCCACTGAACTTAAACCTGATGGCCATGAGACCTTTGTTCAACGGAATCGCCAAGTTGTTCATTCATGCAGATGAAGCTAAAGAAATCATCAGCGCGATTCGTTTTGCTCGGCGGTACGGAGTTCAGGATATTGTTCTGGTAGGCGGCGCGGAAGCTTACTCGGTAGTAGATTTTCTATTGGCTCAAGATGTGCCTGTGATATATGAGCGCATACACGAATTACCATTGCGAGATTGGGAAGACGTCGACACACCATTTAAAACTCCCTTCCTATTACATGACGCAGGAATCAAAGTAGGTATTGGTGGCGGCGCGACATCCATCGACCGACAGCGTAATCTGCCTTTCTTTGCAGGCACTGCGGCAGCATATGGTCTTGATCGGGAGACAGCACTATCTATGATCACCAGTGCAAACGCCGAAATTTTAGGTGTTGCCAATCGGGTGGGCTCTCTTGAAGTAGGCAAGGATGCGACTTTATTCATATCGGAAGGGGATGCTCTGGATATGCGCACAAGCCAGGTTCTCGGTGCTTATATACAGGGTCGTGACATCGATCTAAACGGTACCCAGCAGCAGTTATACGAACGATTCCGCGACAAGTACGAGAATCAGTTGGAGCGCTAGATACTACTGTCTTACCAATGCAGAGTTGCTAATAGATAGTGTCAGCTGTTCAGTATAATGATCGGGATCAATCCCTTGTGGAATACTCAGTGATCCCCCTTGTGGGTTCTCACGAATTAGTTTTTACTCTATTTTTCAAAAGCCAAACTACTAAAAGACTATGAGTGAGACCCAGAACAAACCCGTACCATTCGATGCGGAATTACTACGCAAGTACGATACCTTTGGACCTCGTTACACGTCCTATCCAACCGCGCTTCAGTTTTCTCCTGACTTTGCTGAGAATGAGTACATAGAGGAAATCGCTCAGAGCAATAGTGATGGCGGCCCTCTTTCTTTGTATTTTCATATCCCGTTTTGCGAATCTTTGTGCTTCTACTGTGCCTGCAACAAAATAATTACTCACACGCACGACCGAGCAATTCCCTATCTTGAAAGATTACATAAAGAAGTCTCCATGCAAGCCGCTCTCATCGATGATCAGCGCCAAGTAAATCAATTGCATTTCGGGGGCGGCACTCCCACTTTCTTGAGTGACGAACAGCTTAACAACCTCATGCGAGTTACCGGCGAGCATTTTAATCTTGCACCACTGGATGAGCGGGAATTTTCGATCGAGGTTGACCCGAGGGCAGTGCGAGAAAACACCGTGAGTATCCTCAGTGAATTTGGCTTCAATCGCATTAGTCTCGGAGTACAGGATTTCGACGAGACTGTTCAAAAAGCAGTAAACCGTTTGCAGTCGGTGGAACAGACTCAAGCAGTTGTGGATGCAGCACGTCGGTCCGGCTATCAGTCTATCAGCATGGATCTGATTTATGGGCTGCCCCATCAGACTACACAGAGCTTCAGCGAAACCCTTGATAAAGTCATTTCGATGGGTCCGGAACGCATGGCAGTATATAACTATGCTCACCTGCCGCACCGAGTAAAAGCTCAAAAGCTAATTAAGGAAGAAGACTTACCGGATGCTGTTACCAAACTTGGCTTGTTAGAGCTCACCATCAATCGCTTGCAGCAAGCAGGCTATGTCTACATAGGGATGGACCACTTTGCCTTGCCCAATGACGAGCTGGTACTGGCAAAAAATAACGGCTCACTACAAAGAAATTTCCAGGGCTATTCCACTCACGCAGATGCCGACATGATCGGCATGGGGGTCACCTCTATTGGCAAGACCGGGAATAGTTACAGCCAGAATGAGCGATTCGAGCATGCATACTTCGATGCCATTGATAACGACCGGATGGCAGTATTCCAGGGTTATCGTCTTAACCAGGACGACCGGCTTAGACGAAAGCTAATCCAGGATCTTATGTGCCAAGGACTCGTGGACTATTCCAGGATAGAGAATTTATTTGGGATCAATTTTGAAAATTATTTTGCTGCAGAATTGGATCAGTTAGTAATCATGGAGGAAGATGGACTGTTGGAAGTATGTAACCGGCAAATAGTAGTTCAGCCTCTCGGACGCCTTCTATTACGCAATATCGCCATGGCCTTTGATGCCTATCATCAACAGGCGCGCAAGAAACTGCAATTTTCCAGAGCAATTTAGCAACTAGGTCCGAAGGCTTGGGTCATCAGTCTTAGATCCAATCAATTCAAGCCTTAGATTAAGGAATGTTCGGCGGAAACCCATAGCGCGTTCTGGATTTGAAAGCCGCGTTCACACGATCTACTTTTTACTATGCCGAGACTGAGAGTCACAAATAGAAATCTGCAATCGTTTCTATTTTCGCGACTTTTGACTAAAAAGGCCGGCACTTTTCAGTACCGGCCTTTTTAGGAACATAAACAAATATGTCAGATCAAGAGGCAGCTGGAGCAGGTTCACCTCCCTCTCCCCCACTTCCTTTGTTCTCGGTTTCATACAACAAAGCTCCGCGGCGCGTGTAGTACCACCAAGTAACCACTACACAGATCACATAGAAGAAACAGAAACCCCACAGGGCTGCCATTGGACTGCCGGTTAAGCTGATTGATGTGCCGTATGATTTAGGTATGAAGAAGGCACCATACGCGGCAATTGCTGAAGTAAACCCAATGATCGCCGCAGCTTCCCGGTCTACCTGACGAGACTGGTCTATACCGGTCAAGTGCGGCATCAGTCGAGGCATCTCAAGTCGCATGATCACAGGAATCATCTGAAAGGTCGATGCATTGCCTACACCTGTAGCAAAGAACAGGAACATAAACATTGCGAAGAATCCCCAGAATGCACCTGGCTGATCCTTGATGCTCAGAAAATAAATTACGCCGAGCACTGCGATTACCATGGAAATGAATGTCCAGAATGTTACCTTGCCACCTCCATACTTGTCGGAAATCCAACCGGTGCCGGCTCTGGATAGTGCGCCGACCAATGGACCCAGGAATGCAAAGCGTAATGCATCCATTTCGGGAAATTGTAATTGGCTGAGCAAAGGAAAGCCTGCCGAGTAGCCGATAAACGAACCGAACGTTCCTGTATAAAGAACACACATTACCCAATTTTGTTTGCGGCTAAATATAATTGACTGGTCCTTGAACGATGCTTGTGCCGAAACAATATCGTGAAGCCCCATCCATGCTGCTGCTGTTGCAATTAGTAGAAAAGGCACCCAGATAAAGCCCGCATTTTGAAGCCACATCTGTTCAGTCGCGGATATTTGCTGCGGCTCACCACCGAGAGTGCCAAACACACCCATGGTAATTACTACTGGAACCAGAAATTGCATGATGCTTACGCCAGCATTGCCAAGTCCTGCATTGAGCGCTAATGCATTCCCCTTCTTATCCTTAGGATAGAAGAAGCTGATGTTTGCCATGGAGCTCGCAAAATTTCCGCCACCGAAGCCACACAGTAGCGCGAGGACAAGTAAGATTACGTAAGGCGTTTCTGGATCCTGCACTGCATAACCAATGCCCAATGCAGGAATTAGTAGTGAGGCCGTCGTGAGCGTAGTCCACAATCTTCCACCCATGATGGGCACCATAAAGGAGTAAAAAATCCTGAGGGTGGCACCGGAGAGCCCTGGCAATGCAGCCAACCAGAAGAGCTGATTAGTAGTGTAATCAAAACCAATGCTGGGAAGCTTGGCAACTACGATGCTCCACACCAACCAGATCGAAAAAGCCAGAAGCAGACAGGGAATCGATATCCACAGATTTTGTCGTGCTATCTTTTTACCTTTTGTCTCCCAAAAAACTTCATCGTCAGGATCCCACTCAGTTAGTTTATGGCTCATTACTTCGCCATGTTTTTCCGGCTTATGAATGGAGTGCATCTCTGGAAGTTCCGGCAATTCTCCTTTTGCCCCCAATGCTTTTCGTTCCATGCTCAGAATTGAAAAGTGCATCCAAAGCATCGAAACGGTTACGATGCCAAACAACAACATGAAACAACTTGTCCAGATGCCAGTGAGGTCGTTCATTACTCCGAACATGATAGGAAGAAAGAAACCGCCCAAGCCACCAACCATACCGACCAGTCCACCCACCGCACCAACATTGTCGCTGTAGTACACAGGGATGTGCTTAAACACAGCCGCCTTTCCCAGGGACATGAAAAATCCCAGTACGAAAATGAGGATGAGAAATGGCACTAACTGCATGCTAGTGGAAAAAGCTATCTCACCTTCGATGCCATGAATAATGTAATCAGTCTTGGGATAAGACAGCATAAAAGTACAAACCATCGCCACACCAAAAGTAAGATACATTATGGTACGAGCGCCGTACTTGTCGGAGAGGTGCCCACCGTAGGCTCGGAACAAACTAGCTGGCACCGCATAGAAAGCGGCCAACATTCCCGCAGTTTTCAGATCAAGATCATAGACACCCATCAGATATCTGGGCAACCATAACGCCAGCGCGACAAATGCACCGAATACAAAAAAGTAATAGATTGAGAATCGCCAAACCTGAAGTTTTTTCAGAGGTTCCAGCTCTTCCCAAAGACTCTTGTGCTTTAAATTTTTCTCTTTAAGCACTGCTCGAGTTGGATCGTCTTCAGAAACAAACCAGAAAATTATTGCTACGACGACTAGTGCACCTGCCCATATTTGCGCTACGGCCTCCCATCCGAAAGCTACCAACACGAAAGGAGCACCGAAGGAAGTAATTGCCGAACCCACGTTTCCGACACCAAATATTCCAAGTGCAGTACCTTGCTTCTCCTCGGGATACCAAGTAGAGACGTACGCTATGCCTACAGCAAATGATCCACCAGCCAGCCCTACACCGAGGGCAGCAAGCAAGGCCATTTGATAACTATCCACAAACGACAGTAAAAACGTAGCAATGGCAGCAGATAACATCACCGCGACAAGCACGACGCGACCGCCATACTGGTCACTCCAGATTCCCAAAAACAAGCGACTTAAGGAACCCGTTAATATCGGAGTACCAATCAACAGTCCGAACTGAGTCTCATTGAGTCCCAACTGCTGTTGCAGCTGAATACCAATAATGGAGAAAATGGTCCAAGTAGCAAAACAAGCCGTGAAGGCAATTGTGCTGATACTAAGGGCTTTTGTTTGCTTCGATGAGGGAATTGTATCTGCGGTAATCATGCAGCTTTACTACCTTCTATTTGAAGTTAATTAACAGGCAGTGAGATTTCTCTCACTACCACTTAAGTATTTCGAGGTCTGTGTTTAGTCCATTTTGTATTGCTGTCACGAACCCGTTTTCGATCCCAATACCAAATCACCACCTGATAAGGTCTGTTGATATAGTGAAAAGGTGCTACCAGGATGTGAACCAGGCGAGTGAATGGAAATATCAAAAATATCGAGAACGCTCCAATAATGTGAGCCTTAACTACCAAAGGCATCGCGATCACAGCTTCTGGCTGGGGACTAAAAGTAATCAACGACCAAAGATACGGTGAGAGATCTGCGGCGAACCAGGTAGAACCCCAGCGGTAGTTGAGCGCAATCCAGCAACCCAGAAGAGCCTGGGTGAGTAAGACAAACTCGATGAACAGATCCATCGGCGTAGTCACCATCTTAATTCTGGGATGAAAAAGACGACGCCCGATCAACGCAAGAAGTCCAATGATAAGCGCCACGGCGAAAGTTAAATTTAAGCCTTCATGTATCAATAGGCGGGTAGGATTACTGTTCCATGCAATAACGCCACTGGGAACTAAGAAAGCAGCCAGGTGCCCCAGTAGGATCATCAAGATACCCCAATGAAATGGCACAGATCCCCAAAACCCAATCTTGCCTTCCAGAAATTGAGCGGACAGGCTGGTTACCTGATACCCCTTCCTGTTATAGCGATAAATAGTACCTATTAGGAACACCACAACTACTACGTAGGGATATCCTGAGAAAAAGAAGGTATTTAATGAATCCATTAGGACTCTCCATGTGTCGTAATATTAAGTCTTACTGTTAACTAAATGCACTCGCATTATCTTCAATCACGTTCTCTCGAGTCACAGAATCGAGGAAATCACTTGAACGCGCCAAAGGTATTGATTGAATCAGGGAGAAGTCCTGTTTCAGCACTTCATATAATGTACGCAGAGCATACTTGTACATAGTTACAGCTCTTTCCTGTACCGGTGGCGTATCAATCAGCGTCTTGTATTGTTTCCTGTTTGCTTCGTTCTTCTTCTCTACACGACCTGGTGAAAATTCGCCGATCATTTCCAGTAATGCAGGCCCGATAATCGCGTAAGCTAAATCCTGCAATAAGTCCTCATCTTCAAGGAGGTCCATGAGCCTCAACATATTCGGCAAATAATCTGCCAATTCCGTGCCGCAATCGTTGTTCACTGCAAGATGCTCACGATTAAGATTGGCCAACATCTCTCCTCTCTTGTAATCGTCGCCAAAAAGCACATATCCGATATCCATAGTGGCAATCGCCTGTACGTCAAACGATCGCGTGAACAACTCTTGCATCGCTAAGGGATCATCTTCAGGGAGTAATTCCAAATATTTATCGAGTTCTTCCAGGGCATAAGGGTATTCGCCTTCCAAGTGCTGCCTTATTAGCCGAACACGGTCTGGGTAGCCAGCCTCTGGATACTCAAACAGATCAGCCACAAGACCGTAATGTTTGGGTTTTCTGGCTACTATTTTTGTTTCAGTCATAGAATGCTCAATATCCATATTAAAGCCCTCTCTGGGCGGTGCCTTCTTGAAAACCAAATCCAGTGCTACCCTTCTTATCTCCAGTGAATTCAATCATTTCGATTGCATGTTCACGATGAGCAGGAGGAATCACAAAGCGCTCTTCAAAACTTGCCAGTGCCGTCAGATGATAAATGCCATCAGCCATCTCTACGGTCAAACCGGCCTCTTCCAATGCTTTCATAGCCTTCTCTTCAGTTACATCACCAACAGTTTTCCAGCGGCGATAAATTCTGATTGCCATCAATTTCATGACTCTGATCTTGACCTTCTCAGGATCCCCATTGCTAAACAGGTTAGCCATGTAGTCCAAGGAAAATCGTGCCTGCTCAATCGAGCCCCAAAGATCTTCGGTGCTGGTATCGTAGAGCCAATCGTCCTTCCAGTGCTTGGTTACCGCGCCGAGCTTTTCTGCCTGCTCATCATTATTCACCCTGGTAAGCGAAGCCATGACTGGCAACAAAGGAGGTACGTAAAACAACATTGGCATGGTGCGGAACTCTGTATGTAGCGGCAATGCCATGCCCCACTCTTTAACAAACTTGTAGGTTGGAGAGGCCTGTGCCGATTTAATAGTTGAATCCGCCACACCGTTTGCCTTGGCCGCTTCGATTACTTCCGGATCGAATGGATCGAGCATGATATTCATGTGGGCATCCACCAGATCTTCTTCATTTGCTGATGCCGCTGCTTCTATTCCGTCCGCGTCATAAAGGATAACTCCCAAATAACGAATTCGGCCTACGCATGAATGCATGCAAGCTGGCGCGAGTCCTGCCTCGAGTCGTGGAAAACAAAGTATGCATTTCTCAGACTTACCTGTTTGCCAGTTGTAATAGGTCTTCTTGTAAGGGCAGGCCGTGACACACATGCGCCATCCTCGACACACATCCTGATTCACCAACACAATACCGTCTTCGCCGCGTTTGTAGAGCGCGCCAGATGGGCAAGAAGCAACACATGCTGGATTCAAACAGTGATTACACATACGAGGAAGATAGAAAAATGCCATCTTCTCCAACTCGAACATTGCTTCCTGTTCCTCTGGAGAAAGGTTCTCCAGATTCGGATCATTACGCGCGAAGTCTGGTGTTCCGCTAAGATCGTCATCCCAGTTGGGGCCCATCTTTATTTCCATGGGTTCGCCCGTAATCAAGGATACTGGCCGCGCCGCTGGTTGATCATCACCCGCAGGTGCTTCGATCAAGTTCAGATATTTGTAAGTAAACGGCTCGTAATAGTCATCGATCACCGGCATATACGGGTTGTGAAATATATTTCCCAGACCCTTCTTCTTACCAGCACCCTTAAGCTGAATTGAAGAATTGCCGTTGCTGGCGATTATATCGTCGCTGCCGTTAGGACCTGCTCCGTTGCCGCTTACTTCCGGCTGTGCTTTTTCCCAACCGCCTTTATAGATGTCCTGGTTTTCCCATTTAGACGGATAGCCAGTACCGGGTTTGGTTTCAACATTGTTCCACCACATGTACTCGGCACCCTTTCGGTCGGTCCATATGTTTTTACAGGCCACCGAACAAGTGTGACAACCAATGCATTTATCGAGGTGAAAAACCATTGAGATTTGAGATCTAATATCCATTTATTACTCCGCCTACTTCTTGGTATTTAGTTATTAGGGAAAAGCTCATTACCACACCACCTTGGTCATTTTCTTGACCGTGACATGAGTGTCCCTATTTGGAGCAATTGGGCCCCAGTAATTAAAGTGATAACTGAACTGGCCATAACCGCCGGCCAGAAAATTTGGTTTAAGGTGAATACGGGTAAGACTGTTATGCCCGCCTCCTCGTTTTTTCCCACGCATCTGAGATTTCGGAACCATGGTTCTTTCCGGTACGTGATAGACGATACATACACCTCTTGGAATTCTCGAACTGACTACCGCGCGTGTAACATACACACCGTGGTCGTTATAGACTTCCACGTGATCGTTATCCTTGATGCCAAGTGTGTCGGCATCTACCTCACTCAACCAGCATGGCTCACAGCCTCGATGCAAGGTCATCATGCGCAAGGTATCGCCATAGGTAGAGTGGATATGCCACTTGCCGTGAGGTGTCAGATAGTTAAGAACGAGAAAGTCTTCGGTCTTCGATGTTTCAATCAAATCGCCATATAGTTCGGGCTTCGGCGAAGGCTTATACGTCGGAAGACTTTCGCCATAGGCCAGATACATTTCATGATCCAGATAAAAGTGCTGACGCCCCGTTAAGGTTCTCCAAGGCACCATATGCTCTGTGTTATATGTATAAGCGGCGTAGGCTCTTCCATCTGTCATCAAGCCAGACCATAAGGGCGAATTGTTATAACGCCGCGGCTGTGCCTGCAGGTCGCCAAAATTGATACTCACCTGCTCGTAGCCTTTGCCCAACTGAACCAAGTCAAGACCGGTTTTCTTCTCCATGTTTTCATAGGCTCGAACAGTGAGCTTGCCATTGGTCAGACTGGAAAGTTTCAACACCGCGTTGGCAGCGTCTGTATCTTCTTCAAGCGAAGGGTAAGCTTGCCCTTCCATGTCTCGCGTCGTGAAATGAGGAGAATCAACCATTTCTTCGTAGACATCACTGATATCAAACTGATTACCATGTGCACTCAAGCCAGTGGTCTTGATGTTGTCACCGAGAGTAATGAACTTTTCATAAATTTTGGTGTAATCACGATCGACCACTGCAAGTTTGTGCATGGTCTTACCAGGAATTGCTTCCACTTCTCCCTTATACCAATCCTGAATGTGAGGCTGGGAAACCTCATCGGGAGAATCGTGGGCCAGAGGTGCGGTTACAATATCTTTCTGTGGTTCGGCAAAATATGTTTCTGACAGTTCGCTAGTCTTTTTGGCGATTGCCTTGAAAATATCCCAGTCGGTCTTCGATTCCCAAACCGGTGCGATAGCGGCCGACAGAGGGTGGATAAAGGAATGCATGTCGGTACTGTTTAGGTCATCTTTCTCGTACCAAGAGGCTGCCGGTAGCACTATGTCTGAATAAAGTGCAGAGGAGTCCATACGGAAATTCAAATCCACTACCAAATCCATCTTGCCTTCTGGCGCCACTTCTCTCCAGTTAAGCTCTTCGGTGTGGTCCTCTGCATCCTCGGCAATACCGCTATGGTGAGTACCGAGGTAATGCTTCAAGCAGTACTCGGCGCCTTTCATGCTGCCAACGATGGCGTTACCGCGCCAGATGTACCAAACACGAGGATGGTTTTCCTCAGCTTCTGGATCGCTCACCGAATATTCCAGATCCTTCGACTTGAGCTTTTCCAGCACATAACTTTTTATGCCGTCATCATCAGTTGCTCCATCACTAACAGCCTCTTTAGTCAGCTCCAGTGTGTTTTGCTTAAACTGAGGATAGAAAGGCATCCAACCATTTCGAACCGATTTAACAATCGTGTCTGCTGTGTGCTCACGGGTTAGTGCGTTATCCGGCACTGTATTGTAGCGAGAGTAGTTGCCGTCATATCGATATTGACTAGTATTAATGTAGTGCCAGATTGGAGCCTGCTGCAGACGTACTGCATTCTGCCAGTCTTTTGCAAAAGCGATGCTGCTCCAGGATTCCATTGGTGCCAGCTTTTCCTGGCCCACGTAGTGATTAAGTCCACCACCATTCTTACCTACACATCCACTTAACATTAGAGCCATGGCTCCGGCACGGTAGATAAGGTTAGCGTGATACCAGTGGTTGATACCGGCACCAATAATGATCATGCATTTACCTTCAGTGATTTCAGCTGTGCCTGCCCACTCTCTGGCAAACTGCAAAACCGACTTTGAATCAACACCGGTGAAGATTTCCTGCCAGGCCGGCGTGTATGCCGCGTCCTTGTCTGTGTAATCCTCGGGATAGTCGCCGGACAAGCCACGATTAACCCCATACTGCGCCATGGTCAGATCGTAAACCGTGGTCACCTTAATCTTTTCACCATCAGCAGTAGTTATCTCCTTTACGGGAACTCCTCTGGAGGCTCTGTTATCCATTCCCCATTCGTCGAATACAGCTTCTACAACTGAGTCATGATCATTTAGGAATGTAAGAACCGGGTTGTACGACTTTCCATCGATGGAATCTTCCTGCTTCATATTCCAGTTGCCGTCTTCGCCGTCCCAACGATGACCCATGGCTCCTTTTGGAAATACAAATCGGCCATCATCTTCATCGACGCAAACGAATTTCCAGTCACCTTTCTCAACTTCGGTTTGACCTTCCAATTCATTGGCGCGCAGTAATCGACCGGGACGAATCTCGCCATCCCGTTCTTCAATCTTCACCAACATCGGGCTATCTGTATATGTCTTACAGTAGTCCAGAAAATAGGGAGTCTGTTTCTCGTGATGAAACTCACTGAGAATAATATGGGATACCGCCATCCAGAATGCGCCATCACTACCTGCGTGTAGTGGTACCCACTGATCGGCATACTTACAAACTTGAGAAAAATCCGGTGAGAACACAACCGTCTTAGTGCCATTGTGCCGAGACTCTGCGAAGAAGTGAGTATCAGGTGTACGAGTCATATTAAGACAGGCACCCATGTCTGCGATCATCTTTGCGTTGTACCAGTCGGCACTCTCACATACGTCAGTTTGCTCACCCCAGATTTCGGGAAAAGCTGTGGGTAGATCGCAGTACCAATCGTAGAAGCTCAAACAAACGCCGCCAAACAATTGCAAGAATCTTGCGCCTGAGGCATAGCTAAGCATAGACATAGCCGGAATTGGCGAGAAGCCAATAACTCTATCAGGGCCATATTTCTGGGCTGTGTGGATATTGGCTACCGCCATTATCTCCAACATTTCGTCCCAGTTTGCGCGACGAAAGCCACCCTTACCCCGTGCAACTTGATATGACTTGCGCTTTTCTGGATCAGCCTGAAGTGCCTGCCAAGCCTTTAAGGGGTCTCCTGTCTTTTCTTTTTCACTTCGATACGCATCCAGCAATGCGCCTCTTATTAGAGGGTATTTAATTCGCAGAGGACTATAGAGATACCACGAGTAAGAAATACCTCGCTGACAACCTCTTGGCTCGTAAGGCGGCAGCTGGTCGTCCAGCAGAGGATAGTCCAATTGCTGAGTTTCCCAAACGACAATGCCGTCCTTAACATGAATTTGCCAGGAACAACCACCTGTGCAGTTAACCCCATGGGTGCTTCGCACAACTTTGTCGTGCTGAAAGCGATTCCTATAAAACTCTTCCCAGTTCCGAGTTTCCGGTGAAATAATGTCTTTGATCCAGCTCATGGACTATTCCTTTTCCTTTAATTCTTTCAAGCTTGATTTTGTCGATCAAAGATCGACTGATTGATTGACCCGATTCTTCTGTTGCGCCAAATTAGAGGAATAAGGCCAAACAACAACCCCGCCCCAAGCGCACCGCTAATAAACAATCTGGATCCATAATTTGTTTGCTGTTGATCTTCGTCTGCATCAGCACTTTGGAAAAAGGCGACAAGTTGTTCAACTTCTCCTTCAGTGACTGGCTTGTCACCATATGCTGACTGCATCGCCGGAAAAGGTGCACTGGAGATTATGGCTCCAAGCCCGGCTGCTCCCATTCTCGAATAGGCCGAGGTCAAGTCAGCCGCTAGAGAGCCACCGCCCAGAACTGAGCCATGTTGCACATCATGACAAGCGTTACATGCAGGTCCTGAGTTCTCGAAACGAAGCCCACCTTGAAAAAGATCAGCCCCCATCGCGACTACCTCTGGTGATGCAGCTTCTGCTGGGCTAGCTTGAGCCGCCACCGGCGCTGCCGCTGTTGAGGTTCCGCTTCTTGATTCTATATAGGCAATGACATCGCGAATTTGCTGATCTGAAACTGTGGAGTTAGGCATGACCATGCCATTGAATTGAGCGAATAATTCAACCGCCGTTTCATCGCCTGCATCAAACAGAGCCTGGGGGGATTTTATGAATTGTTCGAGCCAGTCCTGAGAGCGTCTTTCGTGTACGCCCGCCAGGTCCGGACCAATGCGCTGAGCCTCACCAATGCCATGACATGCCAAGCAATAGGTTTGAAAAACTTGCTCACCCGCTGCTTGATCTTGCGCCAAAGCCGATTGGAAAGGCAGCAGGAGGAAAAACACATAACTCACCTGCCGAAATAGTGTTCCGAGGACCGGAAACCCTTTATTCGTGTTCCTATTCACAATTACTAACCCCTTTTTAAGGGTTCGAAAAGCGAGAGCGAAAAGTCATCGCGTCGCCTTCATTCCGGTAACCAAATGCGTTCAACCCGGTCACAGCGCTGAATCAGTTTACGGAACTACTCCCCCTAGAATGTTCTTTTTTAAGGACATCAAATGTTGCTGTACTTTGTTGATTTGAGACTACTTAGTCAGCATCCTTACTCCGACTTTCCGTAGATCTAGGATGAGAATAACCACGATAAGGACCACGCGATTTGATGTGAATCAAAGACTACAAGGTCTCCTGATATCACTGCCCACAGGCGGATATGGATCAACTTCCAGATGTTAAAATAGCTACTGGTCCATTCATTGAATGTTCAGGTTCAACTGGCCACAATGTGATTTATGAGACTCAAAATCGAATCCAATCTTAAGTTGTCCTATCAGAGGGTCTTCATCCTCACCTTGACTGTTTGCTTTTGGTGCCCGGTTTTCGCCCAAACCGCAACTCTGCAAGGCAATATTCTCGCCATTCCAACAGTTCTCGGAAATGGCAGCGCTTACAATGTCGAGTTGCTATTGGAAAACACCACCGATCCCGTCAGCTTTGGTCTGCTTGCTGCAGTGGAAACTACCCTGCCGGAGGACAGGACCCCGAGCGTTTATGACAACGGTGTGCTTTTTGTGCCAGATATAGATATTGCCGGGGACAATTACTGGGCTGAACTCTCTGGCTCTTCTAACATTTTCACACTGAAGGATTTCGGATCAAAAGCATCAATTGGGGCTGAGAACCAGGTAGGCATTAGCACGGACCCTATTTGGCAGCGCATGCTGGGGGAAGCCACAGATATTGCTATCGGAGCGGATGGCTCAGCCTGGGTACTCGGCACAGATGAACGGAAAGGCGGCTTCGGCATCTATCATTGGAACGGTGTCAGCTGGGGAAGGATTGACGGAGCAGCGGTGCGTATCGCCGTAGCTCCAGACGGCACCCCTTGGGTAGTAAATGATTCTCATCAGATCTATAGACTGCTTGATGGTCTGTGGGTACGCCTTCAGGGCGATGCTCGGGATATTTCGATTGGCGCCGATGGCTCGGTCTGGGTTGCTGCAGGAGGGGGAATCTACAAATGGGACGGTGATCTGGACTTTGACATCAAGATTAGTGGCGCGGGTGTGCGTATTGCAGTAGATCCTCAGGGCGTTCCCTGGGTGACCGACGACGACAACGATATCTATCAATGGATAGGCGGACGTTGGGTGAGACGACCCGGAGAGGCTCGCGACATAGGTATTGGTGCTGATGGCTCAGTTTGGATTGTCGGAACACGCAGCGATGGCGGAGGTCATGGAATATACCGCTGGACCGGCGACAGCTGGAATCTGGTCCAAGGCAGCGCCAGACACATCAGCGTGGACCCAGACGGCAACCCATGGACTGTTGGTTCGGACGGCCATATTTATCGCTCCGTCCGAGACTGATTGTTATATCTGAATTGGACGACAATCAGGCTATAGGATCATCGCTAGCAAGCAAGCTGATCTGCTAAGGCTTTTCTAAGGGCAAGCAGGCAAAGTCTTTAACTTTCAATTTAGAGCCGTTAAGCTTTAGTAATGCAAAAGCTCCCTTCAAGATTAATTTTAACTTTAGTACTCATGTTGGCGACAGCATTCTTCACTCACGCACAAACCCCCCTCTCGGAAATTCTGAAACAAGATCAATCTCTACAGGACGCTACAATAATTTCAATCAGAAGTGCCCTCGGCGGAAGGCAGCAAACTAACGCCGTGCGTCGAAGCGACTTCCTCCTCGAGATTCAATTTTACATAGAGATCTATCGCGAGATGCGTGATGCAAACACTTTATCGAGCGTTCAAAATCGTTACGACACTGCTAGAGCGGAACTACTTGAGCCAAGGCTACCCGCTACTATGGAGGAGTTGATCTCTGCTCTTGAGATGCTTTAATGATTGAAGCATCAGCTAACTTCTATTGACAAGCAGCGAAGCCAAGTCTAGTCTGATCAAACTCATAAAAACAAGGACCAGTTCAATGAAAAAACTCAATATTGCTGCTTTAACCACTGCTTCTCTAATGCTTTGCACGGCTGCATTTGCCGATGATGGATTCACTCCCGATGAGGCGTTCCAAACCATGCTGAAGCTTGAGGGAACCTGGACAGGTGAAGCTCAGGTAGTTCCAGTGGGCCAGTCCCGAGAAGGCGCTGACGTATCAGCAACTACAGTCTCGTTCAAGAACATCGGCAATTCTTCAGTAATGCAAACTTTCGCCGCAGGAACTCCTGCGGAAATGATCAGCATGTATCATCAGAATGGCAAGAACGAACTCATACATACTCACTACTGTGCAATTGGAAATCAGCCTTCAATGACTTTCAATAATTCAAGCGAGCAAGGCGCCATTGATTTTCAATTTACCAATGGAACTAATATGGATGTGAGCGTCGATCCTCATGCTCACAATAGTTTCATGAAAATTATCGATGAAGATACTTACGAATCTCGCACAGAAAACTGGGGTGGAGGAAAATTACTTTCCTATCGTTACACAACAATGAAGCGAGTTAAGTAACAAATACTACTCCACTTAATTTCGTTCGAATCAAGGCGCCTAGTGCGCCTTTTTTTTGCTCATACAAAAAGAATCATTAAGCAGTAATTCGTAGGATTTCAAGCTGCAATTAAATCTAAAAGATTATCAAGTGCATTAATGCTGGAGATAACCGCACCTTCCTGCCAGCCTTGCAAATATGTCAGGTGATCGCCGGCGAATAGAAACGGACCGTCTGCTCTTTGCAATAGGGAAGAAGGATTTGAGTTGCTCCAACCACCTAAAGTGTATGGAACCCTACCCCAGGCCACCGATATGCCTCGGGCAAGACTCTCGCGATACTGGGGGTGTATTTTCTCTCCTCCGCTCAGTGCTCTTTCTATTCGTGCTGCCGGAGATAAGTTAGCAAAACTCTCCGCATGAGAGCCTCCAAATAAATAGGAGCCCACTATTATTCCTTGCTCTTGTCCGAATCCACCTGAGGGATACCAGATTTGAAGAATATTGGGGTCAGTCCATGAAATACCCCCATATATTTGTTCCTCGCTTTCCCAAAATCTCGGTGACTGAAACGCGATCTTGGTAGGTTTCGCATATTGAACGCTGGAAATCGCATTCTGCGTTTCGTTACTGAAGTCATTAGGTATCGATTTTAGTACGCTGGGTGGCAAGGCGATCACGGCATAGTCAGCTTCTATGGCTCCAGATTCATCACCTGCACGACCTTCAATTCTTACTCCCGTCGCAGTTCGGCGAATTGCTGTCACTTCGGCACCGTAATAAATGTCTTCTTGCAGTTGCTCAGCAAAGCCATAAGCAATTTTGTCCATACCACCAACTGGCTGCATCATGGTGGCTGACTGATTGTAACTCTCGCTAAAATTTGGAGTAAAAGGAACGTCGGTATCGAAAAAGAAGTCATCCAAATTTAGCGGGGCAATAGCTTGATTAGGAAGCAGGCCACCGCTACCCTCCTCCAATCCGCCTCGAGTTGTACCTCTAAAGCGATAATTCTGATCCAGCGCTCCGTAGTCACGCAGTATGTCCAATACAAAACTTCTCTCATCGAAACCAATGTCACTATCTAATGCGCTAGCATTTATCGCTTTAGCCAATAACTCAGAAATATTGCCGCGCATTGTAGCGATAACTTCGCGCGCTCTAACCGGCCGACCACCAAAGGCGGCTGAGTTATGGATATAGGCACCGCGATTATCATTAACCAATGCCTGTAGAGGCACATTGAGTTCTCTACAGTATGCGAGGAGATTGCTGTGGTGTTGAGATATACGCGCCGGCCCGGCATTGAAATAAAGATCGTCTCCCTGATCGAATGTGCAGCTCTGCTGATGGGATGTTTCCTCAACAACTGAACCACTACGTAGGGTATGGCTGCGACCACCAGGGCGGTCTCTCGCTTCGATCACAAAGCAGGGAAAACCGGCTTTCTTGAGTTCATAAGCCGTAGCCAGACCAGAGATTCCCGCACCCAAGACTGCGATAGTTGGTTTGGGTCCATCCAGATTGGCTGCTGAAGTGGCATTCCATCGCTGCCTTCTTGTAGCAGCTTGAGCATCACCAGGGACTAATAATCCCATTGAGATCATGGCTTGATACACAGCCGCAGTACCCGCCACTTTACCGATGCTGTGAAGAAATTCCCGTCGACTCTGATGGTCTGGTTTCTGAGTCATAAGCAAGTACTCTAAATGTAAAGAGGCACAATCTTCATAACAGCTGCCAGTTTTTTCAACAAGCTTAAGCTGCAGCGGTAAAACTACAGCCGCTAGATATTAGGCCACGGAAAAAGATCAACAGGAGGAACATCCAAATTGATTTCATTGCCTCGGGCCATAACAAACTGCGGCTCAAGTAATGTAGAAATATTTTCAAGAGGATTCCCACTGACCGCAATTATGTCCGCATCCTTTCCTGCTTCGATGGTGCCAGCGATATCGGTAAGGTCCATAAGGTCAGCTGCATTTACTGTGGCCGATATCAGAATCGCGCGCTCTGACATGCCCGCTTCATTCATGAGTACTGCTTCATAGGCATTGGTGCCATGATCGTTAACACCCGCATCCGTGCCGAACGCAATCTTTACACCTTTCTCATGGGCAGTTCTGAGTGCGGCCTTCATCACAGGCCCTACTTCAAGCGCCTTCTGCCTAACCTCTGGGGTATAGAATGCTGGTCTCTCCGAAGCTATGCGCTCTACCGTATGCCCTGCAATCAAAGTAGGAACCAGGTAGGCGCCGGTGGCAACAAATAAATCTGCAGTGTCCGCGTCCAGGTAGGAGCCATGCTCTATTGAATCAACTCCCGCGCGTAACGCGGCTTCCAATCCTATTTTTCCATGGGCATGTGCAGCAACTTTACGGCCCATTGCATGAGCAGCCTGTACCAGCGCGATTTGCTCTTCATCGGTAAATTGCTGGCCTGTTCCGGTAGCCGTCATGCTAAGCACACCGCCGGTTGCTACATACTTGATATGATCTGCGCCGTACTTAATCTGCGTACGCACGGCTTTGCGGCATTCAGCAACACCATCACATACACCTGAATGGGGATGGGGAAATATGTCATCTCGAAAACCGCCGCCATCGCCATGTCCGCCTGTTGGCGTCAAGCCCTGCCCCGCGGCTTTGATTCGCGGCCCCATTACAACACCTTGATTAATCGCATCACGCAAGGCAAAGATCGCATTCCTGTCTCCACCCACATTTCTGATTGAAGTGAAACCGGCACGCAAGGTCCTCATGCCATACTCAACTCCCATCAAAGTACTGAACTGAGAGGATCGGGTGACACGAAGCTCTCTACGATTTGGTTCTTGCTGACCAAGAATATGGGTATGGGAATCTATAAGGCCAGCCATGACAAACTGATTTTTTAGATCGATCACTTTTGCATTTGCAGCACCATTCACCTGGTTTGGTGAAACATAACCATCACGTACTTCAACAATTTCATTGTTCCTGATGATGATGGATTGTTCAGTTCTCACATTTTCACGGGCATCCGCTAGTAAGGTGCCTGCATGAATTATTTTCCATTCATTGAACGACTGTGCTGACAAAGCAGTACAGATGCTCATTGAGGTTACTACTGTAAATATAATTAGCGTTTTTCTTAACATGATGCCCTCACCCTGCTTGATCAATGTTCTTTAGAATCACAAAAAAAAGGGCTCGCAAGCCCTTTTCCTATTTTTGTTAACCGCCCTGAATCAATCTTAGTCAGCCGGTTCCAGTCGCATGATTGCAGTGGCTTCAAAGTCGCCTCGTCCGGCGCCGTTGCCATCTGAGATGGCGAGATAAATATAACCATCTGGACCCTGACGTACTTCACGAATACGACCCAGTCCATAAGCCAGAGTTTCTTCTCTAAGCACACTGCGGTAATCGTCATTCATATGCAAAAGCGCCATTTGCTCTCCAGCCAATGCGCCGGAAATAATGCTGCCGAACCACAGTGGGAATTTGTCCCCTGTGTAAACCATCAGCCCTGAAGTAGCAATTGATGGTACCCAGAAATGTGTTGGTGAACTCATGTTTCCATCGCCGATGGCAGCATGAATTGGGCTACCTATGGAGCCATAGTTAACGCCACGACCAATAACTGGCCAACCATAATTATTTCCTGGCTCGATCAGGTTGATCTCGTCTCCGCCCTGTGGCCCGTGCTCGCTCTCCCAGAGATCGCCGGTTTCAGGATGTATCACCAGGCCCTGAGGGCTACGGTGTCCATAAGTCCAGATTTCTGGAAGCGCATCATCGCGTCCAACAAAGGGATTGTCATCAGGCACACTGCCATCATCATTCAAGCGAACAATAACCCCATGGTGATTAGTCAGGTCTTGCGCAGGGTGTGCAGCTAAATCCCCTCTAGCCGGAGCCTGTCTCTCTCCTAATGTGACGAACAGATAGCCGTCGTTATCGAAAACCATCTTGCCGCCGTAGTGTCCAAAGCCTGCTGCCTCGGGAATAAATATTTCAACTACGTTGGTAAGCCGATCATTTTCAAGACGTCCTCGGGCTACTGCAGTAACCGAAGTGTCCCCTAACTCCTTGGCGTAGCTCAGGTAGATCCAGCGATTTTCACGGAAATTTGGATGAGGCAATACTTCAAACAGCCCGCCCTGACCTGTGTAAAACACCTCAGGCACACCGGGCACTGCTTCAGGCAACAATTGCCCGTCGCGAACGATTCTCAGTCGACCTGGCTTTTCCGTAACCAGCATGTCCCCACCTGGCAACCAGGCCATGGACCAAGGCTGTAACAGCCCCTCGGCAACCGTCTCCACCGTGTAATCATGAGATGCGTGGTAGACATCGGACTGCGCACTGGCAGCAGTCGCGGCACTCACTAACAAACCGGTACCAACAAGTTTTATCAAATAACGAAGCATAGTCTTTCCTCTCAATTCCCGAGTATCACTGGGGTCAAAGTGTTGATTCAAATATTTAGTCAGAGTTTATGCAAAATCAATAGCACAATCCATAGCATACGCTGATTTTGAAACTTAATTCGTTGATTTAACTACGAAATAGGTCTAACTGCCTACGGAAAAGCCCAGAATACGCAATTTAGTGTGGATTGAGGCTGCCACTGAGCTGGTTTTTCGCCCACTTCCCTCAGCGAGAAGACCTGATCTGGCCCAATTGGCTAGCCCTCGAGCGGGCAACAGGGATTATTGAACCATCCCGAAGCATGACTTTGAAATCTCGGCCTTCACGGAAAACACGACGAAGATGGCTACGGGAGACCCAATGGGAGCGATGTGTCTGAACGCCGTCAATTTCTCGAAGATAAGCGAGCGCATCTTTCATCCGCCCTCTCACGAAATGAGCACCTTCCTCGCATTCTATTTTCAAATAGTGATCGTCTGAGTACACATGCAGCACGTGATTGTTCCGAATTAATTCAGCCAAATCCTGATGTCCGTCACCAAGCTTCTTCGTTTCATCGCTAGTTGGTGAAAAAGCAGAAACTGTTTCTGCCTTGGCATTTGGGTATGACAAATATTTTAGCGCCAGGACTATCATCGCCATCGCAACAACCGGTGGAGCTACGAATATCAGAAACTCAAACAAGGGATCTGGCTGCTTCGGCAACAATGGAGTGAATTTCATTCCATGAAGCTCTATCGTCATCAAGAATACAGTAAGAATTATTGCTCCCAATGATGCCAACACTTTCGTGTAGGGACTTTCTGAGAATTGATTTTGGAGAAGCTTCTCAAGAAAATTTAGTTGCGTCACCAATAACAAACAGACAACGGCCCACAAACTTAGCTGATGGAAAAGATTAAGCTGGTGAGTTTCAAATGCGTCACTGATAGTAAGCAAGCAAACCAGACAAATCACGACAAGACCATTCGCGACAAGAATTCTAGACGAATGATCTTGCGCAAGACGATCTGCTAATCCTGATAAGCACCGACGGTCTGCGACGAAGATGGACATAACGCGAACTCCCTGTTCAAAAAAGAATGTTTACAGACTATAACTGATAACAAATCTCGACCTTGATAACAACTTAATTAATTCTGTAAAACGGAGTCATTCTATGTTCAAAGCAAAGCTCATTCGATTTTCCACTCTCCTTCTGTCTCTATTTATATTAACTACCGCGTCCGCAGCAGAAAGGAGGGAGATTCCTGAATTTATTGAACTGGGCAACCCAAGCGCTTCGACGCAGTCCGAAGTTGAAGCTCTCATCAACTCCTTCAAATCAACATGGGCGACACAAGATACTGCCTCACATATTGAACTGTTCTCTGACGACGCGGAATGGATAAACGCGTATGCCAGAATATTTCGAGGCACTGAAGAGCTAAGTGTGTTTCTTAGGGAAAGGCTCTTCCCGAATTTCGCTTCAACAGTTTCGCAACAGGAAATAGTAAATGCCAGGCTCATTTCAATTCGTTATATTGATGACGGTGCGGCAGTAATACATATGTATACAGATGGCAGCCGGGGGCCTTCTGCTATAGAGGGACAAACCCTAAGAAGAACTCATATCCATCTGGTAGCCGAGAGAGATAACTCTCAGTGGAAGGTTGTTCATACTGCGATTATGGATGCAAGGGAGTAACTCGACCTACTGCAAGCAGTGGAATTATCCGAAGTTATTGTTGTCAGGTGCAATAGTAGTCTGCGACTATTGGTGTCCTATCTGATTGAGATGGTTCTGAAGAGAAACACGTGATGACATCCATGACTGAAGATTCACTAATCCCACTTCCTGCAGCTGGGAACCGGATATATTTTTACTCGAGTAGAAGCTTGCTAGCTATTGTCTGGCTCAGCTCCTTTATCTTTGGCTTATATATCCTGGCCAATTATGCTGCCGCCTATACCGATGATGATCTTCAGCGTTGGAATAATGTGCTTCCCGAAATTTACGTGCCGGGACAACCCAGTGCATCGGTAGGTATTGGAGTTCATTTCGCAGCCGGGGGCCTAATACTTCTGCTGGGGGGCATGCAGCTTATTGAACGTATTCGCATTAACTATCCTCGGATACACCACTGGACCGGCAGATTCTATATTCTTGCTTCGATAATCGCTGCGGTGGGAGGGCTGTCTTTTATCGCTATTCGGGGAACCGTTGGCGGCCTGGTGATGGACATAGGTTTTGGGGCATACGGTGTGCTGATGTTCGTGGCGGCAATACAAACGGTACGCTATGCCATGAGACGAGAGTTTCTGGATCATCAAGCATGGGCTTGGCGTCTATATGCATTAGCCATTGGTTCGTGGCTTTATCGTATGGACTATGGCTTGTGGTTGATACTTACCGACTGGGTTGGACACACCCAGGAATTTGATGGCTGGTTCGATAACTTCATGTCTTTCTTCTTCTACATCCCAAATCTGATAATTGTGGAACTGATGATTCGGGCTCGTGATCAAGCCAGCAATGCACGCATCAGAACTGCGGCATCAATAAGCATGATTGCAGCCTGCGGGATTTTGCTAGTAGCCACATGGGGCTTCGCAAGAGTCGCCTGGATTCCGGCAATCACACAATGGATAGCAAGTTAGTCCAGCAGAAATAGTCGGCTCTCAGTAAAATCCAGGCACCTCTTTTCATTCGCTGAGAGACCGAACTCAAGCACCGTACATAGTGGTTCCACCGACGACAGTTCTTACGATTTCAATATTCTTGATTTCGTCTTCATCTACGTCATGGGGGTTGTCGGCAAGTATTACAAAGTCAGCTAACTTGCCTGCTGTAATACTTCCTTTGATGTCTTCTTCGAAAGAGGCGAACGCACCATTCATGGTGCAAATACGCATGGCCTGATCGAGGCTGATGCGCTGATTCGCTCCCCAGACCCGACCATCAAAATCTTTGCGAGTCACCATGCTTTGTAGAGCCATTAATGGCTCATAGGGGCCCGGTGTGTAATCGGATGCCGGCGCTACGGGTATGTCATAGTCGAGAAATGACTTGTGGGCAAACATCCACTGCATTTTCTCATCACCGTAATCTACCCATTTATTTCCATGATAGTGCACGTATGTATAAAAGGGGGCAGGTATCACACCTGCAGCCTTAATTCGTTGCAATAGAGAAGGATTAACAAGAGAGCAATGCTCTATGCGATGGCGAGCATCTGGTCGCGGCCACAGAGATTGAACTCTCTCGTAGGCATTGAGCACCATATCGATGGTGACATCACCGTTGGCGTGAATGCCAATCTGAAACCCGTTACGGTGTGCATTTTCCACCGCTTCATGAATCTCTTCCTGACTCATAGTTAGAATGCCAAAGTCATCGGGCCGACCTTCATAGGGCGTGCTCATTCGCATTGTGCGTTCAGACGCCGAACCATCAGCCATAAATTTCACAGCTCCGATACGAAATACTTCGTCACCGAATCCAGTTCGTATGCCTGCGTTTACCAGATCATCAAATAGCTGACCCCGGGCAAACAAACACATACGGAAACGCATTTCTCCCTCGGCACGAGCATCCTGACAGGCGATCATATCGTTTCGACTACCACCTGTTTGTTGAACCGAAGTTAGCCCCGCTTTTGTCATTAACTGAGAGATCAACTTAACTCCCTCTTTGCGCTGCTCTCTATTGGAGTCGCTTGGAATCATGCCTCTGAATACGTCACGGGCACGCTCTGCTATCAGCCCGGTAAGCACACCGTTGGAATCGCGATAGAATTTCCCGTCATCAGGATCCGGTGTTTCGGCTGTAATTCCTGCCAGAGCCAGAGCCTGGCTATTGTAGACACCCGTGTGTCCACCCCTATGACCGACAACAACTGGATTATTCGGCGCTACCTCATCAATATCGAAACGGTTGAGAGGTCTGCCCTCGGCTAGTTTTGTATCGTCATACTTGAATGCTCTTATCCACTGTCCATCTGGTGTGGCGTTTGCTCGCTCCCGTAAAGCATCTTTGATCTCTACAACTGAACGTAGATCCGCATTCACTTGAACCAGCTCATTAACTCCAGCTCCTGTAGCGTGGGTGTGAGCATCAATGAAACCTGGGGTTACAGTCATTCCTTCGGCATCGATTATTTCCGTACGCGCAGTGGCGAGATTGCGAATATCACTGCTGCTGCCTACAGCTGTGAATCGATCTCCTGTTACCGCAAAGGCTTCCGCACTGGGTTGATCATTGTCGACTGTCATCACGCGGGCATTCAGCACCACATAATCGGGAGCCGACAATGATGATGTCGTAGAGGACTGCGCCAAGGCGCTCTGTGTAGGTAGTCCCAGTCCTGCCGCCGCTAGAGCGGTACTGGAGCCAATGAATTTACGTCTTGAGAATTTAGCCACTGCTCACCTCCTAATGTTTTTGTTTTAGGTGAATCTGAGTCGGACCTGGTTTTTGTGTCCAGAAAACTCGGGTAGTTGCCTCACTATATCTTCTCTATTTGGAGCCTGTAAAGCATGAGAATCGACGGATTTGTTCTCTTCGATGAATCGCAGCCATGACGACAGCTCGATTGGGCCAAATTGACTGGGGATTCTATATACCTGCATATAGACATCTGAACTCCATGCACAATCCGTTCAGCCCTGTGGGCATGTCTATGACAAGTCCGGTGCAAAGCATAGACATCAACAGAATTCCCTACTATTCTCTGTCATTCTCAGTCGACTTTTTTCAGCTGTCTTTTTCAAATGCCCTTGGTCACTTAAGGAAAGTATATGTCACGCAAACCTATCTATTTAGCCATCGCCCTATTAGCTACACATGCGGGGCTAACTAAACCAGCCTTGGCGCAGGCTACTGAAACTGCAAATCAAGATCGGCCCAATATAGTTCTTATTCTCGCTGACGATCTTGGCTTTACTGACATTTCACCTTTCGGCAGTGAAATAAGCACACCCAATATTGCTGAACTTGCCCGCTCGGGCATTTCCTTTACCAACTACCACACAGCCGGAAGCTGCGCTCCAGCCAGAGCCATGCTCTTAACCGGTGTTGACAGTCATAGAAATGGCGTGCCGAATATTCCTGAAGCGCTTCCAGTTGAGCAGCAAAGCCAGGAAAATTATCAGGGAGTACTCAACGATAAAGTCATCACCCTGGCAACTCTTCTTCGCGATGAGGGATATCACACCTATATGACAGGAAAGTGGCACTTAGGACATACACCAGAGCTACTGCCGTCAGCTCGTGGCTTCGAGCGTACAATCGCAATGGCAGACACAGGTGCAGACAATTGGGATCAGCGCCCTTACTTACCCATTTACGACCAAGCCAACTGGTATGCCGATGGCGAGAGACATACCTTGCCGGATGATTTTTATTCATCTGAATATTTTGTCGACAAGACTATCGAATTTATTTCGGAAAACTCCTCAGACCAAACACCATTCTTTGCCTATCTCCCCTTTCAGGCGGTACATATGCCTGTTCAAGCACCTCGAGAATTCTCAGACAAATATGCGGGAGTTTATGATGAGGGCTGGGCGGTCATGAGAGAGAAGCGACATCAGGCCGCAGAAGCGGCAGGTGTGGTTCCTGAAAATACCGATGCTGTGGTAACGCCAGGAACTCTTGAGTGGGATAGCTTGAGCGAAGAACAGAAGCGCCATCATGCAAGAAGAATGGAAGTCTATGCGGGCATGGTCGACGCCATGGATATGCATATTGGCCGTTTGATGACCTACTTGAAGGATATAGGTGAATTCGATAACACTATTTTTGTTTTTACATCTGACAATGGAGCAGAAGGCTCAAATCTGATTCTACCTAACGGCGGATCTATGTTAGCGAATTGGTTTGACCAAGTGGGTTACGACGCAAACTATGAAACGCTCGGCGAGAGAAATTCCTTTAATGCCATCGGCGCAAGCAATGCTACTATCGCGGCTTCTCCCCTGGCCTACTACAAGTTTTATGCCAGCGAAGGCGGCCTGCGAGTTCCACTTGTCATTTCTGGACCCGGAATTAGCAGGCGCAATGAAATGACTGATGAATTTGTTTTCGTCACAGATCTGGCTCCCACGATAATGAGTTTGGCCAGTGTGGAAAACCATAGTGGCAATTGGAAAGGGAAAGACATTGAGGAAATAATAGGTAAAGACTTTTCCAGCTTCCTGACAAATGATGATGAAGCTATTCACAGTGCCTCGAACCCAATTGGTTATGAGTTAGGCGGAAATCGAGCTCTTTTCAAAGGTGACTATAAGATAGTTTTTAATCGCAGCGCTTTGGGTGATCAAAATTGGCATCTATTTAATATCAAAACTGATCCCGGCGAAGCCAACGATCTTGCATTAGAAGATCCAGATCGACTTGCCGAAATGCTTACAGATTATGAAGAGTATGTTGAGACCAACAAGGTCTTGCCCATGCCGGAAGGATACAGTCAAAGAAGAGAGGTATTCAGAGGAGCTCTTAATTAGATCAATGCGAGCAATTAATTCAAGGCGATCGTTTCATTCAAATATTCCCACGATGGTTTAGTAACAGAGGTAATGATGAACAAATTAAATAGACTTATAACTGTTGTTATAAAAATGGTTACAAAAGTTGTAACAGGGACTGCCTTATTGGCATTTGGCGCAAGTGCCTCCTATGGTCAGGGATCATTTGAAGGAGTCGAGCTTTCCATTACTCCTGTGGCCGGTAATGTGTACATGGTTTCACGCCCTGGTGGCGGAGGCAACATCGGCGTCTTTGTCGGTCCCGAAGGTGTGCTCCTGGTAGATTCATTATTTGCGCCCTTGTCGGACAAACTGGTAGCGGCGGTGAAGCAGGTAACTGACGAAGAAATACGCTTCCTGGTCAATACTCATATACATATCGATCACGTTGGTGGCAACGAGAACCTGGCGGAGATGGGCGTACTAATCTTCGCACACGATAATACTCGTGTGCGCTTTCTTGAAGAAAGAAGTCGTTACCCCAGAGCCGGAGGAAGTTTTGTTCCGCAACAACCAGCTGCAGCCAGACCACTGGTGACTTTCAATGACACCATGAGCTTTCATCTTAACGGAGAGGAAATTCAGGCTTTTCTTGCGCCTCCGGCTCATACCGACGGTGATACCTTTGTCTACTTCCCTGAGTCCGACGTACTGCATCTCGGTGATGTATATCGCACCACAAGCTATCCAATTATTGATCAATATAATGGGGGCACGCTCAGAGGAACCATTGCGGCCATGGACAAGGCTATTGATATTGCAGGCCCCGAAACAAAAATTATCCCGGGTCACGGCCTGGAAGTTGTTGGTCGCGAAGAGTTGTTGGAGTTTCGCGCGATGATCCTCGACATAAGTGATCAAGTTATGACCATGATATTGGAAGGCAAGAAACTCGATGAGGTGATGGCAGCAAGACCGACTGCCGACTATGATGCGAAATGGACCGATGACCCTGGCTGGGGTGCAGAGGATTTCGTTCCTATCGTGTATTACGAACTAGGTGGATCCGGCCGTCTGGCTGATCGTTAGACAGACAGACGTGAGAACAGAATAGGGATTGATTGTGATTTACAGTTTAGGTGAAAGTAAGGTCGACATTCGCGGCGAAGATTATTTTGTAGCAGACAATGCAACTGTAATCGGATTGGTAGCACTGGAAAACAATGTAAGCATTTGGTTCAACGCCGTTATACGGGGAGACAATGCTCTAATTACCATCGGCGAGAATTCAAATATTCAAGACGGAGCAATACTACACAACGATCCCGGTGTACCACTGACAATTGGGAAAAATGTCACTGTCGGGCATAAGGTTATGCTCCATGGATGCACCATCGGTGACAATTCTTTGATCGGTATTAACTCGGTTATTCTCAATGGCGCGAAAATAGGTAAGAACTGCCTTATCGGTGCAAACTCGTTAATCCCTGAAGGCAAGGATATTCCCGAAGGCTCATTGGTCATGGGGTCGCCTGGCAAAGTAATTAAGACTTTATCGCCAGAACAACAAGCGCAGTTGATGCTTAGTGCGGAAATTTACGTGAAAAACTTTAAGCGATTCAAGCAGGATTTGGAGGTAGATCCCAGGTCTTAATTCACTAGACTCTGGATTAACAGTGTCAGCACTGGACGTGCCGACACTGCGCAGTTCACTTTTGAAAACCCGCTTTTACTTCTGAGGACAAATCAGAAATTTCTCTCCAGTGTGCTTGGCGTAGTAACTCTGCACCGTCTCAACTTGCAAAGCTTCGGACAGAGAAATTTCATTGGTATAGTGGCTAGCAAAGTTAGTCTTCAATTCGTTTGCAACACGACTACGTAAGCGAGCCGCAACTTCAAGTCCCGCCTTAGCAAGAAAGTTTGGCAGCAACCAACCACCAACACCCCATGCCATACCATAGCCTCGGTTAAGAGTAGTTGCTGAAGTATCAAGACCACCGTAGAGATACACTTGCTTGTGTTTGATCGAACCATAGATGCTATAGGCTCCAGGTGTTCGCGCGGCTGCAGCTTCCATGCATGAGAGAATCGTAGAAGCCAAAGTACCACCGCCAGTTGCATCAAAAGCAAGGGTAGCACCTGTGGCCTCGATTGCGTCTGTTAGCTCTGACATGAAATTATCTGAGCTGCTATTCACTACATATTTTGCGCCCATGCTTCGAAGCAAGTCTGCTTGCTCATCTTTTCTTACAATGTTCACAAGCTCCACACCATCTTGCTGACAAATTCGAACCAACATTTGTCCAAGATTGGATGCGGCAGCCGTGTGAATTAGAGCTGAGTGCCCTTCCATATTCATTGTTTCGATCATTGATAGAGCAGTTAGTGGATTGACGAAACAGGACGCTCCATCTTTGGCAGTATGCCCATCTAACAATGGCAGACATGAAGACGCGTCCACGCATCGATACTCTCCATACATTCCGCCTCCCATTACAGCGACAATTTTCCCATCGAGGCTTTTCGCCATTTCACTGTCGCCAGTTGCAACAACGGTACCCGCACCTTCGTTTCCAACAGGGAGCGACTGGCCCATTCTGGCTTTCATTACACCCAAACCTTGTTCAGAGACTGGCGCAGACAATACCGTGCCCTTACCTTCTCCCGATGATTTTGCGTTGGCGATGTCAGCCCAGCCAAACATCACTCCCTGGTCAGAAGGGTTTATAGGAGTTGCCTCAACCCGCACTAAAACCTGATTAGCTTCAGGCTTTGGTGTTTCTTGCTCAATAAGTTCAAGGCGAAGCTCTCCAGTATCTGAAACTGTGGAGAACATTTGAAGATAGGTGGAATTCAATGACATGTGGAACCTCTAGGATGTAATAGTAGATAAAGTATTTTGATGGATCGGCGAGAAATCACACCGACATCCAGAACGCGGCGCCTAATATAACAGCCAACAGGGCTAGGGTGTAAATAAGAAGCGTGTTGGCGGAAAAATAGCTCCCCAAGCAACTTCCTTTCCCCGAAACAATACAGATTACGGCATTCTGTATAGACATGAATGAAGTTAACTTTTAGTCTTCTTCTATTAGACCAAAAAATACAACAAAGGGATTATCTAATGAAATTGATATCGACAACTCTCGCAGGCTTCATTCTCACTCTGAGTGCCGTGAGTACTAGCGCAGACACAGACGTTTTGTTCATAGGTAACAGTTTTACTTACGGTTTCGGATCTGCGGCCAGGTTTTATCGAGCCGACACGGTAACTGACCTCAATAACGAAGGAATCGGAGGCGTCCCTGCCCTTTTCAAATCGTTCACCGATCAGGCAGGTCTGGACTACGATGTATCTCTTGAAACCAGGGGTGGCAGCGGATTGGATTTCCATCTGGAGAGTAAACTGGGTGTGATCGGCCGACAGCCTTGGGACCAGGTAGTAATGCACGGCTACAGCACGCTGGACAGTGACAACCCGGGCGACCCAAATACACTTATCAAAACTGCCACAGAGATGAGCGAATTCCTGAAGGGCATGAATCAGAATGTGGAAATTTTTCTCACCTCAACCTGGTCACGAGCAGATAAGACTTATGTAGCGGATGAGCCATGGACAGGTCAGCCCATCGAGCAGATGGCACTGGACGTACGTGCCGGCTACGACAAGGCGGCTGCCGCGGCTCCCGGCGTCAAAGCCGTGAATGGAGTAGGCGAAGCGTGGACACGAGCGATGGAGCTTGGCATCGCCGACACCAATCCCTACGACGGCATTGAATTAGGCAAAATTGATCTATGGACCTATGACCACTATCACGCCAGCAGCTACGGTTACTATCTCGAAGCACTGGTAGTCTTCGGCAATCTCACAGGCTTAGATCCCAAATCGCTCGGCGACAACGAGTGTTCGGCTTATGAATTAGGAATGTCTCGACCTGAGGTCAATGCACTACAGCAGGCAGCCTTCGATCAACTTGCAAGTGAAGGAAGAGTAGAACCGGCACCATTGGTTCTTCCCAGGCCCGTCAATCCGCAACGCTGCACATCTGGACGATAGGCCTATCTCCGGTACTAACAATGGCCTGATCCCTAATTACGCTTATTACTATGCTCTCTACACTAGAGGAGTAATAGCGTATCCCCCGAGGCTAACTAGCCAATAAGTAACAGACTCAAATGCAGCAGTTCCTGCTATCGGCCACTGCAATAGTTGTATAACTACGACTATCAAGCCTCCGCTTATAGTTGCTGGATGCAATTTCTGGAGAGTTTTCCAGTCATGAATGATGAGCGCTAGAATAAAAAGATCGGATACCAAATATATAAACCAGAAAGGGGCGAAATCAACTTGGAAGGCGGCCACATAAAACCTATTGATTCCCGCGCCAATAAACCCAACCGTAGCAAGAAGAACTAGTCGGCGATGAAACTCCGGCTGACGAGTTTTTCGCATTGCCATAATAAACAAAATCGTGAATGTGCTAATCGCGACAATATTCAGATACATAAGTTGAAATAGAAAAGGGTCAGCTGAGAGCTCGAGAGAAGCCCTCGTATTCTCTATGCTAATAACAGAGGCAAAAATTACCAGACCAGTGGCAACCGAAATCCCTATCGTGCCCAGAGTTCGATGTAGGGCCACGTTACCACTGTTCACCAACCCCGACTGCACCATTAGCAATATCATCCAGGCGAAATAGAAAATGCCATGAAAATGCACAAGAGGAGAGATTGGCCGCAAGCTACCAGTGGCCATAGGCGCAAAATAGGAAATACCAAAGCCCCCAAAAATGACGGCAGCCAATGCGGCAGTCATCCAAAAATAGAAATTGGGTTTGAAAGCTGAGGGCGTCTTGAGTGTTGCAGTTGCTTCTACCATGTTGTTCTCCCAATAAGGTAGTTCACACACTGAAACCTGCAAGAGCAATGACTTCGTGAACGATTGTTATATTTGTTATTAGCCGATGATATTAGAGTAGTCGGCAAAGTAAAGAAAGTTTTGCCCTCCTAATCCTTCTCTTGGTCATGCCACGATATCTAGCGATTTCGTTTCTTTAAGGTCGAAGAGCTTCGAACCCATCCGGCGCTCGACGATGCTTGGTCTTCTGCTCATAGGCATAGGCCAGTTCGATCAAAATTCCTTCGGCATAGGGTCGCCCCAGAATTTGAAGTCCCGCTGGCAGCCTGTCTTGCCAGAACCCCATAGGCACAGTTACTGCGGGTAATCCGGCATCTGGTGCTAGCATTTGATTATTGTCACCCTTATATTCCTCCGCGGACCGATCAATATGAGCGGGAGGATTCGACCAGGTAGGAAAAACCAGCGCATCCACATTAGCTGCGTCCATGGCTTCGAGTGTATTGGCGAGCAATTGATTGCGCTGAGGATGGTTGGGCCAGGTTGGACACGGCTCTTCCCAATTGTCGGGAACAATGTCCAGTGGATACTGCGCATAAAAATCGAATGAGTCTCTAGTCTCTGGCGCAATCTCGCCTGTCACTAAAACATCGTTCACATCCAAAAGAGGAGGATCATCCAGTGTCTTAAAATACTGACCAACGTCATAGCGGAAACGACCACAGAAAGGAATGTCATCGCTGATCTCTTCAAAATCTTCTATGGAAAACGGGTCAACGATAGTGGCTCCCGCCTCCTTCATCTCTGCAATCGCATTATCGAAAAGGATTCTTATTCCCGGATCGGCATCATCATGATCCACTAACGCACGCAGCACGCCCAGGCGCTTTCCTTCCAAGCCATTAGCATTGAGAAAGTCACGATAATCCGATTCTCTTTTATCAGGCACAGTAAGCGGATCCGCAGGATCGTATCCTGCAATCACATTAAACAATTTCACTCCGTCCTCAACCGTTCGAGCCATAGGGCCGGCAATATCTCGATCAAACACTAACGGGATCACTCCATCACGACTGGTGAGCCCGATGGTAGATCGAATGCCAAACAATGCCAGATGAGATGACGGCCCACGAATAGAGTTACCGGTATCACTGCCCATACCTGCGACACCAAGACTTGCCGCTACACCCGAGGCCGTTCCACCTGAGGATCCAGCGGGCACATAGTTAATATCATAGGCATTCGCCGTTCGACCATAAGAAGAAGAAACAGTTTCTCTGGGGCTGAATGCCCATTCGGCCATATTGGTTTTAGCCAGTACTATCGCCCCTGCTTCTCGCAGCTTGCGAATCATGAAGGCATCATCCGGAGGAATGCTGTCCTTTAGTGCAATCGAACCACCAGTGGTGACCATGTCATAGGTGTCGAAATTGTCTTTTATCAAGAGAGGTACACAGAATAGCTCGGGTAAGACATCTCCGCTCTGGACAAGTTGATCGATCTCGTCAGCACGCGCCAAGGCGCTGTGATTAACTTCCGCAATGGCATTGATACCACTGCTCTGATCATAGGTTTCGATGCGGCTGATATATCGCTTCACAATATTCCGGCAAGAAGTATCACCGGCCTGGATAGCATTTTGAATGTCAGAGATAGTTGATTCGACAAGGATAGGAACGTTTCGGGAAGCACTGCCGCAAGCTGTCAACAAAATCAATGCAGCGAGTGCAGAAGAATATTTTTGTGTTCGCATCGTGATTCCTGATTGCTGAAATGAACTAGCACAATGGCAATAATGTTGTTCTGGTATTGTTATTCAGCTGCTGCTGATTCCGAATTGCCAAAGCAAAAGCAATATTGAATTTCTAGAAATCTCCATCTTCGAGATCGTTGTAGCTACTAATTTTTAAGCTGTTCCCGGTCATTCAATAAATCTCCATACAAATCTTTTGAGCACTCCGGACAAACTCCGTGGCTGACCTGCAGGCCAGATTCTTGATCTTCAATATATTGCTCAATACTCTTCCACTCACCTGCTTCGTTTCGGGTTTTCTTACAACTGGCACACATAGGCAGAATTGACTCTAACTCTTTAACTTTTCCTTCCAATTCGAAAATCTGTGCGCGCGCGGAAATTCTTCGTGTCAGCACCATATGAGCAAGACAAAACCCAACTGAAATTGCGAAAAAAGAAGCAGATACCTCAATTATCGTTAACACCTGAAACGCAACAAAAAGCCAGCCAATAAGAAAGATTGCTGCCGAAAGGTAAAGATAAAAATACGACAAAAAGCAGAGTGCAAGTGCGAACATATAAATGGCCATATAGAAAGGCAAGGGTTCGGCTTGTACTGCGAGTGTGTCTAAAGCTTTTATGGCGGCCAATACCACAACGAAAAAAATAATTGGATCAACGAACTTGGGATCGGGATTCTTTTTGAGCAGCCACAGTCGAAGGATCGCGATTACCAAAATAAAGCCAATATCTACCAAGATAAGCTGTAGGGGTAGGTCGAAACCGATCACAATCGGGTCTCGAATAGAAGCGAGAATTTGGATGCCGAGCAAACTACTGATGATTAAGGGCAAGTGTTCTTGCTGACTAGAATCTAGCCTTTTTTTCCATAGCTTTGCAGGCATAGACCCCCCAAGAATCCTAAATATCAGGCCAAGTATTCTAACTAATTTGGTGAGGGTAATTGACTATGCGGCTTTCTGCAATAAAATCAGATATATTATAAGGCTGGGCTAAGAACTTACTTTGCGCCAACACACGCACTATCGATAGCAAAGAGAAGTAAAGCTGGATTGAATGGCCGGCAATAGGGAAGTTTCCCTAAGCAGACATGTCAGTATAGAAACTACACCAAGTACCTAATAAATATCAGGAGTTGAATATGCAGTTATCGAAAACCTATTTACTACATTTTTTTACTGGTTGTTCCTTAAGCGCCTTCATGCTTGCGAGCGCGTCAGCTACTGCGGCAGATGCAGATGTAGCTGCCGCCTTGGCACACCCGGATCGCCCAAGTGCAGATTCCGAGGATGATGCTCGACGAATGCCTGCAGAAGTTCTGGCTTTTGGCGGACTTGAAACCGGCATGGACGTTCTAGAACTTGAGGCTGGCGGAGGTTACTACACTGAAATATTAAGTCGCGCAGTTGGATCAAATGGTAGTGTCATTCTACAGCATGCTCCTGGTCTCATGGGTTTTGTTGGTGATGGCATTGATGTGCGTACAGCAAATAACCGACTGAGTAATGTTCGAGTCAGCATTACCAATTTCGATGCACTGGATGCTGCTGATAACTCTATCGACATGGTGACCTGGATTCAGGGGCCTCATGAGTTGGGATTCGCACCAGAAGGTAACAACCTGGGTGATCCAGCCGCGTCTTTTCGTGAAATCGCACGGGTACTCAAACCTGGTGGCGTATTGCTGGCATCAGACCATATAGGGCCTGATGGCTCTGGAATTGAAGCAGGTGGTTCTTTACACCGAATTGAAGAAAGTGTTGTGACTCAGCTAGCTGCTCAAGCAGGACTTTCTGTAGCAAGCAGTTCCAACTTGCTGAAAAATTCTACAGACACCCTGGCCGATAGCGTGTTCTCTCCGACAGTAAGAGGCAAGACTAGTCAATTTCTTGTGCTTTATACAAAGTAGAAGTCCGATATGAATTAGTGATGTCGGGACGATCAAAAACTATTGAGCCAGAAGCGTTTTTGATTGTTCCGATTTTATTGAGTAATTCTTTATACAAACCCCTACATAAGCTCTTGTGCAATACTGCACTGAATAAAAGCTAATCAAAGAAGACCCAACCACCGAGACATGTCAAAACCAATCAGCACTGAAATTTCAAATGAAGTACGCCAGTGGTTAGAGACTACTGTAATTGGTCTTAACCTTTGCCCTTTCGCTCAAAGGGAATTAGTGCGAGATTCGGTGCGATTTGTGGTTAGTGAGGCTAGTTCCGAGGCAGAGCTTCTGCAAGATTTGAGCGATGAATTAGCCCTCTTGGGAGAAGACGAGCTGATCGCAACGACTCTTCTCATTCATCCCTCTGTGCTGGAAGATTTCCATGACTACAATCAATTTCTTTCCCTTAGCGATGAACTCTTACAAGATTCCCAACTTGAAGGAATCTTTCAGATAGCATCGTTTCATCCCCAGTATCAGTTCGAAGGCTCACTGCCGAATGACGCGGAAAACTACAGTAATCGTTCACCGTACCCAATGTTGCATTTATTGAGAGAATCGAGCGTGGAAAGAGCCGTAGCGAGCTACAAAGATGTCGAAGACATTCCGGCACGCAACATCAAACTGTTGCGCGCCACGGGAACAGAAAAGCTTGAAGCTCTCTTGGCAGGTATTACAAGGAAGTAGTTGAAGTAATGTCGTCTACACTGTCTCGGGATAAGACCAGTGCGTGCCAGCGCCATAGGTTTTTCAGTGAGTCATCTGGCTTGAGCCCAACTAATGTTGAAGCGAAGTCGATGCCGGTAACTAGCGTGATATCTGCTACGGTAAATCTATCTCCTGCAACATATTCTATGTCGGCAAATTCTTTATCGAGTCGCTCGTAATACTTATTTACATTTACATCGCTAACTTCTTTGGCTTCAGGTATCTGTTTATAGATTCCCATCTTGGCAACCACTGGCCCATGAATCCAGGACTGGCCTATCTGTGACCAAAGCTCTGTTTCCATTTGTCGATTTCTCATCTCGATAAAGCCCAATTCAAAAGCATCTCTACCGAACAAGTTAGGCTCTGGATAAACAGCTTCCAAATAGCGGCAAATAGCAATGGACTCCGAAAGATAACGCCCATCATCCAGTTCGAGCACAGGCACTTTCCCACTTGGGTTTTTTTCTAGAAACTCTGGAGTCTTGTGCTCCCCCTTCAGCATGTTCACTTCGACGAGTTCATAATCAGCCGCTTTTTCTGCTAAAAATATTCGAACTTTTCGAGGGTTGGGGGCTGTTCCGTAATTGTAGAGTTTCATATTCATTGTTCCCTAATTTTAGTTTCCTAATCGTGGTTCTCTATTATCCAAACTAGTTTGGAATTAGTGTAATCGTCGAACTCGATACTTCCGGCCTTTGATCTTACCATCGCTGAGAATATCTAAGGCCTGTTTTGCAGCCTTCTGCTCGATGGCAACGTAGGCAAGCTTATCAAACAGGGTAATCTTGCCAATTTTATCTCCTGTAATCTCACCGCTTGCTGTAAGAGCACCGAGCAAGTCCCCTGCTCTTAGCTTATCCTTGCGACCACCATTTACAAACAGTGTGGCCATGGGTGGGTAAAGTTTGAATTTTTCAGGCTCGGTTAAAGAAGCAACACTGACAATTTCTGCAGCAGCGTCTTGATAATCTTCTATAGCTCGTAACTGCCGTTTTTCCGAAGCACTGAAAAGACTCACTGCAAGCCCCTTACTGCCAGCTCTAGCCGTGCGTCCAATGCGGTGAATATGCACTTCCGGATCGCGACTGAGTTCGTAATTAATTACTGCAGCCAGTTCTTTCACGTCGAGGCCCCGTGCGGCTACATCTGTGGCAATAAGAATTGAGCAACTCTTTCCTGAGAATTGAGTGAGGACCTGATCCCGCTCGAATTGTTCCAAGTCTCCATGTAGAGCAAGCGCATGCAGGTCGCGCTGACGCAGCTCTTTAGCTAGCTCAGAACATTGTTGAATGGTGTTACAGAACACAAGAGTCGACTCAGGTTGATAATGGGCAATGACTTTAAATAGGCTCTCTGTTCGTTCTCCTTTTCCCACTTCAAAGAAGACCTGGTCGATGTCCGGACTATCAAGACCATCCTCAACCCGTATATCAATCGGCTCGCGCTGAACTGCTTCGCTAATTTTCTTAATGTGGTCCGGATATGTCGCCGAAAACAGCAGGGTTTGTCTTGACGCTGGCGTCTTGGCGATGATCTGAGTGATATCGTCATGAAAGCCCATGTCCAGCATGCGATCGGCCTCATCCAGAACCAGTGTCTGCACCTTATCCAGATGCAAAGTCTCTTTTAGCAAATGAGCCAGAACACGACCGGGAGTTCCTACGACTATATGCGGGTCACGCCTAAGTGAAGCTAATTGCGGACCCATTGGTTTACCACCGCATAGAGTAAGCAATTTGATGTTTGGAATAGCACTGGCCAAGCGCCGAATTTCCGCAGCCACCTGCTCTGCCAGCTCTCTCGTTGGACAGATCACGATAGCCTGAGTGGAATATACTTGAGGATCCAATTTATTCAGCAAGCCAATAGCGAAAGCTGCCGTCTTGCCGCTGCCGGTCTTAGCCTGGGCTATCAAATCCTCGTTTTTGAGAAGATGAGGCAGAGTCTGCTGTTGAACTGCTGTCATTGACTCATAGCCGATTGAGGCAATGCTGGTGACGAGCTCTGGCCGAAGGGAAAGACTGGTGAATGAATTGCTGGTCACTGGATATACCTGACGATGCTGGGCGCGCATAATAGCAGATATTTGGTGAAGAGATATTTGTTGAGGAGAGTATGGGTTAGATCTTCTGCAATAAGGAGAACTAACCCATAGTCCTTTACCCTAGTCTTTTACCTCGACCCCTAACTAAGTCCAACCGAACTCTATCCATTGCCTCCAATTCCCACAATTACTTCCGGACTCATTTAGTAAGTTGAGGTTTATCTCGCGTGTCCCTGAATTAGATTAGTCGCTGCCGAAATTTTTGAGCCGGTTTTTCAATTCCCCCAGCACGTAGGCTACTCCACGCAAGTCTTGATCAGTTGCGGTAAGTTCATCTACTTTTTCTTGCAGAATATCAAATTCCCTGCTGGTATCTTTTCTTAGAGCCGAGGCAGAGAGAAGAAATGGCGCACCTCCATTTAGGAGCGCCTGGACGTACGTTGATGCGTTATCTGCCCTCGCCTGTATGTAGAAGCTGGGTTCGCAGACTCTAGTTTTTATATGAGACATCGTAGGTGTGACCATGTCGCAATGAATGTCATAGTCATCATCTAGATTCAATTCATTGAACCTACTCACAAAATCGTCTTCAACTTCATCAATTAGTTTTTGTAGATCTCTCCTGCTTGGATTTGGAGTGACTGTTATTTCATATGGTAATCTAGTTACCGGGCTCGCCTCTTGAGACTCAGAAGTATCTTGAGCAACGGCCAAGCTCGAAATTAGAAAAGTTAATGGGCTTAGGCTGAGCAGAATTTGCGTTTTCATAAATACTCCTGATTCTGGATTACACGGTTAATCAGTTTGCAGAGAGCAGAGGGAAGAAAGAGTCTATATCTTTCTCCCTATTTTTTTCCTAATTCTTAAAGACTTGAGCCAATCCTGAATCTTACCCCATCTACCGGTCAACTAAAGAATTAAGAGATAGGCAAAAACACTGCTTCCGAAGAAGAAAACCCTGATGAGTAATCAAGCATATAAAGGCAAGAAGTGTACAAAATCCAGGCCCGTACGACTACAATGAGAACCATCGTTCAATGATAAGCTCTTCAGGGGCCTTCTCTCCAAAAATATGGATATCATGCCTATCTCTCGTACCAACAAACTAAGTAATCTTTATCTTGCCAGGCTATATCTGACTTTTTCATTTTTCCTACTCGTCTTGCTCTCGCCGTCTGCGACATCTGCTGAGGAAGAGTTATTCCTGCTAACGATTGAGGGTGATCTCCTTGGCACACTGGAAATTCTAGAAGATGAAGAAGATGCCGCCGTGATTCTCAATGCGTATTACGCTTTGCTTCCCGAGGAGGTGCAGGCGAGCCTAATATCTCTTCGTCATCGGCTAACAGTCCTAATTCCTGATTACGAGGTCGCCTACACTGCTACTGATAGTGCGGAACTGTCTGAAGTGATGGACGATATAGATGTTATCTGGGGCGAAATTAAGATTGTGCATGCCCAGAAATTCACATCTGAGGTAGTAGAGGTATTGAATACTTCTTTCAGCTCTCTCTATTCAGTTTTAGCTCAGCTCAACTGAATCTGCCATTACAAACCAACTTGTCGATACTTTGGCAATCGAAACATATGTGATTGAGATCAAAACCAAGTAATTGGCGATCACTTACTCTGAGGGTGTAACTAAGGAGTAAGAAACTATGATTAGCCACACCCACAAAATCTACACCCGATTGCTTGTTCTACTGGCGGCAATATTTTTCCTGACAGCTTGTAGCGTGAATGGAAATGCTTTTCCTCAGATCGCTAACCCCCCGGCATTCGACTACGCCGACGGTGAGGAATTACGTTCCCGCATGCACCAACTAGCATGGGAGCTTCAACAACTGGATCTCGCTCTGGTCACCGAGCTTGATAACAATCCTGCTTTTCAGCGGGAAGTCACCGATACTCTTAGTAATATTGAACGTATAGCAGGTTACCTTCAGTCCGGTGACATCAGTTCAAGACATACTTTTCTAGAGGATGGAATGGACAGATTTCTGACAGATGTGCGCAGAGCCCGGACTGATGCCACATTAGGTTCTCCTCGATATTATATGGCGGGCCGGATCTCTGGTGCTTGTGTAAATTGCCACAATGCGAATCGCTAAGATCTGAGAAACTCAGTAATTGAAAGGCGGAGAGATCAACATCCCTCCGCCTTTTTTATTACTCAGCCATTGTTCGTCATTCCAAAATTTTGCCAGATACACAATTAATTCAAGGGATTTGTGTTCTGCGGTCTAAATGCTACCAATGAAGCAGACCACATAGTGCTGTATCTTTAACCCAAGCCCATTTAAGATAGCCAACACTAATAAACGGTATGGAGGCAAGATTATGATTGTTGCAAATTCCTACCGGGTCGGCGGTTAAACTAAAACGCCTTTCTTACCCGGTGTCTAACCGGGGCCTATCGCCCCTGATTTCAAATCAAGGCGCTTCTGCGCTCGGGGTTTACTGTGAATAATTTAGAAGTATTGGCCAACCTTGGTTGGCAGCCGTATTTTCAACAACAAATTAGTCTTGAAGAATGGGGAATTTCCATACCTGTTCGAATCGTTGAGCAGCACCGATCTCAACTTGAAGTAACTGGAGAGGAAGGAAGTTTCACTCTTCCGGTAATTCCTTCCATGCCGCCTCTAACTGTGGGTGATTGGATTCTGCTTGATGCTGAGGGTCAGTTCTCTCGATTGCTGGAACGACAATCCTGTTTTCGAAGACGCGCTTCGGGACAGAAGCAGACTGAGCAACTCCTGGCAGCAAATGTAGACACTGCTTTCATCCTCAGCTCACTCAATGATGATTTCAATCTTAGTCGGATAGAGCGTTATCTTGCTGTCATTCATGATGCAGGCGCGGAAGCTGTTGTAGTTCTTAGCAAACTGGATCTGTGCCCTGATCCTGTTCCCTATCGTGATCAAGCTCAGTCTCTCAGTAGTTCACTTTGCATTGAGATGGTTAACTCTCTGGACGCAGACAGCACTTCGGTTCTACTACCATGGTGTGCGCCTGGTAAGACTATTGTTATGCTGGGCTCCTCAGGAGTTGGTAAGTCCACCCTCACCAATTCCCTTCTGGGAGAAGAGGTTCAGGATACCGGAGGTATTAGGGAAGACGACAGCAAAGGGCGACATACGACAACTGGCAGGTCTCTACTATCAATGAAGTCCGGTGCCATGCTTTTGGATACTCCCGGTATGCGGGAATTACAAATGGCGGATTTCGAGTCTGGCATTGCCGCAACCTTTTCTGATATTGAAGAGCTAGCTCAACAATGTCGATTTGCTGATTGCAATCATGGGAGTGAACCCGGATGTGCAATTCAACAAGCTATTGAGAATTCAGAGCTGGAGCTGCGTCGGTATGAGAACTATCTAAAGCTTAAACGTGAGCAAGAACTGTATACAAGCACACTGGCAGAGCGTAGAGAAAAATCTAAGGCTCTGGGAAAATACTACAAGCGGACTATAGCTGAGTCTAAAAACATAAAACGCGGGGAGTAACACCACAGCAAAGATAGGTGCTCTCCAACATCTCCCCTTACTGTTAGAAAGAACATGGCACTAAAACCAACAATCTACAAAATGAAGATAGCTCTAAGCGATCTCGACCGGGAAGTCTACGAGACCTTGAACCTAACCATTGCCCGCCATCCATCTGAGACATTGGAGCGGATGATGGTTAGAGTGATGGCATTCTGTTTTAATGCCCAGGATCAACTAGTGTTCTGCAAGGGACTAAGTGATACGGAAGAGCCGGATCTATGGATGCACAGCCTGGATGGAAATCTCGAGCTATGGATTGATGTAGGAGAGCCTGCAGTCGACCGCGTCAAAAAGGCGAGCAGGATGGCATCGAAGACAATAGTTTATTGCTTCAACACTAAGGCCAGTACCTGGTGGGAAATAAATCGCAATAGTCTGGAAGCCATGTCAGCTTCAATCTGTCAGCTCCAGTGGGATCAGATTCAGGCCCTGGCAAACATGGTGGAGCGAACCATGGATATTTCAATTACCATTACCAGCCAGTCAGCCTACATAGCCACCGAACAGGGAGAGTGCGAAGTATCATTACAAATACTTCACTAGTCTCAAGCTCAAGAGCTCCATCCCCAATGGGAACACAAGATACCTAATATGACTACACAAGCAGACAACGAAGACACTGAAACCCCTGCAGGGTTTAGAGTGGTTGAATTATCCAGAGAACCAATCGCGCTATACAAGATATTGAAATTCGAAAGCATGGTTGGCAGCGGGGGCGAAGCAAAGGCTGCTGTTGCCTCTGGTCAAGTGTTAGTAAATGGCGAGAGTGAAATTCAGAAACGGAAAAAAATTGTTTCCGGTGATACCATTGAGTTTGGTGAAGAGAAAATAGTTCTCAAACTGTCAGAGGCAGCGAGCATTTCGCCTTTAGCTATCGAAGCCAAAACCGAAACTAAACCAAAAGCTGAGTTCAAACCACCAGCAAAGAAAACTTCTAGCGATAGAAAACCAATATCCGTAAGATCGAGAGGAAATAAAAAATGATCCCGAATGACTGCCTACGCAGACTACGATACATACTTGATTTCGAAGATTCGAAAATGATCGCAGTGTTCGCGGAAGCAGACCAAAAGGTATCGAGAAGCGAGCTGAGCAATTGGCTAAAGAAGGATGATGATCCTGACTATCAGGAATGCAGTGATGTTATGTTTGCTACATTCCTGAACGGCCTAATAAATGTAATTCGAGGGAAGAAGGACGGACCGCAAGCTGAACCGGAACAGCGCCTTACTAACAATATAATTTTTCGAAAACTGAAGATCGCATTCGATCTTCAGGCCGAAGATATCCTGGCCATACTTGCGCTGGTTGATTTTCGTTTGAGCAAGCATGAACTCTCTGCCTTTTTCCGTAAAGCAGATAACAGACATTACAAAGAGTGCAAGGATCAAGTATTACGCAATTTCTTAAATGGACTGCAGATTGAATACCGTGGAGATAGCAAGATAGAGACCTAAGTTTTCAGATCTAGGCTCCGAACTAAATCGGGGAAATAGCTGGATTACCATTTGAGTTACGACTTAAGTTGTAACTTGGAATATTAAGAACCCATCAAGATTTCGTCAATCACTGGAATCCAGTATTCGCTGGTAAGTAATATTGCCGATAAGGCTGCAGTAAGAATAAAAGCAACCTTGCCTTGCTTTCCGGACTGCGATATTGAACAACTCTTTGTGGATGTGGAGATAGGCGTCGGCCGGAAAATTCTCCATCCAGCCACAGCAAACAAACTCATTACTATTAACGCCAGAATCGGTTGGTAGGGTTCAAGAATCATCAGTCGACTCATCCAGGCGCCACTCATGCCCGTCGCTAACAAGATAAAAGGACCCAAGCAGCAGACGCTGGCCCCAAGCGATACCAGTACACCTCCAATAAGAAATTGACTTGATACTGTATCTCTTTCGACTGTTACTTCTGTTAATTCCACGTTGTTCTTAACACCTGCCTTTCAGATTTTGTCCGCCCCGCCTCGTCTATTCAGCTTCCGGAACCTTTACCACCGATGGAAATCCTATGTTTGTCGTAGCCTCGGTTAATTTTGAAACATTCAGCTTCGCTGATTCGTATATGACAACAGCCATATTCTCGTCCAAGTCCACTTCTACTTCTCTAACACCTTCGAGGGCTCTCAATGAGTTGCGCACGGCAACAACACAGCCTGCTCAGGTCATATTTTCTACGGCTAATACAACTCGATTCTCATCGCTTACTAATTCCCGGGACGAGTCTGCATTGACGATAGTGCCAAACAAAACCAGCATCGTAATGAATGCAAAGCTTACTGCCTTGCTTGCTACATTTCTTACTTCAAACATTTAGATTCTCCTGACTAATCTTCACTCTTACTAGAAAATTTATGAAACACCCGCACAACACGGACAATTCGCCGAACCACTGACCATTACTGATTCGGCTGCTTTAGCATTTTGCGTAGCCGATCGCCTGGTGGCTGCTACAGTTGACGCGCTTGCCACAGTCATTGAATCGGGCTTGCTTAAAGCAACTTCCTGACCAAAATAACCGGTATAGATTTGATATTGGTGCTGGGCAAAATCCGTGGGAACGCGAATAGTATTGCTATCAATTACTTCAACATTGCTAACGGTTGCTCCATCACAAATAACAACGGCTTCACTGGCATTGGGCAAATTGGTGATACGCCAGCTGGTTTGTTGACCGGCAACACTTCGATCAGCAACATAAGTACTGATATTCAGTACACCATTATCTTTATCATTCCACGCTTGATCGACACCTAGTCTCGGGTAGTCAACACCCTCCAGAGTGGGAGCAGTATACTTGTCCATATGTTTAACCTTGAACGCATCAGCCCAATTACCTTCGGCAATTTCTGAAATCATCATCTGGGCACTGCCCTGCCCTCGCGGCCATGGCTCACCGTTGTTGAACCACCAGCCAAATTTGTCCATATCTTCACCGAAGAATTTCGGCTCATTGGAGCGTTCGGCTGCAGCACTGAGTCTAGCGACAGCTGTGTGATCACCTAGCGCCTTGGCCATAGTTAATCCTTGAGCAGAGGGTGCGATCTGTCGCTTTGGATCCCGCCAGCCCGACGAATTAGCTGCGTTGTCGTAGATCAGGGTGGCAATTTCGGGAGACTGCGGCAATAGATAGAACGCGACACCCAAGGCACCACCAGCACCAGGAAAGTTCATTTTCAAATCTTCCAGCGGATCGTAATAAAAAGTAGTCCATTCCAACTCATTTCTATCGTTAAACCCCATGTAATTATCTTTGGTAAACTCGACCCAGTTCTCGAATACGCCATGGGAATTGGTCACGCCTAGCTGATCAGATAAATACATGCCCAGACCCGCAGCACTATTGCAAAGGGGCCAAACCTTAGTGTTCTCGCAATGGGGGCCTTCCGGATGATCCGTATATTGTTGGTGTAGATGCTCGACTATTCTGGGCTGCGTCCATTCGAAATGTTCATTCTCAAAGCCGGCTATTTGCCAGGGTTGTTCCCATTTTTCGTCGCCAGAAACATATTTGTAAATACTGAGCACCAAATTCAACCATCCTCGGAAAAACAGATTGCCGTCCGCGCCGATCGGGTCTGGCTGCAAGCCCCAAGGCTCGACACCATTTGCGACCCATCCGGGGAAGTCATAATTGCCCTTAAGTCGGTCGGGCCAACCGCGCATCATGGCTTCCGGGTAATTCCCCCGATCAGGGCTCGGCCCTGTAAAGGTATTCCAGTCTATGGCCGCCCAGTACGCCGTATGTCGGGTGGCTAACTCATCCATGATACGGGTATAAACTTCCCGCCAGGCTGGAGTTTGGTCGGCCATCATCAGAATTGGGTAACTGGAATCGGATAAATCGAAGCGTGGATAGCTCAGGTAGGGAGAGGCGCTGTACTGGTCCCACCATGGGTGCGGGCCATTGCCATCAACGGTAAAATCGATTTCGCCCTTATCGAGTTTTATTCCCCAGGGAAGTTCTTCTTTTCCGGTATAGCTCCAGTCATCAGCCGTTGTTGCTTTCTGCCACATAAATCGCAACCAGCCTTTGGTGCGCTCATTATGTTTTGGATAGAAGCTAGGCGTGTGCCTGTGAGTAGCGGCTGTTTCTGAAGATGAATTCACGCAGGCTCCAAGAGACGCCGCTCCGCCAGCTACCGCCGCGCTCTTTAGAAAATCACGTCTTGATTTTGAATTGCTCAGGGACATCTCCGAACCTCACTTGAGTCTCATATAGTCATACCTAATACTGCCATTTTTCTGGCTAGTTTATAAGTCACATAATCGACTAAATAGGCCTTACATCCCAGCAGGAGTTATGACGACCAAGCTCAAGAGGACAATGAGTTTCTATTCGTATCCGTCAGGGGTATATCTAATCGAGCTAGGAAACTCCAGCTTCCTGACATTAGAGTGAACTAGAAATTCCCACCCTCCACCTCTCTGCTACTACCATAACTGCCCATGGAAGCATCCTCAGATGCAAGATCAGGCACCTCGCTTTCTAAAGCAGCGCGAACAATCTCATTCGAATAGTAACGCTACGTATTAGACTGATGATTTGCTACTATTTCAAAACTAGAGTGTGTAGTTCCCCGATTAGAAAAAGTAGATAAGGGATTAGATTCATGGCATTTACCAAAATTAAAAAGTACTTCGCCAAGAAGGCTGAAAAAGAATTTTTCAAAAAATCATCTACTGAAGAAGTTTTTACCCATATCTATGAGAGTAATAAGTGGGGCGATGAGGAATCAAGATCTGGCAAAGGCTCTAACCTGGAAAAAACAATTAGCTTAAGAGAAGCTATCCCTTCTATGTTGAATCAGCTTGATGCTAAATCCATGCTGGATATTCCCTGCGGCGATTTTCACTGGATGAAAGAAATTGAATTGCCTCTCGATCACTATATGGGGGCTGATATTGTAAAACCTCTAATTGAAGAAAATCAGAAACGTTACGGTAGTGAGACCAGGGAGTTTCTCCAGCTGGATCTAATAAGGGACAAGCTGCCTGCAGTCGATGTGATCTTCTGTCGCGAGTGCCTCGTTCATTTAAGCTATGCTGACATAGCGTTGGCTTTGAATAATATCCGCAAAAGTGGTGCGAAGTATCTGTTTACTACTCACTTCCCTGAAATACAAATCAATAAAGACTCCATAACGGGTAAGCATCACTCTCTTAATTTTACTCTAGAGCCATTCAATTGGCCGGAGCCAATGCTTGGACACAATGAATATTTTTCTAGTAAACGTCGCGGCAACAAGCATCTATCAGTCTGGAAGATAGCTGATCTTCCCTTGTAAGCTCATGAATAATTTTCTATGTAAACACCCCGAGGATTAGCCAAGCCATGCTATTAGTTGCCTATTGGGTGTTGTTATTCGTATTTTGGTTTTACATTCTGCAATTTGTAAAATTAAAAAAGTACAGACTGGCAGGGATAGCAACTATTGTTTGGGCTATTGTCTATTTTGGCTTACCGACTATAGGCATCGCCGGGAGCCTGTATTTTATTTCCTTTGAAGCGATATTGAATTTTATTCTAATTGTCAGCTATCAATCAGCAATTAGGAAAGCATCGCAAAAACCAGTCAGAATTGAAATTGAGTGAATATTTAGGAAAGAGCTCGCTAATTCGGGCTGTCACGGAGTTCTTTCGTCTAAAGCAACGGTGCTTATAGAGTTTTCAACACTCAATGGAATTAGCTAGTTCCGGCCGCATCCTACTCCGTTCAAACTCTGCCAATCCGAAGCCAATCCTACCGGCATATAAATCTGTCAATACATGCGCAAGCATCGCCAACAAAATACTGCCAGAGAGGAAATAAATAAGGGAAAAGAATAGCCCAAGAACGAAGGAGCCAAACATATTTTTGGGGCCGCTCCAGACATGACAGAGACAAAACAGAAAGTTAAGTAAGATAATACTGAATACCATATCCATGTGCTGGTTAAAGTACCAAAGCATATAGGCTCGGAATATGAATTCTTCGGTGATACCTGCAGTAAACGAAGTGGCCTGCATCCATCGGTGTTGCTTTTCATCATCTGGCAATATGTAGCGCACATGATCATAGGCAAGCTGATGCTTCTCATAACTCTCATCATCAACTGGCTTCCTTCGAAATAGCAGGACACTTGCTAGACACAATAAGCCAGCAACGAACAAGAAAGGAGTATCAAGAGATATAGCCAAACCTAAATCCGCGAGAGGCACGTCATTGATCCAGAGAGCGAGCGCCAGGCAAGAAGTAATAGCCCATAGATAGACAATAGTCTCTCTATAGAAGCCAAGTTTTAGCGCTGGATTCTCTATTAGCCTCGCTCTGGTTTTTCCGAAGGTCAGGTATTGGCTAATAGGGAAATAGAGCGCAATAGCAGCTGTTATTAATCCGAATATCATTTTGGGTCTCCAATGCTTATTCATAGCTTAAATCAAAGTGTATATATGCACTCTAAAGCTTTGAAATCGATTTTCAATCCATGACATTTTTGTCACCATAGAGAATAATGTTTCTAAAGCTTCTCCATTGCCTAATTAATCTTTACGATATTGGAAAAGCTTTCTAGCAGGAATATCAACATGATTGAATACAGGACATCAGTAGACTTCTGCCTCGACGCCCTTGGGGGCAAGTGGAAAGTCTTGATACTCAACCAATTACACGAAGGCGCATGCCGATTAAGTGAAATTATCGATGCAATACCTGGCTTAACCAAACGAGTACTCATTCGCGAATTACGGGAATTGGAAGAGGATCAAGTAGTAAGACGCGAGGAGTTTGATGAATTAGTACCGCGGGTAGAATACCGCCTTACTGATCATGGATCTGCTCTGTGGCCTATTATAGAGGCAATGAACGATTGGGGTGTGGATCATATCCAGCTACTGAATAGTCAGGAAGCTCAGCTATTAAAAGTCGACTCAATTGAGGATTTCGCTGAAAAACTAGAAAGTGGCTTTACGGGAAGTAAAGACATTGAAGAGATAGGGGCACTGGCTGGCAATAGCCCTGAGCAATTAAAAAAGAAAATGGTGAAGCGCAGTAAACGATTGCCTATTGATGCTGAAGACCTATCTAATTCTAAAGACTAATTCTCTACTATCAGTATCTGCTTCCCATCTTCAACCCTTTTGCAGCAGCTCTTTCTTAACGACCTAGAACAGATCGACTGATCAGTTCTTTCATAATCTCAGATGTTCCACCGTAGATACGCTGCACTCTCGCATCGACGAAAGCCCGTGAAACACCATACTCTTTCATATAACCGTATCCACCATGAAGCTGAAGACAGGTATCTGTTACTCGACCAAGCATTTCAGATACTGACAACTTGGCCATGCTTACGGTTTCAACATCGAGCGTGCCATTGGCTAATTTTTCAATGCATTCATCAACAAAGGCTCGATGAATTTTTATCTCGGTAGCCATCTCCGCCACCTTGAATTTTGTATTTTGAAATTCCGATAGCGCTGAGCCAAACGCCTTGCGCTCTTTCACGTATTCGATAGTTTGTTCGAAAATGCCTTCAGCCGCAGCTAGAGCCCCATTGGCCAGGGTCAACCGTTCGCGTTGAAGCTCCCCCATTAGCACAGCAAAGCCACCACCAATCTGACCCAATACCGATTCCTTCGGCACACGAACGTCTTGAAAAAATAGTTCAGATGTATCGCTGGCATGCAGCCCGATTTTTTCCAGATTCCTGCCTTTCTCGAATCCGTCTATATCTGCATCTACCAAGAATAGAGTAATACCTTTGGAGCCCGCAACATTTACGTCCGTCTTGGCAGCGACAATGCAAACATCACAGTGCTGTCCGTTAGTGATAAATGTCTTACTTCCATTTATTACAAAGCTATCTCCATCTTCCCTGGCAGTAGCCCTGATGGCTTGCAGATCGCTGCCTGTGCCAGGCTCTGTCATGGCTATGGCGCCAACACAACTGCCCGTGATTAACCGCGGAAGATAGTGTTGTTTCTGCGCTTCGGTTCCGCGATTGAGAACGTAGTGACATACGATATCGGAATGAACGGAGGTGGACGTGCTAATGGCTGCACAATTCGCTCTTTGTAATTCTTCCTGAATTATCATAGAGAAATGAAAGTCAGCACCAATTCCTCCATACTCTTCGGGGATATCTACAGCAAGCAAGCCGTGCTCACCCATCTTTTCCCAAACTTCTCGAGGAAATATTTGCGCGTCGTCCCATTTGGGATAATCTGGAACAATCTCCGCTGCCACAAATCGTTTTACGTTCTCACGAAATAAATCCAGCTCCTCCTTTAACTGTATACTGTCTGCAGTACTCATTTCATGCCTCTCTTTTCATTTGTTACTATCCAGAATCGCTACTCTGGACGAAGCCTGATTCCCAACCACCTTCTATGACTCGACATCATAACGCGCAAGCTTCTCGCTTTGCCACTGTTGAGCAGCCTTCTAGAACCAAGGGCATACGCCATACGATGCCCACGACAAGAAAATTCCTTGTCTCTCCTGCTCTAATGCAATAATCGGTTTAAGAACCTACTCTGCTGTAGAAACCCAACCCCAATGACCAGTACAATCTACCTTCGCTCGTATGGCGTTGTTTCTGATTTCAATTCTTGAAAAATGCGTGGCACCACGAAAAATGGAGAAGGTACAATATGCCCATGACTGATGAAAATGGATTGCTGGGGCTCAGCCAGAGTGAAGCCGAGTTGCGCTTGCAGCAATATGGACCCAACAGTCTTCCCGCTGCGAAAAAACCAAGCCTCCTTCAAATTTTTGCCCATCAATACAAGAGCCCCTTTATCTATGTGCTGTTGGCTGCCGCTCTGGTTTCCCTCGCTCTTGGCCAGATAATTAATTGTGTGTTCATATTTCTAGTTCTTCTATTGAATGCCAGTATTGGAACGTTTCAAGAATACGCGGCACAACAGGCTGCCCTCGGTCTGGAAAAAATGGTGCCTCTGAAAGCATCGGTTTATCGAGATGGAAAACCAATAATCATTGATGCAGGCGAAGTTGTACCAGGAGATCTAGTGATGTTGGTTTCGGGAGATAAGGTCCCGGCTGATATTCGGATAGTGGAATTGCAGGACCTGCATATCGATGAGTCCATGTTAACTGGTGAGTCCATCGCTGCCGAAAAAAACATAGATACCGAATCCTCTGACGCAACTTCCGTAGGAGACAGACTAGATATGGCCTTCGCCGGAACCATGGTGATGCGAGGGCGGGCAAAAGGCGAAGTCACAACCACCGGATTGTCGACCGAGATAGGAAAAATAGTCAGCGATGTTTCGACTGAGTCTGCGGCACAGCCTCCACTGATGCAGCGAATGCATGCTTTTACCATGCGTGTAACCTACGCCATGTTAATTCTGATATCAGTTATCTTCCTCATTACCCTTCTGCGCGGCGACGACCTTCAGACAGTATTTTTCTTGGGTGTCGCACTAGCGGTTTCCGCCATTCCCGAGGGGCTGCCTGTAGCTATCACCGTGGCGCTGGCTATTGGCATGCGCCGTATGGCGAAGTCTGGAGTAATTATTAGAAACCTGGTTGCCGTTGAATCCCTTGGCTCCTGCACTCTGATTGCCTCGGACAAAACGGGCACTCTCACTGTTAACGAAATGACTATTCAAAAAGTTCAGCTCGCTGACGGCAGCGAATATAGCATCTCTGGAGAGGGCACAGATTTACACGGACAAATTAGCCGAGAAGCAGATGGATCGACCGAAGACATCATGTCAAACGAGAATCTCAGATTACTAATAGACGGCTCAGCACTGGCAAACGAAGCGTATCTTGAAGATACAGATTCTGGAATTGAAGGACATGGTGATGCGGTGGATCTTGCTTTTCTGATACTGGCGGAAAAATCCGGCTCGCGTGTTGATACCATTCGAAAATCTCATACCGAGCTTGGGAATATCCCTTACGAATCACAGAATGCTTTTGCCGCAAGCCTGAACCGTCATGGAGAGAACATCGAGCTTTTCGTAAAGGGAAGTGTAGAGTGCCTTCTCGAAATGTGTTCTTACACCGAACAAGGAGAAGCGCTGCAAAGAAAGTCCGGGCTTCTCGCCAGACAGGGGTATCGAGTACTAGGAATCGCGCATCGGCGCTTAGAAACACCACCAAACGACCTCCATCAGCATCTTCACAACCTGGAGTTATTGGGCGTAGTCGGCATGATTGACCCATTACGTCCGGAAGTAATAGAAGCGGTTCATGATTGTCGTCGAGCACATATCAAAGTAGCTATGGTAACCGGCGATCATCCAGAGACAGCCAGTGTGCTCGCGGGAGAACTTGGAATTGCCCGCCATGGTATTTCACGCCCTGCTGACCACGCCGTAACCGGCTCTCAGCTGGCCGAGGCCAATGAGAAAGGGGATGAGGAGTTCGATGCCCTCGTAGCAAGCTCAGGGGTTTTCGCGCGTGTCGCTCCTCGGCAGAAGATGGAAATCGTTCAGAGTTATATCAAGCGTGGAGAGTTTGTAGCCGTAACCGGTGACGGGATTAACGATGCCCCCGCTCTCAAACACGCTCATATTGGAATATCGATGGGTAAACGCGGCTCAGACATGGCGAGAGAAAGTTCAGATATGATTCTTACCGATGACAATTTCGCGTCTATCGTGCAAGGAGTGAAGCAAGGCCGCATTGTCTACAACAATATTCGAAAAGTAATATTTCTGCTTATCTCAACTGGTGCCGCCGAAATAACTCTAATCATGTTATCCATTCTTTCTGGCCTACCACTCCCGCTTCTTCCCTTGCAATTGCTTTGGCTAAACTTGGTAACCAATGGAATTCAGGATGTTGCTCTAGTGTTCGAACCAGAAGAAGGCAACGAGCTTTCCGAACGACCTCGAGATCCAAACGAACCGATATTCAATCGCTTGATGATAGAAAGAGTGGCGGTGAATGCCGTCATAATGGGCTGCCTCGCGTTCGCCGTTTTCTACTGGCAGATTCAACAAGGTGTCGATGAAGTCGCAGCGAGAAACGTCACATTGCTACTGATGGTGCTATTCGAAAATGTACATGTATTTAATAGTCGGTCAGAAAAGATATCCATATTTCGTCAAAACTTCTTTGGCAATCCCTTCTTACTTTTCGGCATGTTGGCCGCTCAGGGAATTCATATTCTTGCCATGCATACCCCTGGGCTGAGAGATGTCCTGGGGATAGAGCCGGTGTCATTCGAATTATGGAGTCAGCTATTATTGATCTCTCTACTTCTGGTTGTTGTTGATGAACTCCACAAATTTTGGCACCTTCGGTTTGCCTCTAAAACTGACGGAAGTTCTCACGCGATTTAAAAGCAGAAGCAAGCAATCACAGGAACGAATCTTATTGACGCTTTTCGAAGCTTTGAAGCTCTTGCTTAACTATCGCCAGAACTTCTTCGGAAGTATTAGCAGGCTGAACTAAATCCAAATCTCGATCTTGAGCAAAATGCCGAGTAACAACTGTATCGTCCATCCAATCGAATAGCCCTTTCCAATAGGTATCGTATTTATAAGCAACAATCTTCTTATCGGACATCAAGCCTACTTGGTTTAACTGCCACATGTAGAGCAACTCTAAAAGTGTACCGATGCCTCCAGGAGTTGCGATAAATAAATTACTCAATCGAATAAATTGATCCAGCCTCGAACTAAAGAGTTGATGAGTATCTGAACGGTCGAGAAACTTATTAGGCTCTTGCTCTTTCGGCAACTTTATATTCACACCGAAGGAATTGAAGCTATCAGGATTCGCCAGTTTCGCACCTTCGTTTGCAGCGCGCATTATGCCCGGTCCACCACCGGTAACAATTCGTACATCCATCTCTCCAATTTCTTTGGCAAGCCCGCAGATTTCCTTATACATCTCGTGCTCCGGGTCTACCCGGGCGCTACCAAAAATACATACCGTGAAATGCTCTTGCCTGTCTTCCAATTCCTGCTCGATAGCATATCTCTGCGCATTGATCCGCTTAACCATCTTAACCAGGCCTGCTGTTTCTGCGTTACGAATCGTATCCGCAAAATCTATTTCAGTTTTCTGGTAATTTTGCTTTTCTTCTTCTTCGGACATTCGAAAATTCCTTTAAAAACCCATTAGATATGGCTCTATCCTGACCAGGATCATTGACCATATATTATCTGGTCACTCGGACTAAAATAGTTGCACGCTCATTGTTCAACAAATTTCCCCATTTGTCATTCAGAGATAGAGGGAAACCCGAACCAGAAGCCTATATCAAGAAGGAGCGGAAGTTATAGCTAGCTTGAAAAACAGGTGCGAAAACGCTAAGGTCATCAACTCTCCATCTAACTAAGCGCCAGATTCTGTGAATCACTGCCATAAACATAAGGGGCTCGTTGCCTTTCTAATTATGCTGTTATTGTCGAACAGTAGCCTTGCATTGGAAAGCCTCTCTCACAGCGCCCATCAAGCTGCTGACTCCCATGAAGTGCACTCCATGCATGTCATGTCAGTTGAGCTGGAGCCAAGTGCGGCTTCCATTTCTCTAGACTCCAGCGATGAATGCATTTGTGACCTGGTCTGCTGCCCCAGTTCGATCGACTTTGGCTTCATAACTCCTGAAGAGCAACACTCTGGAGATGTTTCCAACTCCTTCGCGCGACTCGCTCTATATCAATCTATATCACTGGATCTACTTCTCCCTCCCCCCACTCGATAACTCTCTCCCTTTGTTCGTTCGTTTTTAATCAAGGAGAAGGATCGTGTTTTCACGTGCTATAGCATTTTTACTTTTACTACTTTTTACACCCGTATTCAGCTTCGCCGAGACGGTGAGCTATGAATTTGAAATCAACACTAAGCAGTTAAACATAACTGGCACTGTTGTCGAGGCCCTGGCTATCAACGACCAGGTGCCTGCGCCTACAATTCGAGCAGCCATTGGAGATGTTCTTCGTGCGACCTTCCACAACAATCTCGATGTATCCACGTCCATACACTGGCATGGCATCCTCCTTCCCGGAGAGCAGGATGGTGTTCCTTATGTTAACACCCTGCCAATAGCCCCTGGCGCCTCCCACACTTTCGAGTTCCCTATACTTCATGACGGCACCTTCTGGTATCACTCCCATACCGACCTTCAGATTCAAAAAGGTTTGTATGGCGCCATAGTATTGAATGATAACAGGATGGACACGGCGCTACAGGAAGAAGTTGTGGTCTTCTCTGACTGGACAGACGATCGAGTTGATTCGGTCCTCAATAATCTTAAAGCCGATGACGATTTTTACTCTTTCCAGAAAGATACTGTTCAATCCTGGGACAAAGTAATTTCCAATGGGCGGGACTCAATTTCAAATAGACTAACTAGTTCATTCACTCGAATAGGCCCGATGGATCTTGCCGATGTGGGCTATGACGCATTCCTGGCCAATGGCCAGCGCGAGAGCACCGTAGATCTATTAGATGCTAACTCCGAGCAGATAAAACTTCGCATGGTGAATGGATCAACTTCGAGCTATTACGATATCGAATATGCAGGCGGACCCATGACAATAGTCGCCGCCGACGGTCAGGACGTAGAGCCAATTAGAGTGAAACGTCTGCGGATATCGACGGCAGAGACATATGATGTCCTCGTCTCGGCGGAGTCTCGTAGATCATTTGAGCTACGAGCAACATCTGTTGATGGCACTGGATATAGCAGTATGTTTGTTGGTAGTGGCGAGCGAATAAGCGCCCCGGACATCCCTCCCCCAAATCTGTTTCTCATGAGCCATATGGATATGGATATGGATATGGATATGGATATGGATATGAGCGGCAGCATGGACATGCAACATGAGATGCCTAACCAAGAGCCAATGGCTGAGCCCATGATTAACAACCAAAATGACTCCCATGCCCAGCATCAGGATGTTCATACTGATCACGAACAGACTGCATCGAGTCAGACAATGAACATGGATATGCAGGATGAGCCAGAAGTCATAGCCCATATGATCGACTACGAACACCTAATAGCCACGAGCTCAACAGCGCTTCCTGTAGGCCAAGTATGGCGCGATATCACCCTGGAGCTCACCGGCAACATGGAACAATATGTTTGGAGTTTTAATGGCCAGACTTCAAGAGAAGACCCTCAGATCCTCATCCGCAAGGGTGAGAATGTAAGATTCCATCTAAATAATACAACTATGATGCACCACCCCCTCCACCTTCATGGACATTTTTTTAGAGTTGTTAATCAGCACGGTGATCGTAGCCCTCTAAAGCATACCGTCAACATTCCACCCATGGGTCAGGTGGTAATCGAGTTTGATGCTAATGAGGAAGAAGATTGGCTATTTCATTGTCATAACCAATATCACATGAAAACCGGAATGAACCGGGTCGTGAGCTACGAAGAGACTAGCCTGTTTACACCCCAGATCGACAGATTGATGCAGCCGTCAACTCGCTGGTTCAATCTCAACGAATTTCATTTGATGTCCTCGTTCATGGATTATGAATTTTCTCTTTCTGATGATCGTCACGCATTGGACCTCGAATTGGATGCTGACCTCGTTGATACCTATGAATTACACCTGACCTACAATTATAGTTTCAATCGTTTCGTGTCGGCTTTTGCTGGCATGGAGAGTCGGGAACACCATCATGAGGACAGTCATGATATTGCGATTGCCGGCTTGAATATCACCTTGCCTATGCTAATTGATAGTGAATGGCGGTTCGACGACCATGGTGAGTTTAGATTGGAACTGGAGTCAGAGATTAGTCTCACCAAACATTTTGGATTCGACTGGCGGTGGAATACGGAAGATGAGTATCGTTACGGTGTTAACTACAAACTGAATAGCCGCTGGGCCATAACCGTTCATAAGGACACAGAATACGGCAACGGCGTAGGGCTTCAGTTTTTTTACTAAGTTGCTCAGTAAATGAAAGCCCATCGTGTGTTTCGCAATTCAAAAATGGCACGATGGGTTATCCCATTCAATTCACAATCATTTCAACTGCTTTTAGATTGTCATCAGGATTTCGATCTATCATTTTGTTGAATGGATCGATCCCGACTGACAAAGGAAGCTGATCAACAGTGAAAACAATACTTTGCTCTTCTTGATTAATTCTCATTTTTTCCAGATGTATAACTTCTGGCACTCCAGCTTCGTCTTCTTCTCCGAGCACAGCAATATCAATCAGCGAATCGATATCAACAGGTGTTTCTTCTCCCGCGCCGTCCGCCTCAAATTTATGAGCGCTTGTATTGATTGTTACCTGATAACGCCCGTCGTCAAGCTCACTATAAAAACTGTCTTCTGCACGAAGATCAAAAATTACGATCTTTTCGAAAAGGTCAGTAATTAGTGACTGATGCTCAGCTGGGGCATTCTCTCGAATCTTGGCGATCAGGTCACGAGTAGTAGGATAAGGCGCTCCCTTGAATCCCCACTCATCGATAAACTCACTTAGCACCCGATTAACCGTTTCTTCTCCAAGAGCATCCTTCAAGGCATATAGCACCAGACTGCCCTTTCGGTAATGGATATAGCCTTGATTCTCAACTAGCATCAACGGCAACTCCTCAAGAACCTCACTGCCGCGGTTCGACAAATAGTTATCAAGCTCGTACCTGAGAAAGCGCTGCATATAGGCTTGTCCGTACTCTTTCTCCATTACCATGAGAGCTGAATACTGTGACAGGGTTTCAGTTAACACCGCCCCACCTTGAACATTAGCGCCAATTACCTGATGGGCCCACCACTGGTGAGCCAGCTCATGAGCAGTAACATAGAAAACATAATCAATGTCTTTTGGGTCGCGGATGTCCGCTACGAAACCTATAGCTTCAGAGAAAGGAATAGTATTCGGAAATGACTGGGCAAATATGCCGCGCTGTCTGGGAAACTCGAAGATACGGTATTGTTGATATTGATAGGGGCTGAAGTTAGTGGAAAAATATTCCAGAGACTTCTTCGATGCCTCTATCATCCTATCTACGTTTTCTCCATGTTTGTAGTAAACCTCCAAGTCCACATCGTTCCACTTATCTACTTTTACATCGTAATCAGCTGACAAGTAGGAAACAAATGGCCAAATAGGCTGATCCATTCTGTAGTGGTAGTAACTCCGCCCATCTTCTTCCCACTCACGCACAAGGTACCCAGGCGTTACAGCAATCTGACCAGTCGATGTACTGACTATGGATTCATAACCTGCTCGATCTCGGGTTCCCAGCCCTGGGTTGCTCCACATACTTTCATCATCGATTTTTGCCATCCTCTCTGCCGGAGGCAGGTCGTAGCGACGACGACGATTATTATCCAGAAGCTCTACTCCCGACTGATACCCAATCTGAGGCATCGCTTCGGTATTGTTAAAGAAAGTCCCGTTGTTCAATAGGCTTGAAGTTGGAGAATTATTCACAAAACCCGGAGTAAGCCAATCGATAATGAAAGAAACTTCTATAGATTCATTCGGCCGCATGGGCGTATTCAATGAATAAATGTAATAGCCCAAATCGGTATCAGACAAATCCAATTGAGAATCCGGAACATTCAACTCAACAATAGTTAGCGCACTGGGCACAGTGAAATGCAACTCTTCAAGCGCTACTTCATGATTATTCTCTAGCGTATAAACGCCTTCGATATGGGCCTCTCTTCTGCTAGGGAAAATATCCACTTCAGTATACAGATCAGTGAGGTCCGGCAATTCCAATTCTTCATACTGACCGTAGGCCTTTTCGTAATCAGCGAACCTTTCTTCAATATCTATGGAGCTTAATTTCCGGTTAAGGATATTGGTATTGTAGAAAATAAAGCTTCCGGAGGCGATGAACGCAATCAATGAGAACATACCCAAGATGTTAGCCATCGGCGTCATTCTCGAGCGAATGCTACTCATTCTGAATCGTCCTCTGGTTTCGCTGCCGCGGGGCCACAACAAATGCATCACAACCAGTAGAAGCAAGCAAAAACAACTCCAGTAAATTGAATACCAAACAAATGCAGCGAGATTTGGTCCCCATCCAGTAAAAATGGAATAGGCAATACGCGGCGTAGAAAACATATAGAGATTGTTATCAAAACCAATTTGCGGAAGAAACATATTGGCCACAAAGTAGGCCACAATAACAAACATGCCGATGTAACGATTTCCAGTAATTACCTGAGCAAAGACTGCGAGTACACAACTGAACCAGATTGGAAATTGAAAGAAGCTGAAAAGCCCCCAAAAGTACTGCGGAATATCGAACTCATAATAACCCTTGATTATTTGTACCAAGATGCCAGCGAACATAGCAGCGAGAAGCAATACAGCAATCACAGACATCAGCCCGGCGAGCTTTGCTCCTATCACCACCCAGTTGGGGTGAGGCATAGAGTCAACCATCTCCGTGATACCCACACTTTTTTCTCTTGCCAATAGCTCGGAAGAATAGAAGACAAGCACTGCTATCAAGGGAAGAGAGTAACTGCTATTAATTATCAAGATAATTGCAGAGGTAGTGGGATATACATCGGTACCGAATATACCCGCCAGATTGAAAAAAGAACTCAAGCCTATCTGGACTATACCTAGCAAGGCCATCATCATGAAAGCCTTGCCTATGATGATGTTGTAAAATTCTATGCGCAGCAATGAATAGAACTGGGAAAGCTGGCTAGAAAAATTGAAGGTCTGCGGGCTCGTTTCAGGCCGGTCTCCACTAACACTTGGATTGGCTTCTTCGCTTACAATTACCTTTTTATTTCGGCGCAATCTAGAAAATAAATTCAGCTTTCTTGTGGAAAATTCCAATGAGAAAGGAAAGAGCTTATAGGCACTTACTGCAAATGCTAAGGTTAATAATGCAACGATGAGCCTGTTGTAGAGCAAGTTTCCTTCCATTTGCATGACTAACTCGTTCATTTCGAAAGGCGTCCAGTAACGAGTGACTTCGGTAAGTGCTACCTGGCCAAATGGATCCAGCATGCTCAGCAATTGAATATCTTCAGGATCTACCAGAGTCGAAATCACGGTACTTACAACCAAAACCAGTACTAGTACAACATAGCTAGCCAACAAACTCCGAGTCAGAGTTGCTATCATGAATACCAGCGTTGCAATCATCAGTATGTTTGGAACGGCGATTGCCCAGGTAGCAAACCAGTATGCGTCGAGACGTAATGGTCCTAGTCTCTCGGGATCTATCCAGGGCATAAACTCGCCAACAAACACACCCATGGCGGCCATCAAATAGACCACAAAACAAAACACTACAGCGCCACAGAAACGTCCCATCAAATAGTTGAATTTGTTAACTCGCGTGGTAAAGAAAAGCTCAGCTACTTTATGATCAAAGTCTCTCAATATTGGACTTGAGGCAAACGTAACTCCCGCGATTAGCGAAGTCATAAAGCTAATAGTAGAAAGCACAGCAATGACATTGAACGGCGAATTAATATTTATATTGCTGATGGTGCCGCCCATCTGAATATTGTCTGAAACCGTGGCACCGAAACTAAGCAGGAATATCACGAGCGATACGACATACACCAGAGGTTGGCGCGCATGAAATGCTAATTCAAAACGGAATATTTGAGCAAACATAGAGAATGAATCCTTTTCTTTTAACGCTCGGAAAGCTAGGCAGCTATGTTGATCTGATGATCACGAAGCGTCGAGAAGTAGACATCTTCTAGGCTCACTGGGGTTGAGACAAAACCATTTCCAGGGTCGGAATCACTCACAATATGCATCTTCGTCCGCCCACCGGTCAGCGTGGAAAACAACACATTATAGTTACTCTCGTACTCGCTCAATTCGCTTCTTTCTATGATCTTGCTATACACGGAGCCTTCAAGGCGCCCTATAACTTCGTTGGGCTCTCCATTCATGAGAATTCGACCGTTACCCATTATCGCCATGTCAGAACAAAGGTCACTCACATCATCTACGATATGGGTTGAAAGGATGATGACCGTATCTGTGCCTATGCCAGCCAGTAAATTGTGAAAGCGTCTGCGCTCTTCCGGATCGAGACCCGCTGTGGGCTCATCCACAATAACCAGTTGAGGGTCTCCGATTAATGCCTGTGCTATACCGAAGCGCTGCTTCATGCCGCCCGAGTAGGTACTGACTGCAGTTTTTCGGGCATCCCAAAGATTCACTTCATTTAACAAGTGATCAACCAATTCCTTCCGCTCACCTTTATTAACAATACCCTTCAGCACTGCAAAGTGATCTAGCATTCTCAGAGCAGACACACGAGGGTAGGTTCCAAATTCCTGAGGCAAATATCCCAGAACCTGGCGCAGGCTCTCCTTGTCATTTAGAATATCAATATCATTCAGAAATGCAGTTCCTTCATCCGCATCTTGCAGAGTGGCAAGAGTTCGCATAAGAGACGACTTTCCAGCACCATTCGGTCCGAGCAGACCAAACATACCCTCAGAGATATCCAGTGTTATGCCATCCATAGCCTGAACACCATTACTGTAAGTTTTCTTTAAACCTTTAATGCTTAACATAGTTCCCCCCCAACCCTTAAAAACCAATTCCTCGAATATAGTCGACGTATTCACAGATTAATAGTTACAAAATCGAAGACATACACTGTGAAACAACTCTGCATGTCGTATTTGTGCTGGACCGCTTACCGCGGCCTAGAAGTAATATCTTAGACTGACATAGATAGAATCGGGATTACCGCCGTATTCCGACCCCAATTGCAGCTGATCGGCAAGAGGGTTTGGACCCGTCACCTTAAAATCTTCACCTGCGAAGTGTTGAACACCCATGCCCAGATAGACATTATCTGAAAGACTATAGTCAGCATTGGCACTGACAAAGAGTGAGCCATCATCCATATTGGCGAGGGTTTGAAATGAAAGTCCGAGCAAGGTGCTGACTTGCCAGCTTATGACGGGTATCAAATAATTTTCACCGAGCAGAAAAACACCCCCGGCCTTGTAGGCTACGTTATCCAGGTTGGCAAGATAGGCATCGGCATCATTGGAGCCCGCTCCGTTGTAATGATATTCCACCATGCCAAACACATTCTCGTTAAATGCATAGTCGACCCCGATGGAAGTACGGAAATAGTCTTCATCACCGCTGACGTAGGCGGTTTCCAACCAAAACCCCAATTCACCCAAGGCAGCCTGCACTCCTGCTCCCAGAAGATTCTGATCCGCAAAGCGCATTGCGGTGAATTGATAATCCCGACCTGAAGCATTTGTAAGTAATTGTAGAAAGGCTGAAGAATTTTCCGCCTTGCCATCGGGTCCAAGCACTACACCCATGTCCAACTCACCTAATTGCCCTATAGGCTTTTGGAAACGAACAGCATCGATGCCAGTGCGATACTCTGTATTTAGCGTTCTTACATCGAAGGGAATGAACACATCGGTGGGATTTATAATTCTCGCTGAGCCAAATGTGATCGCCTGCCGACCTATGGTGAGGTCCCCGGATTCCATCTGAAATTGTACATTGAACCTGTCCAGATTCTGCGGAACAGTATTTTTCTTTGGCGCGGGCCCAATGGTCGATCGCAGGTCACTCAATCTATAGTTCTGCCGACCAGGTGTTACGAAAGAAGATGCGCCAGGTAAAAGTTGTGAATGAGACTCAACGCCTGCCTCGTAATGTAACTGCCAAACCTGATCATCGTTAAAATAGTCCAGCATCAGACGAGCACTGTTTTGCATACGATAACTTTGATCGAACTGAAACAGATCGTTGTCTATTTCTTCTTGAATAACACTGTAATTTTTCAAATAACCGGAGAAATTTAGTTGAGCGTAAGAATCAAAAGCAATAACGCTCAGAAGGGAAAAAAGAAATGCACTGGAAACAGGGCGCATGAATTACTTTACTTCATCCGATTCGATTTCACCGTCCATCATATGAATAAGCCTTCCTGCTCTTGTCATGATTTTGTCATCGTGGGTTGAAAAGACAAAGGTCATATTGTGTTTCTCATTCAACTCTTTCATCAAATCGAGAAGAGCAATCCCCGTCTTGGAATCCAGGTTGGCAGTTGGCTCATCTGCAAGAATAATTTCGGGGTGTGAAACCATAGCTCGCGCTATCGCGACCCGCTGTTGTTGCCCTCCAGACAATTTGTTAGGACGCCTGCTTCCCAGACCTTCGAGGCCCACTTGTTCCAACATTTCCGCAACCCGACGCTTTCGCTCCGATGCCTCCACTCCCTGCAACAACATGATGTATTCAATATTTTCCTCAGCGGAGAAAACCGGTATCAGGTTATAAGATTGGAAAATGAAGCCGATGTGATCTCTTCGAAAATCAGAAAGAATCGCACCGCTCATCTCGGCAATATTCGTACCTGACAATTCAACAGACCCAGAAGTGGGATTATCGAGCCCACCTATCAAATGTAACAAGGTTGTTTTCCCTGAGCCAGATGGACCAACAATGGCAGTAAATTCCCCTCTCTCAATTTCGATAGAAACCCTATCCACGGCCTTGACCATGGTTTCTTCTTCATCACCGAAATAGCGACATACTTCATTAGTTGAAATTACAGCTGTCATACTAACTCCTAAAGACTTCTCTGCAGTGCGTCAGAGGGGATTATCTTCGCGGCAAATCTGGCAGGATATATCGCAGCCACAATTGTCAGCAGAACCACATATACTGGAAACTGAGTGAACTGCGAAATATGGAATTCGGAAAAGATATTGTTGTTTATGGCTATGCCAGAAAACTCCATTTCTCCCATACCGATTCCGTAATTCGAAGTATACAAACCAAGTAGATAACCCAAAATAATTCCCAGAATGGAACTAATTAGCGCTATTAGGAGAGCTTCAAAGAGAATTAGAAGGCTGATAGCAGCTGGCCGAGTGCCAATGGCTTTGATAACACCAAACTCGTAGATGCGCTCGTATATTGACATGAACATGGAGTTAATCACACCGAGAGATGCCAAAAAGAAAAGAATGAGCCCGACTATTAGGGAAGTGAAAGATGATAACTCGATGATCAAACCAAGCTGCTCATTTAACTCCAACCAACCCAGGGCTTCGACCTCTTCATCGTTTAATTGTTGGAAAATGCTCAAATCGGGATTCTCTGCATCTTCAGAGTTTACAAATTTGAGTACGAATTCATGGGTCTGCTGATCAGACATTCCCAAGGTTTGCCGCGCAGAAGAAATATTCACAAATACAAAATTATCATCCAGTTCACGCATACCGAAATCTACTATCCCGGAAATTCTGTATAGGGCTTGGGCCAACTCTCCTGATCCTGCTTCAGACAGCGTCAGCACAATGCGATCACCGAGGTCTACCTCAAGCAGATCAGCCATTGTATGGCCAATGAGCAACTCACTATCTGCTCCACTGAGATATTCTCCTCGAACCACTGCTTGCGCCAATTTGCTAATTGTTCTCTCTCGATCTGCGTCAACTCCATAGAGCAAACCAGCGGAAACGTTATAACTGGAAGAAATCATTGCGCCGCTCATCACCCGTGGAGTATATGATTCCAGGGATGCATCCTGTTGAAGCGTTTGCTCCAGTTCATTGGAGTTCTCGAGATAGATATCTACATCCATGTTTTCCCGAAATCCGACCCTGTGTATTTGTGCCTCGCCAAATATCGTACTGGTAACATTCTCCACCATCAGTGTAAGCATGCCCCTCATAATGCCATCTACAGCGATCAGCGCTGCCAGGCTCAAGGAAATCAACATGACCGTTAGAATGGTTCGACGGATATTTCGAAACAAATTGCGGAAGGCGAGTTTAAGTGTCAGCACTACGTACTCCGCATCGCTTCTGTGGGCGAGATTCTCGCTGCTCTGATACCAGTAGGAATACTGATTAGTAAAGCAAACAATACTATCAATGCCAGCGGTATCGCGAACACATAAAAAGACATCTCACCGGTCATATGGCTCATAACAATGCCCCCAACATCCATAGGTTGCGCGAGTTCAAAACCAACTGCGGTGAACCATCCAATTAGCGGCAGAGAAATCAAAAGCCCCATTAACACACTTAGCGAGGCTAACAAGCCAGTCTCAAGAGTAATCATTAGTGCAATTTTTGTCGGCCTGCTTCCTATAGCCTTCAGCACACCAAACTCTCTGGTTCGCTCGAGAACAGACATCAGCACTGTATTAAGAACGCCCACGAAAACAAGGAAGACAATCACCCCCATGGAGAAATTGTTACCTTGTTTATCTGTTTGCATTGATTGATAAAAAGTTGACTCTACCACCTGCCAGGGAGCTACTGACAGGTCCTGCAATTCTTCCTGTAATAGGCTGGCTTCTGAACGAGAATCGCCTTCATCATTGAGCAATATAGAAACTTCGTGCACTCTGCCATACATGCTCAAAAATTCCTGCGCAGCCACCAGAGGCAAAAATACCGTATTCCTGTCTGGAGAATCTCGATTTCCAATAATTCCATTCACTATATAAATATCATTGGCAACAGAGCCATCAGCTCCCTGAGAAATCAGTATCAACTCATCACCCAAACCTATGTTCAGGCTATTGGCTAACCCTGCACCAATCATCGCTGAATAGTAGCCGTCACTATCGAGGTCGCTTCCGATATAGCTTCCAGAGCTAACTTTTTGTTCCAGCGTACTGGTGGTTCGTTCCCTTTCGAGATCAACACCAATAATCTGAGCGGGGGAATTGTCAGTATCAGAATAGGCAATCCCAGGAGCAAATACTCTCAAAGTATGAGCTGCAATATCTTCTCTTGAATCCAGTATTTCGCTTAGCTGCTCAGGATCATCAATGGTTTTATGAATCTTGGGGCGCTGAAGATAGTCTTCTTTGTGAATCTGAACATGACCGGTATGGTCGAGAGTAAAAAATGAAATGGCGTTATTGTAGCTGCCCTCGCTCAGAGAAAAGCTGAAGGTACACAGTATATATCCTCCCGCCATACTGATAGCTGTTAGTAAGGATCTGCGCCGCTGCCTGAAAATGTTGCGAAAAGCGAGTTTAAGTAGAAGCATTAGAAACGACTTCTAAGATTCCGAAGCGTAAATATGGACTCATCTACTTCGGGAGGATCAAATTTCAACTCGTCATAGATTATTATTGTTTTATTACCTTCCTTATTCATGGGTATCATTTCTAATCGAGATGGGATCATTCTCCCGGAAAAATCTCTCAATTCACTGAATTCCAGTTTTCGAATTATCTCTCCATTGTCGTCATAGAAATTCTGAGCTACAGGAACCATATATTCCTTATTTACTATGTAATCGATCTTTCCCCAAACAGTAACGGTTTCTTCCTTGGGTACGAGAATTATTGCGTACTGCTCATCTGTTTCTTCAAGGGTAAGGGAATATTCATCGGTCAGCGTGGTTTGCTTCACCAGGTCATCATTGGTGAAGTCGCTGCCCATCCATGACCCCATCATCATGGATGGAGGCACTTTAATTACTCTATTGATCTTGGGCAGGAAATTCCACATTTCCATATCTAGCTTGAGTGTGGCTATTCCTCTATCCTTGCGCGGAGAGAGAATTCGAATGAAGGATTTCTCGGTACCAATCGAACTAGCCTCCATTTCCATGGTTCTTTCAAATTGAGGGGTTTCCACAATCATGGTCATGGTGGCACTGCTGGACGCGCCCTGATAGAGCGCTTCCATTTCATCGATTATTTCGATAGCTCTCTCGGCACCAGAGACCTGGATCGAGAACAGGCAGAGAAATAGAACTGAACAAGTCAGTCCGGCTTTAAGCTGATGATGAGAATGTCCATTACTCGCTAAGGATTCCACGGCGTACCTCTCTATTGCTACCTATTGCTACTCTCTTCTGCTATTCCCGTAATATCCTCTATAACACGCCAATTTTCAACATATCACAGGATTATCGATGGACCAGGCTGAACGCCTGATCAAGTTCCACAGAAGGTTTGGTACTGCTTATCTCCATCCACAGGAAGGTCTTGATAGAGAGCTGTGTTAGTTGTTGACCTATAGGGGTTTCGCATTACCTCAAGCATCCTGTTTGCAAGCGCTGGGTCCAGAGCCTCTTCAGCTGACTTCACTGCGGCTTCAACATGATGGTTTCTTGGTATGACCACAGGATTATTTTTTCGCATCAGAGCCTGAACTTGTTCCATCGAAATTTCCTGGTCTACAATCCGGCTCCACCAGATTGGAAAAAATTGTTTCAGCAAACCTTCTGATTGTTCTCGGGCAGAGCCCGAGCTCAAGGATTCAGTCAGAAGATTAAAAGTATTTGTATAGTCCAACTTATTTACAGCGAAATGTTCCAGCAATGAGTTCAGTAAATCACTGTCACTGGAAACCTGAGCGGCAATGCCAAACTTGCTCGCCATCATCGAACTATATTTCTCACTGATTCTATCTGGCACCTCGGCAATCATCGATTCGATTTTATCCGCCGACTGCTTGTCATCTTCTTTGATCAAAGGCAGTAAACACTCAGCAAATCTTGCAAGATTCCAGTGGATAATATTCGGCTGTTTGCCGAAAGCATATCTGCCCATATGATCAATCGAGCTATATACCGTCGCCGGATCGTAAACGCCCATCATTGCGCAGGGTCCAAAATCAATAGTCTCTCCTGAGAGCGCTGTGTTGTCCGTATTCAATACTCCATGTATAAAACCTACTCGCATCCACTCCACCACGAGATGAATCTGTTTTTCTATTGCCCAATCCAGAAGCAGAAGCGTTCGCTCTTTATCATCTCTTACCTCTGAACCAAAGCTTGGCCCAAATTCAGGACAATGTTTCTCGATAGCAAAATCGCGAAGCAATTGTAATGCCTCGACGTCTCCACGAGCAGCATAGAATTGAAAACTGCCAACGCGAAGATGGCTAGATGCTATTCGGCTAACAACGGCTCCAGGTAGTACTCGGTCTCGGTATACTGCTTCCCCTGTAGTTACCACTGAGAGGCAACGCGTACTCGGGACACCGAGAGCATGCATTGCTTCACTCATCAGAAATTCCCTTATTGCCGGACCGATACCGCAACGTCCGTCGCCGCCTCGAGAAAAAGAAGTAGGGCCTGAGCCTTTGAGCTGGAGATCCCAATACTTGCCATCGCGATCTAAAACTTCTCCGAGTAAATGCGCCCTGCCGTCTCCCAGCTGCGGATTGAATTGACCGAACTGATGACCTGCGTAGGCGAGAGCTATAGGACTGGAATCAGGAACTATCTGATTACCGGAAAAATATTCGGCTAGAATCTTACTGTCTTTTTCTGAGAAATCCTTGGAGTTGGAGCCGGGGTTGGAGCAAGAGTCCAGGCCCAGGATTTCACATATCTGAAGTTGTTCAGCAAGACCATCATTCCACAGAAACAGCTCTGGTTCTGATACAGGAATAGGCTGCTCTTCTTCGTAGAACCGTTCACCCAAACCAATATAGCTATTCGAAGATATCATTTTGACTAACGATCTCCTGGAGTCATATAGAACCAGATTGGTCTCTTTTCTCCAGCGTCACGCATAACTGCCCGTGCCGCCAATACCAGTTTGCCACTCTCAGTTTCGTCGAAAAACCAATTTGTACCAGCCCATGCAGCGGGAATATGATCACTCAAACCTAGTGCGGCCGTTTCATAGTAGCCTCGAATATCCTGCGCCACACGGGAGGGGATGCCTGGAATTCCAGCCTGTTTCCAGGGAGTTCCTTCGCTAACCCGAACTAAAGCCTCAATCGCTGCTTCGAGTTCATCAACTCCGATTGCTCTTCCTGTGCCAGCTCGATTACCGTATTTCGATATCCCTCTGTCATAGGCGGGTCGCAAGCCTCGCAACTCATCGATTGCCGGATGAAGATTTTCATTGCTGCGGGCCGGTAAGGGGCAGGCAAGGACTTCAGTACTATCATCTTCGATTGCGTCATCAAATTCATCAAGAACGGGCTCGCTTGAATCAAGAAGAGAAAAAGCGTGGGCCAAAACACGATGTTGAAATTCCCCATCGTCAGGTTTACCTAGAGGTCTACCTAGGGGAAAGTTACATATCAAACCACGGGGTGGCGCTGTGCTTTCAATTTGTTTACGAACTGATCCAAGAGCGACTGTCGCTAAACCAGCTGCTTCAAATACATGTGCTAGCGTACTCACGGTACGCGTGCAAAGAGGTCAGACCGGGGTGAGCAGTACGACGTCGACCCCGGCTTCTTTCAGCAATTTTGCACCCGCCGGCCCACTGTCCATTCGAATGGCGCTGAGATCGAATTGATTCCCGGCATATGAAAGATGAACATCAGAAACCTTTCCTATTTTTCCATCCCGCTCAAGCTCATCCAATCTATCCAGCGGAATCACTGTATTAAAATCAACCGCGAAACCTGTGCTATCAAAATTCGGACTCCAGTGACCGGATTGGAAGTCTCTTTTCCTATTGTCGAGAACTCGAAAACCCTCATCGGCCGGATCAAAATCATCCTGATCTACGTGATGCAAAGAAGCCGATGTAACTACGGCAACCTTTGCCTTACTCAATTCAGGAGGAATTGTGAACGCCATTACCTCAAACTGCGGCGCATCTACATTCTCCGCCAAAGCCTTTACTTCTCTATCTGACATCTAAAACCTCATTCACTTACAAAAATACTTAGCGAGCAACTTTTGCCCACGCCCTGATTATTGAATCAGCCAAACTGTCGATGTGTTCCAAATCAGTGAACAATGAAATTATGGAAATTCGCAGGATTACTTGCTCTTTCCAGCGAGCGCCCAGAACAAAATTTGTGTTTTCCAATCTTATCTCATCGATAACTTCATTAGTCATTCGATCACATTCCTCAGACGAAGCTCCCTCACCAAATGCTATGGCTACCTGGTTGAGTCTTACTTCGTTGAGTATGCGAACACCAGAAACCTCCGCAAGTCGACTCTGCAAGTGAAGCGCGCAGCGGCAGTGGCGTGCCACCATCTCTTGAACACCTTGCTTGCCCATCGCCTGTAAAACAGCCCAAACCACAAAGCCTCTAGATCTGCGAGAAAGCTCAGGGCTAAATTGACTTGGGTTGCGACCGTCTCTCTCATCCCTGACAAGATAGCTCGCTGAAATGTCCATTGCCCGCTTGTGAGCGTCAGGATGTTTTACGATTGCAAACCCGGAGTCATATGGAACCTGCAACCACTTATGACCATCAACTGTCCAAGAGTCGGCCTTCTCTATGCCGGCACAAAGGTCGCTCAATTCAGGAACGACATTTGCCCACAGACCGAATGCTCCATCCACGTGAACCCAGGTGTCGTGACTCCTGGCAATATCTACAATTTCATTGAAGGGATCAAAGGCCCCGGAGTTAATATGGCCCGCTTGTGCAATGACTATTTTGGGGCCCTCGAAATTCTTCATCTGCTGTCGCAAATCGTCCGCCAGCATCCGTCCTTGATCATCCACATCTATAAACACAAGATTATTTCGACCGAAGCCCAAATAACGAAGATCCGACAAAATGGTCGCGTGGGCTTCAGCTCCGAGGAAGACATGAATGGCAGGAGCATCACTCATGCCCTCTTCCTCGAGATCATAACCATGGCGTTTGAGAGCCTCACTTCTAGCAGCCGCCAGGCAGATAAAACTAGCCATAGTGGCGCCGGTTACGAAAGCAAGCGAAGAAGAACTGGGAAGCCCAAGCAATTCAAGCAACCACTTTGCAGCAACTTCTTCGGCTATGGCTGCAGCGGGAGCAGTCTGATAAATAGCGGCATTCTGTCCCCATGCAGAAGTCAAAATATCAGCCGCCACTCCAACTGGGTGTGAACTGCCCTGTACCCACGAATAGAAGTTTGGGTGAGTGTTGTTTACCAATCCATTCTCAGCCGCCTTGATGAGTTGTTCGATCACTGCTTCACCACTATTACCAGTCTCAGGAAGCCCTCCGTCAAACAGAGCTAACATGTCTTCCTTACTGGCAGTGGGAATGGCCGGCAACTTCACACCATCTGACCTCCAGCTCACTGCCTCTTGCAGTGCCAGTTCAGCGGCTTTTTCAAAATCTTTCTGCTTGCTCATACTCTGTCTCGAAACTCTACTTGGAACTCATTCACAGAGCTCTAAAACAAAACTAGGCGGGAATAATAACAGGAAAGAAGAAAGGGGCAGAGCCCATTTCACATAACATGAAATAGGCTCTGCCCCTTGGCAGTTCTATTTGATTCTCAGGCTAAAACTTTCTTAAACACCTCTACAGCGATAGCCATTTCTTCCCGGCTTCCCATGGAAATCCGGCAGTGAGTATTCTCAAATGGCGGAAAATCCCGGCCTACCAATATCTTGTTCTCTAGACAGGCAGCGCGGAAATCCCTAGCTGGCTGACGAAGGTTTACAAAGATATGGTTAGTACTGGATTCAGTAACTTCGTATCCCATTTCACGAAATGAATTGGAAACAAACGCCCTTATCTCGGCATTCTCTCCCCGCTCCCATTCAAGATGCTCTTTATCCTGTAAGGCTGTTAATGCGGCTACAGCACCCAGCATATTGACCTCACCCATGCCCCAGACATCGGTCATGGCTTTCAGGGTCTGTTCCTGCCCCAGCGCATATCCGATTCTCAAACCGGCTAGAGCATGGGCCTTAGAAAAAGAACGACTGATGAAGACATTTTCAAACTCGTGAACCAGAGGTAACGCCGTTTCTATTGTTCCTTCTGCAGCGTAATTTATATAGGCCTCATCAATCAGGATTTTGGTATCCGGCGACTCTCTCATAATACGTCTGACGAAGCCCTCAACTGCCCCGGGGCCATGCACTGTCCCAGTTGGGTTATTGGGATTACAAAAATAAACCAAACCCGCGCCCACTGCAGCATTCGCCATGCCATCTAGATCGATATGCATGGAGTTATCAAGAGTAATAACCTCCAATCCAGCACCGATCTGTCTGGCAACCTGTTCGCAGGTTGAATATGTCGGTCCGGCAGAAACAAGTCCTTTTTCAGCCGTGCAAAAAGCCCGTACAGCACCACGTAGAATAGGCGATGAACCAGTTGCCATCATCACGTTTTCCCGACCAACACTGTATTCATCTGCGAGGGCGGATCGAAGTTCATTCACATGATCAGGTGAATAACCTCGCCCTACTCTCTTGGTAGTGTGGGCGTGAATTGCCTGCATGGTTTTAGGTCCGGGACCTCGCGCGCTTTCATTTTGATTAAGCTGCATGATGCCGCCGTCATAAACACCGGATTCTGCATCTGCAACTGTCTGCGCACTGGCACCTTTGTTTATTAATGATGTCCCGGATAAAAGACTGGTGGCCGCTCCTAGCCCTATAGTTCCTACAAATCCTCGACGTGTTATTTTCATTGTGTTTTTCCTCGTCTGAGTAACTTCTTACACTTCATTTATGCATTGCGTATGGCCGCGGCGATTGCGTCAAAGGCTTCATTGAGTATCAAGCGTGATGAAGCAACATTCAAACGAACATGGCCTTCTCCGCCGGCGCCATAACTTGTGCCGTAATTCAGATAGACTCCAGAGTTATAAACCAGCCATTCTCGAAATGCCTGGTCAGCTGTTTCACGATCATAAGCAGCCATCAACTCTTCAGGACCCAAAGCAGCAATCACTTTGGAAAAATCCAGGAAAGTCATATAGGTTCCTTCGTTGCGGGTATACCCCACGTTCGGCAAATTAGCCTTTACGTAGTCTTCAATAAATTGATGATTATCATCCATATATGCATTGGCCTGATCGAACCAGTCACCACCATGCTTATAAGCCGCCTCGGTAGCTACCATTCCCAGCGTACTTAACTCTGCTCGGTGATATTGATCAACACGACCAAGCAGTGTGGGATTAGATGAATAGTAATAGGCGTTCTTCAAGCCAGCCATATTGAAGGTTTTGCTGATAGCAGTAAACGATATGCTGTTATCTGCTACAGCTCTGTCAGCCAGGGAGGCGAAAGGTGTAAATTTGTGATCACGACGAACGACGTCGCAGTGAATTTCGTCCGAAAGAACGACTACATCGTTGTCTAGGGCTAACCTACCCATACGCTCTAGTTCATCTGCACGCCAAACATTGCCAGTAGGGTTTTGTGGGTTACATACGATCAGCACCCGAACGTCCGATGTCATCTTCGATTCCAGATCCGCCCAATCGGGCTCATAACGACCTGCAACAATCTTCATTTGACTATCGACTGTGCCTATATTGGCAGCGCGAGCCATTGAGTAGAAACCAGAATAGGCGGGAGTAATGATTAGCGCCTTACCACCGGCTGGCACAAACGCGCGCATCGCGGCGATCATACCTGGGTAGACTCCATCAGATACAGTAATACTGTCAGGGTCGAGGTCAAGGTTATTGCGCTCGCCTTTCCAGTTGATAATGGACTCTACTAAGGTGTCCGTCTGGGCACCTGCCATATAGCCCCAATTGTGGTGCTGAACCCGCTCGGCAAGTGCTTCAGTAATACAAGGTGCACACTCGAAATCCTGCGAAGCCACACCCATGCCGTACTTGAAGACACCCTCGGGGTAAGGAGCGGCGGCACCGTCCCAGCGGGAGCAGTTGGACCCTACCCGATTATAAACGGTATCGAAGTCGTATTTTCCACCGTTCATTCTGGCGTGTGGCGCTGGGGCTGCCTGCGCCGCAGTGCTAGACAATGCGCCCGCAGCCCCCGCTACTGCTGTAATTCCTGCGTTCTTAAGAAAGGTTCTTCTATTGAGTTCTCCGATACTGCTCATTACCTTCTCCTTATTATTTTTAGAGCTTTGAAGCAGGATATTCCTTCTTAAGCTAATCCGCAAAAGCTTTTATTTGCTTTTTGCTATTTAAAATTGGAATAGTCGGTTGCACTCATCGTATATGTCTCGGCTGAAATAGGCACAGGGTACTTCTCACGCAATGCTATCCATTCCGGATCTGTGCCAAAGGCTTCCCAAACTTCCTGCCGGTGGGCACGGTCTCTATAGGCCAACATCCACACCAGGGTGTTGGGATCATCCAACCGCTGCCAAACCGCCAACACCTGGGCTCCGAGCTTTTCGAAGATAGCTACTTCTTGCTCACGAAATCTTTGATGGAGATTGTTGATACCACCAACTCCATCCACTTCTGGCTCTGCTGTATACATGCGCAGCTCGAAGCAACGGGAATCGGCAGCAACGTTTGCCCCCAGGTCTGAAGACAGATCAGCAGCCGGTCCACAGGGTGGAGGCCCATTCTGGGCATTGCTTAAATTTGCGAAGCCGAAGCTAGCGATAACTATCAATACTAATTCTTTTATTCCAAACTTTTTCATTCTAAATCCTCTCTATTTTCCAAAATTTACGCCACACAACGCGACCGCTGTAGGCAAACATACTCTGTCTTTCTACTTTTCGAAATAAGTTTTTAATCTTTCCAGGCCTTCCTCTATATCTGCTACCCCAATACCTGAGTAGGCAAATCGGATATAGAAGTCTTTCTCGCCGGGCGTTGGTCGACCAAAATGATTGCGAGTACAGAAAGATACATTGGTTTCTATCAAGGCTTCATCCATAAGCTGATTAACATTGTGAAAGCCTTTCCGTTGCATGATCGACGATACATTAGGGAAAAGATAAAAAGTACTTTCAGGTGCTGCGATTCTAATTCCTGCAATCCCATTGAGACCTTCAACCGCAGCATCTCTGCGCTTTCTCAATTCTTCGATAATCGCTTCAGGTCCGGAAGAGTCTCCTTCGATCGCTTCCACCATTCCTTTCTGAATGAAATGTGTAGTACAGGATTCGATATTAGTATTCATCTTGTTAATGACATCGATAACATTCTGGGGCCCAATCGCTGCTCCCAGGCGCCAACCCGTCATGGCGAAGCGTTTCGAACAGGTATAGAGAATGACACTTCGCTCCTGCATGCCATCGATACTTACTATTGATTCGGCTTTGTTGGCGTATTGAATTTCAAAATACGCTTCGTCACTCAAAACCCATAGATCATTTTCAATGGCCAATTTTGCAAGTTGCCGCATCTCTTCGGGCGAGGATTGCGCACCATTCGGGTTCTGAAAATTATTGTAGATAAGCACGCGGGTGTTTGGGTTAATGGCTCTCCTGATAGCTTCCATGTCGAGATCAAAACCGTTCTCTGTCTCCATATATCCATAAGGAACAGCAACACCACCCTGGTATTCAATTTGGGATTCATAGATGGGGTATCCAGGATTTGGATAGAGGACTTCATCTCCTGGATTCATCACGGCAGCGAGAAATTTTCCAATCACCGGCTTTCCTCCAGGCTGAATGGAAACATTCGAATCGCTGTAATTCAACTGCCTCTTACTGCCTACGTCTCTGGCAATCGCCTCTCGCAATTCCGGAATTCCGGCTCCGGGACAGTAACCGGTAAAGCCATCTGCAATCGCCTTCTCTGTTGCCTCAATAATATTTCGCGGAGTGGCAATATTTATATCCCCCAGGTGGAAAGGATATATCTTGTTGCCTTTCGCCCCCCAGGCTGCAGCCGCCGCGGATACAGAAAACGCTGTTTCCGTACCAAGCTTTTCTAATTGTTTTGCTAACTTCATGTAACTTCCTGTTCTTCCCGCTCAAGCTTAGGCCAACCCTGAAAAAACTAGGGCCACACAAGATCTGATGGATGAGGCGTTCTGCTGACCAGAGGTATTACTTTGGGAATATAGAGTTCGGTAAATGCTTTTGCTTGTTTATGCGCATCGAGATCTTCCTGAGTCTCCCATTGCTCCACAAGAAAAAACTGACCAATTTCGGCCTGTGATTGATAGACCTCGAAACGAACACAACCCGGTTCTTCGCTTGAGCGCCTGGCTTGTTCTGCCAACAGGCCTCTAACCTCTTCTACATCGCTGTCCTTATTCACAGTAAGTAGAACGTTGTTATAAATCATAGCTATGAACCTTAGTGGCATTTTATTTCCACTACCTTAACAATATTTTCCTAGACGAACCAAATTCCATTGGTGAGCTGGCAATCCAAAGAATCCAGAGCCATATGAACCACGAGCCCGAGACCTATATATCTAGTCTTGGAATGAAAACAGAGGCCGAAATAGAGCGCAAACAGAATGGGTTCATGAAGCGGATGAAATCCTATACTGCAACGACCTGGGTCGTATATCGGATCAGCAAGAAGATGATCGAGGTCGACCACCATAGTTCCGATCATTATTAAATAGGCTCGCCGCCACTGCTTGCGAAAGAATCCAGCTACAATTCCAGCAGGCACCAGAAAGTGAAGTATCAGATGAATTGAGATAGTGCCAACCCTTAGTGCAGCTGGAGACGCTAGACTACTAGTCTAACGTGACTCCTGCTCGAGTCTCTCTTGCACTCTGGCACCGCGCAAGATATTTACCATTCCATAGTTACCTTCGTGGCAGGCATATTCATAGAGCTGACCCGCCACTTTAGTCATTGGCACGATCGCTGTGAATCTATCTGTATAAGTAGAAGGATCATCGACTGTGAATTCGTAATTTACGGTAACCGGACCTACTCTTGTAAAACGCTCTGTTAAAACCTTATCGAACGATGTTCCTGCTGAACCAAAACTTGCGGCGAGCCCATTAAAATTTCTTGTTTTAACCACTAATGTATTTCCGTCCCAGTAGCCTCTGGAATCTCCAGTCCATAATCTCAGCTGATCGTCGAGGGCAGACAAATCATCTGCGGAATCAAACAGGGGCACAATGCGTGAATCGTGAATCATTTCAGTCATCAGTACTGCATGATCTTTACTCTGAAAAATTTGCACATTGTTATTGTACAGGCTGGGAACAAACGGTGGCCCGCCATTAAATCCAATGATACATCGTTCAGAAAGACCTCTGTCTTCAGGTCCATCGGTACCAATGCCGCCAGCAGATATTCGTACCGGGCGTGACTCGCCAGTAGTGCCTCCACCATAGACTCCCTGATTGGCAATAGCTCCTTCCACAAGAGACGGCAGTCTGCCATTTTCCGGATAGACGATATGAGATGTACGGGCGTCGCCACCAATTCCGGCATTCTCAACCCAGAAATCATTATAGGACCCATCAACTCCTTCAACATTGATAGCCCCATCGTTGCTGGCATCAGCAGATGCTCTTCGCGCCTGAATCTCAATGAGCTCCTCAGGAGTTAGAAACTGTCTGTCACCAAATCTTGAGGGTCTTTGCATGGGAGTATCGGATGAAAAATTCCAAACACCTTGCAGATCAGGTTGGCCCCATTCAGTTTTGGGAACCGTATAATTGTCTGCAGCAAAAATTGCTAGTGAAAAAGTACTGGCGATCACCAGTAAGCTGCTAGAAATAAATTGTGAGCTGATTTTTTTCATTATGTGCTCCGTATCAGAAAATCAGATTGATCGAACTGTAGCTGCTCTTTCTTAACAAGCATTCTTTATTACTAATTATTCTTTCAAAATAAATAGTGCACTACAACATTATTCAAACGGTGAAACGGGAGTTAACCACAACCCAAAGCATCAAGTAATTTGACAGACTCTTTTGGTTCTCGTCCCGGAAAAATATTTAGACCACTCATGCCCTCAATCTGATCCAGCGCCATACGCCTGTCACAGAATGATTCATATCGCTGCATATTTTCTGGAAACATGAAGGACAGAAATCCGTCATCACTGGATACTATTTTGTAATACGCAGCCGGTCCAAAATCAGTTCCCTGCAGGGAGGTGCTCAATGGCTGACTTATAAGGAACAGAGGACCGCTTACGACATAGAGATCTTCTTCGGTGTCAACAAGCTGATTCAACGCCTGTTCAAGCTTTAGCCATGCACCTAATCTAAGATTGGCTGGCATTGGAACCATATTGCTTATGTTATTAAGTTCAGGCCAATAAGGTGTGTTTGCGAAACTTGTCATTGGCGCAAGGCGAACCGTTTCCTCTTCCTGCATATCGGGCGCACCAAGCCCGGCATAGGCGCTCGTATCCGCGCTAATTTGCGCTAGCGAAAATTCAGAATCGCCTACTTCAATTAGATCTCCTGCGTCTGAAAACCTTAACAGACTGTCAGACTGCCAGTTTCGCGGTAACAAAGAGGCAACACCTACAGCATCACTGCTTAAATGATATGCCACCCAATCGGGCATTCCCGAGTCGTTATTCAAGCCAGCCGCGTAAACATGATGAATTACAATTTTTGCCTGGTTGGCGACTATATTGGAGGCATATTGAGGGCAGGCACCCTGACAGTGAGTAACTGCGATGTTCTGGCCCAGAACGGAGACCGGTAAGAGAGCCAAGATGCAATACAACCCAAGTCTTTGAGCAAGGGCAAGTAACTGTTTGCTGAACATTTTCATCTTTTCCACTGGTTCCACGATTAATTGGAAGATTAGCACAGTATAAGGAAGAACGAGCCTATTCGGGAGAGCTATATTGTTTCAGTTTGTTTCAATAAGGCCTTCGATTCTTGAGTCTTTCCATAGATAATGCGAGTCATATAAGCAATAGATAGAGCTAGCAATATGTTCAGACGCCTCAAGAATTGCCACAACGTGGAAGATCTCCGCCTTTTAGCCAAACAGCGACTTCCCGGTCCCATTTTTCACTATATTGATGGCGCGGCAGATGACGAAATCACCTACCGCAGAAATACCTCTGCATTTGACGATTGCGACCTCGTTCCTAACGTCTTGGCCGGTGTGGAAGAAATCGATATGTCGGTAACTGTGATGGGGCAGAAGCTGGATATGCCAATTTTCTGCTCTCCCACTGCTCTTCAGCGCCTATTTCATCACGATGGTGAACGCGCAGTGGCTCGTGCTGCAGAAAAATTCGGCACCATGTTCGGCGTTTCAGCTCTCGGCACGGTAAGTTTGGCGGAGATTGGCGAGATGATTTCCACTCCGAAACTTTTCCAGTTCTATTTTCACAAAGACAGAGGACTAAATGACGCAATGGTTGACCGCGCACAGGCTGCCGGATTCAATGCCCTCGCCCTCACAGTGGACACTATCACCGGAGGAAATCGAGAGAGAGATCTCTACACTGGATTTACTTCACCACCACGATTGACACTTAAGAGCCTGCTAAGTTTTGCTACCCATCCGGGTTGGGCCGCGAACTATTTTTTACGAGACTCATTCGAGTTAGCGGAACTTAAAGACTTCGTACAAAAAGGATCAAACGTGGCGGTAAGCATTGGTGATTACTTTGCCGAAATGCTCGATCAGTCTATGGATTGGTCCGACGCCGAAGCACTGCGTGCAAAATGGAATGGCCCATTTTGTTTAAAAGGGATTATGAGTGTTGCCGACGCCAAAAAAGCTGTCGATATCGGCGCCGATGCGATCATGGTTTCCAATCATGGAGGTCGGCAACTGGATGGCTCCCGCTCTCCTTTCGACCAAATTTCCGAGATTGCAGACGCAGTAGGGGATGATGTGGATATAATTCTCGATGGCGGAGTACGCAGAGGAAGTCATGTAATGAAAGCATTGGCCGCTGGCGCAAAAGCTTGTTCAGGCGGGCGCATGTATCTTTACGCTCTTTCTGCCGCAGGGCAGCCTGGAGTTGAACGCGCATTACAAAATCTTAAAACCGAAATCGAACGCGACATGAAACTACTCGGCGTTACGAGGGTAGATCAACTCAATAGAGAAATGCTGCGATATCGATAAATAAACATTGATAACTTTATTGATAACTTTATTGATAGTGTAATTGGCTGTCCAATAAACCATCAATTTGCATTAAGTCTACAACATCCTGGCCTTGATCGTTCAATTCTTCCAGATATCCAACCCGGTAGCATGCTCTTCGAGGGAAGCGGCTTCCAAGCTTGGTTTCCATTCGACAAACAATTTGCTGATCTCTCGGCACTTGGGCATTGTATTGCTCGACTTCGGCATCGGTAGGCAGTCTTGGTCTCGGAGTGGATGAATCGGATGCACAGGCAGCCAGCATCATAGCTGTTGCGAAAATTACTACAGATCTCATCTTTGTTAACTCCTGAATTGTTACTTCAACCCAAAGGCTTGATCGCGTGGGACAAGGCTGAAATACAAAGATTATGCTTTAGCTCACACCACTCCAGCCTATCGAAAGCCTCGAATGGATTCAATACTTATAAGGACCCTGTAAAACGCTAAAGCTTCCCAACATGCGCTATTCCGATAGACGTACCCCGCATTCACCGCAATAATAGCGCTTCCTGACATTCTTCAACATGGACAGTTCATGCAGTCGGACAAATTTCGCTATGTAACCCTTACCGCCGTCGTAGTCGCCAATATGATCGGCACAGGTGTCTTTACCAGCCTTGGCTTTCAGCTGCTCGATATAAGCTCAGGCTTTGTATTGTTAATGCTGTGGGCAGTTGGCGGATTGACTGCCTTATGCGGCGCAATGACTTATGCGGAACTGGGTGCAAGTCTTCCCCGCTCCGGTGGAGAGTATAATTTTCTAACCCACATCTATCACCCGTCGGCCGGCTTTGTTTCTGGCTGGGTTTCATCCACGGTTGGTTTCTCCGGACCAGTGGCATTGGCAGCAATAACCTTTGCAGCCTATGCCTCGACTCTGTCACCTGACGGCTTAAGCGATATGGCGGAGAAAATACTAGCCGCTTCGCTACTCCTCGCTCTAACTGTAATTCATGCAACAAACCGGCGTAACAGTGGCGCAACACAAGTTGTTCTGACGATTATCAAGCTCGCAATAATTGTTATTTTTTCCTTTGCCGCGATTGTTGCAATCGACACCCCACAGCCAGTAACTTTTCTTCCTGTTCAGGGAGATGGCAGCCTGCTCACCAGCGGCACTTTTGCTGTCTCTCTGATTTACGTCAGCTATGCCTACGCCGGGTGGAATGCCGCTACTTATTTATCCAGTGAATTAGAGAATCCACAGAAAACTCTGCCCTGGGTATTGATTAGCGGAACGCTTATCGTAACCACCCTTTATGTGCTTCTTAATTTTGTGTTTCTTTACACTGCGCCCATGGAAGCCATGGCCGGTCAGGTTGAGGTGGGATTTATTTCAGCCGAGGCTGCTTTTGGAGATGTGGGAGGTCGCTTCATTGGTTTCGTACTCGCCCTGCTACTGATTTCTACGGTTAGCGCAATGACCATTGCTGGGCCAAGAGTTATCCAGGTAATCGGCGAGGATTTTAAAGCACTCAACGTACTGGGAAAAACAAACAAAAATGGCGTGCCTGCAAATGCGATTTATCTTCAATCTACAATCGCAATGCTATTTATCTTTTCATCAACCTTCGAATCAATTTTGGTTTTTTCTGGATTTACGCTTGCTCTAAACAGCTTTGCAACGGTATTAGGAGCTTTTGTACTTCGATGGAGGGAGCCCGATCTGCCGAGACCATACAAAACATTTATGTACCCGATTACGCCTCTTATCTATCTGGCTTTAACCGGTTGGACTTTGTGGTTTGTATTGATCAGCAGGCCGGTGGAAGGTCTGTTCGGGCTGGGAATTATTGGTTCCGGCCTGCTGTTTTATTTTCTAGCTCTTAGGGAAAAACCAGAGTAGCTCAGATTAACCAACATTTACGGTAAGGATATTGGTTGTAATCGCATCCAATATCTTTTCAGCCGTGTTGCCAATTACTGCAGCCTTGATTCCATCACGGGCCGCGGTACCGACAATAACAATGTCAGCTTCAACCAGTTCAGCAACTTCAGGAATAACCGTCTCAGGTGGACCTTCGACTGTATGCGCATTAGCAGAATCAACTCCCGCTTTAGCCGCCAGATCATCCTTGTATACGAAGTGGTCCGAATTTGGATAGGAATTAACTGCGTGAAGACTGGCGCCTTCGGCTCCTACAAATAGAGCATTGGCATAAGCAATAACCTGTTCATTAAGCTTGACATGCAATTCATCATCGCGAGACATATCTATTGCCATCAATATCTTGATTTGATCTGAAATTTGATCTTTCTTGATCTGATAAACCGGACAAGGAGCATTACGCAAAAGAGTCCAATCAGCTGTATTAAGTAAGCGCCTCTGCGCGCCACTTCTGGCATTGGCCGCTTTAATTATCATGCTGGCCTCAGCTCTTGTTGCAGCCGGAGCGATAGCATCTCGCCAATTCGCAGTCCATTCAACCTCAACAACCACCTCAAGACCTGATTCACGAAGAGGAGTAACTAAGGTCTCCAGCCAAGCTTTGTGGCGAGCAGTCTCAACTCGCTCCATAGCTTCGGCATCTTTACTGTCTGCACTGCTATGAATAGCCTCGTAAACATGAACCGAAATATTTTCATTCCGCCCAGCAATTTTCCCTGCTCGAGTAAGAGCTATCTGATTGTCGGTAGTCGGATCAATTACTGCAAAAATCTTATTAAAAGTTGGCATTACGCTTCTCCTTGAATGTGCCAAGTGATGATCCCATTCTAAAATGAATTCTCGCGGGCGTCTTGACCAAGATCAATTCAATGGAAACGACAGAAAGTTGCCTTTTCCTTGTTTTATTCATATCGAAACAGTTGAATAGGTCAGATGTAATGGAAATTCTCGCTTCAAAGGGAAATCCAGGCATACATAATTTTTACTAAGATCAATTTTGTTGTTAGGTTTACTACTCCTAAATATCAACTAACTGTGGATGAAAAAATCATGGGTGGAAAATCTCTACTTACAGCGATGCTTTGCTTCTCTTGCTCTTTGAGCTCATGGAGCTTGGCGCAGGAGTCTACAGCCCAATATCTGGCCAATGAAGGCTTGATGGTGACTCAGGGAGAAGCAAGCATCCTGTTCGACCCACTGTTTCGCGAAACCTATGGTCAATACCTTTTAATGCCAGACGCAATGCAGGCAGCCTTGTTCGCCGGAGATCCTCCATTTGAAGATGTTGATGCGGTATTCATCAGTCACCATCATGGAGATCATTTTTCTCCCGAAGACATACTCAACTTACTCAAGGCACAGACAAGCATTCATCTCTACGCTCCAACACAAGCTGTTGTTGCCATGCGCGCCATCGCGGCTGCCGATGACTCCACCGTTTTCGATAGAGTGAGCGCAGTAAGCCTGGAGTATATGGACACTCCGATAAGTATGGAGATGGAAGGACTGTTCATAGAGGCAGTGCGAATTCCTCATTCGGGCTGGCCAACTGGGCGCACTGATATAGAGAATATTTCTTGGCGAGTTACTCTTAGTGAGGGCAGTGATACCACCGTTCTGCATATGGGCGATGCTGACCCCAATGATGTTCATTTTGCCCGAGATGAAGAGTTTTGGAACAGAACCCAGGTTGATATGGCATTCCCCCCCTATTGGTTCTTCGATTCCCGCTCCGGACCACAAATTCTTACTGAGCGCATAGGTGCTTCTCGCAATGTGGGCATCCATGTTCCGGTAAACATCCCTTCCGACCCTGTTCGCAGGACGCCTTCTCTTCGATCTGCGGACTTATTTACCCAGCCAGGTGAGATGCGAACCATCTCCCCCTAATAAAGAGACAACCGTAAATCAGCCTCTCAACCCTGTATTTGTGAGGAACTGTAACGATCTATTGAGATTCCCTCCGTGGCCGACAATAATGCCCAGCACTGAATAGTAGTGAGGCCTCTAACGGTCCACTTCTACCTGAAAACTCGAATTTACTGGCTTCAAGCCACAGCGAACTACAAGGATCTCAAATGACTGAGAGTAATACCTTCTCCGCAAAAACCGGCGGGAGAAACCTGCTTGGCTTTTCGCGAGCCGCAATTCTATCGGCAGGCTTATTATCAGCCGCTTCTGTCTGGGCTCAAGATAGTGTGAATGATGACACCACGGTTCAGTATCCAGCGTCCTATTTCAGCCAATATGCACCAGTAACAGCTAAAGACATGATGGATCGTATACCCGGACTTGAAAGCTCTTCCAGTGGCAGTGGTTTTCGTCCCGGTGGCGGAGGACGTGGAGGACGCGGATTCGGCAGCGGCAGCGGTGGCAGTCAGACATTAATCAATGGCAAGCGCACAGCTGGCAAGAACAACTCAACCGGCGGCCTTCTTGATCGAATCACCGCAGATCAGGTGAACTATATCGAGATCATTCGCGGTACCTCCGGAGATCTGGATGTACGAGGTAGTGGCCAAGTAGTGAATGTGGTGCTTTTCGAAGAGCTGTCCAACTCCAGTATTTCCTACGAAGTGAATATGGACCGTTATCGAGATGGCACTAACGAACCAGGTGGATCTGTATCCTATAGCAACAAGATCGGGAATCTGGATTTCGTTTTAAGCGCCGGTGCTGAACCTCGCTATGACCATCAGGAAAGTGAGGAAGACAGTATCCTTGGAGATTTTTCACCCAACGACCGGGTGATCGAAGACAGAATTAGAGATCAAACCAGTTATGACTATAGCGCCAATATCGATTACGAGATTGCCGCAAACAGCAGCTTCCGTCTGAATGGCTTGTTTTCCGAGAATGACAATCCCACAGATGTATTTAGAACTACTACCGACCTGACGGTGACACCAAATTTGGTGGACACCGAGAGAGAAGATATTCCTGGCGAACAGAGTAACTGGGAACTCGGCGGTGACTATGAATTCCTCAGAGACAATGGCAATCGCTTCAAGGTTTTATTTATCAGCAACTCCTACGATAGATCAATTGTTAGGGAAAGATACAACGTTGCAAACGACGGCATCGAAACCAAAGATTTATTTCTTTCGTCCGGAAGCACAACCCGTGAGCGCATTGTTCGTGGCTCATACACTTTCGATTTAAGAGATGATCAAGATATTGAATTTGGTGCAGAGCGCGCCCAGACAATTCTCGACTCAGATCTTGGCCTCGGAATAGCCAGTTCTACTGGAATTCCCTCCCCCGCTTTCGGAGGGCTGGTACCGGTTTCGGTTTCCAACGCAAAATCAACTGTCGAAGAGATTCGTTACGAGCCATTTATAATTCACAACTGGAATATCAATTCTCGAATGTCATTGGAAAGTACTCTTCTATACGAGACATCCACAATCGAGCAATGGGGTGATATCAATAACAAACGGGATTTCGATTTTGTAAAACCCAAGGTGGACTATCGTTTCAATGTGACGCCAACCTTGCAATTGCGAGGCTCCATCGAGAAGCGAGTCAGCCAGCTAAGCTTCAGCGACTTCGTAGCATCCACCGATAGTCAGGATAATGATTCCAACACTCTGGCGGGTAATGCCAACCTGCGCCAAATGTGGTTGTGGAAATATGACTTCAACGCAGAGTACCGCCTTCCGGATGATGTAGGCGTGCTTGATGCCAATATTTACTACCATGATCATCATGACATGATTGATCGCATCGATATCAGCACTTCCGAAGATGACCTGCAGTCCACCCGCGGAAACATCGGCGACGGCTCCATGTATGGCATGACACTCAATGCCAGCATCAGAATGAAGATGATCAATATGCCAAACCTTTTGATCAGCTCGAGATTCAATGTCGCCGATTCAGAGATCACAGACCCGTTCACCGGAATTGATAGACGCTTCGCTTTTTTTGGTCGTGGCCGGTGGTCGATGAATTTTCGTCACGATGTTCCTCAGTGGAACATGAACTGGGGAGGGAGCTGGAGCAACCGATTCGATAGTAACCAAAAGATGTATGATATTGATGACGTCGTAAGCAGCCTGGGCGAGCCCACAGTGAATGCATTCGTGGAGTTTGTTGCCTTTGATAACATCACTTTTAGATTCGATGCACGTGACGCCACCACTAACGAGCAGTGTAGACAGAGAATTCGTTATGTTGGTCGTCTATCCGCCGGTATTCTCGAAGAGATTGAAGATCAATGCAGTTCTCGAGGTACTGTGGTGTCACTTAAAGTAAATGGCACTTTCTAATACTTCATTTAGCAATTTGTGAGTAACATGAACTGTTCGTCACTGTCGAAGATTGACAGAGACAGATACAAAAAAGGGGAAGATCACTTTATGATCTTCCCCTTTTTGTTGCTGCTTTTTGTTTTGTTGCTAATTCCAGCTTAAGGCAGTCTATATGCCACCAAACCACCTGGGAAATCTGTGCGTGAACTTCCTATCTGCACAACGATGTACTGCTTGCCTCTATGCATATAGGTCATCATTCCGTACTGTCCAGGGGCCGGCAATTCGACGCTGCCCACAATCTCTCCACTGAATTTGTCTCTGGCATTTAAGGTCAAGGGTGCGTCTGGAACAAATTGAACCATGCCCTCACTGAGCGCTCTGGTTTGCACCAGTAAATCACCCGTCACCATTTGAATTGACCAACCGACGCCACCCGTATTGGGCACATCTACACCCTCTAGCAGCGGATGGTTTCTTATGGACTCCGGCGTTTCACCTACAGGAAGTGACCAGGCTTTATCTCCGGTGTTCATTTGATAGGCGGTTAGTTCATTATCCATTGGCTTAAATAATCTCAAGCCATCGATGGTTGGCATGCCACCTCCACCACCAGGTAACCATGCCGCAACAGTTGTTCCTGTTGTTGGCGTGCTATTAGGTGTTGCACCACCTTCACCTGGAGCTGGGTAGTTTGGATTGTCTCTATCCGACCCATTTGTAGGCCGCATGAATCCTGGCGCAAAACAATTTCGCGCATGCGAGGAAAACATCAGACCGGTGCTTGGATCTCCAACAGGAGGATGGGGAATGACATTACCAGCACCGATACAGCCAATATTATTGATAAAGTCATTTTCATGACCTTGAGGCAAAGAAGGCACATAAAGTCCTCCAACTCGATAGCCATTCAATATCACCATCGCCTGTTCTTTCAGCTCTGGTGTGTAGTCGATTACAAATTCTTCAGTCAGGCCGTCGGTAATGATTGGGTCTACCGGCTCTGGCCAAGTTGGATATGGCTGGGTTGCTGCAGTGTAATTGCCTGGAACCTCTGTCTGTATTACCGCGCGATCTTCGATAGGCCAAATGGGTTCTCCGGTTTCACGGTTAAAAGCGAAAACCAATCCCTGTTTGGTATTCTGAATCAACGCAGGAATACTCTGACCATTCACATTTAGATCCATCAACATCGGCGGCGTAGGTAAATCGTAATTCCACTGATCGCTGCGATGAATCTGATAATGCCAACGTCGCTCACCGGTTTTCACATCCAGTGCAAGCACCGATCCACCGAAGAGATTATCACCGGGTCGATGGCCTGCGTAGGCTTGCACCGTAGACGCATTGGTGACCATGTATACCAAGCCAAGCTCTGGGTCTGCAGAAGCAGGAGCCCAGGTTGAGATATCTCCTGACCAACGCCAGGCATCATTCTCCCAAGTCTCATGACCAATTTCTCCAGGTCTTGGTATGGAATGGAACTTCCAAAGAAATTCACCAGTGGCGGCATCGAAGCCCATGATGTCGCCAGGCACGTTCTCAATTCTGGTTTGGCCGTAGCTTGGCTGATGTCCAACCAAAACAACGACGACACCGTTAACTACAATAGGTGGAGCTGAAGCAGTAACCATTCCCAGTTCGCGCGGGATACCATAATCAGGGTTGTACTCACCCCCTGCTACGACATAGTCCTGCCAGGGACCCCAATCTTCGACCAGCTTGGGAATTAGGTCGATAACTCCAGTGTCTTCAAACCCATCCAATTGCACCTGAGGACCGCCCCAGTTTTCCAGAGGGCGGCCAGTCTTGGCATCCAGAGCCCAGAGAAAAAACCCTGGTGTCGTAATGTAAACCACACCACGACCATCTACCTCAGCATAGGCAACGCCCTTGCCGTAAGCCTGACGTGGCGAACGCTGATGGCGAATGGTTTCCGGTTCACGAAAGGTCCAGACGTTTTCACCAGTTGCCGGGTCCATGGCGATGACTTGTCGCCTCGGAGTAGCAACCGTATACAGCATATCGTCCACGTACACCGGTGTGGATCGAGAGAAATAGTCTAGGTTCGGCCCGAAGTTATCACTGCGCCAAACCCAGGCCTGTTCAAGGTCTGAAAAATTACTGGCATTAACCTGATCCAACGGCGAATAACGGGTATTACCCATATCGCCACCGAGGTAACGCCATTCACCATTCTCAGTACCGGGTAGGCCCTGAGCAAAGACCTGCGACGCAGCCGTCAGCAAGATACCTATCGCAGAAACACGAGAACTGAATTTAGCAGCGGCTCTGATTATGGCTTTCATTAACTATTTCCTTCTTATTATTTTTCTACTTTTTCAAATACGGAAAAGTGACTGGTTTATCTCCAGTCACTCGCCGGCTCATTCGGATCAGATCGAAGAAAATCAATCAGGTCCGCGTGAAACAGATCTGGAATTTCAATCTGTGGCGCATGACCTACTCCCGGATACATATACAAGGCTCCGTTTTGTAGTTCACTTACGACGTGGCGAGCCAGAGTTGGAAAATCCGCAACCAGTCCATCTTCCTCACCTGCTAATACCAAGGTCTTGGTAGAAATATGCTGCCAATCGTAAACTACCGGATCGTTGTAGAGCATCTGACCCTGCAGACGTCTAACCATCGCAAGGCGAGGCGCTTCGCCGCTCAGGGTTTGACCAAACTGCCTTCTGACAAACTCGAGATGACCAGGAGGCCAGTCTTTCGGGAAATAACGCCGATGCCCGGCGAGAATTGACCGATAGCTAGAGCTACCAGCCGGTGTCGCGAATGGATCGCTCCAGGGGCGGCTCTGACGCTGATCGGTTAAACCAATCTGATTCACCATCACTACGTGAGAGAGAACCTCCGGATACAACATGGCAAAACGGCTCACTACCATGCCGCCCATTGAATGGCCCACGATGGCGACTTCGTCGATTCCCAGTTCATCCAGCAACGACTTCATATTTGCTGCAACGAAATTGAAGTTATAAGGGATAACCGGCTTTGAAGACTTGCCATAACCAATGCGGTCAACGGCCAAAACGCGAAATCCTGCTTCGCTAAGCACTTTAAGAGTAGGTGTGTAGGCTTCTGAATAAAAATTCATGCCGTGTTGCCAGAAAATAGTCTGACCATTGGCACGACCTGTGGGAGCAACGTCCATATACGCCATTCTCATGTCCTCGCCGAATCGATTCAGCTCGAGGAATTGAACAGGATATGGATAAGGAATTTCTTCAAAATTTGCAGACACCGCTCCCCAGTGTGCCGGCGCTTCTGCAGGCGGTTCAGCGGGCCACTGCTCTTCGGCACTTACCATGGCGGAGCCAATAGTAAGTAGAACGGCCATAATCAGTGAAACGGGTACCGCAGTAAATTTGTGCTTTTTATGTGTCATTTTTAGGCAAGCCTTTGTTTTTTAAATAATTTAATTCTGAAAATCCGAATTCTCGGAAAAAGATCAGACACAGAGTGTATTACACATCGGCGCCGAGTAAAAACAGCCGAACCCCCCGCGGTATCGGTTTATCGGAACCCAGGCGAAAGCCTGCTGAGAACTGACAAATGCTGTAACTGTTGATAAATTTGACCAATTGGTTAGAGTTGAATACATCACCTTCTTCAAAGGACTCGCTCCATGAAAAAAACACTAAGAAAATGCAGCCTGTTTTTGTCCCTCGCCTTGGTCTCGAGCCCATTGCTGGCGCAGAGCAGTGGTAATTGGCAGCTTGGCCGAACCATCGATGGCCATCCTGATCTACAGGGTGTTTGGGAAAACAATACGATCACTCCGGTTGAACGGCCAGAGGTATTTGGCGACAAGACCTTTCTCACCGATGAGGATGTGGATTTTCTGCAAAGGCGTCTGATCGAGATCGATCAGGCCGGAGCCGATGCCCTATTTGGCGAAGGAGTTCTGGCAGCAGCTTTTAGCGGCGAAATCACCTCCTACGACCCTTCAACGGGCAACTACGACTCTCAATGGATGGCGGAGCGTAAGATTCACCGCCGCACATCACAAATCGTTGATCCTCCAAATGGCCAATTCCCTCCTCGCACTGAGCGCGCAATTGCCGCGTCCAGAGAGCTAAGCGAACATCGCCAGGAACATCCTGCCGATACCTGGACCGATCGACCCCTTGGAGAAAGATGCGTTTCATTCGGCGCGCCACGACTCAGTTCCGGATATAACAGCTACTGGCAAATCGTACAGTCGAAAGAAACTGTCGCAATCATTCAGGAAATGGCTCACGACGTACGTATCATTCCACTGGTAGCAAAGCCCCACATTAATGAAAACATAAAACTCTGGCATGGCGATTCAAGAGGTTATTGGGATGGGGATACACTTGTTATCGAAACCACTAATTATTCAGACAAGAGTTCAACCGGCCCCGAGACATCACGAAAGGTAAACACAGAGCGCCTTACCAGAACTGGCCCAGAGTCTCTGCAATACCAATTCACCTCCAATGATCCTGGTTCATTTACGGCGCCCTATACCCGAGAAATTATTTTCGATAATACGCCGGACAAAATATATGAATATGCCTGCCATGAAGGAAACTACGGCATGATGAATATTCTGTCAGGACATCGGGCTGAAGAGAGAATGGCCGCAGCTGAAAACTAGATGCAACCGACACGAAAAAGGGGCAGTGTAAATTCACTGCCCCTTTTTTATTCAATCCGTCTAAATCTTTGCCTTCTCGCGCAAAAAGCTAAACAAGAATGACGATTACAATCTCTCAGCAATTCCATTCATAGTAGAAGACAATTCGACAAAGCGTTGGCGAGTAACGCCTCTGCTGCCTTCGCTGGATTGAGACAATCTCTCCGCCATTGCTTCGAGCTGCCCGGCGACGTTACTACTGTCTTCACCACTGGCAAGCAATTCCTCTGACCGATTCAGTAAGTCAGTTAGTGTATTAGCTTGAGCTTGTTCTATCTGCTGGCTGCGAAGCAGCTGATCAATATAGGCCTTGGCTACCACTGGCTCGTCTGGCCACACATATCGCTCTTGTTTCTGGGCATTCACAACCAAATTAGGTGCAGGAAATGATGCTGCGGCAATTTCATTCTCGCTCAGAAAATCACTTGGGCTCAGAGTAAAGACATCGAGGCCTCTAGCGATCTCAGTTCCGTATATGGAACCTGCGTACCAGTATGCAGACCAATAGCCACCAAGAATCAATTCTTCTTCATGAATTGGTCCTCTATCGAAAAATGCGATCTCTCTCGGATTAGAGGAATCCGTAAAATCGATAACGGAGATTCCACCCTGATACCAGGCCTGTACAAAAATATCTCGCCCAGGAACCGGAACCAATGAGCCATTGTGGGCTACACAGTTTTCGGTATCAGTCTGCGGCGCAGGCATTTTGTAATGGCTTCTGAACTGCATCTTGCCATCGACGATATCGTAAAAGGCATCAGCACCCCAGGTAATAGGATCGGATGCTCGACAACGAGGTCTTCCACCTCCACCCCATTCATCGGTGAACAACACCTTGCTGCCATCATTATTAAAAGTAGCCGAGTGCCAGTAGGAAAAACCGGGGTCCATTACCTGGTCCAGACGAACAGGATTCGAAGGATCAGATATGTCCAGCAAAATACCATTGCCGGAACAAGCTCCTGCCGCTAAACCAACTTCAGGGAAGGTAGTAATATCGTGACATTGATTTGTCTGGCGGGTTCGCTGTGTATCAGGCCCATGATCGCCACCTTCCCACAGTCCAGCTATTATTCCTGAATCCGGGTCGGAGAAAATAAATGGTCGATTAACAATCTGTGCATCCTGAGGTCTGTCCACAGGAATTTGAATCACATCGATTCGAAATAGTGCTGTATCTGCATCCTTATAAGGAGACTCATCGGAACATCCGTCCAATTCCTCACCGGGTCGAACAGAACCGGTACCTGAACCATAGATGTAGATATTCCCTGCATCATCTGCGTCAGTTACTACTGTGTGAGTATGTGAACCGCGACAAGTTTGAACAGCACCAACTTGCTGTGGCATACGAAAATCACTCACATCAAAAATACGAATACCTCTAAAGCGCTCGGCGCTCTCTGGTTCGGCAACACCCTGCAAGCCGCAATCCAGACGACCTCTCGTCTGCTCAACGGAAAGAATTAGAAGATCACCAACGATAGATACATCCCCTTGCCCTCCGGGGCATACCACCGAACTAAGCAGCTGAGGAGTAGTAGGGTTGCTGATATCGTAGGCATTAAAACCGTGATAGTTACCTGTTACTAATACGTCCCCTGAAAATGTCAGATCAGTATTTGCAAAGTTGAGCAGGCTAGGACGAGGCTCAGAATTTTCATCCTCCTCTTCTTCTGCCGTAGGTGTCTCCGGGGCTCCACTTGCTGCCACGTCTCCAACTGTCTGTTCTTCTGAATCGTCAGCCTCTGTATCGGTATCTGGCTGCAGGGTTTCTGCAGGCTCATCATCGGCGCCGGCAGGGAGGCCTTGAGGGTTTGCCGGATCAAAGAAACCATCGGGTTTTGGCAGCGATGCCACTCTCTGCATATTCAGTGATGCTTCGCCCGCATCATCGAAGCCGGCGCGCAAATTTACTCGCGGGTCGGGAGAAAACCCTGAAAGCATTGAACTCATGCGTTCAATCTCGCTAGTTTGGTCAGAAGTCACATCGGTAGTGAAGGCATAGAGCACGGAATCCTGGGCAGACCCTCTTTGGTCCAAGAGATTGTCCACCATCTCGATAGCACCTTCATGGTGGTCGATCATGTACTGCAGGAATTGAGTATCGAAATCGTAGCCATCGGCATCTTCCAGCGCTGCAAATTCCTCGTCTGAAAGCATACCGGGCATGGGCATGAAACTTTCCTCATGATGCGCATCCTGAGATGGCACATCCAGGTCTCGCGCCTCAAGCCAGTCTTGCATCATCGCGATCTCGTCTTCTTGAGACAAGGAAATGCGTTGCGCCATTAATTGCATGGTTTCGCGACTACTACGGGAATCAACCAGCGCAGACATTTCAATTGCCTGAGCATGGTGGGAGATCATTCCCTGCATGAATTTTATATCAGCCTCAGTAACCTGAAGACCCGCCAGATCGGATGCTTCTTCTACCGAGATCTGCCTGCTTGGCTGACCAGGTGCTCCGGGCTGAATGATGGGAACCTGAGCCAGGCTTTCCATAGAAGTGAATAGTGCAATCACAGCGACAATCATTAAGCGCGGGTAATTACGAATCAGGGATTGAGAAATTTTCATGTCGTGCCCTCAAGAATATTTCGTAGAAAGGTAAGGTCGCAACGGCGCAAGCGCTAATACCACGGCCTTAGGTCGAACATTGTACCGCCAGTATGACGGCTAATGTAAAGGAAATCAGAGAAGTTTCTTAAGGTCCGCGTAGCCGCTGCGGCTTATGGGCAATTCTTTGCCACTTTCCAGAATTGCAATCTTGCTGTCTTTGGTTTCAGTCTCGATTCTGGAAAGGAAGTTGATATTCAATAAGCATAATCTATGTATTCGACAAAATTGGCGAGGGTCCAATTTGTCCTGCAGCTTGCCAAGTCTATCGAGTTTTATGTGGGTTGCGTCTTCTGTATGGATTGCTACGTAATCATCCGCCGACTCGATGTAACAAACTGAGTTTACTGCCAGCACATGAACATCACTGCCATCTCTAACCAATATGCGCTGTAGTAATTCATTCTCTCGTTCTCGGCCCACTAACAATTCAGTGTATTGCGGTGAAGATTCAGAGCCAATTCTTTCTCTTATTTTCTCCATCGCCTTATTCAATCTTTCAGGGTCCAGAGGTTTTAACAAATAGTCTAAGGCGTTGGCTTCAAATGCCTGCACTGCGTATTCGTCATAAGCGGTTACGAATACTACGCAGGGAGCCTGATCCCCCAATAATTCAAGAACATCGAATCCATCCAGCTTTGGCATTTGAATATCGAGAAAGATTAGATCCGGTTGTAGTTCATTGACAACTTTCACCGCCTGTAAACCATTCTCACAGATACCAACGATTACCAGATCACTGAAGTCGGAAAGAGCACGCTCCATACCCTGCCGCGCATGGGGCTCATCATCAACAATGATTGCTCTTATTTTTGTTTCAGACTCCGAGTTCACTCGGGTAGTACCTCTTCTTCATTGGAGAGCGGCAAATATATTTTAGCAATGAAAGTCCCATTGTCTCGCTCAACTTTCAACAAAGCCTTTTCGCCATGGCGAGTTTTTAAACGTTGCTTCACAGAAGCCAGCCCATGGCCTGTGCCTTTCAGCTTTCTACCAAGTTCGTCCACTGGATTTCGCACTTCAAATACCAATGAGCCTTCTTGCTCTCGAACAACAATTGCCAATAGGCCGCCTTCGATGCAGCTATCGATTCCGTGTTTAATTGCATTTTCCACCACGGGGAAAAGAATCAATGGCGGCACTTTTGTTTCGAGAAGAGAATCATCGATCTCAAAACTAGTTTCCAATCTATCACCAAACCTTTCTCTTTCAATACCAAGATAATTTTGAATATGCTCTAGTTCTTCCGACAGAGCCGCTGAATTTTTCTTGCTATAGGCAACACTGTATCTCAGAAACTCAGCTATCAACAAACAAAATCTGTGAGCCGCCTCTGGCGTCGACAAGGTAATATTGGACAGAGTGTTCAGAGAGTTAAACAAGAAATGAGGGTGCACCGTTGCCTTCAGAGTCTGTAGTTCAGCCTGACTGATTAACAACTTTTGCTTCAGTGCTGCTTGCTGTAAATTTTTGGTGGCTTCCAGAGCGAGGTAGAGATAGTGAATCAATGCCACTATCTCAAACTGAATTATTACGATGCTCAGATTAATATAGAGACTACGTTCAAAAATACTTACCCATCGTGCCTGCTCTACAAAAGAATCAAGAAGGCGGGAATAGGCCTCGCCCGCCAACATCCACATACCAGTTCCCACTCCCAGAATGAGCAAATGACTACCGAGCAATACCAACCACGGTGTTTCCCTTATGGGAAGACCGCGACAAGCATAGTAATTGGGAACAATAAAAATTAGCAGGAGTATATACAGCGGCATAACAAGCACTGTGCTATCCAACAAATCTACATCCAAGGTAATGCTAATCAGTGCGGCAACACTTGCGCTTACCACTAGCCACCCAAATAGTAGAAAGAATACTTTTCCTGTTGTATTAAAGAATGGATGCATAGTGATTTATTTATGGAGGTAGAGTTTGGAGGCTGAGATAGAGGCCAAAGAACTATGAGTTCTAATTTCTAGTTTCTAATTTCTCCACCACCCATCAGGGCGAAGCCTTTTATGATCAATGTCTTGCGTGGAAGCTCAAGCTCTTCTGCCATGCAAGTTGTCTTGTTACTGAATCCACCCATGATGCAGACAGCTCCACGTTTCTCAACGTCCCAGTTAGGGGGCACAAGGATTTCGACTCCACCCATGACACAGAACAAATTCAGCTCCATTGAATCTGCTTCCATGTCGGATTCAGTAAAGTCGAGTTTATAGCCACCCATAAATGCGACAACTTCTCCGCCTTTGAGATTCTGAGAAGTGTATTCTAATTCGCCACCTCCCATAAATGCCACTAGCTGAATAAGGCCCTTGTTATCGCCTTCCAACTCTTCGGAAAGCATATTCATGCGCCTGGGCAATAGGTCTCTTGGGTTCATTAGTACAACAGCTACAATCACCAACCACATAGGAAGAAACATGTTGCCAAATGAAAGACCGAACAACTCAGTCTGGGAAACAAGAAACACCAGACCAATGACGGCTACTATCCAACCAATCACGGGCTTCTGACCATCTTTTGTCTTGATGATCCAAAAAACACCCAGAGCAAGAATTGCTGCAGGAACCAGACTGAACGCTGTACGGATCACCCAGCCAATAATGTTGGAGATTCCGAAAAAGTCCATCAAACCGGTATTAGCAAGAATGATATAGCCTGCTACCGCTAATAGGATGATGGCCGTGGTTCTTCTGCCGTCTTGCGCATCATGATCGCTCATAACAAATTCTCTTTAAGATATATGATGAAGGCAGACTACAGGCAAAAAATTCCCGTTTCCGCCTAAATTCCGTAAACGCCGCTTTTTCCCCGGCTTATAGCGAAACCCTTGTTAACCATTGGCTTTCGGCAGTCACCGAGTCTTAGCCCTCACTCGCGGAAAAGCTAATGCAGCAACATTCTACTTGCATAAGAATGCCCTCCATGGAAACGAAACAAAGCAATAGCCGAGGAGGCTTTATGAGCAACCACCGATATCATTACCTTTATTTGCCCCTAATACGGGCCTTCAGGCAATTGTCGCCGGCCCAGAAAGTTTTGCTGGTGGCGGCAAAGGCTACAATCATTGTGTCTCTGCTGCTATTTCAAATTTCCTCGAGCTCAGCACTCAGTGCCTTGTTCCTTTAACTAGCAGTAATTCAGAACTTTATATGCGAGTTCGTATTTTTTCGCACAAGCAAGCATGAGCGAAGGAGAGATGGGGAACCAGGTTGTTTTGCCTGAAAATAGCGTTCTAGTTACTGAGAATTTTGCTACTGACAGCGGTCTTTACTAAAGACCTGAGTTTGAAGGGCTTCCTCCCAACCGATGCACGGCGAAGAGGGAAGCTAGACTGTTCTACTAATAGTCAGGAAATATCGTCTCGAAGAATAGTTAACAGTGATTGGGTATGTTGCGCCGCCTCGATGCCATGGGGTGTTAGATAGCCACCATCTTTGAGCGTGATAATTCCCTTATCAAACAATCGCTTTGCTGCAGCGATTCTCTCCGGAGCTGCCTCATGGTGAATTTTAATGCCCCCTTGAGTGGTCTCCAAGTTGAACAAGTTGAGCAGCTCCAGATCTTCAAGAAATTCGTTACCTAAGTGCATGGCTTTAACCTCATTGCCGTAGTAGTGCTTGCAGGATAACATGACTGCAAGCCAAGAAGATCAAACTAAATAGGCTCTTGCCCTAAATGTTTACTCAGATCAATGAACTACCAAACTCTTTTGCTTCAATAAATTCCTGTCTAAGCCTTTTCCTAAATCAAAGAATTATCAAGCCTCTTCGCTGCGCTAAATCTGCTTCTAAAACCCATAACCTGGAATCGAAGCCTCATAGTCCTGAAGCTCAAGGTCAGCTCTTGCGCGCTGATCAATAAGAACCTTCACCTCTTCTTCTAACTCACCCATGCGTTCAGCGAGCTGCTTTACCTCTGCCAATAAAATCACTCGAGTTTCGGTACTGGTTCCATCTGCCACCAATAAAGCTTCTCTGCCAACTATGTCTTCTTCTATTCGATTTAACAGTTGTTCGTTTCGATTAATTCGATAGCTACACTCCGTAGCGACAATTCGAATCTAGTCTGAAGCTGCGCGAGCATTTGATTGAGCCCCAGGATTGAGCGGTCACCATCGTTAAGCCTCGGAATTAGCTCTCTTAAAAGCCTCTCTTGCCATTAGGGATTCCAGGTATCTTTTGCAGTTTGGCTTATATCTCTCATCCAGACCTAAGCGGGCGCCCATAAATAGTGCGTAGCCAACAGCAATATCGGCGATAGTAAAACGATTGGCGACTAGAAATTCTTTGCCTTCCAGTGCCGCTTCTACCGATCTCAATCTTGCCATGAACCAAATGCTGTAGTCTTCGACTGCCTGTGGAATTCTTCGCTCCTCGGGTTCCAGTTCGCTATAACGCAACACTATTGCAAGAGGAAAGGTTAGTGTCGCATCACTTCGATGTAGCCAATTCAGGTAGTCACCATATTCCAAATGCCCAGGGTCCAATCCAATTAAGTGAGGGCCGTGTTTATCTACCAGGTACTGACAAATTCCTGAGGACTCAGTCATGGTGACATCGCCGTCAATAAAAGTGGGAACGGTTCCCAGCGGATTGATATCCAGATAGCCCTCATGATTAAAGCGAGGAGGAAACTCCATAGTCACCAGTTCGTATTCCAGACCCATTTCTTCCAGAGCCCACAGCGGCCGAAGTGAGCGAGCGCCTTTGCAGTGGTATAACTTCATCGTTTACGACCCCTATCAAGCCATTTACAAGCCTTATAAAACAATTCATGTATTGTTCTTTGTTTATTCACTATATCAAGTCTCTCAGTTACATTAAAATAGGTTCATAAAGTCTGAAGACCGCTAAGCAAACAAGAGAAACACCATGCCTGAATACAAAGCACCGATTCGCGACATTCAATTTGCGCTCTATGAAGTATTGAATGCTCAGCAGCACTACCAGGATCTCGGCGCAGAAGATGCCAGTCGAGACATGGTGGATGCCATTGTCGGAGAAGGGGCAAAATTCGCCGAAGAGGTTTTAGCGCCTCTGAATCGAATCGGAGATGAAGGCTGTAAATTTGATAATGGAATAGTAACTACACCTGCTGGTTTTAAGGAAGCCTATCAGCAGTATGTTGCTGGTGGCTGGCCAAGCCTTGCCGGTGAAGTGGAGTATGGTGGTCAGGGGCTTCCGGAATCATTGGGCACTGTCGTCAGCGAGATGCTAAATACGGCGAATTGGTCCTGGGGTATGTACCCCGGCTTGAGTCATGGAGCGAAAGTCACTCTTTCCAGATATGGAACCGAGGAACAGAAGCAAGTTTTTTTGAGCAAACTAATAAGTGGCGAGTGGACAGGCACCATGTGCCTTACTGAGCCTCACTGCGGTACCGATCTGGGTTTGCTAAAAACCAAGGCGGAATTAAATACAGATGGCAGCTATGACATCACTGGCACCAAAATATTTATCTCAGCCGGTGACCACGACATGGCTGAAAATATAGTTCACATCGTAATCGCTCGTATTCCTGGCGCTCCTGCGGGCACCAAAGGCATTTCCTTATTCATCGTACCGAAGATGAATGCCGATAACGGTTCCCCGAATAATGTGAGCTGCGGTTCCATCGAACACAAGATGGGAATCCATGGTAATGCTACCGCTGTACTTAATTTCGACGGTGCCAAGGGATACTTAATCGGCCCAGAGAATCAAGGTCTTCGATGCATGTTTACTTTCATGAACGTCGCCCGACTGGGCACGGCTATGCAGGGGGTTGCTGCGGCAGAGCTTAGCTTTCAGGGGGCCTATGCCTATGCTCAGGACAGACTCGCAATGCGATCCCTGTCAGGACCTGTCTATCCGGAGAAACCAGCGGATCCGATTATTGTTCATCCCGATGTTCGGCGCATGTTATTGACTCAGAAAGCCATCGCCGAGGGTGGTCGCGCTCTTATATATTTCTGCACTCTCCAAGGTGACATTCTGCACAGCACGGAAGACGAGGAGGTGAAGAAAGAAACGGATGCTTTAATGAGTGTGCTCACTCCTATTGCCAAAGCGTTTCTTACAGAGACTGGATATGAGGCGGCGAATCATGGCATGCAGGTTTTTGGCGGCCATGGCTACATAGCAGAGTGGGGAATGGAGCAGATCGTTCGAGATACTCGCATATCCATGCTCTACGAAGGCACAACCGGAATTCAAGCATTGGACTTGCTGGGCAGAAAAGTTCTTTCTGATAAGGGAGAGCAACTTAGATACGTCACTCGGATCATTCACCGTTTCTGTAGAGATAATGAAACCCGTGGCATGAAAAAATTGATAAAGCCTCTGCGTAGTTATTATCGAGAATGGGGTGGGCTCACTCGCCGACTTGGACTGAAGGCACTGAGAAACAGAGACGAAGTAGGTGCCGCCTCGGTCGACTACCTGATGTATTCAGGCTACATCACTCTAGCCTATTTCTGGGCTCTTATGGCAGACACCGCACACCGGGCAATTGAAAATGGAACTGAAGAGACTGACTACTATAAAGAAAAGATAAACACTGCCCATTTCTATTTCGAAAGGATTTTGCCGAGGGCCAAGTACCACAAGCAAGTTATGATGTCGGGTGTAAAGAATCTCAAGATGGCCGCAGCCGAAAAACAATCCTGAGTCTCCAGGTCAAGAACAAACAGTTCGTCTAACTCTTTTTCAAAATTCTCTTAATTCAGAGTCTCTTGATCCAGTTATTCTTGATCCAATTCTTTTAGATCTTCGAGACCGCCAAAGGCATTGAAAAAAGATTTGAAGAAACTGGAAAGCTCCAGAGTCATCAATGCAAATTCCTGATCGAATTTTTGTGCCGGGGTCTCTTCTTCAAAGCTGTCTTGTTCTTCCTTGACTACTTCAAATTTCAATCGCTTTATCGAGAGATCGCTGCCGATATTGCAACTCAATAAAGATTTCCAACTTACACCCAGATTCTTCACCTGCTTACCCGCATCCAGATGTGACTGAATCTCATCGCAATAGAGGTCCTGTCCTTTACAGCGAATAACATTGCCACCATCCAGAGGATTGTAGAATTCGCAATCGTCTTCGATTTCGAAATTGTCTGAGGCATTCTGCTCCTTGAGCCAACGAGTCATCACGTCACTGGGAGCTCTGCGAGTATCCGGCAAAGCTACAGGCAAAGAGCCAATGCTGTCCCTCAGGTTCTTTAGCAGTTCTTCCGCCTTGGGAGCGCTGGCCGCGTCGATAACTATAAGATTGTCCTTGGGAGCAATATAGGCATAAGTTTGCTGATTACGAGTAAATGCCTTGGGCAATAGAGTAACGAATACATCATCCTGGATCTGACGCTTCTCCTTGCGATGGATTTTTCGAGCCTGTCGCTCTTCCAGTTCTGCGACCTTCTCCTCCGTAGCATCTCGAATAACCGAAGCAGGAAGAATACGCTCCTGTTTCTGCAGGCAAACCATGAGGAAGTCACCAACAATATGAGTAAGCATTTCCCCTTCCTTACCCAAAGGGCTTACCCACCCACTGCTGGATTTTTCATAACTGCTACAGGGGCTGAATTGCTCTGCAAGCAGCTTCTTCTCTATGTCTTCTGGGGATATTTCGAAAGGTTTGGTAAAACAGTAAAGGCGGACGTTCTTGAACCACATAGATCAGTTTCCAGCATTTAATTGCAGCTTAAAAGAGGATGGCAATTATGCATCACTGCCAGCAAAAAGAGGACCGATTTATTCGTATAAATGCCTTTTCCCCCACTTGAGCTTGTTCTTGCCCTTATTAATAAAGGAGGTGTAATCTCGAAGCTTCAAGAATTACGCTTGCACAAAACAATTTCGGGGAACCACCTAAAGTGAACCCAAGCACCTAGAGCGATTCCATCATGAAGAAAAATATCGGCATCTTACTTCTACTATCTATAGTGTTCATTTTTGGTCGGCTATCAGCCCAAGAAGATGTACAGCCATCTTGTGATCTCTGCTCGGCCGATTACGTGTCCGCTGAGGAAATAGAAAGATATGCTCAAATAGGCAGGGAGCTGCGAATCACTGATCAACAAGTTCGATCACTGGATATTGGCAGAAGCAATGTACAAGTCGCCGTCGCTCATCGAGGTCAGCTTACCGAAAGAGCCGGACGCGTTGCTGAACATGATCTGGTTACCGAGGTCTATTATGTGCTCAGCGGCAGCGGCACCGTGTTAACTGGTCCGGAATTGGTCAATTCTGTTCGACGTCCTGCTGACAACCGAGCCGTCATGACTCTAAATGGTCCAGGCCATAATGCAGCCGATGTTCGCAACGGTGTTAGCCATGAATTGAAAGCCGGTGATGTCTTTGTAATTCCGGCTGGTACCGGACACGAATTTACTCGCATTCCTGATCACATTAGCTATTTGATGGTCCGCCTTGATCCCGATAAAGTAGTTCCGCTAATGAATGGACAACAATCGGAAGCCTATCTTGCCGAGCAGTTTAATCTACTGTAAGCGATGATTCGTTCGGGGGTTGTTAATCGCAGTGCTTTTCAAGCCACTGTTCAACATCGTGAAACACTTCGAGCTTTTGCAAATCATTATGAGGCTCGTGAAACCCGCCACCATAAGTTTTCAGCGTCTTGTCTTCAAAATCGACTTTCGCGAAATAGTCTCGACTGCCTTGCACCGGGATAATTTTGTCATCTTCCCCTTGGAGTATAAAAAGAGGTAACTGAATTCCATCCGCGTTACTTTGCACTCGGGAGATAGCGTCAATAAATTCGGCACCAAATCGCGCAGTAATACGTGAGCTCACCAGGGGATCTTCACTATAGGTTTTCACCTCGTCCCCATCCCTACTTATATCCTTTACATCGAGACCATTGTCCATGGGGAATGTGGGCCATAGCCTTGATAGTAGCCGCCCTACTCTCAACAACAGAGGATTAATAGGAGGCTGGGCAATTGCCGGCGCGGAAACTATTGCCCCTGAGAGCTTGTTTCTATTCGAGTGATCTTTTTCAGATTTATCCTTGGTCAGGTAGTCGAGAGTAATCTGACCACCCATACTGTGACCATAAAGAAATATCTTGGTATCCGGGTTTTCCTCAATCACCAGCTGTAGATAACTATTGAGATCATCCCGATATTCCTGCCAATTCAGAACATGACCTACCCTGCCTTCAGATTTTCCATGACCTCTAAAATCGAAGCCATAGACACAATAGTTACGCTGCACAAAATATTCAAGGAGATGGGAATAACGCCCCGAATGTTCACCGGCACCATGCACCACGGCGATAACAGCGGTGGCTTCAGCCTCCGGATGCCAGGATTGATAGAACAATTCAGTATTGTCATTACTACTAAGCCAGCCAGTGTTGTGCTTCATACCTTGAACCGTTCATTGTGGTCTGTGAGACAGATATTAACCGAGATTTGATCGAAGGGTAAAACCTCATATCTGTATATAAGCAGTGTGGGAATAGCCCTTCTGATGTGAATATCAAGTAGTTTTCTGGCAAAAAAGCTGAAGCCTCTTGCGAATTAATAGGCTAGACTGCTGCGAGAAAAGCAAAAGAAGCCACCACACTGGAAAAAGCCAGATTTCCGGTAAAAGGAGAATAATAATGCGCTTCATCACCTCTATACTGCTGAGTTCCTTGATTTTGATACCGGCTGCTTCAGCACAGCTTATCCCTGAGGAAATATCAGTGGAAACCCTCCCCACACCCGGGGAAAACTGGTTTATTTCCAAAACCGGCAATGGCGGCTATATCTTCGATGCAAACACTGGAGAAATGCAGGGACTCTTGTCTCTCTCTCGAAACACGCCTGCAGTGACCAGCTGGGCTCCAAGAGAAGAGTTTTACGCAACAGAATCCTATCTATCTCGAGGGGTATATGGTGATCGAACAGATATCGTAGCTATTTACGATTTTGAGAACCTCAGCCCTGTAGCCGAAATTGAGATCCCCAACCACATGGCTAGATTGGCAGTTCGAAATCACCTCGGCCTGACCGGCAATGGCCGCCACCTTGCTATTCTCAATATGAATCCCGGACATTCGGTTTCTATAGTCGATGTAGTCGATCGAGTTTTTGTCTATGAGATTTCTACACCAGGTTGCGCTGTTATTATGCCAACCGCCGACAATGATTTTATGCAAGTTTGCGGAGACGGTACTTTGCAATTGATTCAACTGGATATTAGTGGATTCGAAACAAATCGTGTTCGTAGCCCGCAATTTTTCAATGTAATCGAAGATGCAGTATTTGATCGCACTGCCAGATCAGACGATGGCTGGTTCCTGATTACTCACGGTGGAACAATTTATGAAATATCCACAGACGATGATGAAATTAATATTTCTGATGCCTGGGATATTGTATCGGAAGAAGATGAGGGATGGCGGCCAGGGGGCGGAGAGTTTATCAGCGCTCATCGCGACACGGGATTGATTTACGTAGCGATGCACGAAGGTGAGGTTGACACCCATCATGTCGCCGGCACTGAGGTCTGGGTACTCAACTCGAATACGGGGCGACGAATACAGAGAATCAAAATGGAAAATCCTGCAAACAGTTTAATGGTAACCCAGGAAGCTAATCCTAAATTGATCGTAGGCACTGAAGAAGGTGGCACCGAAATTTATGATGCGCTCAGCTTTAAACATGAACGCAGTATCGCGACTCCAGGCGCTGCTCTGTTTGAAGATTTTTAATAATTGCAAAACTGCGAATAAATAGAAAATGATAGATCCACTAATTTATAGAATTATCGCACTGAGCTTTTCTCTGCTTTTCTTTTTTGCAGCATTGCATAAACTTGGAAACAGAGGAAATTTCAAAGCGATACTCCTTGCCTATAAAATCCTGCCAGCAGGAACTCTAAACATAGTGTCGCTGCTAATTCCCGTTGTTGAATTAACTCTCGGTCTGGCTTGGCTTGTCTTCTCTCTATTTCTAGTGCAATACAATTTGGTGCCCCTTGTTAGCATGATGCTTCTTGGATCTTATACATTTTCCATTGCACTTAATTTGATACGCGGAAGAAACTACATCGATTGCGGTTGTGGTTTTGCAAAAAACTCCGGCAACGATATACAACAGCTTTCTTCAGGATTAGTTGTTAGAAATTCCATCCTGATTCTCGCTACTCTAGTTGCTGCATTTCCAAGCACAGCACGAGAGCTTGGCTTCATTGATCACTTTGCCCTGCTCATGGCTACTCTTACTTTAGTTTTGTTATACGGGGGTTTTAACCAGCTTCTAAGTAATAGAAGCGCGATTAATACCTGGCGAAATATTCCGGAGAAGGCAGCGGAGGGCTCCCATGCTTGAGGCACTGCTAATTTCCAATATAGTTCTATGGGTTTTGGTTATTGTTCTAGCCTTATTGGTTCTGGCACTTAGCAGACAAGTAGGGATACTCCATGAGCGCGTCGCTCCCGCCGGAGCACTGCAGCCTACTAGCGGACCGAAGGTAGGAGAACTTACTACAGAATTGTCGCTTAAGACTCTAGACGAAGAACCATTGGTGATAGGCGGTCCCAATAGTAGCGATCTAGCAAGCTTTATACTTTTTATCTCACCCACTTGCCCGGTATGTAAATCACTGGTTCCAACCGCAAAGTCGCTGGTGCATTCAGAGAAGAATCGCATGCGACTGGTGTTTGCCAGCGACGGCGGCGAATTAGATCAGCACAAAGCTTACGCAAGCGATCTGCAACTATCAGACTACCCCTACGTATTATCAGAGCAACTCGGCATGAGTTATCAAGTGAGCAAATTACCATTTGCGGTATTGATTGCGGCAGATGGGACCCTCCAGAGCAAGGGACTAGTCAATACCAGAGAACATATGGAGAGCTTGATAGAAGCCATGGACAGTGGAATAGCTACCGTTCAGGAATATGTTGGTCAGGTGCAAGAAGAAATGGATAAACAGGACTTGGAAGAAAATCAAAATCAAATTTCCAATGCAATGGAACAGAACTCATGAATATCGAACAGATAGTAGATAAGACCTATTATTGGGTAGATGAAAAGGCACGTGCCGGCAGTCTCTCTTTAGCTCGAAAGCTATCGAGGAGAAATTTTCTGTCTCGCCTTGGCATGATATTGGCTGGTGCTGCAGCGTTTCCTCTTTTGCCCGTAGCTCGCTCTTTTGCCCAAAACTCAATAACGGAAGTTGGCGATCCGCAAAGTTGCGAATACTGGCGTTACTGTGCGATGAGCGGAACCCTCTGTTCATGTTGTGGCGGATCCTATACGTCTTGCCCTCCTGGCTCTGAGCCTTCTCCAATAACATGGGTTGGAACTTGTCGGAATCCGGTCGATGGTCGCGACTATCTGATGTCGTACAATGACTGCTGTGGAAAGGCCGTTTGTTCACGTTGCGGTTGCCATAACACTGAAGGCGACAAGCCCGTCTATTTCAACAGCAATAGCAATACAGTTCTCTGGTGTTTCGGCACTGAGAACACCAGTTATCACTGTACCGTTTCTTTGGTACTTGGTGCAGCGGACGAGTAGAGTCAGGAATGTTGAAATCGATTTCCATTGCTCTTTGCCTTTTTCTTGCAAGCAGTTCTGTGTATGCCGCTAGTCCACGTACTAACTATCTGCTCTATTGTTCGGGTTGTCACCGAACTACTGGCGAAGGCAAGCCACCTAATGTCCCCACCTTGGTAGACGAACTTGGCAAGATGATGAGCGTTCCGGAAATGCGTGGCTATCTTGTTCGAATTCCCGGCGCATCCCAGGCGCCTATTAATGATGAAGAACTCACGGAAGTAATTAATTGGGTGTTGGAAGAATTGAACGAAGACACTCTCCCCAATGATTTTCAAAAACTCACTCTGGGAGAAGTCAGCGAGGCACGCAAAAATGTTTTGGCAGACCCTCTTAAATATCGAATCCAATTCTGGAAGGACTACGAGGATTAGACAGTCCCTTTCTATAGAAAGCATTCTGACCGAGAGTTGCTCACACACCTTTCATATTCCATTCACCCCCTTTGAAAACATTCACCCGCTTTGAAAAAAACTAGCTTCCCCCAATACAGCCAAGCATCTGGCTGGAATAAGCTGCTGCCAGCCAGGCGACCAAACCCATCTCTCGACGTTGATTACAATTGTGAGCTGACTATTGTCGGTGCAGGCTATACCGGAATCTCCGCCGCCAAACGCTGGAGGCAATTGGCACCGGACGATGAGATTGTCATTATTGACTCGAGCGAGATAGGAGAAGGTAATCCTGGCAGAAACTCCGGCTTTGTTTTGGAGATTGCTCTAGCCAATGACGCTGACCCTGCTCAGATGAAACGCATGAGTGAATGCAATCAGCTAATCGCCGGAGCTATGGAAGATATCGCTCGAGATGTGAAGCTCTCAAATATCGATTGTCAGCTTGATAGAACCGGCACCTATCGAGCTGCCGCCGGTGAGGCTGGGATGAAGGCGCTGATGCAATATAGGAATTTTCTTGAAGCCGCCGAACTACCCTTTGAGGATCTCGACAAAGATGCTCTCTCCAAGAAAATAGGAACCCGCTTCTATCGGCAAGGACTTTACTCACCTCATTGCTATCTCGCACAACCTGCTTCTTTAATAAAGGCGCTAGCTAGTCAATTACCGGAAGGAGTTCGCTTGTTTGAAAATACCGGCGCCCTTCGTTTCCAACAAGATGGCGATGGCTGGATAGTCGAAACCAGGAACGGCCTAATAAGAAGCAAAAAGCTGATACTGGCCAATAACGCCTTTGCCAAGGAACTGGGAGTTGGGAAATCAAGGTTGGTCGCCATGTATACCTATGCAGGGATTACACCCGTGCTAGGAAATGACGTTCTCCAGAGTCTTGGTTCTGATTCCAGCTGGGGGATATTGCCCAGCCATCGACTTGGCAGCACTTTGAGAAAGACTGTCGATGGTAGACTACTGGTACGATCCTTCTATGGATACGAGAAGGAGAGTCGCAGCTCTGAAATAGAAAAAGAACTGAGCAGAAATCTCACCAGGCGTTTTCCCCAACTTGAATCCCCTGAATTCGAATCGGTCTGGGGTGGTGCCGTTGGCTTCACTCTCAATGGAGGCGGCTTATGGGGTGAAGTCAAACCCGGGCTATTTGTTTCCGCTGGCTGTAACGGAGGTGGTATAGTCAAAGGCACTTTACTCGGCAAGCTTTTAGCTGAAAAGGCAAATGGGAACGAAGTACCAAATATTGACACCCTGTTTGGTAAAGCAAGTTGGATGCCTCCGGAACCTTTTCGGGCTATAGGGTTTAAACTCGCTTCCTCATGGGAAAGGTATCGCGGCAAGGCCGAGCTGTGAATTAAAACCAAAAAGCGAAAAAACCAATAAGAATCCAAACCCTCAAGGAAGTGTCATGGAAGCTGTCGAATATATAGGTCCCTTATCTCTGGTGCCGGCCACCGTCGCCATCGTACTGGCTTTCACTACACGAAATACTGTTATCTCTCTTGCTGTCGCATGTCTTGCCGGGGTTTTGGTGGCCGGAGAAGGCTTGTTAGGTTTTCCAGCGCTATTAGTAAGCGCCCTGGGCACCGAAGATTTTTCCTGGATTTTTTTGCTGGAGCTTTTCATCGGCATCTCCATTGCTTTCTTTCAGCGAACTGGGGCCATACTGAACTTCGCAAAATTTATCGAACGGCGCAAGATGACCCGCATCCGGGTACAGCTGATTGCCTGGCTCATGGGCATGTTTGTTTATTTCAGCGATTACTTCAGTCCTCTCTTTGTTGGATCAACCATGAGAGCACTGTCTGATCGCTTCAACATTTCCAGAGAGAAGTTAGCTTACATTTGTGACTCAACTTCGGCGCCGGTGAGCATTCTGGTTCCGATTACCGGCTGGGCTGTTCTAGTTGCAGGGCTAACAATTGGCATGGGGCCTATCGACGACCCGATGGTGGCCATGAGAGTTTTCATCGGTTCCATTCCCTACAACATTTATTCAATTCTGGCAGTGGTCATGGTTGGCTTGATTGCCGGGAAAATTATTCCCGATTTCGGACCAATGAAAACCGCGGAAGACAGAGCTCAGAACGAAGGCAAGGTACTTCGTGACGGCGCAGAGCCCTTAATGGGCGAAGAACTCACCAATATCGAACCCTATGAAGGAATACAAACCAGCCTGCTTTGGAATTTTGTATTCCCAGTGGTTTTGGTGATCGGCTTTGCCATTGGCTCAGTGGCCATTACCTCAAGCGCAAAACCCATGGAGGCATTTCTTCTTTCTGCGGTGATGGCGGGGGTGGTAATGCGCATTCAGGGAATTCCTCTAAACGAGATTACCAATACGGCGATGTCCGGCATCAAGGGCATTATGCCTGCGGTAATAATTCTTGCTTTTGCCTATGCGCTTAACGACCTTTCAGCATCGCTTAATACAGCACAATACATAATCTCAATAACGGAATCTTGGCTTACTCCAAAGGTTCTACCTATGTTGGCTTTCCTTATTACGGGCATAATCGCTTTTTCAACCGGCACCTCATGGGGCACCTACGCCATCATGATTCCGATTGCCGTTCCTCTGGCCTTCGCCTTTTCCGGCAACGAGTTAGACACCGTTGTCTACGCCACAATCGCTGCGGTATCAGGGGGAGGCGTATTCGGCGATCACTGTTCTCCACTCTCGGATACTTCTATCCTCGCTTCAACAGGAGCGGCATCTGATCATATCGATCATGTGAAGACACAGATGCCCTATGCGACCATAGTGGGCGTAATAAGCGTGCTTATTTATTTGGCGATTGGTTGGACATTCTAACGGAACTGAAGAACACCATCTTCCAGATCCCCTGAGCCAAGAAGTTTTCTATCCAAGAGATAATTCTGGGTATTGTGCCAAGGCGCATCCGCGCCCTGCTTTGGAAAGAGGTGCATCGCTCTTTTCATATAACCAGGTTGGAAATCACTGACCCAGTCCTTGGTTTCCATATTCTCATCTTTTTCATTAAGCACAGGAACAAATCGAGAAGCACCCTTCGCGTCCATATGATCTAAAACTCTACAAAGGAATTCCGAATTTAAATCGGCTCGCAGTGTCCAGGATGCATTGATATAACCGAAGGTCTGCAAGAGGTTTGGCACTGAGGAAAACATCATGCCCTGGTAATAGAAGCGTTGTGAAAAATCTATCGCCTCGCCGTCTGAATCGAATTCAACGCCACCCATCATTTGCAAATTTAATCCTGTTGCAGTGACCAACATGTCTGCTTCGAGGAAATCGCCGTTAGTAAGCTTTACTCCATTTGCCGTAATGCACTCAATCTCAGCTGTGACTACCTCAGCGTCCCCCCGATTAATTGCTTTAAACAAGTCAGCATCAGGTACCAGACATAGTCTCTCGTCCCAGGGGTTATAGCTGGGTGTAAAATGACGATCAACATCGAAGTCAGTATTCAGCTCTTTGCGAACCCTTTTCAAAATCATGTTTTTAAGTTTTTCCGGATTCTTACGCGACTGTTTGTAAACGTAATTCTGAAAACGAATATTCCGCCAGCGAGTTATTGCATAAGCCCAATTGGCCGGTAATACTTTCCCCAAGAAATTCGCAATTCGATCTTCCCCCGGAGCAGAAGCAACATATGTGGGAGATCGCTGCAGCATAGTCACTTTCTCAGCTTTTCCAGCCATAGCCGGCACTATAGTCATGGCTGTTGCCCCACTTCCAATAACCACTACCTTCTTATTTCTGTAGTCCAGGTCCTCGGGCCAGTGTTGAGGATGAACCGTGATTCCTTCAAAATCATCCAAGCCGGTAAAGTCCGGTAAATACCCGCGATCGTAATTGTAGTAGCCGCTACACATAAACAGAACGCGGGAGCTGATACTTTCCTTCTCTCCCTTTTCATTGTTTGTGATTACAGTCCAACATGACTCACTCTCACTCCATGATGCCTTTTCGACCCGATGAGAGTAGCGAATCTGATCTTCCAGTTGATGTTCTGCTACCGCTTCATTCAAGTACTTAAGGATTGAAGGTCCATCGGCCAGAGATTTGGGATTTGTCCAAGGTTTAAAATTGAATCCAAAAGTGTGCATGTCGCTATCGGAGCGTATTCCTGGATAGCGAAACAAATCCCAGGTTCCTCCCAGGGCTTTCCGTCCTTCTAGAATGGCGAATGTCTTGCTCGGGCATTTTTGGCGAAGATGGCATGCCGCACTAATACCTGAAATGCCCGCACCTATAATCAATACATCTAGCATTCTCTATTTCCATTTAACACATGTAGTTTCGAGAGAGTTCAAAAACAGCGATAAGCGATAGTCTACATTCGAGTAATATTTCCAATCAGTATAGGACTATCAAGAGTTTGACTAGTATCTGCTCCAGATTGTATTTCACGAACTATGTCCATGCCTTCGATCACACGGCCGAATGCAGCGAATCCCTGTCCATCAGGATTACGCATGCCGCCATAATCAAGCGAGAGCTGGTCACCGATACATATAAAGAATGAATGAGTTGCCGAATCAGGGCCGCCCCTGGCCATGGAGATCACCCCATCCCTATGACTAATTCCGGTTAGGCTTGTTCTTTCGAGCAGGATGGGCTCAAAAGAATCTTCATCACGGTCAGAATTAGCGCCACCCTGAATGACTTCTATACGAATGTCATTATCAGGCTGGTTGTCCATACGGACGGTCCGATAGAAACTTCCTCCCTGATAAAAGTTCCCATCCACATATCGCAAAAAATTAGTCGCCGTTAATGGAGCTGCTGCAGAATCTATTTCTACGACAATATTTCCCAGTTCAGTTTCTATAGTTACATGCTGAAGCGAAGATGACTGACAGCTCGCCAGAGCCATAGCAAAAAACAATGTGAGAAAGATTTTCATATTTTTAATAGTACAGTATCAGACCAGCTAGCCCAATATCTGAGATGCTCTAGAGCCTTGTTCTAATTTGCAGTCAATTCTTCGAAAAGCCACTGTTTTAAAGGGATCCAGCGAAGCGTTCCCGTTTTCTCCCTATTTTTTTCATGGATAGATGATCTATTTGGGCTATGATATCGCCATCAGCTGACTCTGATCAGCAATCATGAATACTGGAGTTTTGACATGCGATACCTTCTCGCTATATTCCTTCCACCATTGGCGGTATTTCTATGTGGGAAGCCGTTTCAGGCGATCCTTAATGTGTTCCTGTGTATAGCTTTCTGGATCCCCGGCGTCATTCATGCCTTTTTCGTGGTACATACACATCTGGCCGACAATCGAAACAAAGAGCTTATAAAGGCAATCAAAGAAACCCATAAACCTTAGTGATAGATGACTAATCTTCTGGTGAATAACCCAATGACTAACACAAAAAGAATTTCCCTATTTTTCTCACTTTTAGTTTTTGCTGCCTGCAGTACGGTTTATTACGAAACTATGGAACAGTTTGGCGTTCACAAGCGAGACATTCTTGTTGATCGAGTTGAAGAGGCCAGAGATTCTCAGGAAGCGGCCAAGGAACAATTCAGTTCCGCGCTGGAACAATTCACTACCCTTCTTAATTTTGATGGTGGTGACCTGCAGGCTGCCTATGATTCTCTTAACGGTGAATTTGAAGAGAGTGAATCGAGAGCCGAAGTTGTTAGCGATAGAATTCGAGCCGTTGAAGATGTATCCGCCGACTTGTTCAGTGAGTGGGAGGATGAGCTTGAACTTTATACAAACCAAACCCTGCGTAACTCCAGCGCTGCTACACTCAGACAAACTCGAGTTCGCTATGAGCAATTGGTAGCATCCATGCATGCAGCGGAATCAAAAATGACTCCTGTTGTAAACGCATTTCGCGATCAAGTACTTTTCCTGAAACACAACCTCAATAGCAGAGCGATAGCGTCTTTGCGATCGGAGCTGGCCACTATTGAAGGAGATATTTCTGCTTTGATCGTGGATATGGAAAATTCAATAACAGAATCCAATCGATTTCTTTCAGAGTTAGCGCTAATCTAGCTGTCGATAACCTAGATCTTAGTCTCACGATTGACTACTAATTCGAGACACACTGGCTAAATGGAAACAGCAGACTCTACGTTCTTACTTCTTCTCGGCTGCTTCTTGCTGGTCGGCTATGCGGCCCATGGTATTGGACATCACACTCATATACCTCGAGTAATACTCCTTTTGTTATTGGGGATCTGCATTGGTCCTTTTGGCCTCGATCTAGTTCCCGAATACGCCGAACAATGGTTTCCAGTTGCTACTCAGGCTGCTCTCAGCGTTATCGGTTTTGAATTGGGGGAAAAATTTCTTGGCGCTACAATAAGACAAATAGGGAAGTCCCTGGTCATTATTTCCATAACAAAAGTGATAGGAACTGCAGCCATTGTTTTCCTGATACTTCTGCTATTTCAATTCCCCATAGAGATTGCATTAATATTGGCCGGCATTGCCCCCGCGACTGCACCAGCGACTACGGCAGACGTCATTAACGAAGTTAAAGCAAAGGGCGAGCTAACTGAAACCTCATTGAGGTTGGTAGCTATTGATGATGCCTGGGGCGTCATTCTGTTCAGTTTCATGCTGGCCGCCGCAGCCATCGTGAGTGGCGATCACTCGGCCAACGGCCTGATGTGGAGTGGCATTCGAGAAATATTCGGTGCAATCATTCTCGGCGCAATCATCGGCCTTCCCATGGCCTGGGTAACCGGGCGAGTTAGCGAAGGTGAATTAACACTAATAGAGGCACTTGGTTTTGTATTTCTGTGCGGCGGCATTGCGGCGGCGCTTGATCTTTCCTATATCCTCGCCTGCATGAGCATGGGCTGTGTTGTAACCAACGTTGCCAAGCACCACACTCGCCCATTTCACGCAATCGAAAATGTACAACAACCATTTCTAGTTATATTTTTCATACTGGCAGGGTTTCATGCTGACATTAGCAGTCTGCTCACTCTGGGTTTACTGAGTGCCGCGTATATCCTGGCAAGAACCTTCGGCTTGATTTCATCCTCCTTCACAGGAGCCTATCTCGCCGGCGCGAGCTCTAAAGTAAGGAATCATATTGGCTGGTGCATGCTGCCGCAGGCTGGAGTCGCCCTGGGTCTCGCCTTGTTCGCAGCGGAACGCTTCCCGGAGCTAGGCGCTCAAGTACTCTCGACCGTAGTAGGCACTTGCATCTTCTTTGAAATAGTCGGCCCACTCTCCACCCGATTCACTCTGCGAAGAGCTGGCGAGATTCCAGACTAAATTCAATCTAACTTTCTTTGCTGGCCACCCAAAGATAAGCAGGTAACGCACAGGACAATCCAATACAAAGATTGAGTCCGATAAACGCCCAGGGTTTGGGTCCATTCTGCTTTTTCGAAAACATGTAGATCCAAAATACGAATGAAGAGATGAGCAGGTCTGCCGTGAACCCCCCGGCTGCTCCATTGACGAATAGCCCTTGCACAAAGGCGATCAGATCGAACCCCTCAGCCATAATAAAACTCACAAAGAAGGCAACCGGGATAACCGCTCCCAGTATAGCCCCCACCAGATATATGCTGCGTAAATTCATCTTCTCACTCCCTCATTTACTGGATGAATGAGCCATTATGCCCTTTATGAGGATCTATTCAATTGGATCAAAGCCGTGACGAAACAATGGGGGATAAATTCAGGATTCGTAGATAAAACTCCCTATCTAAATTGTGATATTCTTTTGGGAAATCGGTACATAAGCACATAAAAAATTGGAGCGACTGAGATGAACTACTCTCTTCACACTGTTGGAAACTCTTTTCTGAAAACCGTTCAGACGATGATTCAAAAGACTCTGATCCTTATGACTGGCCTGCTTATAGGCAGCATCAGCGGCCAGGCGCTAGCCCAAGACAGCTGGGTTGATCTGGCAGTTCACAACATCGGCGAGCCCATCAATACTATGTGGGCTGAAGGAGAGCTCAGCTTTGCCGCAGACGGTACCATGGTATTTTGTAGCGCTCGTGAAGATATGGCGGTTGCCCCTGGCGACCCTAAAGATCTTTATATTGCGACATTTAATGAACAAACAGGGGGCTGGAATACGCCTGTGAATATGGGTATTCCCATAAATGCTGCGCCAGCCACTGACGTTGACCCGCTTCGCCTTGGGGATGATCGGGAGCCCTGGATCACAGCTGATGGCAATACCATCTATTTCAAATCTGATCGATTGGCGACAAGCAACCCCAACAATGCAACCGACCTTTTCGTTACCCGAAAAGTAAATGGTGCGTGGACTACTCCTGAAATAATCGGCTTTCCAGTGAGCACCAACGAGGGCAATGAACACTGCCCTGCCATTCTTCAAGACGGAGAGACTCTCTGCTTTGCTTCCAGAAGAGCTGGTGGATATGGTGGTTCGGATATTTATTGTTCATCTCCTGATGGAAATGGCGGCTGGCAGGAACCAGTTAACCAGGGACCAAACATCAACACCGCCTCCGAAGAATTCCACTTCACTCAGGACCGAAACGGAACGGTATTTTTCACCTCCGCTCGCCCAGGTGGATTTGGTGGCATGGACTTATGGGGAGCGAAATCTCAAGGGGCAAATAGCTGGGGTGAGGCTTTCAATCTAGGCCCGCAGGTAAATACCGCTGCTGCGGATATGTGTCCAGCTCTTCCACCGGGCGAAGATAGCTTTTCTTGGTTCTCCACACGTTCCGATAATAATCTTGGGAACATCGACATATTCTGGACCAAGAAGCTCAATATCCCTGAATAGGATATTGAGCTTCCCAATGACACTTTCTTCTGAGAGAGATGCTTGATTATGAAACAACCACAAATTATTCCTGCCCTGCTTGGACTAGCGATGGCTACAGCAATATCCTCTTGCGCCGTTTCCCCCGAAACTCAAGCCAAGATGGATGAGTTTAATCGCACAATTCCCAGCTGCTCCAGTTCCGCTGACTGTGGAGCCAAGTGGGATGCCGCTCGCAGCTGGACAGAAGAAAATTCCAGCTTCGTTATTCAGGGAGATAGTGATACACGAATCTTTGCTTCAAGTACTTTAACTACTCAAAGTGGACTCGGTGTCGTTGTGTACAGAGAAGAAAGTACAACAGGTTTTAACATAGTGGTTGATATTGAATGCTTCAGCGCCTATGGCTGCTCAAATCTCTGGGACAAGAAAGTAGAATTCAATAGAACCATTAACGGTATTCGCTAATGAAAACACTTCATCTTCTATCACTTTCTTTCTGTGTTCTGCTGACAGGAAACCAATCACTCGCTCAGAACTCAAATGAGTCATGGGTTCAATTGTTTAATGGTGAGGATTTATCAAACTGGGTTCCTAAATTTACTGGCTACGATTTAGGTGTGAACCACCTTGATACTTTCAAAGTAGAAGATGGGCTGCTCACAGTTTCATATGATAACTGGAATGACTTCAGCGGCGAATTTGGGCACATTTTTTATGACCAGTCTTTCTCACACTATCTTCTGCGAGTGGAATATCGCTTTTCAGGGGACCAGGTAACTAACGGACCAGGGTGGGCTTACCGCAATAACGGAATCATGATTCATAGTCAGGATCCTCGCTCCATGACTTTAGATCAGGAGTTCCCTGCCTCAATCGAAGTTCAGTTACTGGGTGGAAATGGCAACGACCCGAGGGCGACCGCAAATGTGTGTACGCCGGGAACAAACTATGTGCTCGAGGGCGAACTCATTACACAGCACTGTGTGAATTCCAGCTCAGCCACCTATCATGGTGATCAATGGGTTAGTCTTGAAGTTGAAGTACGCGGCGATGAACTTATCCGACACACTGTGAATGGCGAAGTGGTATTCGAATATACAGAGACTCAACTAGACGCAAGAGACCCAGACGCCCAAAGATTGCTGTCCAGTGGCTCGCCCCTCAAAGTGGGCGAAGGTTTTATTTCCCTGCAAGCCGAAAGCCATCCAACCCAATTTCGCAAGATTGAATTGCTTCCACTGTCTCCCTAATCTCTTAAGTCAGCCCCATTTACTAGATCAATCCATCGGCCAATAGATCAGCCGCATAGTGTGCTGCGCGAGCACTGAAGGCCAGGTAGGTCAGCGAAGGGTTCTGGCACGCTGAAGAAGTCATGAACGAGCCGTCTGTGATGAATAGATTGGGAATATCGTGAGCCTGACACCAGCCATTAAGAACAGAAGTTGCAGGATCATGTCCCATACGCGCACTGCCCATCTCATGAATTCTATTTCCCGGCTTGGTTAAATTCACGGGTGACGAAGTAATATTAGTGCAACCGGCAGCCTCAAGCATGGCAACCGCATCCTTACTGGCTTCCTGCAACATGGTGTGTTCGTTGTCGCTATAAGTAACGTTAAACAGCGCAAGAGGATTGCCCCATCTATCTCGCTTGGAAGCATGCAATGTGACGCGATTATCAGGATTCGGCAGCTGCTCGCCAAACGCTCCAATATTTATTCGCCATGGACCAGGGCTCTTGTGAGCCTCTTTAAATTCACGACCTATACCGGCAATCTGCCCGCCAGAGTTTCCAAGGGGACTCGAGCCTCCCTGAAATCCAAAGCCACGTAGATAAGGTTTATCCTGTCCATTGAGGTTGGCATAACGAGGAATATATATCCCTCCGCTAGGCCGTCTTCCGAATACTTTCATATTATCGTATCCGCTCATCAAACCGGCCGCGCCTGCACCACTGACATGGTCAAGCAAGTTGCGACCAACTTGATCGGATCGATTTGCCAATCCAGTCGGGTAGGCTTCAGATTTTGATTGCAGCAGAATCATCGCCGAGGCGATGGTCGATGCATTAAGGAAGATGACTTTGGCAGTGTAGAGTTTCTTTTCATTAGTCTCGGCATCAACCACTCTAACGCCCGTAACTCTATTGGATTCGGCGTTATATTCAACAGACTGCACAATGGCGTTATGCACCATGGTGAGATTACCGGTTCGTTCAGCAGCCGGTAGTGTTGCATTAAGAGATGAGAAATAGGCTTTGAATGTGCAGCCGAAGTGGCAGCGATTCCGTGCCTGGCAGTTTGTTCTTCCCAAAGAGCGCTGTTCGTCCGTGGCATCAGTTAGGTGAGCTACTCGAGCTGGAATAATGTTTCGTTCTGGAAATGCAGTCTCTACTTTTGACTTCAGCTCCTTCTCGGCATCAGTTAATTCAAAAGCCGGTTGAAAAACACTATCGGGTAATTGCGGAAGACCTTCAGCACTTCCTGAAATCCCCGCGAATGTTTCTACCTTCTCATACCAGGGAGCTATATCTGCATATCGAATTGGCCAATCGACGCCGTGGCCATCGGTTTTGTTTGCCTCAAAATCAAGATCACTCAAGCGATAAGTTTGGCGGCTCCACATGATAGATCGTCCCGCCGTGTGATAACCCCGTAACCAGTCATAACTGGTACCCTCTGCTTCTTCATAGGGGTGCTCATCATCCTTTACCCAGAAATCCTTGTTTGACTCCTTGATTGCATAGGCAACACCACCGTATTGTTTCGGATAGTGCTTTTCAATCTCGTCTTGCGGAACGCTGTCAAAGTTCGGAGTTTCCCAAGGAGACAATTGATCGACATAGTCTCTTTCCGGAATAATTTCCGGCCCTCTTTCAAGAACCAAAACTTTTAAACCACGCTCGGTGAGCTCTTTGGCAGACATGCCGCCACTCATCCCGGAACCCACTACTATTGCATCAAAATCTGCCACTATCATGTTCTCCTACTGGAATTCTTCTAAAGAGTGCCCGAGATGTCTACGGATGGATCCCACCTTCCGGGAACCGACACCCATTTCAATTCTTCTACCGCACCACTTTCAGTGGCGAAGTAGGATCGACTTATATAGCCTTTGATACTTCTATAGCCTTCAAGATCTTTACTACCATCAAACACAGCGGCATCAAGTTCGCTTAATACTCGAACCGATCTATCTTCTTCCGCACCGACAAAGCTGCCACCAACTAGTTGGTTTAATTCATTCTCGATTCGACCCAAATCCTGTCGATGAGAGCTTCGGGTTTCGTCATTAGCCCAATCTGTCATCAGCGCATCCATATAGCCAGATACATTGACGTCCACAGCACCTGGAGTTTCAGTACGTGGAATAATCAGATCACTTAGTGATGATAGGAAAGACATTTCTGAAGCAGTATAAAATCTTCCAGCCGAGCCCGGTCTGGTAGCTACTACATTTGCCACACCGCCACAGGCAGTAAGGGCTGCAGCCCCGCCCATGGATACTATTAGACCCTGTAAAACTTCTCGCCTTGTTGTCATTTTCTATTCCTTTTCCTGTTTCGGTTCTCCACCTGTGCTGCCTTCGACACTAGTGTTTTAGAACGTCATATTACGCAAGGTGTAAAGACTATCTGCTACTGATGCAAGACCATTTACAGGTCGGTCATGTTCAACGAAAAAATGTTCTATTCCAGCACTATCTTGATGGGAAAATATTTCGGCAAAATCAATAGTGCCTCGGCCTACTTCCACCATCCTGCCGAATTCATCCATGTCTTTGACGTGCAACATGCTGAACCGTCCGGGATGTTTTTCGAAATACGCTGAATAGTCCTTACCAGCATTCTTTATCCAATAGAGATCCAATTCGAAATCAACCAGGTCTGGATCTGTTTCTTCCAATAGCACATCGTAGGGAATACGCCCGGATGTTTCCACGAACTCGAAATCGTGGTTGTGATAGCCCATTTTGATGCCAGCTCTTCTGCATGCTTCACCAGCTCTATTCAGAGTTTCTGCATGGCGCTGATAATCAGAAAGGCTGCGCTCGTTCGGCGAAATAATTGGCACGACGATATATTTTTGACCAATAGCGACAGCAGTCTCGATAGTTTCTTCGAGATTATCGCGCACTTCAGTTAGTTGGATATGGCTCGCCGGAGAGGTCAGCCCATTCTGATCCAAAATACTTCGCACCTGAGAGGGGCTCTTATTGAAGTAGCCAGCAAATTCCATCTCTTTATAGCCAAGCTCTGCGACTCTGGCCAGAGTACCTTCGAAATCACGAGACATATCTGCACGCAGTGTATAGAGCTGAAGACCGGGCCGTTCAACCCTTCGTCCTTGCGCCAAACTCAGGCTGAAGGGTGTCATGGTTCCCGCCATCATCAATAAGGACGACTGGATAAATCTGCGGCGTGTATTTAGATTTTTCTTCACTTTTTCTTTCACTATTTTCTCCTGAGGCACACTCAATTGAGATCCTGCCAGATTCCACCAGCTTGTGACGAAGCCACGGCTGTTTCTATAAAACGCACACCTCTCAAACCATCTGCGACAGTTGGTAATAGAGTGTCTTCAATATTAGTATCATCTCCATTTCCCCGAGCAATAACTAGCTCGGAAAAATCCTTATAGAGATTGGCAAAGCCTTCAAGAAATCCCTCCGGATGCCCAGACGGGATTCTGCTTGAGCGATTCGCAAGCTCACCAACTCCTGGGCCGCCCCGGGTTAGAATCTGCTTCGGCATGTTTAATAGACTAAGGTTCAGCTTATTCGGATCCTCCTGAAACCATTCCAGCCCGCCCTTCTCTCCATAGATGCGCAAGCGCAAGCCATTTTCGTGACCGACAGCAATCTGACTAGCCCACAGCGATCCTCGAGCTCCGTTATTGTAGCGAAGCAAAATCTGGGCGTTGTCATCCAGCTTGCGCCCTTCACCAAAGGAGGTAAGTTCTGCCAACAAACTACTAACTTTTAGTCCGCTAACAAATTCTGCCAAATGAAAGGCATGGGTGCCAATGTCTCCAATACTTCCACCTTTACCTGCTTGAGATGGATCTGTTCGCCAGACTGCTTGTTTCTGCCCGTCGCTTTCAATATCTGTTGCCAACCAGTCCTGGGGATACTCCACCTGAACCAGACGAATAGCTCCCAGCTCTCCGCTGCGAATCATCTCTCTGGCTTGCCGAACCATGGGATAACCACTGTAATTGTACGTCACCGCAAATAGGCAGCCACTATCCTTTGCCAGCATGGCTAATTCTTCAGCCTCTTCAAGATGTGCTGTAAGCGGCTTGTCGCATATCACGTGAATACCGTGTTGTAGCATCACACGAGCTGGCCCGAAGTGCAGATAGTTAGGCGTGACGATAACGGCTACTTCAATACCATCTTCTCTCTCTGATTCGGCTGAGGCCATTTGATGAAAATCAGCATAGGCGCGATCATGAGCTATACCGAGTTCGGCGGCTGACGCTGCGGACACCTGGGGGTCACTGCTCAAAGCACCAGCCACCAGTTCATATCGGTCATCGATCCTAGAGGCTATCCGGTGCACTTCACCAATAAATGCGCCCTGCCCGCCGCCAACCATGCCCAGACGAATTTTTCTCATGTGTCGATTCCGAGAATACGCTTATTGGCTTCGTCATCGGTTCCTGCGCCGGCAAAATCATCGAAGGCTTTGTCGGTAACACGAATTATATGATTTCGAATAAACTCGGCTCCTTCTCGCGCTCCATCCTCTGGATGCTTGAGACAACACTCCCATTCTAGAACAGCCCAGCCCGAAAAATCGTTTGCAGCGAGTTTTGAAAATATGGAAACAAAGTCTACGTGCCCGTCGCCTAGCGATCGAAACCGTCCCGCCCGATCTACCCAAGGCTGATAACCACCATAGACTCCTTGTTTGGCGGTTGGATTAAATTCAGCGTCTTTGATATGAACAAGATTGATTCTGTCTTTGTATTCGTCCATAAAACCCAGATAATCCAGCTGCTGCAAAATCAGATGGCTTGGGTCAAATAGAATATTCGCGCGGGGATGATTGTTAACTCGTTCGAGAAACATCTCGAAGGTAATTCCATCATGAAGATCTTCACCGGGGTGAATTTCATAACCGATGTTCACTCCCTGCTCATCGAAGGCGTCCAGAATGGGCAGCCAGCGCTTGGCCAATTCGTCAAATGCGGTTTCTACCAGCCCTGCTGGGCGCTGTGGCCAGGGATAGAAATAAGGCCAGGCCAGGGCGCCGGAAAAACTGGCATGATCGCTTAAGCCAAGATTGCCAGAGGCTTTAGCAGCCAGCATCAATTGATCGACTGCCCATGCTTGCCTCTTTGCCGGATTCCCTCGAACCTCAGGCGCTGCAAAGCCATCAAACATTTCATCGTATGCGGGATTAACTGCAACTAGCTGACCCTGAATATGAGTAGACAACTCGGTAATCTCAACATCATGTTCTGCCAGCTTGCCCTTTACTTCATCGCAATAAGTCTTACTTTCCGCTGCCTTCTTTAGATCGAAAAGCCTCTCATCCCAACTGGGAATCTGCACGCCTTTAAACCCCATCTCCGCCACCCAGGCAGCGAGGGAATCAAGGGAATTGAAAGGTGGCTCATCATCGGCAAACTGAGCCAGAAAAATTGCTGGTCCTTTTATTGTTCTCATATAATTCTTTTCATATTCGGTTTTTCAAACTCTAGTCTTTCTTCTCGATATTGCTTAAGCGCGTAATAGTACGCTTATTTTCTAAAAGGGTGATTCCGGAAAATAGTATTGCTCAGCATTCTCTTCGGTTATCAAAGGCGAACCCAATATGTATTCCCCTTCAATGGGAGTATCGGAGATGAATTTGAGCGCGGTCAGCTCCATCGCTGTTGAAATCATGGATGGAGGATAGAGAACATCTACAGGTGTTAGACGATCGCCTTCCATTACCCGGCGAATAATATCTTTCATGCCGCCACCGCCGACGATGAATAAATCATCCTGTCTTCTGGCTTGACGCACCGCCTGTATGACTCCGATCGCAATATCATCGTCCTGAGCCCAGACCGCATCGATCTTTGGAAATCGAGAAAGGAAATCCTGCATAACCGTGAAACCATCGTCGCGATTCCAGTTTGCATATTGGTGGTCCAGCACGTTTATATTGCTGCCTTCTATTGCTGCCATGAATCCGTCAAAGCGCTGCTCGTCGATAACGGTAGGCATGCCTCGCAATACAACAATGTCGCCGCTCCCATTCAAGGCTTCCTTAATGTATTCGCCAGACACTCTTCCCATCTCGGCATTGTTACCGGCAACATAGACATCTTCGATACCTTCTTCGCTCAAGCCACGGTCGACGACAGTGACAAAAACATCCCGTCTCTTTACATTACGCACCGGGCCGGTAAGAGGTGCTGACTCGAAAGGCAGAATTACCAGCGCATCCATATTGTGAATTGCCACCAGATCTTCCAGATCATTTGCTTGCTCTGAAGCACTGTTTGCAGTCACTAAAACTATCTTCAGCTCCGGGTGAGCAGACTCCAATCTTGCCTTGGTCTGCTCGGCGTGAAAATTTAGTCCTCCAGCCCAACCATGGGTCGCGGCAGGAATGGACACGCCAATAGTTTGTGCACTAGCTGCCAGGGAAAACAGGGTAAGGCCAGCGACAACAATAATTCTCTTAAGTAACTTCATTTTTTCTCCAGTCAATCCTTAATTCTCTTCGATCTCTTCTCAGTTCTTTTCTGCGAGCTGGTTCTAGACGCATTGGCTCAGGAATCCCGACGCCAGGCGCCCCGTTGTAGATAGACCGCGACGATCACGATTATGCCCTGAACCGCGCCATTGAGATAGTTGCTCACCGCATCGGTAAGATTGAGGATATTGCCTATCAATGTGAGGATCAATGCCCCTACTACTGTGCCCCATATTCGACCATATCCACCTTTTAGCATGGTGCCGCCTATTATTACGGCAGCAATGGCCTCTAACTCCCAAAGAATGCCCGTCTGACCCGACGCTGAGCCGAGCCTGGGCACATAGATAATGGTGGCAATGGACACGCAAACCCCCTGCAGCATATAGGTGGCAGTCTTTACCCTGTCTACATGGATCGCCGAATAGCGGGCAACAGATTCGTTCGATCCCACAGCAAAGCAGTGCCTGCCGAACACGGTCATATTCAGCAGAACATAGCCGATGATGGCGACAGCGAAGAACACCCACACCGGATAGGGCAAACCAAGAAAAGCTCCGTAGTAAACTTCCGAATAAACATCACCGATGGTAAAGCTGAGGGAGAGAGTTCCACCGTCAGCCATATAGGTAACCAGTGAGCGATAGATCCCCATGGTGCCCAGAGTAACGATGAAAGCTTCAATCTTCGCCTTGGTTGTTAACAGGCCATTTATAAGACCAGCCAAGGCTCCTATGCCGACGGATGCCAACACTGCCAAGAAGATAATGACTACAATCGAGTCAATTGACTCCATAAGAGCATTCATTAACAGAATCATGCAGCCGGAAATGAATGCTGCCATGGAACCCACAGAAAGATCGATGCCTCCTGCGGTAATTACAAATGTTGCACCGATGGCAACGATGCCGATGAAGGAACTTCTCGCCAGAATATTGCTAATATTTCCCGTGCTGAGAAATGCATCATTCACAAGAATGCCGATGATGAAAATAGCAACTAGCGCAATAAATGGTCCGGCGGTTTTTAAATCAATCTTTGGCATTCTTCTACCCAATATCCTTTTGTCATTTTGTTTTCACTAGCTGCTTCAATGGAATTAACTTCTATACAGCTTTTTCTACTGAATTTATTTCTACTAAACTTGTTCAGCTGAATGTATCTCAAGCAATTTTGATTTCAGTCCTGTGGCGTATCGCATAATTTCTTCTTCCTCGATCTCATCATCTTCGAGCACACCTGCAATTTCCCCGTGATACATTACTGCAACTCTGTGGGACAAGCCGATGATTTCAGTTATATCTGACGAAATAACGATTATGGAATGACCAGCGGCTACTAGTTCGGCGATAAAGTGGTAGATCTGGCTCTTTGTACCTATATCGATTCCCCTGGTTGGCTCATCGATAATGATAATTCCGGGCTCGGCTTCCATGACCTTAGCTAATAACAATTTTTGTTGATTCCCTCCGGAAAGTTTTCCTGCTGTTACACTGCTGTCCTTCATTCGGATATCGAAGGTATCTACGGCCGCGTTAAAGGCTTCCTCTTCTTTCTTTGTATCCAAAAGTATTTTTGAAAACTTGTGGAGCGCGAACAGAGAAAAATTGAGGCTCAGCCCTTTATCAAGCAAAAGACCACTGCCTTTTCTGTCCTTGGTCAAATAGGCGATACCAAGATTTCTGGAAGTGGCGGGATGATTCAAATCAACTTGCTGGCCATTCAGAATTACCTTTCCCTTTGCCGATGATGCCTGTTTACGCAAGCCGACAACTGTTTCCAATAGGGCAGTACGGCCAGAGCCCACAAGGCCCGAGAAGCCCAGCACTTCGCCTTTTCGCAATGAGAAGCTAACCGGAGCGCCTACTCCAGAAACCACAAGTGCTTCAACGCTGAGGGCTTGCGCTGATTCCGTATCCGGCGCAGGAATATTCGGGTACAAAGATGTTAGTTCACGCCCAACCATCAATCGCACCATATCGTCTTTGCTCAGTTCGCGTGCGGGATAGTTTCCGATCAGCTCTCCATCCCGCAGGACTGTAATGCTATCTGCAATCTGTTCTATCTCATCCAGCTTGTGAGAGATATAGACTATGGCAACACCCTGCTGTTTTAGTCTCTCAATTAACTCGAACAGAACTGTGCTTTCCTGTTGAGTGAGTACGGCGGTAGGTTCGTCGAGAATTAACAAGCGAGCATGCTTGGCCTGAGCCTTGGCAAGCTCAACCATTTGTTTCGCTGATACGGCAAGATCACTTATCTTACTGTCCGGGTTTATATCGCTATGCAAATTCTGCAAATACGTCCTGGATTTTTCATGCATTGACTTCTTATCAAGGAATAAACCTTTGCGGATTTCATTCCCCAGGAAAATATTTTCGCTTACCGAAAGCTGCTCAGCCAAATTGAATTCCTGATGAATCAGAACCACGCCAGACTGTTCGGCGATTTCATTATTCCAGAAGCTTAGTTTTTGCATTGCACCATCAACCGAGCCAGCTGTGTTGGATGTAGTAGAGCCTGATAGCATCATTTCACCGCTGGAAGCGGGCTCGAAACCAGAAAGAATTTTTACCAGAGTAGATTTACCCGCTCCGTTCTCACCCAAAATGGCATGAACTTCACCGGCATTAATCTGCAGATCAATGCCATGGAGCACCTCAACATCCGCAAAAGATTTGCGCAGTTGGGTAACTGACATCATGGTCATATTCTGATTATTGTTTTCAGGCATTTGTTAAGAGCGAATCTCAGTCAGGTCTGTTCCACATGTTCGGAAGCACGGTGCTGTTCAATTCTTCTTGTCCGTTTTTCAGGTGTTCACGCATTCGCTCAACTACCTCGGGGAATTCTCTTGTATAGCTGTAGGTTTCCGAAGGGTCTTTAGCGACGTCGAACAACAAGCCATCTGGACCGTAATAGGATTGCGGGTTATCAAAACTTGGAACTGCTGCACGGTAATGGGTTTCTACCACCAACTTCCAGTGGCCACTGCGAACACCGGCAATGCGATCTCTATCGAACAGGTAAAGAGCCTCGTGAGGTGAGTCCGCTTCACCCAAGAGCATGGGCATAATATCCAGGCCATCGATATCCCTGTCCTGAGGAAGATTTCCTCCGGCAAGCTTTACCAGAGTAGGAAAGATGTCTATGTTCATGGCTGGCTCATCACTGACCAAACCGCCGGGAATTTTGTCGGTCCACTTGGCTATAAAAGGAACTCTTTGACCACCCTCCCAGGAGCTGCCTTTACGGTCTCTATAGGGACCGGCACTGCCTTCAAACCAGGGGCCATTATCAGAAGTAAATAGCACTAGTGTATTTTCATCCAAACCCAGTTCTTCAAGAGTTTTTAAGATCTCTCCAACACTCCAGTCAATTGTTTCTACAACATCTCCATACAATCCTGCATCGGACTGGCCGCTGAACTCATTGGAAACATAGAGAGGCACATGGGGAAAAGTGTGGGGCATATAAAGGAAGAAAGGATCGTCCTGATTTTCTTCAATGAAGCGTATAGCTTCCCGCGTGTAGCGCTGGGTTAGTGTGTTTTGATTCACAGGATCTTCAATCATTTGCTCATCGCGGTACAACTCCAACGGAGTCATATCGTTACTGTGGAGCAATCCGAAAAACTCATCGAAACCACTTCGACTTGGTGACCACTCCAAACGACTACCCAAATGCCACTTGCCAAAAATCGCTGTCTCATAACCGAGAGGCTTTAGTGCTTCGGCAAGTGTGATCTCATCATCGGCGAGATGAATCTCGTTGGTGGGTCTTGCCACATCGTTAACAAGATCCAGGCGGATTGGGTAACGGCCAGTTAGAAGACCGCCTCTGGCTGCTGTACAAACATTTGCACTGGAGTAGAAACTGTCCAGGCGGACTCCTTCCAGACTCATGCGATCAAGATTCGGTGTCTTTATTAGGCTAGAACCATAGATTCCCAAATCACCGTATCCAAGATCATCTGCCATTATGACGATGAAATTTGGTTGAGCCTGCTGTCCGTGAGCGATGCTAAACGGAAATGTGCTTAGCAACATGCCAAGACTAATCAGAAATATTTTATTAACCATTAGTAATTCTCTTTCTTCTTATTTTTTCACTCAAGCTTAGTTCTGAGTACCCGGCATGACTTCGAATCCCGAAGTGAATTGCACAAGCGAAGCTGCCAATTGCAAGAGCACTGCCTGATTCCCTTGAACTTCCCCCACTCCCGATTGAAGTTGCTGGGCCAATGTAGCCTGCCCCATTATTACCGGGTCGAGATCACTTCGATTCATGGTGATAGTGACATCTGGATTTTCAGAAAGATAGCCTTCGATATTACTCAGGGTAGCTCCGCTCATCTCGATTACGAATTGCTGATCGGTGTCGGGACTTATGAAGTTAATAGTGAAATTCATTTCGTCGGCAAGCCTACTATCCACTCGAGTTGCCAAGGCATCCCACCACTGTGTGGTGGTCATAGCCCTTGCCAGGCTGGGGCTGGTTCCCCGTGGAGCGCCAATTGGCGGGGCTCCGTTTCGCAATTCCTGAGCGGAGGACAGAAACACATTGCGCATGCTGGCACTCTCATACTGATAACCCAATTGCTCGAAGACTGATGCCAGCAGATCTTTGGCTTGCCGGTTATCCGGTTCGGCATAAACCAGCTTATTCAGAATCTCCATCGCAAGACGATACTGCCCCTGCTCATGCAAATCTTCTCCTCTGGAGAGAATCGCATCGGCGCCGCCCATCATCTCTACAAACAGTGGCGCAGAGTCTGAAGGTGACAAAGGGGCCAGAGTTGCTGGATTGCCATCCCAATAACCGAGATAACGATTCAGAACCGCTCTGGAGTTATGAAATTCGGAGCCATGGTACTGACGAACATTCCAGTGACGCTGGAGACTCGGCGGGACCTGATACTCATTATGAATCTCATTTATGGTCACACCCTGATTCGCCAGATTCAGTACCTGATTATTGAGGTTGGCATAGGCATCGCGCTGAACTCTCATCACTTCCTGAATTCTCTCATTTCCCCACCGCGGCCAGTTGTGGGAAGAAACCAATACATCCGCTTCCAGGCCATAACGATACAGGGCTTCATTTATCTGCTTCGACCATTGCAAGGCATCGCGCACCAAAGCGCCTCGAAGCGTGTAGATATTATGTACAGTGGCAGTGATGTTCTCCGCCGCCCAAAATACCTTCTGATCCGGAAACCAGGCATTCATCTCCGCCGGCGCTTCAGTTCCAGGAGTGTTTTGAAACTCTATGCTGATTCCATCTATAACATGATTCTCGTAGGCATCCTCTATCACCAAACTAGGCGCTATAAGCCCTGTCGTTCCTGCTGCCAGACCTTTGCCTATGGCTGAGTCAACCTGACCAAACGGACTCGATGGCATGACGCGACCATACTGCAGACCTGAGCGTCGAGACATGGCATTACCGGCATAGACGTTTTCAGCTATCGCCTCCTCCATGAACCCCGAGGGCGCAATAATCTGAACGGCTCCAGATCGTACGTCCTCTTCATTGGTTACGCCCAGCACTCCACCAAAGTGATCGATATGAGAGTGGGAGTAGATCACGGCTCGAACCGGCAGCTCGCCCAATTGCTCATTTGCCAGTGCCAGAGCGGCAGCAGCGGTCTCACTGCTGAGCAATACATCGAAGAGGATCCAGCCGGTCTCACCCCTGACCAGCGTCATATTGGCCAGATCAAACCCGCGAACCTGATAGATGAAATCAGGGACCACTTCAAACAGACCAAAATTCATATTCAGTGTGGCCTGGCGCTGCAAGGAAGGATGTATGCTGTCGAATTCCTCTCCTCTGAGCAGGAAGTCGTATTTAGTCATGTCCCAGACGACATTTCCCCGCGCTCCGAGAATCTGCCTGGAAGCCGGCTCGGCGATGAACCCGCGGCGGGACTCTTCAAAATCCCTCTCATCCTCAAAAGGCAGACTATCTCTGAGCTGTTGCTGCAGCTCGGCGGTATAAGAGCTTGGTTCCGCACCTTTAGAATTGAAGTGATCTTGCGCAAAAGCTGACCCAAAGGTCACTGAAACAGTACATAGAACGATCAGTGCTTTGAACGGAGTTTTCGAGGTTCGAGAATTCAACATACTTATATATCCCCCCAGGAATTATGCCATTTGGCTTTGGGCAGCTGTCCATTGCTGCGCAAATGCCAGTTTCCATGATTATACTCATTTTCAGCCAAGCGATTATCTAACTGTTCATCAATGAATCTAAAGTTCCGCTGCCGTGCATCTACTCTATGCACTGTAACTAATTCCGCAATTTCGCGTCCAATATAGATATAAGCAGGACATTTCCACCAGGAAGATGTCCCACAATAATTCAAGATCAAGCATGAAAGAGGACTAAACCGTGATTCGATTGATAGATCTGAGCAAGGTATACCGCACCGCATATATGGAAACTACCGCCCTGGATAATGTATGCATCCATGTTGGAAAGGGAGAATTCGTTGCCGTCATGGGCCCTTCAGGCTGCGGCAAGTCCACTCTCCTCAATATGGTTGGCATGATCGACTCCCCAAGTTCAGGTGAATACTGGTTCGATGGAGAAGAAATCGCTAGCCGCTCAGAAAACGACCTGGTTGACCTTCGCAAACAGAATATTGGCTTCATCTTCCAAAATTTTAATCTCATCGATGACCTTAGCGTTCAGGAAAACGTCGACCTGCCCCTTCTATACATGGGTCTGAGCAAGAAAGAACGCCGCATCAAAGTAGACAAGGCGCTTGAACTTGTTGGCCTGGATAGCAGAGCCAAACATAAGCCTCAGGAACTATCCGGTGGTCAGCAACAGCGGGTTGCTGTGGCACGATCGGTGGTAGGTGAGCCTAAACTGATTCTGGCTGACGAACCTACAGGAAACCTCGACACCAAAAATGGTGACGACGTCATGAACATGCTGGGCGTGCTGAAGGAAAAAGGCGTAACCATACTCATGGTGACTCACTCTCCGGAACATGGAAAAAAGGCTGACAGAATTATAAGCATGGTGGATGGCAAAGTTGTTGATGGTTCAGGCTCACCTCTGTCTGTTGTAAGCAGTAATTCTGTGCCTGATCAGGCAAATAGCTAAAGCGGAGATAGTCATGATCGGACACTTCACCAAGATGGCAGTTAAAGCTTTATTGAAGTTCAAGCTGCATTCCATCATCAATTTATTTAGCCTAAGCTTTGGCTTCATCTGTTTTATTGTCGCTTTCCTGCTCTCGGATTATCTGGATAGCTTCGATCAACAGTTCCCGAACGCAGACCGAATCTACAATGTTGTTATCCGTAATGTCGGTAATGAAACTGCTGGCCCGGATAATTTCCCAATCGTTAATGAGCCAGCATCCAAGTATCTCAGAAGCTATTTCCCGGAAATTCCAAATATTGTTCGCGCCAGCAATGGCGATCTTGAAAGCATCAGCATTGATGGCGTAGCTCATTCCGTAACTTCACGCTATGTCGAGGACCGATTCTTCGACATCTTTCCAGTAGAGACGCTGCATGGCCTTGCAGCGGGAGAGCCGATGCCTCCAAATTCCACCATGCTCATGGAAGAGTCGGCCCTGCAATTATTCGGCAGAACAGATGTTATAGGTGAGAGGATAATTGTTGATAACAGAACAGATGTTGCAGTTGTCGGTGTAATAAAGACCCTGGATCAGCCGTCCCATTTACAGTTCGCCACTCCTTTATTCTCACCTGACATGTTTTTACCAATGTCCATACGCGACCAGGAGGCCCGCGAACGAAGAATTGCAGCAGGCTCTGACCCCGACGCAGATAATTGGGGCAATCAGTCTGATTATGTCTACATAGAAATACCCGAATCTATGGATTTCGATCAGGCGGAATTTCATCAGCGTTTGACTGATTTCGTGCAGTCAAACTTGCCTGAAGAAAGACGGGATCAAATAACTTACGAGCTAATCCCGGTAAATGAATTGGTAATGACCACCCTCAGTTTCGTCACAGGCGGTTTTAGTCTGGTTAACATACTCATCTTTGCTGGCGGGCTAGTGCTACTGATTGGTTGTTTGAATTATTCGAATCTGGTTGTCGCCCAGCTCTCCTTACGTTCGCAGGAAATTGCAGTACAAAAAATTCTCGGCTCCAAGCGAAGCTTGCTGGTGCTTCAATACAGCTATGAGAGTCTTCTATTCGTAGGTATCACTCTCGCCTTGGTTATGCTCGTCGCCTATACACTGCTCAGTATTATGGGCTCGGCAAATCTGGTGGGCGTAGGCCCGGCGATGCTGCTTAGCTCCTCCCTCTGGCTGGCAATTGGCTCAGTGGTAGTTATCATTGTGCTGATAGCCGGCTGCTATCCCGCATTACGTACGGCTACAGTTCCATTGGTCGCCATGATGAGACCAAAGGGATCCGGTGGTTACTCCGGTCGCATGCGATCAGTAATGGTCGGAGTTCAATTCTTCGTCTCCGGCACTCTGATGATCATGGCGTTTGTCATGTATCTGCAAAATTCAGCGATGACGCAACAGCTTGACGGAATCGTATCGGACCCCAAGATAGTAATTGCAACTCCAATAGACACTTTCACCGTCAGCCCGGAGCTGCTAATAAATGAATTAACAGCTCATCCCGGAGTCATTTCTGTAAGCCAGAGCCACATCACTCCTTGGTCTATCAGCAGCTCTGGTATAGAGATCTCAGAGTCTGAAGACGTTAATGAACCAGACATAATTGCTGGTGTTTATTATGTCTCCTATGACTATCTTGAAACTATGGATGTTCCTCTTACTGCCGGCAGAGATTTTTCCAGAGAGAGGAGCACCGATCGCTATCCTTTGCCAGGAGAATTAGAGGTAGGTAATGGTCCATATCCCATAATTCTGGATAATCAGTCAGCTCAAGCTCTGGGCTGGGATTCCGCCACGGAAGCGGTAGGAGAACGCCTTTACCTACGGGACGTATTACCTGAAGGTGAGGTAGAGATATCAGTAGAATTGAATGTGATTGGCGCAATTGATGCTTTGAAATATCAGTTTGTTGATTTCGGCTCATTTGGAATTCAGGGAAATGTACTCATACTCCAACCTGACATTGCCCGATTGATGATAGTGAAGATTTCGAAAGAAAATGTGAATGACGCCCTGCAGCATATAGAAAACACCTGGGCCCGCTTGATGCCTACAATTCCACTACAGCGAGAATTTGTTGATGACCTATTCATGCTTACTTACGAATTGTTCCAGGCAATAAGTGTAGCCATTACTGTCTTGTCGCTTCTTGGCTTTCTTATTGCCAGCATAGGATTGTTAGGTAACGCCACATTCATAACAAATATTCGACAGAAAGAAGTAGGAATCCGAAAAGTGATGGGGGCCAGCAGCGGCAGATTGCTGCGTATGCTTCTACTCGATTTCGCTAAACCTATAATTATTGCTAATGCATTGGCGATTCCAGTTGGTTATTTGGTGGGTAACGCTTATATAAGCTTGTTTGCTGCAAGAGCAGAACTGACAGTGTTCCCGTTTATCATTAGCCTGATTCTTTCGGTGCTGATCGCGGTAGCTGCTGTGCTCTCTCAATCATGGAAGAGTGCAAAAGTGAGACCTGCAATGGTTCTGAGATATGAATAGTTAAGCTTTTATAATCGGGCCCGGAGGGAAGTTACTCCTCTAAGCCACCCCGGCATGAATAACTAATTTCAATGCTCCGGTCCCGATTTTTTATTTCCTCGCCTCTATTCGAAAACAAAAACTATTGAAAAAGATTTGTTCTGAGCTTGGCGTGCTTCACCGCCCAGTCACCACCAAACTTTGCTTTGTAATGTGCCGATGACAAAGAGATCGCAATGGCGCCAATCACTCCCGGCGCGACCCACAACAGAATACTGACATTGCCATAGACACTTCCGAAGATTCCCTCAAACAGCTGCCTACCACCAAACACCAGAAAAGCTGTATAGGCACCAATGCCGGAGCCGATAAGTCCTCGCAGATGATCTATCCACCATTCCTTGTCCTTCAGTTCTGACTTGAAGTTGTAACGGAGGCTGCCAATTCCACTGGCAACTTGCAGCGCACCGAAGATAAGAAACAATGTGCTGCCAACACGAAGCCCGTTGGCAAAAAGCACCAGCCCAACCAATACCAGAGCACTGCACAACGCGACATGAACAGGATTGCGCAGGGCCGAACGATCCGTTTTGCCTTTTATGGATAACCAGCCCTGCCGGGTATTGGTCAGAACCAAAATACTGAGGGAGAACAGAAACAGGGCGAATGTTCGTATTTCGGCAGTAGCGCCGCGGGCCTCTTCTGCGCCGAGATTAAGCTCTGCAGCATGAGTGGCCAGCGGAAAGGCCAGATCCAGGCTGGACATGGTCAGACCGGAAATGGCGACAATATACATGGCCCTGCTGAAATAACGGCCGAATTTTTTGTGATCCAGATTACCCTTGCGAGTAAATACGGGAACCCAGAACAGAATCAGGGCACATGAACCCACAGCAACGTGGAGATAAAAAGCGATCTGATGAATAGTAAACATTTGTGTAATCCTTTGTTTTTGCCGAGTTTGTTACAGAATTAGTGAGCCCGAGTACCTGCAGTCCTAATTGATTTCCTGTTGTGAGGCTAATAGTAGGACTTGTGCAGATCCGACCACAGTGCCGGAAGTCACTCCCTTCACTATGACTTTTGGCCTATAGGTCAGGCTTGATGGCTATGCAATAATTGACAATGTTCAAAACTCACACAGCTGCGAATTGATTGATGCCTCTTAAAGACTACATAAACAGCGACTACGCTCTAAATGCCAGCGGCATTCTGGTGACTCTGCTGGTTGGATCCCTGTCGATATATTCTTCGCAAGACAGCAACATTCTTCCGCTGGTGTCATTTCTTGCGGTTGCACAATTATTCTGTTTTAGTTTTTTCCTGGCTTCTACCGACGATCACCCACTTCGCCTGCGAGTTCTGTTCTGGATTGAGGCTGTTCTCATTATTGCCCTGCATTTTGTTATCAATAATTCATTTGCAGGAATCCTCAGCATTATCTGGATTGTTCAGTCCGCCGAGCTTTACGGCCCCAGACGTTCTTCGTGGTTGTTGGCGGCAAGTCTTATGGTTTTAGTTGGCAGTCAGTTCTATCACCTTGGAGGTGGCCGCCTGATTGATATTGCTGCCACTAGTCTTTCATTCGGACTGTTCATGGTATTCGCGCTTAGTGCGGTATCGCGGTCAATCCGTGAAAGAGAACTCAGGGAAGAAGCAAGGGCACTGAACAATGAATTGATAGCAACCCGTGAACTGCTTTCACAGTCGGCCGCACAGAGTGAACGAGTAAGAATTGCCAGAGACCTTCACGACATACTTGGTCATCACATGACCGCCCTGATTCTGAATCTGGAAGTAGCAAAACATAAAGCTGAAGGTGAAGCGCAGGAAAAAGTGGAACAGTCTCTGGCAATGGCCAAGCTGTTACTCGGCGACTTGCGCACCACTGTGAGTGAACTCAGGGAAGATGATATTATTGAGCTTGAGCAATCCATCCGACAATTGATTGCTGGCATTCCCAAGCCTCAAATCACACTCGACTTCAGCAATGCTCCCACAATTCGCAATGTCGAATTGGCGGAAATTCTTTTGCGCTGCACACAGGAAGCCATAACCAACGTGCTACGTCACAGCAAGGCAAGCCATTGTCGTATAGAACTAAGAGAGCATGACAATAAATGCATCTTAACTATCGAGGACAACGGAATACTCACACTGCCTAAAGCAAGCAATAAAGCCACGATTGCAGACAACGCAGTTGTTCCCGGTAATGGACTCACGGGAATGAAGGAACGGATAAAAATGAATGATGGACTACTGTCATTCCAGCGAACTAAAAAAGGATTTCAGGTGATGGTCGAGCTGAAAATGGATGTCACTCAATGATGATAAAGGTGATGTTGGCGGAGGATCAGAATCTTGTTCGTCAGGGAATCTGCAACCTATTGGCATTAAGTGACAATATCGAAGTAGTTGGCCAGGTAAATGACGGCTCGGAAGTAATTGATGGCATTGAGCGCTTCAAGCCCGATGTGTTGCTACTGGATATCCGCATGCCAAAGATGACCGGCATAGAAGCCCTTCAGGAAATGGCGAAAAGAAACATTTCCATTCCCAGCATAATTCTTACTACATTCGACGATCACCAATTATTGCTCGATAGCATGCAGGCCGGTGCTAAGGGCTTTCTGCTTAAAGACGTCTCTCTTGAGAGCCTGGTTAATGCCATTGAAAAAGTCCATCAGGGGGAAACCCTGGTGCAGCCGGCAATCACAGAACGAATCTTGAAGGGACTTGCCAGCCTTGGCAGTGGAGAAGAAGAACCTGCACTGACGGAAGAATTGTCTCCTAAGGAACTTGAAGTCTTGCGCCTGATGGCGGGGGGATACAGTAATCGCGAAATCTCCACGGCTATTCATAAATCCGAAGGAACCGTGAAGAATCAGGTCTCGTCTATACTGGATAAGCTAGATGTCAGGGACAGAACCCAGGCTGTGCTACGGGCTATTAATCTGGGGCTGCTGTAGCACTGATTCCTCTGTGCTTTGCAATTCAAAACGCCTTCACGCTTTCAATTCAGATAAGAGATAACCCCGGAGCATAAGCTCTCCAGCCACTTTACGGCCGCCCCTTCATTCCTGTGTTAGTATTTCCCTTGGTTGTTTTTAAACAAAGAATAAGGGGCAGCACCATGAGCAGGAACTCACTATCACGACGTCGCTTTCTTCAAGCCAGTGGAGCCGCAGCGCTCTGGCTCCCAACTTCAGTAGCAGGTTATACCGCAGCAGAAATGCGCCAGTTCTACGCCAATGGCGAGATGTCCGTGAATGTTTCCAAGTGGGAGCTGGACACGCCTGCACTGTGTGTCGATCTCGACCTGTTAGAAGCCAATCTGGACAGGATGGCATCAACCATGAGCACCAACGGCATAGCCAGCCGTCCCCATGCCAAGACTCATAAATGCCCAACCATTGCACAGATGCAAATGGATCGAGGTTCTGTTGGTATATGTACTGCCAAAGTCAGCGAAGCAGAAGCCATGTTCCAGAATGGCATCGACAATATTCTCAATACCACTGGCAACGTTACGCCAACGAAGATCAATCGCGCCATGAACCTGCGACAGCAATGCCCCGGATTCATTCAGGCAACAGATTCACAGGACAATGCGAGACTACTATCTGAGGCGGCCGTCGCAAAAGGAATTATTGCCGATGTGGTAGTGGACGTTGACCCGGGGATACGACGCACCGGCACACCTTTCGGGCAGCCCGCTCTGCAACTTGCTCAACTGGTAGATCAACTCCCGGGCCTGAACTTTGTCGGTATGCTTTGCTATGACGCTGCCGCACAACATGTTGTAGGTTTTGAGACAAGAAAGGCACAGACACTGGAACGCATGGTACAGGCAACAGACACCTTCGAAATGATGAAAGCCTCTGGTCTGAATACAGAAATATTCAGCGGCGGCGGTACCGGCACCTACAATATCGATCACGACACCAAAGGACTAACTGATGTTCAGGTTGGGTCTTATGTGTTTATGGATGCCCAGTATATTTCCATCGGCGGTGAAGAAGACAACGAAGTCTATTCCGATTTTCATACTTCCCTGACAATAATGACCACCGTACTCAACGATCAGTATGAAGGTAAAGCAACCTCCGACGCCGGCGCCAAGGCCTGCACCATCAACCAACCCTGGCCCATCATCAAGGGCGAGACTGGAATGAGCTATCGCTCCGGCTCCGATGAATTCGGCACCATTACTTACCAGGAAGATGCGTCACGAACCTACAAGGTTGGTGAAAAGTTGGAAGTCATCGTTTCTCATTGCGATCCGGTTGTTAATCTATATGACCAAATGTATGCGATTCGCGGGGACAAGGTGGAAGCGGTTTGGCCTATTTCGGCTAGAGGGATGTCTGCGTAGTTAGCAGTTTCAACGTCAATATCCGGAAAGGATAAATCAAACCATGAACGATACCGAACTAGCAATAATCCTATTCAAGGCTTTCGCAGAAAATGATCTTGAAGCTGCCCGATCGCTTTGCCACCCGGACATGAAAGCCATCCAGAATAATAATCCCGCCATGGATCTGGACACCCTGTTAGGATTCTCCGATGCCGTCAGCAAGGTAGTGCGAAACTTTCGTTATGAAGATGTAATACGTTCGGTGACCGATACAGGATTTGTTGAAGAACACAGTGTTCGGGGCACTCTGCCCGACGATAGCGAACTTCACCTGGCTGTTTGTGTCGTAGCAGAAGTGGAAGAAGGAAAAATCAAACTACTGCGAGAATACATAGACACATCTTCTGCGGCTGGATTATTACAGGCTCTCGCTTAACACGACTAAGCGTTAAACAGTTTCCTCAAATGCGGGTTTAGCATCCGACCTTCCGGATCGAGCGACTCTCTGATTTCCATAAAGTCCCTGAACCTCGGATACAACTCTGCGAGCTCACGATGACTGAGACTATGAAGCTTGCCCCAATGTGGTCGCCCTCCATATTTCCAGAATATAGGTTCGATAATATCGAAGTAAGGACTGTAATCTTCAGTCGCTGTTCGATGAATTGAAATCGTCGCGTGGGGATGATCTCCGTAGGCCATGCTTAGCCAAGGGTCTTCGGCACCCACGTATCGATACTCCAGAGGAAAAGCCACGTCGATAGCCTGATCGTATATCGTCTTCAAAATTTCACGCACACACTCTGCACCAACTTCGATAGGAACAGAATATTCCATTTCGTTAAAACGGTTGTTCCGTAGATTGGTAAGCAGCTTATAGGACAGATCTACGGCCTCACTGACTTCTGCTCTTTGAGCACGAGCATTATTACTTGCGAGCTTTTCAGCTGGCGATGCGTTTACTCCCAATGGGCGCAGATCCGCGAGACTAGTTTCCACGCTTGGAATAATTGTCTGACCGATAGGCTCATCAGATTCGTCAATTGAGAGCACCGATGAATAATCGGAGTACACCAGAGGAAATATTTCGAAGTGTCGATGACTGGCTGCCAGTTCGTCGAAGTTTTCTAGGATATCTTCGGTGGGCGCAGTCCACTCTCTTTTCTTTAACTTATAAAGCTCTCTGTTCTGCATCTGAATCTGGGTTACCACACCGAGAGCGCCTACATTCACTCTAGCAGCATCAAAAAGATCGCCGCTATTTTCGTCAAGATCCAAGACTTCGCCGTTCGGCGTAACCAAGCGAAGCGCGGTGATATATCCGGAAAGACTCTGCAGTTCTACTCCAGTACCGTGAGTTCCTGTAGCGGTTGCGCCAGCCAATGTCTGACGATCAATGTCAGGTAGATTGAACATTCCCTGACCAATGGCTTCAAGCTGAGCTCCAAGGTCGCCGAGACGAGAGCCCGCACCAATAGTAGCTCGCAATGAGTCAGCATCGTAATCGAGAATGCCACTAAGCTGATCAATTACTACTAGATGACCATCGGTTGGCACTAGAGGACTAAAAGAGTGACCTGACCCTATTGGCCTAATGGAGCCGCGAGTCGATTTCAATAGATCACTTAGTTGGTCTTCGCTGGAAATGTCATAACGTCCGGCGGGCTGACATTTTTGTCCGCCTGACCAGTTACTCCAGGGAGTGGATTGAGCGAAAGCTGAAGAAAGACCACTGTTCGCGAGCGCGCCGAAAACGGCTGTTTTTATGCCGGAAGCAAGAAACGATCTTCTCGACTGACTCTTCATTGCCAATCTCTTTTTCATCGATAGTTTTTTCATTGGTTTGTCCCTGCCATAAAAGCAATCATTGCTCGAAAATCACTTTCCTCACAGGACATGCAATATCCTAAAGGAGGCATGGAGGCGTACCCCTCTATAACCCGCTTCAAAATTGATTCTTCGCCCTGAGCCAAACGCCGTTGCCATTCTTCATTATCTCCAACAACAGGCGCTCCTGCTTCACCGTTTATATGGCATAAAGCGCAACTACGAGACCACTTGCCCATAACAGCTTCATTGGCAATATCATTGGAAAAAGAAGATGCACTTATGACTGAAGACTGTTGTCCGGAATTTGAACTACAAGCCACTAATAGTAAAAGCGTAGAGAGTAGAGTGAGTATATTTGCAAGACGACAATTCATATTACTTTTCCTGAAGTCAGCATTATGAAACAAGGGTTATGAAACAGAGCAAAGAAACCGATAGCTCGTTGAAGCAATCTATCGGTTTCCCAATTCAATTAGAGATGTGAACGTTCCAGTGTCACATCAGCATTGCGCCAATAGGACTGAAACTGTCTCTCCATTATTATTGCTTCCTGCTCTTTACCCTGAGCGCGTAGTGCCTCCGCCAGTCCGAATGATGCCCAGCCATTTTGCTGATTCCATTCCATGTCTTTGCGGTAGACTGCTTCGGCTTCAGCGGCACGGCCTGCTTCCAATAATACGGCTCCAAGGTAGAGACGAATGGACTGCGACCAATCCGGTGGCTCGGTATAGTTCAGATTGTCCTGCAACTGGATTGCTACGTTGTAGTGCATGATAGCCGAGTCAAAATTTCCTTTTGCTTCCTCGATCTCGCCATTGAGTGCATGGGAGGCTAGGCTCAATACGTGTGATGCAGGTGTGGGACTTACACCTTGGTCATCTACACCATCGGCTGTGATCTGAGCTTGAAGATTTGCCAGCTCTGCTTCCGCCGGACCCATATGTCCTTTAGCGACATGGGCACTACCAATTACATAACTCCACATACCCTTTAAGTACGGAGACTCAAACTGGCTATTAGCGGCGTTATCAGCATGGATCTTGTCCCATTGACCAAATACCTTATCGCTTATCCAGGTATGAGCTACATTCTTCAAACCGCTGGTAATATCTGGCTCTGTTCTTCCGGCATTTCGTGTCCCGGCTTCAGCGGCAGCTTCATAATTACCCTGAAGCATATTGGCATAGCGAACGAAATCCAGCGCATGACCCTTGTGGATTTTATGTGACAGTGGATAAGTACCGATCAATGGGAAATTGGTATCTCCCCAGATATCAGCGAATTGATCATCCACTATTTGAGATCTCTCATTGATATCGATGGCCTTCTCATACTCACCAACCCGCAGGTAGATATGTCCTGGCATGTGCACCATGTGTCCGGAAATTGGCACTGTGCTTTCCAGCTTCTGAGCCGCAGGCATTGCCAGTTCTGGCTCGGAGGAGGCTTCCATTAAATGGATGTACAGGTGATTGGCACCGGGGTGATCGTGCTCCGCCGCCATTGCTGCTTCCAGAGCCGCCTTGGCTTCAGCTGTTCCTGGCTTGGCAGTGCCGTCCAGCTCCCAGTAATCCCAACGCGTAGTATTCATATAGGATTCGGCGAAGATGCTGGCTATGTCCGGATCGCCAGGGTATTTGGCGTGAAGCTCACGCATAGTGTCCAGGTAAGCAAAGTCCCGTTCACGATCGTCGGCAATGGCATCCTTGTTATAAAGAACGAATACGGCATTGATCAGGTCGCGCTCGGCTTGAGTACCATTATTTGCGCGGTCCAAAGCTTCACGGATTGCCGCTAAGCCTGCTCCTTGGGGATCGTCTGGCATGCCTGAATAACGGCTGTTGGGGTTCGGCCCCGCCGCGTGAGCAAGCCCCAGATAAGGCATCGGGCTGTCCGGGTCTAATCTTGATGCTTCCTGATAAGACGCAATGGATTCCGGGAAATAGAAACTCCAGGCCATTCTAAGGCCTTGATCGAAGAAGGCCTGCGCCTGTTCAGAGTCTGTTGAAATTGTGCGGCCGTAGGTACCGCCCCCTGGAATCATGATGGCCAGTGGCTCACCTGAATCTTGGGCAAATGATTGGCTTATAGAAACCAGAGTGGAGGCAAGAGTGGCTGCCACCGCGGTCAAAGTTAAAATGATCTTACGCATAGAGCTGTCCCTGTGTTGTTGTTAGTTCACTCGTCTCAGCATCAAACTCTCAATTCAATTAATGCCTTCTTGATACAATCCCAAGACAAAAGCAGTATCGGAGTATACCTCCATTGTTCTATATTTGGAGTATAGACAGTCAAATATGCCCAATAATGAGGCACGCCGCGAGGAAGCTATGAGTCAAATAACATTGGACGTTTTTACCGACTACGTCTGACCCTGGTGTTATCTCAGTACCGTGAGTATTGAAAAATTGCAGGAAAATTATCCAGTTAAGATTAACTGGGTGCACTTCCCCCTACACCCGGAAACGCCACCAGAGGGGAAATCTCTGGAAGAATTATTTGCCGGCAGGGACATAACGCCTATGAGGGAAAGGATGAAAGCTCTGATGCAAGATGCCGGACTTCCCTATGGAGACAGGACCCACACCTATAATTCCCGCCTTGCACAGGAGTTGGGAAAATGGGCAGATACTCAAGACGGTGGAGATGCCATCCATGACAAGTTGTACAAGGCCTATTTCCTCGAGAATCGAAACATAAGTAATATTGATGAGCTTGTGGAGGTTGCACAATCTATCGGCCTCGATAGTGAAGCTGCTCGAAAAGTTTTGGAAAACCGGGAATTCAAGAATCAGATTGATGAAGACTGGCAACGGTCTAGAGAATCTGGTGTCAGTGGTGTTCCAACATTCTATTGCGACGATCTGGTAGTAGTAGGCTGCCAACCCTACGAGACCTTGGAAAAATTTGTACTGCATTTGATGCAGGAAAAAGGAATTGAAGCTTAGGCAAAGCTTTCTTTCTTGAATATGAAAGGAATACGGACGTATGACTCAAGAAAATACACGCAAGCGCACAGTATTAATTACCTGTATTGAAAAATACATGGGCATGGCTATCAAGGAAAAATTTGAGAGCTTGGGCCTGAATGTAATCTGCGACAATAGCTCGATGACAAGTGAAGCTGAAGCTAACTCTCTTATAAAAAACGCGGGGAATATAGATATCCTCGTCGCCAATCTTGCTGAGCCACCTATGACTGGTCCGGTTCAAAATATAGAAAATGAAGACTGGAATAAACTCTTCGACTCTCTGGTACATCCACTTATGTATTTGGTGCGTGCTGTGACTCCGCAGATGCTGGAAAGAAAGTCTGGAAAGATAATAGCCATTACCAGCGCAGCTCCTTTAAAAGGAATTGCTAATAATGCCGCTTACTGCGCCGCGCGTGGGGCGCAAAATGGATTCATTAAGGCTGTTGGTCTTGAATTGGCCAGAAGTAATATTCAGGTAAATGCCATCGCGCAAAACTACATCAACAACAATACTTATTACCCCGATGACATACTCGACAACGAGAAATTTCTTGAACATGTGAAACGCAATGTGCCCACAAATAAAATCGGCGCAGCTGAAGAAACAGCCGAACTGGCTGCCTATCTAGCAAGTGAAAACTGCTCTCACATGGTTGGACAGTTGATACCTCTCTCAGGAGGCTGGGTAAGCTAGGGCTATGTTCATTCGACGGGATCGGGACCGGCAACGACGACTGCGTCATGTAAGTGAGCAATTTCAGAACTACTAAGCCCTAAAGTGTCTGCCAAAATTTCATCGGTGTGTTGACCCAACAATGGAGCCGGCTTCACATCTTCTCTCTCAGTGGCAGTAAAATTCAATGGATTGGAAGGCATCAAGTACGTTCCAATTCCTGGCTGCTCTACCCGGCTAAACAGAGGGTTGTCTTCAGAACAATCAATGTCAGAGCTCACCATTTCTTCAATGGTCTGGTACGGCCCCCAACAGGCTCCCGCGGCATCAAGAGCCTCACAAGCCTCCGGGAAATTTTGTTGTCCAAACCAGACCGCGAATATTTCTTTCAATTGCTCCCTGGCTTTATAACGATCACCTTCATTGTGAAAATCCAAATTCAAGGACTGCTCCAGTTCAGATACCTGCCGCTGGCTAGCAGTTACTTTTACTATGGCTTTCCATTGATTAGGACTAACGCCCACAATCATTACTCTTCGACCATCTCTACAGGCGAAGTCGTGACCGAATGTACCGAAGATATGATTGCCCGAAGGCTGCCTGGGATCTCCATTCACTTCAGCCTCAGGGATATAGGCAAGATGACCCATAGTAGCTAGCGCCACATCCGCCAGAGCGAGTTTCACAAACTGACCTTTCCCCGTTGTTCTTCTATATCTCTCCGCTGCCAACAAGCCCAGAGCTATATGTTGACCTGCTATTACGTCCCATGCCGGAAAGGCATTATTCACTGGCGTGCTTCCATCGCCACTTAGAAAAGGCAAACCAATTTTACTGTTTACTGTGTAATCAAGCGCACTGCCGCCATGACGGTCGCCGACAAGATTAAGATAGATTAGATCTTCTCTGCGGCTACGTAATTTTTCCTGATCAAGCCAGCCACGGGAAGGAAAGTTTGTTGAAAATATACCGGCGCTTTCCCCCGGTGCTGTTATTAGTTGAGTCAATAACTCCTGGCCTTCGGGCTTTTTGAAATCAACTGCGATGGATCGTTTGCCCTTATTGAGGCTGTGCCAATAGAGGCTTTTGCCCTCGCTGGTCACCGGCCATCTTCTATAGTCGATACCACCACCGATCATATCAAAGCGAATAACATCGGCGCCCAATTGCGCCAAGGTCATGCCACCAGAAGGCGCTGCTATGAATGCAGAACCTTCAACTATTCGTAAACCATCAAGCAGGTGCTGCACAACTTCTCCTCTTTGTGGAACTGGCAGGCCATTATGCTACTAGCCTACTAATAGATAGCCGTTATTGATTACGATCTTGTCTTCTTCTAAAGATTTACAACGGAACGCCACTTCATTTCCATCTCGCCATATTTCGGTTCTAATGGTATCTCCTGGATAAACAGGAGCGGAAAAACGTAATCGCATTCGCTTGAACTTGTCGGGATCGTAGTCGCAACAAGTCTTCATCAAGGCGTGTGAGGCTACACCTAAGGTACAAAGACCGTGAAGAATCGGTTCTCTGAATCCAGCGTTTCGCGCCACCACAGGCGAGGCATGAAGTGGGTTATAGTCCCCAGATAATCTATAGAGTAGAGCTTGGTGACGCAGAGTTGGCAGATCGCAAACCTCGTCAGGTTCCCTGCTTGGAATAACATCTGTCTTTGGTGTCGCCTTTCTTTCACCACCAAAACCTCCATCACCTCTGGCCAGTATTGTGGTAACTAGAGTACAAAGATCTTCCCCGGTATTTATATCTCTTACCACTCGGTCCGAAACAATAAGCGCACCAATTTTCTCGCCCTTATCGGCAACCGAGGTAATACGAGTCGTTGCCTCTACAGTGCCCGAGGTGGGAAAAGGTTTATGTATAATTGTTTCCTGGCCCATCTGCAGAACCTTCACCCAATCTATTCCGGTACCTTCTTCTTTAGCCCAGAAGCCTGGATGAGCCAACATTACTGACTGACTCGGGAACATCTTAAGACCGTCTTCATAGACAAATTTCAAACATTCTTCATCCAATGGGTCGATACCCAGACCTACGCCCAAGGCATAAAGTATGCAATCCTTTTCCGTATACTCCTGGCGCACCGTAGGAAATTTGTAGTTGAGTAATTTTTCCGCATCAAATGCCATTCAAATTCTTCCTAGCAATTAGTCTAGTACTTCCAAAATATTCTAGGCTTTGGCAATCAAATCTCGAGCGATCACCTTAAGCGCCAGTGTTTCTTCGGCGCCTTCAAATATGGAAAGTACTCTAGCATCCACGAACAGGCGACTCACTGTCGACTCTTCAGCGTATCCCATACCACCATGTATTTGCAGCGCCTCTCGGCTGATCCATTCGGCGGCTCTACAGGTAAAAAGTTTTACCAGACTGGCCTCCATCTGACCTCCACCATTGTCCATCTGCTCGGCAACTGCATATGAAAATTGTCGCGATGCAGTCAATGTAGCCAACATTCTCGTGAGCTTAACCCGAGTGAGTTGATAATCCGCCACCGCTTTACCGAACACCTGTCGATCCTTGGCATAGCTGAGTGCGTTCTCAAATGCTGCCTGCATAACACCAGTGGCTCTCGCTGCAGTTTGAATCCTGCCACCGGAGAATCCTTCCATGGTGAAATAAAAACCCCGACCCTCGCCAGCTTCTTCTCCCACCAAATTTTCTTCAGGAACAAAGTAGTCTTCGAAGAAAAGATCGTAGGAGTGCATTCCTCGATAGCCGAGTGTAGATATGGCATTTCCTGTTAAGGAACCGCCCTGTTCCTGCTGATGTGTAAAACTATGACCGGCATAAGCTGGCTTTTCTATCATGAAAAGGCTCAAACCTTTATAACCCAGACTCAAATCCCCATCAGTTCTGGCTAATACCACCAGCAATTCTGATTTTCCGGCGAAGGTACACCAGGTCTTGCTACCATTCAGCAACCAACCGCCCTTCGTCTTGCTCGCCTTTAAGGATACTGCGGCAACATCGGATCCGGTATTGGGCTCGGTGATAGATATAGCACAAAGCATCTCCCCTGCTGCCAGCTTTGGCAGCCACCTCTCTTGCTGGGCGGCGGTGCCGCCGCTTAATAGCGAACGAGCTGCTATTTCAGGACGAGTAATCAGGCTGCCGGCAGCCCCAAGAGAACCTCTCGAAAGCTCCTCAGTGACTACGATCATTCCCAGGCTGTTTGGCTTGTCGTCCGGCTGCAAGCCACCGAATCGTTCGGGGATACAAGTGCCGAAACAGCCCAACTCGGCAGCGGGTTTGAGAATCGAATCAGGAATATCCTGATCCTGACGGTGAATTTCTTCTGCAAGAGGTATGACTACATCGTTGGCAAAGCGAAAGAAGGTTTCCCGCACCATTTCAATATCATCACTTAAAACTGAAGGCAGACGCTGAATATCGTTTTCACAAATTTCCTCACCTATCTTCGATAACGATTCCCCAGTAAGAAAATTTTCCAACAAAGTTTGTATAACTTTTCGATCATACGCGGCAAGAATATCACCTCGAGACAATTCAAGTTCCGCTGCCCGAGACAAAAGCCGATTCAATACGGTTTGAATTGTTTCTCCCGAAAAACTGACACAAAGATTATGTACCAGTGAATTATTTTGAAGCGCGGAAGCATAAGTACAAAAAGATCTAGCTGCGGAAATCTCGGCAGTGCAGAAAGCAAGGTCATAGCTGCATAGCTGCCATTCATCCATCAATACAGGATCGAGCTTTCCATCATTCAGGCAATAACTCTTGATAGTTGCAAAGCCACGTCCCACGATTTCCTGAAGGTAATCCAGCTCTTGATCAATGCTGCCAATTAAATTGTTCGAATCCATAAATATTGTTAGTGCTCAATGATTGAGATATAGCAAAAACGCCCACTCAGATAGCCATAGCCTCAAAATTGCGCTTTCAACTCTTTACGATTAAATGAGATTAAGGAGGATTCCAGATTCTATTCGATTCCCGACGCAATTGCGAAGCAGGACAATGAACTAGAAGAGTAGTAACATCCCCTGTCTCAAACCTTGATTATCGCTACGCGAAGAAAATCTCAATGAAGAAAAAACAGAAACCTGTACGAATAAGATGCTTTGCGGGCATTAAGTTTCCTCTCTACCAGGAACTTACCCCTCTCCTTGATGAATTACACCCATTGGGATTGAGCGAGCCCTTAAAATTACGAGTATCTCCTCCGGAAAACCTGCATATCACCTTAAAATTTCTTGGCTCGGTTGAGCAGGAGAACCTTAAATTTATCCAGGCTACCCTGGCTGAAATTGGGAATAAGCATCGCCATTTTGAACTCAGCTCAACAGGTCTGGGATTTTTCAAGGGTTCTTTATGGATAGGTATCGATAAGAGTGATTATCTAGAACAAATAGTAACGGACATGTCACATGCTTTCGCTGTACAGCCTTCCGTTGAAGATTCTCGGCCATTTGTTCCCCATGTCACGCTTGCGAAATTTAACAATAAGGCCAAATCAGAATTGACCAATCTCTATGAAACCTATGCTGATCATAAGTGGGGAAGCTTCACAGTGGGGCAACTTCAGCTATATAAGTCGGAAACTCTCGACATGGGCGCTCAATATACACTACTCAACAGCTATGACTGCTTAGCTGAAACTTAACATCTCTCATGTGACCCTCAGTATATGAATAAGCGGCGTCGCCCTAAAACCTGTGGTTCCTATTTAGTAAAGCTGTCATCACATGATCTTCCCATTTGCCATTGATATACAAATAGTCCTTCGCAAGCCCTTCTTTCTCGAAGCCAAGGCTTTCCAATAATTTCCCGGAGCGCTCATTGCTCGGCATATAGTTTGCCATAATGCGATGCAATTTAAGCTCAATAAAAGCGTAGTCTATTACTTCACTGACGATCAGTTTCATCTTGCCTTGGCCTTCAAATCTTTCGGCAACTGAGTAACCCATATAACAAGCTTGAAATACGCCTCTAACAATACTGGAAATTGAACAGCTTCCAATTACATGAGACTCAGTTTCGTCTGATCCAATAAAATGCACCGATCTATCATTTTCGAACAATAATTCTTGTTCTTTCAATCTGAGTTTCCAAGATTCAATTGTGTGGTGGTCCTTTGGCATGGAAGGACTCCACTTTCGGAAATGCTCCTCATTCACAGCATGATAATTCGCCATTATGAGCTCGTGGCCTGGCCTAGTGCGAATGACTTTCAATTTTTTCTCTGCCTATCCAAACTATACTGCCCCTCGCTCTTTAAAGAGTTTTAACCATCAAAAGTGTTTCTTCATCCACATCACGAAACTGTTCGACCTTCTTCCAACCGAGTTTTGCGTATAGGCCGCCGCTAAGATTAGCGGTTTGCAAGTACAAATGCGGCAGCTTATGTTCTTTTGCCATATCAATAATTCGCATGGTCAATGCTGTTGCGATCTGATTGCCTCTATATGACTCATCCACAAAGACGCTTCCAAGCCAGTATTGATACTGAGGATAAACTTTCACGAGCTCTTGAAGTTTTAATGCCGCCGCCCCCACAACTTTGCCATCGATGAAGGCAAGAATGTCTATGGGTAAATTTTCCTTTCCGAGAGAACTTCGAATCTGCTGGGCGACAACTTCATCATCCTCATCCATCCATTTATCCCAAGCAGTTCTCCACCATTTGACTACCTGATAAATTTGATCCGGGTGATCTACAAGATATTCGAATTCCACTTTCATCTGCTTGTCCAAAGCTGTACTCACCAGCACGGGTCAATCGTAACTGTTTGTCGTAAATGTTTATCTTCTTTCGATAATTGCTTGATCAACAAACCTTGAAAAGTCTTCCCGGAAACCACCTCCACTGGAGGGTGAAACCTGGCCCATGATTACAATCACCGTATCTTGCTTAGGGTCAACAAAGAATCGTGTTGCTGCAGAACCGTCCCACCAGATGGTGCCCTCTGATACAGGAAAGCTGTAAGCGGACGCATCCATAACCAAATTGAAGCCACCAAGAGTCCAGCCTGATCCAAGCCAGTAGCCGCGATCACCAATAGGCATAGCCTGTGCTGGCACTGCGTTTTGATACATCAAGCTGACGGTTTCAGGCTGCAGAATAGTCAGGCCATTGAAAGTGCCGCCATTCAATATCATCTGAGAAAAATTCATAAAGTCCATTACAGTAGAAAGTAATCCCACTCCCCCTTCAATGAGTTTGGGCTCGCTAGTAAATGGCACCTCTTCAATCTGGTGAGGAACAAGTTGCCCATCTCGCGGCCGGTAAAGCTGGGCAAGTCGATCCACATCATCGCCCTGGGCCCAGAACATAGTGCTATCCATATCTAGAGGCTCAAGAACATTCTCTTCCAAATATTCTCTAAAATCCTGCCCAGACCAAACTTCAATCAACTTGCCGAGAATAGTCGCATGTATGCCATATCGAAACTGTGTTCCGGGATCTTGAAATAAAGGTATACGCGCCGCATTACTAACCATTTGGTCCAGAGTAATATTTTTATCCCGCACATTATTTTCCCGATATAAAGCAGAGCTCCTGCTGCCCAATCCCGAAGTATGGGTGAGTAGATGGGCAACAGTGATATCTCCAGATCTGTTTTTGACATCGGAGATATCAGTACTGGATGAATCCTGAAGAACTCGCTGATTCTCGAATTCCGGTAAATACATTTTTATTGGGTCATCGAAATTGAATTTCCCTTGTTCGTAAAGTGTTAGTACTGCCGCACTAGTGATCTCTCTCGTCATGGAATATATGCGAAACAGAGCATCCTCTCTCATGGGCGTTCCAGCTTCCATATCCAATTGGCCCAGTGATTCGAAATACACCAACTTGCCATCGCGAGCGACTGCCGCTACTACTCCGGAAATATCACCCTCATCGATATGAGCTTGCAAATTAGCAGTTGCCTGGCCCAGAATTTCAGACGACATACCCACGCTAGCAGGGTCGGCAGGCTCCAACCGCTGTCCGCTGGACAATGGAGAGATAGTCGCGAGCAGCACCAAGGAGAGACAAGGTAAAACAAGGGATCGAGGAGATTTCTTATTCATTATTCTTCCAAGTGTAAGCTAGTGATTTATGTAGCTATTTATATGAACTAATTGTGATCTAAACAATCGGTGATTGTTACTGAAAGTCGACGCTAAACCTTTTGTCAAAGCTTGTCCAGAGGCCTGCTGTGGCGAAGGGAGTCAATCAGGCAAGGAGGCGCTTAGTAGAGATTGCCAAGGATAAGCACTGTCTCCCAGGGCGATGAAATTGGGATTCAAAAGCAATTCTTTCTGGTTGTAGCGCAGATCCTTGAACCCGGTATCGACGATACGGCCACCTGCTGCAGAAACCACCGCATGGGCAGCAGCAGTATCCCATTCCGAAGTGGGCGCCAGCCTTGGATAGATGTCTGCCTTACCTTCCGCTATTAAACACATCTTCAGTGAACTACCCATACTAACTACTTCAACTTCACCCAATTTGTGTTCAATGTGCCGAATCAATTTTTCCAACGACTCACCTTTATGGCTACGACTCGCTACGATTCTAACGGCGGCATTTTGGTCCAGGTTGCTAACACTAATTTTTGTGCAGCGTGCTTTTTCAATCTTGTAAGCAGCTAATCCCACCCGACCCAGATAAGTAATTCCGCTTACCGGCACGTGAACAACGCCAGCAGTTGCGACGCCATTCTCTATTAGAGCAATATTGACCGTAAACTCACCATTTCGTTTTACGAATTCCTTGGTGCCGTCCAAAGGATCAACTAACCAGTACTTATCCCAGCTTTTGCGAACGCTGGGTTCGATCGTATCTGATTCTTCGGAAAAGACGGGAATCTCCGGCGTCCACTCCTGTAATCTGGCCTCGATCAGCTTATGAGCATTCCTGTCGGCAAGAGTAATTGGCGAGTCATCAGCCTTTTTTTCAACCTCAATTGCTTCCGATTGATTGTAGACTGTGAGAATCTCACGACCTGCAGCAGCCGCAATATCTAACAAGCTTTCTAATTGCTCATCATTAAGTGCGATATCTCCCATGTGTCACTACACCCTTATTTGTGAATTGATTATGCGGGTAAAGCCGAAAATCGATTGAGTGGCTATTTTATTTTTCTTATTGCGATTATAGCAATTCAATTTCTCCGCGTCTTTTTTTGGAAAGGAGCACAAGCTCAAAAACGAAGTCCATAATCACCACTAGATAGTTGTCACTTTTTGCTCACTAAAGTGCTATCTTTTTGTACTCAATTTTCAGGAGAGTTTCATGCCCCCTTGGTCGGCTATAGACACGATTATGTTCGATATGGATGGAACACTACTGGACCTGCATTTCGACAACTATTTCTGGCAGATACTTGTTCCAAAAATCTATTCCGATACTCATCAAGTCAGCTTGAATGAGGCGGAAGATTTTATTGTAAAAAAATACGAAGAAGTTCATGGCACTTTGGATTGGTATTGCCTCGACTACTGGCAGGAAGAATTGGCGCTGGATATCACCGCACTGAAAAACTCCATTAAACACAAAATTCAAATACGGCCAAATGTAGAGCAGGTATTGCAGGCATTACAATCAAGCGATAAGAATATTTTGTTAATTACCAATGCCCACCCTTCCAGTCTTGAATTGAAAATGAAGCACACTGGCATTTCAAATTACTTTCACAGAATGATCAGCTCACATACTCTAAGACTGGCAAAGGAAAACCATGGGTTTTGGGAAGCGCTAAAAGACATGGAACACTATAATCCTGAAACTACAGTTTTGTTTGATGACTCTCTGCCTGTTCTTCGCCAAGCTGCGAGGGAGAAAATTAAATACCTTTTTGGTATCAGCAAACCTGACAGTAAAAAGCCGGTTGTACAAACCAATGAATTCCCCTTGATTGAAGATTTCGGACAACTTCTTCCTCTTGCATGAATCAGACAAACTATGAATAAATCCAATCCCTCTGAATTAGCCCGAGTCCGACTGGACAAATGGCTCTGGGCAGCGCGCTTCTATAAGACCAGAGGAGTTGCCAAACAGGCTATCGATGGAGGAAAGGTGCATATAGAAGGAACTCGTACCAAGCCAAGTAAAGAAATTGAAGTGGGCGCGGTGATCAAACTTCGACAGGGCGTGGATGAAAAAACGGTCACCGTCATTGCCCTTTCGGAACATCGACGCGGAGCTCCTGAAGCACAATTACTCTATGATGAAACGGAGGAAAGCATCGAGAAACGAGAGAAACTGGCTATCCAACGTAAATCGCAGCCAACATTCTTGCAAGCAAGCGGTAAGCCGAATAAGAAAGACCGTCGCCTGATACATCGATTCAAACAAAGAGAATAAGGCTCACGGTTACGCTTGCTTTGGATATTTGCCATAATGCCATTCACTTGAGATGGGTCATCATGAAACCCATCGAACTACCGCATTATCCTGTAGTAAGACAGAAGCAATACAGGCAGGAGTAAGACTGGAGTGAACTTGGCCAAACCATACAATGAATGTCTTCAGCGATATGGCTTATCGGAATTTAATTCTGACTGGGCTGCTGTTCATCGCGGCATCGAGAAAGAAAGCCTGAGAGTTTCCCCTGATGGCGAAATCTCACAAGAACTTCATCCTCTCGCTCTTGGCTCGGCTTTGACCAATCCCTTTATTACAACCGACTTTTCTGAAGCTCTGCTGGAATTCATTACGCCTGCCTACAGCGATATCGGTGAATGCCTTTCGGTTTTGGAAAATATTCATCGATTTACGCTACAAAATCTTGAGCGTGACGAAATGCTCTGGGTAGCGAGCATGCCTTGTCCAATGAGCAGCGAACAGGAAATACCTATTGCACAATTTGGTAGCTCCAATACAGGCAAACTAAAGACTCTCTATCGAAAAGGCTTAAGCAACCGCTATGGCAGTTTGATGCAGGCGATATCCGGGCTGCATTACAATTTTTCTATGCCAGAATCCTTCTGGCTGCCTTATCAACAAAGTTGCGAACATCAAGGCTCTTTGCAGGAATTTAAGACAGAACAGTATCTTCATCTTATTCGAAATTTTCACCGCTATTCCTGGTTGCTTATTTATCTATTCGGCGCATCTCCCGCTGCATGCAAATGCTTCGTTCAGGGTCGGGAACACAGTCTTAGTGAACTGGATGAGCATACTTTATATTTGCCGAATGCCACCTGCTTGAGAATGGGCAATCTCGGATACAAGAGTGAAGCACAGAAGTCACTGTTCGTTTGTTATAACGAGATCGACTCCTATATTGAATGCCTGGATACCGCAATGCACACCTCCTACCCTGAGTATGAGGAGATCGGGCAAACCAGGGATGACGAGTTTATTCAGATCAACACCAATTTGCTTCAGTTGGAAAATGAGTTTTATAGCACCGTCAGGCCAAAGCGCAATGTAAAACCTGGACAGAGACCTCTGGAAGCTTTGTCGGAAAATGGAATAGAGTATGTGGAAGTAAGGGCTCTCGACCTGAACCCTTATCTGCCTCTTGGCATTGACGAGACTCAGATTCGATTTCTGGATACCTTTCTCGTTCACTGCTTACTAGCCGAGAGTCAGGAATGTCATCAACAGGAATTTTTTGAAGTGGGCAACAATATTGCTGCAGTAGTCGAGAATGGAAGAGACAGCGATTTGATGCTGTTGATGGACGGATCGAAGAAGTCTATGAAAGCCTGGGCCGAAGAAACTATTGACGATCTTCGCAACGCGGCAGCAATACTCGATGAAGCTCATGGGGGCAATGAATACTCCGAGAGCCTGGCTCAGCAAGCGGCAAAGGTTGCGAATCCAGATCTCACTCCATCGGGCATGATTCTAAAGGAAATGAAAGAGGAGAACTTATCCTTTTTCGAGTTTTCCATGAAACATTCCATCATTCATAGAGACTATTTCCAGAATGGAAATCTGCAGCCGGAAACTGAGAAAATGATGCGAGAAACTGCTCACGACTCAATCTTAAAACAACAGGAAATTGAAGCAGGAGACGAAATAGACTTCCCCGCCTTTCTTAAGCAGTGGAACGAATTTTAGCCTCGATCAAGCCTACAACACCAAGCCACTCCATCTTCAGACCTCCTCAACTTCATCCCAAATGCAAACTGGTATGGACTTGGGCTCGATCTGAGCATCCCAGAAACGGCAATGGTTGCCTTTATCGCACTGTTCAGCACTTGCATGTACATTGCTTTCAGAAGCCCTAAAGCCAAGCTTAACTAGACAGCAAAAAACTAAGAAAAAGTCTAACCTCTAAGCCAACGAAAGTATTTTTCTGCAAGGGGGAAATACTTTTCGGGCAAGCGAGCACTTCGCCAGGCATTCGCCGTAAATTTATTCGCTTCCATTAAGGTCGGATAGATATGGGTCACCGCTGATATTTTCTTCAACCCCATTCCGTGGGTCATGGCAAAAACAAATTCTCCAATTAGTTCACCCGCGTGATATCCAACTATGCAGACTCCCAATATTTTGTCTTTGCCAGGAGCCGTTAGCACCTTTACGAATCCATGATTTTCCCCATCGGCAAGAGCGCGATCGTGGTCATCCAGATCATAGCGAGTAATCTCATAGCTAATGCCTTTCTGTCTGGCTTCATGCTCACTTAAGCCCACTCTTGCAACTTCCGGATCTGTAAAGGTAGCCCAGGGAACGACATTGTAATTTACACGGGAACGCCAAAGCCCACCGGTCATGGCATTTAGTGATGCAAACCAGGCCTGAAAGGATGCCATGTGCGTAAATTGATACGGGCCTGCCACATCACCGCATGCAAATATATTCGGGAAATTAGTCTGCAGATATTCATTAACTTTTATGGTTCCTCGATCTGTCATTGCGACGCCCAGCTCTTCTAAACCAAAACCTTCAACGTTAGCTTTACGTCCAATGGCCAATAGCACCTTGTCGAACTCCACTCTGACAGTTTCGCCTTGATGTTCGGCCACCATATAGTTGCGGCCATCGATAGACTCAAACTTCAGCAGCTTGTGATCACACAAGAGTTCGATTCCCTGTTTCTGAAACCGACTGGAAACCAGTTCTGAAACTTCAGCATCCTCTCGGGGCATTATGCGATCCGCCATATCCACCTGAGTGACATCAGAGCCGAGGTTACTAAACGCTTGAGCTAGCTCACAACCAATGGGACCACCGCCAACCACCAGTAATTTTCCAGGCAACTGCTGCAGAGACCAAACATTATCGGAAGTCAGATAGTCGATATTCTCCAAGCCTTCAATTGCAGGCACCAAAGGCCTGGCACCACTAGCTACAATTATCGATCGGGTATGAATCTTCCTGTCTCCAACGGACACGATATAGGGAGATTCAATTCGAGCTTCTCCCTGAACACATTCAACGCCGAGTGAAGTAAAACGCTCTACGGAGTCGTGAGGCTCAATGGTTTTAATAATTCCCTGTACTCGATTCATTACCTGTTTAAAATTCACTTCGCCTCCAGCAGAGTCGATTCCAAACTCGGAAGCACGGCGAATATAGGACATTATCTTGCCACTTCGTATCAGGGCTTTACTGGGCACGCAGCCAGTATTCAGGCAATCCCCTCCCATCTTATGCTTCTCAACCAATACGACCTTGGCCTTCGCTCCAGCGACTATTAGGGAGGATACCAATCCTGCGGAGCCCGCTCCGATTACCACTACATTGGCATCGAATTTTGCTGGCTTACCGAACGGCTTCATTATCTTATTGCCCTGAACCCTGGCTAAAATTATTTTTGCCAAAAATGGGAAGGTCGCCAATAAAACAAACGATGCTAATAGAGGCAAACTGATAAGGCCGGTGACGCTGGTTATCTGCGCCAACTCGGAACCCGCGTTCACGAAAACAGCGGTGCTGGGAAGCATGCCTACCTGACTGATGAGGTAGAAGCTCAACGCGGGAATTCGTGTTAGCCCCATCAATAAATTAACGACAAAAAATGGTAGAACAGGAACCAGGCGGATGCTGAAGAGATAGAAATTGCCATCCTTCTTCATACCCCTGTTTAAGGGAGCCAGGTAGTCGCCAAACTTATGCTGAACCCAATCCTGTAGCAGGAATCGCGTTGCCAGAAAGGCAAGAGTCGCCCCGATGCTGCTGCCGAAAGACGCCAAAAGCGTACCCCAGAACAGACCGAAGATAGCACCACCCATAAGCGTAACTATGATTGCTGCAGGAATAGAGAGACCGGTAATCACCACATAGGCAACAAAATAACTCGTCGCCGCCAGGGCGAAATTTTCGTCTTTAAATGCACGAATGTCAGCGAGGCTGGATTGTACATATTCCAGCGTCAGGTATTGGTCCAGGTCGAACAAGAAATAGGAGACAAGGGCAGCTACAATTAGTCCAACTATCAATATTCTAAGCTTGTTCAATCTTTAAACCCTTTTAAGTCGGTGAGCCGTTGATCCGCACGAAATCTGGGCCGTTCAAGCCTGAGGGACGTCGGAAAGAAACTGGAGTATAATGCCTGCCGGCCGCATTACTAGCCAACAATACAGAGAATAGGTCATATTCCAATCCAAGGATTCATACTAGAGAGTTCCTGACAGTGTCCACAATGATTAACAATCGTAATTATCCCTCAAGCCGCATGCGTCGCATGCGCCGTGATGGGTTCAGCAGACGCCTCATGGCTGAGACACGTCTGAGCACAGATGACCTGATTTTCCCGGTTTTTATTGTCGAAGGTGAAAATCAAAGGCAGGAAATTTCATCTATGCCCGACATGTTTCGACTCAGCATCGATAATTTATTGCTTGAGGCACAGGAATTGGTGGATCTGGGTATCCCAGCTATAGCGTTGTTTCCCTCACTTGATGACTCCGCCAAAAGCCTTGATGGCAAAGAAGCCTTTAATCCGGATGGACTGGTTCAGAGAGCTGTTAAGGCACTCAAATCCAGCCAGCCTGAACTAGGCGTAATTACTGATGTAGCCTTGGACCCGTATACCGTCCATGGACAGGATGGCATCCTTGATGACAGCGGTTATGTGCTCAATGATGAAACTGTAAAGGTGCTGGCAAAGCAGGCTCTATCCCATTCTCAAGCCGGTGCCGACATTGTTGCTCCCTCAGACATGATGGATGGGAGAGTCGGTGCCATACGGTCGATTCTCGAAGATAACAATGAGATATACACCCGTATCCTGGCCTATTCAGCCAAGTACGCGTCCAGCTACTACGGGCCTTTCCGTGATGCTGTAGGCTCTTCTGGCAATCTGGGGTCGGGAAACAAATATAGCTACCAAATGGATATCGCCAATAGCGATGAGGCGCTTCAGGAAGTCGCTCTGGACCTGGCCGAAGGCGCTGATATTGTCATGGTGAAGCCGGGCATGCCCTATCTTGATATTGTAAGCCGAGTAAAACAGGAATTTAATGTTCCAACCTTTGTCTATCAGGTGAGTGGCGAATACGCCATGCACATGGCGGCTGCCCAAAATGGATGGCTTGACGAGGATGCAGTGGCGATGGAGTCTTTGCTCTGTATAAAGCGTGCCGGCGCCGATGCCATTCTGACTTATTTTGCCAAGAAGGCTGCCAGAATACTGGCTCAATAGCTCTTTAGCTGAAGGCTAATCGATCCGATGAGCTTTTAACCCCGATGTTGTTTTTTGGATAAAGGTTGGTGATTCTTGGACAAAGGTTGTTGTTTCTACTTGAATCCTGAATTTTTGGCCTTATCATAGGCAACACTAAATCATGTATGAGCGTCACAGAAATCTAGATAGCCTCATCTACATACTGAATTCTCCACATCCACTTAAAAGGACTAATCCATGAGCGACAATATCGTTCACATCTCTGATAGTAGTTTTGAACAAGACGTTTTACAGGCCGACGGCCCCGTACTGGTTGATTTCTGGGCAGAATGGTGTGGACCGTGCAAGATGATTGCTCCTGTACTTGAAGAGCTAGCCACAGACTACGATGGCAAATTGAAAATTTGCAAGATGGATGTCGATGCCAATACCGAAACTGCACCAAAATTTGGCATTCGCGGCATTCCTACACTTCTTATTTTTAACAATGGCGAGGTTGCCGGAACGAAAGTCGGCGCCCTTTCAAAATCTCAACTTTCCGCATTTATTGACAGCGTGATCTAAATTGCGTTTAATGTGGTGTCTCGCGTCATTGAGGCACCACCTGACGCAATCACCCAGAATTCCAAAATCCGTTTAGCCGCCCTGATGGCCACACTTTCCATAGCTTCAAGCCCGCTAACGGCAAAATACAATCAATACTTAAAAATAAGAACCCATTAAGAATACAATCAGACATGTGTCTGAATAATCGAGAAGAGTAAGTTTAATCATCTGAGTAGTGTCTAGCTGAAAATACTATAGTCCGAATAATAACTACCGATACTAGACCGTAGAATCACTCTCTTCATAAAACCACAAACCAAATTCTGATAAGAAATTAACCTCAAACCAATCCCTTAAGTTTAAAACCAATATACCTATGACACTTTGATGTGAGCGCCTAAAGCTGCTCGGATGGTTATTCAATAACTTTTCAAGCTGATCAATTCAGGCATCACAAAACAAACCCCACACAAGCAGACCACTCAATATGAATTTAACCGAACTCAAACAAAACCCAATCGCCGACCTATTAGCAACCGCCCACGAAATGGGCCTGGAGAACGTTTCCAGAACGCGTAAACAGGACATCATCTTTGCAATTTTGAAGAAACATGCAAAGAAAGGCGAAGACATCTACGGCGACGGTGTATTGGAAATATTACAGGATGGTTTCGGTTTTTTACGCTCAGCCGATTCTTCCTACCTAGCTGGACCCGATGACATCTATGTCTCTCCGAGCCAGATTAGAAGATTCAATCTCCGCACCGGTGATACGGTAGCAGGAAAGATTAGACCTCCAAAAGACGGCGAACGCTATTTTGCACTCCTCAAGATTCACGAAATTAACTTCTCCAGCACAGAAGAATCCAAGAATAAAATTCTCTTTGAAAACCTCACTCCTCTCTTCCCAGATGAGCGTCTAACACTAGAAACCGGTAACGGCAGTACAGAAGATCTAAGTGCGCGAGTTATCGATCTGACCGCTCCAATAGGAAAAGGCCAGAGAGGTTTAATTGTGTCGCCACCGAAAGCGGGTAAGACACTTATTCTTCAGAACATCGCCCAGTCCATTGCCAAGAACAATCCGGAATGTCGCCTTATCGTATTGCTAATCGATGAGCGACCGGAAGAAGTTACCGAGATGCAGCGTTCCGTTAAGGGCGAAGTAGTTGCCAGCACATTTGACGAACCACCTTCACGTCACGTTCAAGTTGCCGAGATGGTTATCGAAAAAGCAAAGCGCCTGGTTGAGCACAAGGAAGATGTCATCATCCTCCTCGATTCAATTACACGACTGGCTCGCGCCTACAACACAATCATTCCTTCATCAGGCAAAGTGTTAACTGGTGGTGTGGATGCTCACGCACTGGAAAGACCAAAGCGATTCTTTGGTGCAGCACGTAATCTTGAAGAAGGTGGAAGTTTGACTATTATTGCAACGGCTCTAGTAGAAACCGGCTCCAAGATGGATGAAGTTATTTACGAAGAATTTAAAGGCACTGGTAACATGGAACTACAACTCGACAGAAAGATTGCCGAGAAACGTGTGTATCCTGCTATCAACGTTCGTCGATCAGGTACTCGTCGCGAAGAACTTATTACCAGCGAAGAAGAATTACAACGCATGTGGATCCTTCGAAAGCTACTCACCTCGATGGAAGATGTTGCGGCAACTGAATTTATCCTCGACAAATTGAAAGACACCAAGACCAACGAAGAATTCTTTAATTCCATGAAGCGCAAATAGGTCACAGCAAAATATGTCTTTCCGCGATTTGCGAGACTTTATCGACCTGCTTGAAAAAGAAGGCGAGCTCAAGCGAATTACAACGGAAGTTGATCCCTATTTGGAAGTGACTGAGATCAGCGATAGAACGCTGCGTAGTAACGGCCCTGCCCTTCTGTTTGAAAACCCTAAAGGTTCAGATGTTCCTCTGCTTGCCAATCTATTTGGTAATACCAGGCGAATAGCTCTAGCCATGGGTCAGGAAGATCTGGAGGGTTTAAGAGATGTTGGCAAACTACTCGCCTTCCTTAAGGAACCTGTTCCCCCAGCTGGCTGGAAAGATCTATGGCAGTCACTGCCTAGCTATAAAAGCGTTCTGAATATTTCCCCAAACGTGAAAAAATCAGCGGCCTGTCAGGAAGTAATTCTCGAAGGAGACGATGTCGATCTAGGCTTCCTACCAATCCAAACATGCTGGCCCGGAGATGTTGCACCACTAGTAACATGGCCCCTGGTTATAACCAAAGGCCCAGAAAAAGAGCGACAGAACCTCGGCATTTACCGTATGCAGGTAATCGCCAAGAACAAATTAATCATGCGCTGGTTGTCCCATCGCGGTGGAGCTCTGGATTTTAGAGAATGGCAACAAGCTCATCCCGGTGAAGCATTTCCTGTATCAATCGCTATTGGAGCAGACCCTGCGACTATATTGGCGACAGTTACGCCTATTCCAGACACTCTGTCGGAATACGCTTTTGCAGGACTACTACGTGGAAGCAAAACTGACGTAGTTAAATCTCTTACTAATGAACTGCAGGTTCCCGCCAGTGCTGAGATAGTTTTGGAAGGAGTGATAGAGCCAGGTGAGATGGCCGAAGAAGGTCCCTACGGCGATCACACAGGCTACTACAACGAGGTTGAATCCTTTCCCGTATATACAGTGACTGCCATAAGTCATCGTAAAGACCCTATTTACCACAGCACATATACAGGCCGTCCACCTGATGAGCCTGCCATGCTGGGCGTTGCCCTCAATGAAGTATTTGTACCTTTATTGCAGAAGCAATTTCCGGAAATTGTAGATTTCTATCTGCCTCCGGAAGGCTGTTCGTATCGTATGGCTGTTGTCAGCATGAAGAAACAATATCCTGGTCACGCAAAGCGCGTGATGATGGGAGTTTGGTCATTCCTGCGCCAATTCATGTACACGAAGTTTGTAATCGTGGTTGATGACGACGTCGATATTCGAAAATGGGAAGACGTTATCTGGGCGATCACTACCCGCATGGATCCAAGTCGCGACACGGTACTTATTGATAACACCCCTATCGATTATCTCGATTTTGCCTCTCCGGTATCTGGCCTTGGCTCAAAGATGGGCCTGGATGCCACAAACAAGATAGAAGGTGAGACTCAAAGGCAGTGGGGATCGACCATCACCATGACCGATGAGGTGAAAGCGCGAATTGATGATTTATGGGAAGAGCTGGGAATTGACGACAACTAATTGTCTGTAGCTTTTCTTCTTCAACTATTTTTCTACAGCTAATCTTCTGCAAGTACAGCCGCTTTTTTCGGAAGTGGTAAATCAGCCAAATGTGAGCCCAGTAATGTAATGTAGGCTTCTCTATGTATCTCACTGGCTTCATCTTCACCCATGCTCTTCAATAGGCGAGCAAGTTCTCCATGGGCTTGTGCCGTCGCATCGATACTGATGCTGGTTTCAAAATAAGCTTTCGCCTTACCCCAGAGTTCGCAGCGCAAGGAGAGACGACCCAGGCTTAATAATAGCGCCGCATTTCCTGGCCTATCTTTTAACCAGGACTCGGCCAGTAACAATTGTTTCTGATAAATCCCCAATTCCATTTCACCATAGCGAATTACTAAGTTGTCGCTCCAGTGCTTGGACAAGGCCGATTCAATAACCTTGGCAGCTTCTTCATTTTGTTTAAGACCCAGAAGTATTTCTGAATAGTGCTTAACTACTCTTTCGTCTTCTCTAAATCGAGCTGGGGCTTTCTTCCAGCATTTATTCAACTTGGCTGCTGTACTCTTTGAGTCGTCTTCAGAGTCATTATTAAGCCTATCAAGCGAGCTTGTCCCTGCTATGGAATACAGCTTCTCCATGAATACTCTTATTCGAATTCTCTCCAGTTCATCACCATCAACTGCCGCATTTTTCTCAAGAGCAGGTATCAATTTTTCCAACTGATCCCAATCTTGTAATCTGAGATACACTTCTTTCAACAAATTTAGTAACGAGGAATCATTGAGAGAACTGTTCTTAAGTTGTTGCAACACAGCCACACATTGTTCGAGTTGATCTGATTTAAATAGTAACTGCGCTTTAAGAGAATTAATCGTTGAACGCGCCGCCGGATATTCTACCTCGGCTTTTTCAAGGCTTTTCACCCAGGCATCCCTGTCATCATTTTGATAGGCAGCATAAGCAGCCGCCAAATAATTCACCACAGATGCATCAGCATCATTGCTGCTTCTAGTGAGTAGCTTATAACTGGAGTCCCAATTTCCTCGAGTAAAGTACAGCAAGCCTTCAACCGTATTACTCCGCTTTTTGGACTTCCTCTGCTGATTGTAGCTACGGCCGAATCGGATCAAATGCCAAGGGTTAACCCATGCAAAAACTATCAGCAAAAGTTTAACCAGCAAGTAGATAAGCGTGACCGCTACAAGCAAGGCGAACAGACTAGTCTCGAAGGTATACTTGCCAAAAGAAATTAGCAGGTAGCCCGGGTCTGCGGGAAACCCCAAATAGAGACTGACAAGCAGTGCGAGGACTATTACCAGAAGACTGAATATATAGAGCTTTATCATCTGGGAGTTTGAGGTTCGCTGTTATTGAGTTGCGCGATCAGACTCAGAGTTCTATCAATACCGTTAAGCCGGGGATCGATATCCAAAGTAAGAAACTGGTCCAATTCCGCTATCACAGCCTGCCCTGAAGGAGATTGTGTAACTGCATATTGTTGAAACCAGCTTTTGCTCTTGCTCAGTGATGCGCCAAAAAGTGCATTGTCCTTTGTTAGCAGTGCGAGCTCAGCTTGTTCCAGCATTAATTGCATATTTTGCTTTATAAGAGCGCCTTGGCCAGGGGCCAGCATTGCTTCGGGAACTTCATCCCACTCTCTCCAGACAAAGATGCTTCCTAGAAATTCAATGCTTGAGTCAAACAAGCCCGGAGCATCGCTGCCTAGCTGAATTGGCTGAGACTCATTCGCGCGCAAGTTCTCAAAGTTTTCTCGCATTGAACTGAGCAGATCGATGGAATCCATCTCTGCCAACAAATTCTCCAATCGAAGATATATTCCTTCTCGATCAGGCAATGTAGTACTTCTTAATCTTGTTAGATCACTGGCAATAGATTGGCGTACTGCAAATACCGAATTGTTGCCGGAGTTGAGTAGTGAGCTATCTGCGCTCTCCAAAAGAGAAATGGCAGAATTAATATCCGATTCCAGGATCAGTCTTTGATTGGCAATACTCAGCAGATATTCGGCTTCGAGAATTTTCCATTGTTGGTCCGGCGTTTCTGCTTCGCCAATTTCTGCCTGTAATTCAGTGATTCGTTGATTGAGATTTTGGGTTCGCTGCTCAACCAGGCTTCCCAACTCCCGTACCGCACTGTCATCAACCGGTACTGGCTCGCTTTCTGCGGCTATGCTTTGCTCAAGGGCAAGAATTCGATCTGATCGTGCAGAGAGTAGTTGTTGCATCTGAGTATTTTCATCGCTCAGCGCTAATAGTTGGCTCTGAATGGAAAACTGTTGATAGCCAAGAAAAATCACTCCCGCAATTAGAGGCAATACCAGCACCACCACAATAATGAGTCGGCGACGTGCTGTTTGTTGCTTGCGAGTTGTTCGACTGCCAGCTTTCGCTGCATTGTTCTTTGACAGCTCATCAAGAATCTGGGGTGTTTCAGATTTTTCTGTCACTGATTTACCTTTTTTGTTTCTAAAGATTCTAAGGCTTCAATCATACTTTGGCTATCTGCACCTTTGCACAGAATTACATTAGTAAAGCCCAAATCATTGGCTTGTTGCGCCACTCGATTAGACGGTACAAGTAATGGTAACAGACTAAAATCCCGTTTGTTATCGCCTGATAGAAGCAACTTCGATAGCAATTGAAGAGATTCACCGCTGCTGACCGTTAAGCTTGTTACGCCTGTTTGTCGAAGGGAATCGCAAAATTCCCCTTCATCATAATTTATCGGCTGACGCTGATAGACTTCAAGATAGTCAACCAGGGCGCCTCTATTTTTGAGGGTCTCTGCCAGTAATTCTCGCCCACCCTTACCTCTAAAAATGCCAATTTTCATGCCCTCGACTTGCTGCAGTATCTCGAGGGAGAGTAGATCTTCAGAACTCATGCCAGAATCAGGAAGATAGGACGGGCTCGCAAGCAGCTCCTCTACCAATATTGCGGTAGTGGGCCCAATGGCCATAACCTGAACACCTACTGGAAACTGGGGCCAATATTTGTCTATCCACTGCGCGCCATATTTCGCCGCGTTAGTACTAATAAAAATGAGCAGCTGGTAGTTGTCCAGACTCTGAACCCTGCTCTTAACTAACTCTTGTTCGGCATTATCCTCGAGCGGTGCTATATCGATTAGGGGAAAGCTCAATACGGAGCCAGAACGCTGCTCAATAGCGTCTCTTAGACCCTGCTGCTGATCTATGGGACGGGTGATCAGGACTATCTGATTGGAAAGACTGCTTGAGTTCATTGGTTTCTTTATCTTTACTGCCCATTGGCGAGACCCTGAAGAATCCCAGCATTCTACGGGATATTGCCTTACTTGTCCGTGTCAGCCCGTGTTTTTGGAGCTTTTCAGGAGCATTATCAAGCTGTTAGCTATCCTGCTATAATCGCGCTCCTGTCCAATTACGGGCGTGAGCAAGACGTGGGCGTTAAGCAGTCCTACAGAGAAGCTGCGCAGAAAAGAAGTGATTTTGATATGAGCGACGATAAAGGCAAGAGCAAACTATGGGGTGGCCGATTTACCGAGGCTACCGATGCATTCGTGGAAAGATTTACTGCGTCTGTTGCTTTCGATCGCCGTCTTTATCATCACGACATCGAGGGCTCAATCGCTCACGCCAGTATGTTGAATAAAGTGGGCATCCTCAGTTCCGAAGAACTCGAGCAGATCATACAAGGCCTGAAAGAGATAAAGTCAGAAATTGAGAACGACAAGTTTCAATGGTCGATTAGTCTTGAAGATGTACATATGAATATCGAAGCCGCTCTGACTTCGCGAATAGGCGACGTTGGTAAGAAATTACACACCGGCCGTTCGAGAAATGATCAGGTGGCGACTGACATAAGACTATATGTCAGAGATGAGATAGATCAGATTGCCAAATTGATAATTCAATTGCAGACAGCATTACTGAACCTTGCCGAAGCAGAGGCTGAGACTATCATGCCAGGTTTCACGCATTTGCAGACTGCGCAACCGATTAGCTTCGGCCATCACATGATGGCGTGGTTTGAAATGTTGAGCCGCGACTATGCTCGTCTGCTTGATTGTAGAAAAAGAGTAAACCTGTCCCCTTTAGGAGCGGCGGCGCTGGCTGGCACCACTTACCCCATAGACAGAGAATACACCGCAGAACTTTTAGGTTTTGAAAAACCGACTTCAAATTCTCTGGACTCAGTTAGTGACAGAGATTTTGCAATCGAAATTGCTTCTTTTGCGAGCATCTTGATGACACATCTTTCCAGGTTTTCCGAAGAACTAGTATTATGGACTTCAGCTCAATTCAATTTTATTGATCTGCCGGATCGATTTTGCACAGGTTCATCTATAATGCCTCAGAAAAAGAATCCGGACGTTCCTGAATTGATTAGAGGAAAAACCGGTAGAGTAAACGGTCACCTGGTGTCTTTATTGACCCTGATGAAATCCCAACCTCTTGCCTACAACAAGGACAATCAGGAAGACAAGGAACCCTTATTCGATTTACTTGATACCGTCAAAGACTGTGTGTTCGCCTACAGTGAAATGATGCCTGCAGTAAGCTGTAAGAAAGAAGTTATGTACGACGCCGCCAAACGCGGGTACGCGACGGCAACTGATCTTGCTGACTATCTGGTCAACAAGGGACTGGCTTTTCGTGATGCTCATGAAGTAGTCGGCAAGTCTGTCGCCTTCGCAATCGAGAAAGAGAAAGATCTTTCCGAATTGAGCTTGCAGGATCTACAGTCATTCTCTGAGTTGATTGAAGAAGATGTGTTTTCGGTGCTTACTCTAGAAGGCTCTGTTAATGCGCGAGACCATCTTGGCGGCACCGCTCCTAATCAGGTTCGTTCAGCTGTTAAAGCGGCAAGAACCGAACTGGGAAATCGCTGAGCAATCGCGCCAAGCTTCCTGTTGTTGCATGAAAGAGTTTGCATGAAACAGTTTGCATGAAACAGTTTGCACGAAAGAGTTTGCGTGAAAATTTCTAGCGTGAAGGAGGAGCCTGCAGTTCTACCTCGTATTCCAGGGTCTGGTTGTCTCTTCGAGTAAGCACTTTGACTACATCCCCGGGTCGTCGCTGCTCCATGATTTCAGCATATTCATCTTCATTACTGACAGTCATGTCATCAATTCCAATGATCACGTCCCCCAACTGAATCCTGCCACGCTGGCTGCGTGACAATCCACGCATCCCCAATCGAGCAGGATCTGTCCCTGCAACTACGTCCATGACGATAACGCCTTCGACACCCCAAAGCCGACGATAGTAATCGGGCTGAGGAACCCGAGTAATACCCAACACTGGAGTCTGCACTCTTCCATAGGCAATCAACTCCGGAACTACGCGTTTCACAGTATTAACCGGAATAGCAAAACCTATACCAGAGCTGGCTCCGCTAGGGCTATAGATCGCTGTGTTTACACCAATCAGCTGGCCGAGGGAGTTTAGTAATGGTCCACCTGAATTACCCGGATTAATGGCCGCGTCAGTTTGAATAACATCGCGAATTTTGCGACGACTAACAGAGTCAATTTCCCTGCCCAGAGCACTAACAACTCCAACTGTCATGGTTGTATCCAAACCAAAGGGATTACCGATAGCGATCACTTTTCGCCCTACTTCCAGAATGGATGAATCTCCGGGGGTGACCGGGACCAAATCTGTATCTGGCGCATCAATCTTAAGTACCGCCAGATCCTTGTCTGGATCAAAGCCAATCGCTGTAGCGTCATAAGTCGTGCCATTCTGCATGGTCACCGTTACTCTATTAGCCTGCTGTACGACATGGTAGTTGGTGACGATATAGCCTTCTTCGTTCCACACGAATCCGGTGCCACTGCCCTGAGGTACTTCCTGCGGATTCAGGGAATAGTAAGAGCGCACGAAGCGAGAGTTAGTGATATTGACCACCGCAGGACTGGCCTGCTTAAAAACCTCGATATTGTTTTCTTCGTCATTGGTCTTAAATTGCGAATAGTCCACTGACTGCGCGGCGCTCGACATGGAGCCGAATACAGCGAGTCCCAGTAATAGCGAATGTAGGTATTTCATTGCAGTAAGGTCCCTGGATTTACAAGGGCTTGGCCCTTTAATGAGCTAGCTTAAAGCGATCGGCTAAAACTAGAGGGCAAAGCGATAATCATAAGAAGAAAGATAGGAGCAAAATTTCAGGTTTCAAGGCCTTGATGGGCATTTTCCTGCCTCGCCTGTAATCAAATCGAAGAACAGCTACTAATGTAATCTATTTAAGAGCAGCATGCCCAGAATAGGACCTGCTACATTAAGCAGGGATGAATACCGGCAAGGTTCACTCGAATTCCGCGATTTCTTCCTGAACTTCCAGCCACTGCTCTTCGCTGACTTTCAGATCAGAACTACATTTCCCCTGTTCGAGTAAGAATTCATTTAGCTGCTGCTTTCTCGATTCATCATACAATGTTTCATCGGCGAGCAATTCTTCCAGTTGCTTAAGACGCTTTTGGGTTTTCTCCATCTGCTTCTCCAGCTCCTTTTCTCGAAGGCTTAAGGGAGCCAGTCGCTGACGTCGAGCAGCTGCCTGCTGCCTCATTTCTTTTTTGTCCAGCTTCACAATCTCTTTATTATTGCCTGCTGGTGAATCTTCCAATTTTGCCTGCTGACTCAGCCATTTCTCGTAGTCAGCAAGGTTGCCACTGAACTCAGAGAACACTCCTTGATGAATCGAGTAAAATTCGTCAACGGTATTCACCAGCAAATGACGATCATGGGAAACTATAATCATTGCACCTTTGAATTCCTGAAGAGCCACGGTTAAGGCATGCACCATTTCCAAATCGAGATGGTTGGTTGGCTCATCAAGAAGAAGTAGATTTGGTTTTTGCCAGGCAATCTTCGCCAGAGCTAGTCTTGCCTTCTCTCCACCTGAGAAAATTCCAATTTTTTCATCGACACGGCCACCTCGAAAATCGAAACCACCAAGGAAATTACGTATTTCCTGTTCAGTACATTTTTGATCTACTTTCTGTAATAACTGCATGGGGGTTGCATGGGAATCCAATTCATCCACTTGGTGCTGTGCAAAGTATCCCAGTTTCAGCTTCTTGGATTCGTTGATGTCGCCCGCCATCGCCTCCAGTTGTCCTGACAAAACTTTCAGCAATGTAGATTTACCACTGCCATTGAAACCAAGAAGACCGATTCTTGATTCGGAACGAATAGACAGTGTTATATTTTCTACTAGTGGTGCATCGAAGCCAATTGCCAATTTCTCCAACTGCAAAAGATATGCCGGCAAGGTTCCTGGGTCAGGAAACTGAAACTTGAATGGCGAATCGATATGGGCTGGCGCAATATCCTGCATTCGCCCAAGTTCTTTCAATCTACTTTGAGCCTGCTTTGCCTTGCTTGCCTTTACTCGAAATCGCCGAACGAAATCTTCAATCTCTGCACGACGTCGCTGCTGTTTCTCAAACATAGCCTGTTGCAAAGCAAGTCGTTCACCCCTCTGCTTCTCATAGGCGCTGTAGTTTCCTTTGTAGAGATCAAGACCATCTCCTTCAAAGCTGATCACATTGTCGATAACTGAATCGAGAAATGTCCTGTCGTGGGAAATAAGTAAGATAGTTCCCTGGTACTGTTGCAACCATTGCTCAAGCCAAACCGTAGCTTCCAGGTCGAGGTGATTAGTCGGTTCATCCAAGAGCAACAAGTCTGACGGACACATCAATGCCGCAGCGAGATTCAGTCGAACTCGCCAGCCTCCAGAAAAGCTGCTGATGGGATTGGAGAATTGCTCTGTTGAAAATCCCAAGCCAGAAAGCAGAGTCTCCGCTCGGTGAGTAATATCATAGGCATCGATTGCTTCGAACTCACTGTGAAGATGAGCTAGCCTATTATCATCACCACTTTCCTCAGCTTGCAGCATTTCTTCTTCCAGCCGGCGGAATTCCAGATGAGCGTCCAGAACAAATTCCAGAGCCGTCCTGCTGCTACCTGGAGTTTCCTGAGCCATGGATGCGATGCGCAATCCGGAGGGAATAAATAACTCACCCTCTTCAATAGGCAGTTCGCCATCCAGCACGCGAAACAAACTGGTCTTACCACAACCATTTCTGCCAATCACACCGGTACGCTGGCCTTTATGGAGCACAAGGCTAACGTCTCGCAGCAAGACCTGCGAACCACGCATGATCATGATATTGTTAAGGGAAATCATTCTCTGAACCGATTATCTGTATTCTTCGAGGCGGCACATAATACACCATAATTGATTTCGTCAGATTGAATTCGTACTATTGGGCTCCTGCTGATGAGCAAATCAGAGTTTGACCGCGAAAATTGATTCTTCTGGACCACTAAATGAAGCAAATTCTAATAATTGATGATGACGAGAAATTGGGTCAGTTGCTGACGCAATATCTAGAGCGTTATGACATGACAGCTCACGTCGCATTGACCCCGAGTAGGGGCTTCGAGATGCTGAAAAAGCTGAAACCTGATCTGTTGATTCTGGATGTTATGTTGCCAGAAAAGGATGGTTTTGAGGTCTGCAGAGAAATTCGAGCGAAGTCTTCCATATATGGTCAGTTACCAATTCTAATGCTCACTGCTCACGCCGAAGTCACCGACCGCATAGTCGGTCTCGAATTGGGTGCTGATGACTATTTGCCAAAACCATTTGAACCAAGAGAACTGGTTGCCCGTATTCACAATATTCTTCGTCGAAGTAGCGATGACAATAGTGTGAGAGACATCAAACCTATAAATGGTCTTGAAGTCGATATGCCCCGCAGAGAAGTTAAACTCGATGGCGCGGTGCTGGATCTCACCACAATGGAATACGAACTTCTCATTTTGTTCATGCAGTTCCCAAATAAAACATTTACTCGTGACGAGTTAATGAACCGTCTTCGCGGTATTGATGCCGAACTCTTTTCAAGAGCAGTTGACACTTTGGTGAGCCGCCTACGACATAAGTTAAATGACACCTCAAAGACACCACGGTTTATCAAAACCGTTTGGGGACGCGGTTATACTTTTGTCGGCGAGCAACTATGACCACACTGGTTCATCGAGTTCAGCGCTCACTTTTCTTCCGCCTCAGTCTTATTTTCGGCATCACAGTTGTTCTGTTCTTCGTCATTATTTCCCTCTCACTTCGCTCTATGAATCAGAGCGACGATGTAATTGAGTCCATACCAGACTTCTTTACCAGAAATATCGAATCCATTATTGAAGATATTGGTACGCCTCCCAATCTCAGTAATGCCATGCGTCTTGCAGATGAATTGGACTGGAGCATTCGCATCCACAATCCAATCATGCAATGGAGTTCGGACAGCGACTATCGGCTCGACGTTGAGGAATCGGAATTCACCGAACGACTAAGTGGAGACGCAGAAATGCGCAACGTGAACAGTGAAGACATTATCCTGGTTCAACGGGGCGGCTATGATTTCTATCTCTATCAAAGATTCGGCAATGAAAATCTGTTTAGCGCAGTATCTATTTACGTAGGTCTGGCTCTGGCCGCCTTAGTACTCTTTCTCAATTATTTCATGGTGAACAAATTACTAAATCCGGTACGGCTGCTAAGACGAGGTGCGGAACGCATTCGCCGTGGAGATCTAAGTTTTCGCGTAAAGAGTAATCGACAGGATGAGCTGGGTGAGTTAACGGAAAGTATTAACCATATGGCTGACTCTTTGCAGTCGATGCTGGAGGCCAAGCGACAGCTACTACTCGCAATTAGTCATGAACTAAGAACCCCAATAACCAAAGCGAAACTGCGCTTGGAGTTTATGCCCGAGAGTATAGAGAAGGAACAATTACGAGAAGACATCGACGAGATTGAATTGCTAATTTCAGATCTCATCGAAGCGGAAAGATTGAATGATGAACATTCTGTGCTGGTTACCGAACCCGTCCCCTTTGCTGAATACATTGATTCAGTAATGGAGCCCTTTAAGAACTATGCAGGTGGCTTGAGTTTTGAACAGGCTGAACCTGATAGAGAATTTTTGATCGACAAGCTGCGGATTCGTCTGCTAATGACCAATCTTCTCAACAACGGCATTCGCCACGGTGAGAATAATCCCATCCTGGTGAAGGTCAGCTTTGAAGAAGAAAATGCCATTCTGGAGGTAAGGGACCAAGGAGAAGGCATTGAAGAAAAACATCTTTCTCAAATTAGCGAGCCATTCTATCGAGCCGACAGTTCCAGACAGAGGAACACCGGTGGTTTCGGTCTAGGCCTGTATCTGTGTAGGTTGATTGCCGCCGCCCACGGTGGTGAGCTGAAGATTGAGAGTGAACTTGGCGAAGGCACACACATTACTGTGAGAATCCCCCAACATCCTCCCCGGCTAGAACCCGAACCTGAATGGAATGACAGCTGACGCCTGTTAAGACGCCAACTTTCTTCGTTGCCCTCGAACATAGCTCATTGCCAGAGCAAGAATACTTAGCAACAGTGGAATCAAAGCTGTATTAATCCACTTCAGATTACTGCCCAGCCTTTCAATGTCTTCGGTCAGTTGATATTGAACATCGCGAAGACTTCGTCGCGTTAGCAATAAGTCCTCATTGAAGCCATCGATTCCTGCTTGGATTTCAGGAGTAATGACTCCTATTGGCTGACCATCCTCGGTTTGATTTAGTCGAGCAAGTTCGGCTTCGGTTTCTGCAAGACGATCAAGCAATTCAGCTTCTTCGCTGCGCAACCTGTCATCCGCTTCACGCTGAAGTTGAACCACTCGAGTAAATGGCCGCGAATACCTGCCTCTGCTTCTGATGCTAACCAGATCGGCGCCGCCACCCAAATTATCTAGAGCATTGATAACCAGATCGCCATTGTTAGCAAATGGCTGAGGAATACGTTGCCCAAGAAATTGGGCCACCTGCACCCACATGCGATCACTCAACATGTCGGTATCGGCAAAAACAAGTATTGTTGTTTCGACCTTAGAATTACTGAGATGCTCAACTGCTTCTTGATCGACATCTTCAACTATTCCCTCAACTATTTCCTCAACTACAACTTCTTCAGTTTCTACTTCAGTGTCCTCGTCAGACTCTTCCACAATTATTTCTGGCCTACCATCAGGGAAAGCAGTTGCCATAACACCGCTAACTCTCGCAGCAATTACATGACTCTCTCCCGAAGAAACAAATTCATCAAATAAAATTGATGGATCGGTTACATTTTCAACCAAAGACGCTTCCATCAACATAGAGTCGGTGGATGATCTCAACAGAGGCTCAAAAAGAGTGCCGGCTCCCTCTAACTTGGAAATCGTGCCCGGGGATGACAAATTCACAGTCTCAAGCCTGCTGGTAATTATGTCGTCGCCAGCAAGATAATCCCGCTGCACTCCGAGCATTCCGAGATGGGGAGCTGGACGCTGACCCTGGCCCATAATGACTCGCAAGGCCTGCTCATTGTCTGCCAGCACATTGTCGCTGTCATATTCAATTCCCCAGGCTTCCAGTAAGCCGGGCAATTCTGATTCCATCTGCGCAGGGATCAAGGCTCCCTGGGGAGAGCGCGTTACTAGAGAATCCGCATTGGGGTCGAGGAAGAGCATAGTCTGCCCACCACGCATAACGTGCTGATCGATTGCATACAGCATCTGTTCAGACAAATTCTGAGGATGCACAAGCATCAGAATATCGATGTCTTCATCGATAGTTTCGCTTTCGTTTTCTATACGACGTACTTCGTAAAGCTGACGAATAATATCCATGACCATCCATTGCTGGGTAGCCTGCCCTACTGTGGGGTCGAAGCCACCGTCAATATCCAGTTCGGTTAACAAGCCAACAATTTGCCTATCTGGCTTGGCCACTTTGGTAACCAGCTTCATGAATTCATATTCGAGAAATTCTTCCTGATCCGGTCGAATAAGCGGCATTGCCTCCGAAGGAGGAATAATAAGAGCATTGCCTTCAGCGTCTACTGTCTGAGTCGCAACTAGGCCAAAGTAAATGGCTTCACCACCCTGAGATACCGGTACAGCCTGAATACCGTATTGAGTTGCCAAATCTTCTTCTTCAGAAAATGGTTGCGGATCGATAATGTTGAGGCTCAGCCTGCCATTGCTTGCAATAACGATCTCCTGAATTAACTCCTCAACTCTATTGGCATAACTTCTGATCTGCGGAATATCCTCAGTGGCACTCTCGGAATAGAAGAAGATCAATTCAACTGGTCCATCCAGAGTAGTAACAATATTTCTGGTTCCATCAGACAAAGAAAAAAGATTGTCTTCCGTGAGATCAATGCGAAAGCTCGGCAGCAAGGAAATCACAGCAACACTGAACACCATACTAATTGCGATTGCGACTAATCCAATGCTTGAAAAAAGGGATTTTGTATTCATCGTTAGTTCTCCCTAATTTGCTTTCTTGATTTCAATGACTATTGCACTGGCGGTCAACCAGGCAGCAATAAACACCGTGAAAAAAAGAAAGTCTCTAATATCGAGTACACCCTTGGCTATAGAGTCAAAGTGTGTGAGAAATCCCATTGCGGAAAAAGCATCCACCAAAAACTGAGGGAACCATTCTGGAAATGCCTCCAGCAATATAGGTGAACCCATAATCACAAAAAGAAAACAAATGCTTACTGTGAGTATGAAAGCTATGACCGAATTTTTTGTACATGCTGACATACATGAAGCGATGGAAAGAAAGCCCCCAGCCATAAACCAGCTTCCAATGTAAGCAGCAAGAATTACACCATTGTCAGGATCACCCAAATAATTGACCGTTAACCAAACTGGAAAAGTCAGCACTAAGGCGATTCCGGTAAGAGCCCATGCAGCCAGAAATTTTGCAACCACGACATGAGCAAGCCTTACAGGCAAGGTAAGCAATAATTCGATTGTTCCAGTTTTCCTTTCGTCTGCCCAAAGGCTCATGCCAATGGCGGGCACCATAAACAGATACAACCACGGGTGGAAGCTAAAGAAAGGCAATAAATCAGCCTGTCCTCTCGCATACAAACCACCGAGGTCGAAAGTAAATATTCCATTGGCTATTAGAAATATCACAATAAAAATGTAGGCCAGTGGAGTAGCGAAATAGCTCAGCAGTTCCCGCTTAAAAATTATTCCCAAATTATCCATCACTCGGCTCCTCCCGTTTGCTGCGTCGCAGTTCTGAATACATCTTCCAGTTGTCCGCGACTAACGTGAAATTCCGTAATCGGCCAATGCTTGGCTTGAGCGATTTCAGAAACCTGAGTGAAAATTGATTTACCATCTTTAGCTAAAATTCTGAAAACGAGATCATTCTCTTCATCTCTTTCCACTCCAGAAACATCTGTCAGTGATGAAAGGTCAGCTTCCAGATCATAGGCTTCAGTAAGCCGCACACTCACCGCTTGATGATATTTTGACTGAGACTCTAGATCTGCTGGCGTGCCATCGGCAACTATCTTTCCTTCGGAAATAATAATTGCTCTGCTGCACACCGCGGTAACTTCTTCCAGGATGTGAGTAGAAATAATTACGATTTTGTCCTGAGCGAGATTCTTGATTAACTCACGCACATGGTGTTTCTGATTTGGGTCCAGGCCATCGGTAGGCTCATCCAGAACCAGTACTTTCGGATCATGGATGATCGCCTGTGCTAGGCCTACTCGCCTTTTAAATCCCTTGGATAATGTTTCAATGGTCTGATTAGCCACCGACTGCAATGCCACTTCCTGAATAACGTGAGCAACACGCTGTTCCAATTCCTCGCCACGATATCCTCGAATCCGGCCGATGAATCTCAAAAATTCCAGAGTACTCATGTCACCATACGAAGGAGCTCCTTCTGGAAGATAACCCATCAGCGCCTTGGCCTTGATTGGATCACTACTTATGTCATGGCCATCGATAGTCACACTACCAGCGGATGCCGAGAGAAATCCGGTGATTACTTTCATAGTCGTCGACTTACCAGCACCGTTTGGACCAAGAAAGCCTAGAACTTCTCCTTCTCCGATCTCAAAGCTAAGATCATCGACCGCCGTAAACTGGTCAAATTTCTTGCTTAAATTGCGTATTTCAATCATTTAGCATTGTTTCCTAAAAATGGACCCAAAAATAATAGAGCCAAACACAAAAGTTTGAACACTATATAGGCTGATGACAGCCTTAGATATAGGGTGATGACAGCCTTGGATATAGGGCTGAAATAAGCCTGCAAATTCTGATGGGCAAATATAGGCATCTTGCCGACATTTTTCAAGAACCCATACAATTAATGACAGTCTGACGTAGATCAGCACCATGCGGGCATTTCAGCGGCAAATTAGCCTGTGTTTCCGTGTCCGCCGAGGCTATAATCCTGAGCCATTGATTTGATTCCACCACTAGCATGAAAACTGACGTGAAAACTGGCCCTATAGCTATGAAAAAACTGACTAGCATGATGATACTGCTCATGCTCTGCCTCAGCCTGAGCCACTGCGGACAGAAAGGTGGACTGACTCGCCCTGAAGCCACAAATCTGGCAACTATCAGCCAATAATCCCTCATCCAGGGACGAAATCTGGAAATTCTATCGAACCATGGACTACTTTAATTACAAGGGTGATTCCCTATTTGCTGAGGACGTAGCGCTCTCGGCCATTGCCGAAGAACATGGCACACCTTGCTTCGTCTATTCACGAGCTACACTGGAGCGGCATTATCGCGCCTATGAAAAAGCACTTAATGGCGCGCCCAATCTCATCTGCTTCGCAGTAAAGGCGAACTCCAATCTGGCCGTACTTGATGTGCTGGCTCGACTCGGCGCCGGATTCGATATTGTTTCTGGCGGCGAACTGCGTCGAGTACTTGCAGCAGGCGGCGATCCCTCGAAGGTTATTTTCTCGGGTCTAGGCAAGACTGAAGAAGAAATTCGCCAAGGCCTGGAAGCTGGCATTCACTGTTTCAACATAGAATCAGCCGCTGAGCTCGAACGCATCAATCAAGTTGCTATCGATTGCGGAATGAAGGCAGCCATTTCTGTTCGCGTGAATCCAGATGTGGATGCGGGTACTCACCCCTATATTTCTACCGGACTAAAGGAAAACAAGTTCGGCATTGCCAGTGATCAAGCTATCGATGTGTATCGCGCTGCTGCAAAAATGCCAGGAATTACAGTGACAGGAATCGATTGCCATATCGGCTCCCAACTAACCAACATAGACCCTTTTCTTGATGCAATCGATCGTCTACTCGCAATGGTGGATCAATTAGCCTCGGAAGATATACATCTAAGTCATCTCGATATGGGTGGAGGACTCGGTGTGACTTATGGCGAGGAATCCCCTCCTCTTCCCTCGGAGCTTATTGATGCAGTAAAGAGCCGGCTCGCCGATCGCAAACTGACTTTTATTGTAGAGCCTGGTCGATCTATTGCCGCCAATGCAGGGATCTTCCTCACCCGAGTGGAATATATAAAGCAAAATACTCAGAAAAATTTCGCCATCGTAGATGGTGCTATGAATGACCTAATTCGACCTGCTCTCTATTCGGCATGGCAGGAAATTATTCCTGTCGAAAAGCAACAAGGCGAAGAGCTCACTTATGATGTTGTGGGTCCTATCTGTGAGTCTTCAGATTTTTTGGGCAAAGAAAGAGAGCTCAATGTGAAAGCCGGAGACTTGCTGGCAGTTCGTTCAGCCGGAGCTTACAGTTTCGTAATGAGCTCGAACTACAATACCCGTACACGTGCGCCAGAACTTATGGTGGACGGATCCGATGTTCACATCGTAAGAAGAAGAGAGACATTTTCTGACCTTCTTGATCTTGAATCCTGCATGCCGGAGTGATTAAGCGAGCAATCTGACCTTATGCAAATTAACTTCACAAAAATGCACGGCCTCGGCAACGACTTCATGGTATTGGATCTATGCTCTCAGCCTATGGAGCTCTCAGCCGAGAAAATTCGCGAATTGTCCGATAGACATTTCGGTATTGGATTCGATCAATTACTCCAAATAGAGAAGGCTAGCTCTGATGACGTGGACTTCGACTATCGTATTTTCAATGCCGATGGCGATGAAGTTGAGCATTGTGGAAATGGCGCGCGCTGTTTTGCTAAATATGTCTACGACAAGAAACTGAGTACGAAGAACCCAATTCGTGTAAAGACACCAAACCGCACATTGAGCCTGCTGCGTCTCGAAAATGGCGAAGTTACAGTGGATATGGAAAAGCCGGTATTCGAAACCCTTTCCATACCCTTTGTCTCAGATAGCGATACCGCCACGTATAGACGGACTCTAAAAATTGGAGGGGACAATGTGGAAGTCGAATTCTCCGCCCTGTCCATGGGCAATCCCCATGCTGTGATTGTGGTGGACGATGTCGACAAAGCAGAAGTTGAAAGAATCGGCATAGCTCTGGGTTCACATTCGGATTTCCCGGAAGGGGTAAATGTCGGATTTATGCAGATTTTGGACAGAAGTACGATAAACCTTAGAGTATATGAAAGAGGCGCGGGTGAAACGCTAGCCTGTGGGACTGGCGCCTGTGCAGCCGTGGTTGCTGGTTGCCGGCGAGGACTGTTAGATGATACCGTCAGAGCCATACTAAGAGGCGGCGAACTCAGTATTAATTGGCAGCAAAATGATGAGCCCGTTCTAATGACAGGGCCGGCGGAAACCGCCTACGAGGGGACGATCGAGATATGAACACTGACGCAACAGCCGCTGAACAAATTGATGACGATAGTGAAGACGAATTATCGGTTGATCAGGTAGCTAGCTACCTCAAAAACCATCCTGATTTTTTTATCGACAAAGATGAGTTACTAGCTGACATCTCGCTTCCCCACGAGAGCGGAAAGGCCATTTCCTTACTTGAACGTCAAGTAACCATTCTTCGCGACCGCGGAATTGAAGCACGGCAGAAGCTTAATAATCTGCTTGAGAATGCCCGCAATAATGATCAGCTATTCGATACTACTCGCAGCTTGGTGCTTGCTCTCTTGCGCGCGGAGAATGTCACCGAAATTTCAGATGTAACTCAAGATCAATTGGCCAACCACACAAGTATTGATGCCTGCGAAGTGATCCTTGTCCAGCAGGACAATTTGCAAGTTTCCGATGCAGTGCGCACTGAGTCCCATGAGTTTTTACAAGATGAATTCAGCGACGTATTTCGACTTAAACGCACCCATTGCGGAGCTATTGAAGAAGAAAAGATAAATTACCTATTTCCTTCCGGTTCAAAAGGAATTCAATCTACGGCTCTATGCCCGGTAATACATAATAGTGAAATTCTTGCGTTGCTCGCATTCGGAAACAAGGAAGAGAACTATTTCAATGTGAATCTTGACACTTTGTTCCTGGATTTCATTGGACATGTTGTAGGTGCAGTGCTGCACAAGCAATTTACAGATTCATCTTCCTGATCTGCATATTCGTCTAATGCCTGTTTGCAAAAAGAAAGGTCGCTGCTGATTGAGACAAGGTCAAATCTACAAACCTTACAAAATGTACTTATTAGAAGTATCTACTGACAATGCCAACTGATAAATCTATTGAGCCACAAGCTCTTGTTTCGGTCATCTGCCGAACTGTCGGTAGACCCGAACTCAAACAAGCTGTTCAATCACTTCAGTCACAGAGCTATCCCAATCTTGAATTGATTTTAGTGGATGCTGCCGGCAGTGGTATTTCTGCTGCAGAAATACTATGCGACCCAGTCTCCCTAAAAATAGTTTCGCCTGGAAAAGCCCTTAGTCGTTCCCAGGCTGCTAATGCAGGTCTGGATGAAGCGAGCGGCGACTACCTCATGTTTCTGGATGATGATGACTGGATTGGCAGTGAGCATATTCGGGACTTGCTTAATTTTCTGACAGCGCAGACCAAATTCAAGGCTGCTTATAGCAGCACACAAAAAACAGATCCTGACGGCACCCCCATCGACTACATTTTCGCACAGGACTTCGATCCTCTGCTGCTGATGAGGGACAACTATATCCCTATCCATTCGATAGTTTTCCACCGCTCTTTACTTGATCATGATTGTCGCTTCGATGACAGCTTCGACATTTACGAAGATTGGGACTTCTGGCTACAGCTAAGCAGGCACACCGACTTCTATCATCTGCCAGTAGTAAGTGCATTCTATCGAGATGGCGGAGACTCACAAACAGCTGCGGCTGATGAGATTCAAAGATTCCAGAATGACAGTGTTCAAGGTAAGGCAAGAGCTGCAATCTTCAATAAATGGAAGCAGGTTTGGGAAGGCGTCGAGCTCAATGCACTAATCGGAACGCTCTATGAAGAAAGGGTAACTCAGTTAAAGCAATTGAAAGCCCAAATTATTGCTCAACAAAAGTTTGTTGAGAAGAAATCTCAAGAAGCCTCGAGCCTGAAGTCCACGCTGCAGCGAGAACGGGAAGACAAGGCTCATCTCTCTCAACAAATTCTTGAATCGAAAGCTCATCTCTCTCAACAAATTCTTGAATCGAAAGCTCATCTCTCTCAACAAATTCTTGAATCGAAAGCTCATGTCGATCGCGTAGAAAGAGCTCACCAGATGATTGAAGATTCAGTCTTCTGGAAAATGACTTCTCCGTTAAGAAATATCCGCGATATGGTGTCATCCGATAAAGATACTGATCCTTTGTTCCAGGGCAGCGACGAGTTAGCTGAGGCGGATGTGGAAAATGAATCATCCAACAGTAAAACTGCTCATGACAAGTTTGCTAACCAGAAACTGAGTGAATTTCTGTCTTCCTCGGAGAAGCTAGTTTTCCCTGCTTCGGAAAATCCTGCAGTATCCATTATCCTGGTTCTCTTCAAGCAGGCTCACCTCAGCCTCGGTTGCATCAAGTCGATATTGGAATTCGTAAGTACACCCTATGAATTGATCCTTGTAGACAATAATTCTACCGATGCTACCCCGGAGCTTCTCTCTCGCCTGAAGAATGTCAAAATCTTGCGCAATGAAGGCAATCTGGGTTTTGTAAAAGCTGTCAATCAGGGCGCCGCTATTGCTTCTGGCGCAAACATATTGCTATTGAACAATGATGCCCTACTTGAAAAAGATACAGTGGAGAATGCTCTGAAAACCTTACAGAGCGATTCTTCAATTGGAGCCGTGGGAGCCAAGATAAAGCTTCTCGATGGAAAGCTGCAGGAGGCTGGCAGTATTATCTGGAATGATGGCTCCTGCCTCGGTTATGGCCGAAACGAAACGATCGACAAAGGCGAATTCAATTTCCAGAGAGATGTCGACTACTGCTCTGGAGCGTTCCTTCTCTTCGCTCGATCAGACTTCGAAGCTTTAGAAGGATTCGATGAACAGTTTTCTCCCGCCTACTATGAAGAATCTGATTTCTGCATAAGGCTGAAGCAATCAGGAAAGAGAATCGTTTATTGTCCCGATGCACAGATTACCCACTATGAGTTCGCCAGCACTGGAGGATTTGATTCTGCCTCTGAATTGCAGATAGCCCATCGTGAATTACTGCTGAATAAGCATGCCGATTATCTTTCCGAAAGACAGGAGAAATCCGTAGAAAATGTCCTGGCAGCAAGAACGGCAAACAACTTCCCAAATGTGTTGATAATCGATGACCGGGTTCCCTATCCACATCTGGGAGCCGGTTACCCTCGTTGCAGTCACATTCTGAAGGAACTGAGCCAGCTTCCTCTCAACATAAGCTTTTATCCTCTCCAGTTTCCCAACGATGACTGGAGCAGTCTTTACGGCGCGGTTCCAAAGAGTGTTGAAGTTATTCTTGATCGGGGCAGAGCAGGATTGGCGGACTTTCTTCTGGAAAGAGAAGGGTTCTATGATTTCATGATGGTAAGTCGTATTCACAACATGGAATTTGTGGACGAGCTGCTTGAACAACACCCAAATATTCTGGGAGAGGCGCGTCTTTTCTACGATGCAGAGGCAGTGAGTTCTCCAAGAGAAGTACTGAAGAGACGCCTTCTTGGCGAAGAAGTCACAAAATTCGAGGCGGAAAGTTTAATCGAGAGAGAGATTGGCTTCTCCAGTGATGCAGAGAAAATCGTAGTGGTTTCAGACAATGAGGCAGAACTTTATCGACAGCATGATTATCAGAACACGGTTGTTTTGGGACACGCCCTCACCTCTCAAGCTAGCCCCAATACATTTGAACAACGAAATGGGATTTTATTTGTCGGCGCCTTGAGAGACGAAGGGTCTCCCAATGTTGATTCCTTGTTGTGGTTTATTATCAATATTCTGCCGTTAATTGAAAACAAGATTCCAGGAATCACTCTAAATGTAGTTGGAGGAAACGGCGCCACATCGCTGGCCTCCATCAATAAGAGCAATGTGCATTTCACCGGAGAACTGGATTCCCTGGACGAAATGTATAACAGTAACCGCATATTTATCGCGCCTACTCGATTCGCTGCAGGCATCCCTCACAAAATACATGAGGCTGCTGCTAACGGTATACCATCTGTTGCCACTTCCTTGTTATGCAATCAATTGTCTTGGCAGGATGGGAAGCAAATCTTGTCCGCGGATACAGAAGAAGATTTCGCAGAACAGTGTATCAAGCTCTACAGCGATAAAAACATTTGGGGGGAAATTCGAGCGGCTTCATTAACAGCTATAGAGAAGGATTGTTCAGAAAACGATTTTAGAGAGAAGCTAGCTTCGTTATTCGATCTGTAATTTTGGCCTCTTTTATGGTGAATTTTACGAATCAAAATAACAGAGCAAAGCGATAATAAATTCTCTGCACTATCCCATTATGGGATTTCATGCCTCCCGCAAACCACAGACCAATTTTTTGTTTTAACGATAGTTGCTTGTCGAACCGCTTACTGAACTCGATTGCCTGATCTGCAACTTGCAGCAGATGTTTATCCACAGCTCTCTTCCTGAACAACCGACTCAAAGGGTTCATCAGAACATCTTTCTTAACAAATTCTTGGGCTCCGATTGTATTGTTATCATGCTGCCTATAGTTCAAAAGAGGCTTGTTAACAAACTTAACTTTCCCAAAAGCGCTCGCCACCAACGCTAACCACCAGTCATGCATTATTGCGCCTTCTGGCACTGGGCCAGACATTTGAGCCAATGGTTCATTTATCAGCGCCGTACATCCAGTTACCAAGTTACTGATTACCAAATTGGCGAAGCTGTTTCTGACAAGCAACAAGCCCTGATAATCAATAAACGAAGCGGCAATTACACTATTGTTCTCGGAAACCACGGTTAGGTCACTGTGTACCAGAACAGGGATGCTTTCATCAGGAGAAGCTTGCTCTAAAGTGAGCATTGCCTGCATTTCTTGATAAACCTTATCAAAAACCCAAATGTCGTCCTGATCACAAAACAACATATATGCCTTCTCAAGCCCAAGCTGTTCTTTGTTGTTAAGAACATATTCCATGGCACTTGAAAAGCTGGCGGATGCACCTTGATTCTCCTGATCTAACAAGAGGTGAAATTTCTCTGGAGATTTTCCTGCGTAAGCTTGCAACATATCAACAGTGGAGTCTTTCGAACCATCATCGCGTACAACAATTACAAAATTAGGCCAGCTTTGCGCTAACAGAGAATCCAGTTGTTCTGCGAGATATTGCTCCCCGTTATAAGTGGAGAGAACGATGGCTAGTTTAGGTTTTGTATCCATCTTCTATCAACTCAAAGTCTTGGCATCGCGGATGCCGGAGCGAATATTCTGCCAATACTGCCGACGGTCACCGGACGAGACAAGCAGCCAGGCGGCTTTGATTGTAAATCGAATCATGTCTCTCAATTTCCACCCAATTGGCGAGTAGCTGACTCCATACAGGTGGGTTCGGTTTCGGCTTGAGTAGTAAGTTCGAGAGGGATTGTGTTGTGCAACTATGCCTGCCTTTACCAGTGGATGAGTGCTTCTTTCACCTATGGCGTGATAGAGAACTGCATCATCCGTTCCAATCAGATCGAAACCCAAAGATTTAGCGCGAAAACACCACTCCAAATCTACATTGTCAATGAAGTAGCTTTCCTTCATCTCTCCTATCTCGACAAGATGTTTTGCTACGATGAGTGATCCGGATGTAATGAGAAAATCCGCGATGTAGTGAGTTTTCGTGCCCCGAAAATTTCTATCGGAACGCAGCATTATACGATTGAACAATTTGAATGGTGTCTGCCGCATAGACTGAGGATTTATTATTCTAGGACCAACTGCTGCAATTCCTTTCTCGCTATATTGATTAGCTTCTTCATATGCGGAAATCATCCGGCTAACAAAAAGATCGCAGAGACTGCTATCCTGATCAAACAGGAGAATAAACTCACAGCCGTTTTCCTTCGCCCACTTAATACCTCGATTCAAACCTTTGGCCAGTCCTTCATTTTCAGGAAGCCTTATTAATTCCTCACATCGATCGTAAACCGTAATTGACTCAACCAAGGTTTCGATATTGGGACTTCCGTTGTCAATGACAATGAAATTGGTTTCTCTATTTAGCTGGCCAAGAAGTTTGAGTAGTGCAGTAATATTCGGATCGTAGGTTACGACAATTGCGCAGCTATTTTCGGTGCTTATTTCATTCATAGCCGCAGACATCCTAACTAGGCTGGCACTTCTGGAGAAACTGAAATCGAATCAGGGTTTCGGTTTGCCAGAATCAAAAAGTAAAGAATGGAAATTATTCCTATGCTCAAACCAACAACAACACCCGCGTCCAGAATACCCCTCCAGGGCTGAGGCAACATCCGCGCGATAATAATGAAACAGATAATCATTGCTGTCAGTGCATAGGACATTATCTTACGCTTCCGAGTCGCGTATAAATAACCCATGCAAAAAAGTGGAGCGAAGAGGATATGATCAATCCTGGGGTTTTCTCGAAGAAATCTCGCTCTGACGATTACGCGGGGAGCAAACGCCAGGTGAAATCCTTTGTATCCCTCTGCATATGCCATGTAAAAAATACTAAAAATCAGGGATAACCAATGGATAAGCGACAGCCGTATATCTCCAAGCGCCAAAGCCATTGGAGCCAGTCTGTAAATGGCGAAACCAAGCAGAAATAGGACACCACCAATTCCCCAATAATACCCAATTCTATTCACGGTAACTCTTCAATGTCCAAAAACCGGCATTATAACGGCTTTAATCCCTAAGCTGGAGATTCATTATTCAAATTTTGGGATTTTGACTTCGTCGCTTCGGCCGATAAAGTGAGATATGATTTCGGCCTGCATCCCCTGCATGAAGGGATAAAAGGATCGAGAGTTCAGATTGTCTATAGGCCATAGCTTAGACAATAGTTCAGGCAGCAGCTACGAACTCTCTCAGGATCTCGATTGTTAGCTACAGGACTAGTTAAATGAGCATTAATCTCGGCGTAGTAATGGACCCTATTGAGTCTATTACCGTAAAAAAAGACACCACTCTCGCCATGCTGTTAGCGGCTCAGAAAAGAGGCTGGATAATTCACTATATGCTGCAGTCTGATCTCTATCTCCAGGGAGGAGAGTGCAGGGCTGGGGTTCAAACTCTTTCAGTTCAAGATGATGAAGACGACTGGTTCAGCTTAGGGAATCACAGTGATATTGCCCTTAGCGAGCTGGACGTCGTGTTGATGCGTAAAGATCCTCCTTTTGACATGGATTACATTTACTCCACATATCTTCTGGAGGCAGCTGGACGAAGCGGCACATTAGTTGTGAATAATCCCCAGGCTCTACGAGATTGTAATGAGAAACTTTTCGCGACACAGTTTCCACAATGCTGCCCTCCTCTAATCGTTGCATCATCCAACGAGCAACTAAAGGCATTCCATGATGAGCACAAGGATGTTATTTACAAACCTCTGGACGGAATGGGCGGAGCATCCATTTTTCGAGTTAAAGCTGACGATCCCAACTTAAGTGTTGTAATTGAAACTCTCACCGATGGTGGCAGACAGCAGATAATGGCTCAGAAATTCATTCCTGAAATCAGCAATGGAGATAAAAGAATTCTCATGATCGATGGCAAGCCCGTCGACTATGCTCTGGCGAGAATACCTGCCTCAGGAGAGACCAGGGGTAATCTAGCAGCTGGGGGCAGCGGTGTCGCTCAGGAATTAACTGACAGAGATCGCTGGATTTGTGATCAGGTTGGCCCCGTCTTACAGGAAAAAGGGCTACTCTTTGTTGGCCTTGATGTTATCGGCGACTATTTAACCGAAATTAATGTCACCAGCCCAACCTGCATTAGGGAAATCGATCGTGCCTTCGACTTGGATATCGCCGGTGATCTGATGGACTGCATTCAAGAGAAGCTTCGGTAAGTTAGTTGCTGCACTTTGAAAACTACGGTTTAAAAGCTATAGCTTAATTACTACAGAACAAAAGGACCGGAAAATGTCGTCGAGCGATGACGATCTTTCAAGAGAGCGATTCGGGTTTACCGTTTTTCTTTCTCTTTGCGCCCACGCTATTATTATTTTGGGTGTTGGCTTCACTTACCTTGAAGAAATTAACAGTGAGCCTTCTCTGGAAATAACAATGGCTCAATATCGCAGTGAGCTCGCCCCTGATGAAGCAGATTTCCTTGCTCAGGAAAACCAGCTTGGTAGCGGCACACTGGATTCAGCAGCCGCGCCAAGCACACCATTTGAATCTGACTTCAACGATGACACTATTCAGGAAGTTCTACCAATTCCTCAAGCGCCCGAAGTAGACAACGAAGTCCAAGTACAAGACATCGCTGTAGTATCCAGCTTCGAAGACAATGCACAGGTTCAACAGCAATTAGAAGAACTTGAGCCAGAAGAGAAACCGGTACTTACCGAACAGGCCACATCACAAGAAATTAGCTTGGCAATTGCCAGCTTGCAAGCCCAGCTAGATCTTCGCCGTGAGGCTTATGCAAAACGACCCAGAAAATACACTATTTCTTCAGCCTCAACCCGACGCAGCGAAGACGCACGCTATCTTGATAATTGGCGACGGCGTATTGAAGCGGTGGGAAATATTAATTACCCAGCACAGGCTCGACAACAGCAACTATATGGCAGCCTGCGGATGTTGGTGGCAATTTTGCCAGAAGGTGAATTGCAAGAAGTTAGTATTCTTCAATCTTCCGGACACAGCATCCTCGACCAAGCCGCCATTGAGATTGTCAGGCTAGCAGCTCCCTACCAGCCTTTCCCCGAGGAAATGCGAGCCGAAACTGATATACTGGAAATAATTCGTACCTGGCGTTTCCACGAAGGAAACGCTCTAACAAGCTATTAGCGAATATAGTTTCCTGAAACTAGAGAAATGTCCCAGCTAAATACTGGAGAATTTTTCAAACTATTTAAATGAATTCTGACCTGGATTGTTCTCGCCAATGAATGACCAACAATCGACGGGATACTTGGAAAACCAATTTCTCATCGCCATGCCGCAGATGATAGATCCGTTTTTTTCAAGCACTGTCACCTATATGTGGAAACACAACGAAGAAGGCGCTTTGGGTATTGTTATCAATAAACCTCTGTCGGCATCTGTAGCCGATATTTTTCAAGAACTGAGCATTGAATATAAGCAGAACGAAACTAATTTTGACTCTATGCGTGTATTGGCCGGAGGCCCTGTAGAAAAAGATAAGGGCTTTATTATTCATGATGCCGGTGACTCCTGGGAATCCAGCATCACCATCACCCCGGAAATTTCTATCTGCACTTCAAAAACCATACTCGAAGACATTGCATCAGGCAAAGGCCCCGAGAATTATCTGGTAGCACTAGGCTGCGCAGGATGGGAGGCAGGTCAATTGGAAAAGGAGATTACTGATAACGCCTGGCTAACTACACCGGCGAACTCTGAACTTATTTTCTCCCGCGAATATGAATCCAAAACGAATAAAGCCGCCGCTATTCTCGGTATAGATCTTGAACAAATCTCTCCAGCAGCAGGACACTCCTGAATACGCCTGTGATTATTAATCAATTCCCCAAACAGGATTTTGTTTCCGCCCTCGCGTTTGACTACGGCACTCAACGTATCGGCGTGGCCTTCGGTCAAAGCATAAGTGGTTCCGCTAAAGCTGTCAGCATCATAAAGGCAAAGGATGGCATTCCTGATTGGGAGGATATTCAAAAACTGCTCGAGGAGTGGAAGCCAGATATTTTCGTAGTGGGTATTCCCTATAATTTAGATGGCAGTGATAGCGAGCTACTGGTCAGAGCGACAAAATTTGCCAAGCGACTTAATGGAAGATTTGGAATTCCTTGCTACGGAATGGATGAGCGTCTTTCATCCAAAGAGGCTATTGAAAAAATTCATCAAGAAAACGGCAACACAAAAAAAAGAGCTGCTATAGACGATATAGCAGCTCAGATTATTCTTGAAAATTGGTTTGCGGAATTCAGTCGAAACAAATCCACAACTGCGGTCTAGATTCTTTCCTGATCTCTTTCCAAATCTCTGTTCTAGACCAATAAGTAGCCTTTAGAAGCTCTCAGGCATCTTCGCCTTCGAGCGAGCCTCTTCGCGAGTAATCAATCCCTTGGCAAGTAAGTCTTTCAGGCATTGATCCAAGGTCTGCATACCCACTGAAGCACCGGTTTGAATTGCGGAGTACATCTGCGCCACTTTATCCTCGCGAATCAGGTTTCGAATCGCCGGTGTACCCATCATAATTTCATGGGCTGCGATTCGGCCTCCTCCCGGCTTCTTCAGCAGTGCTTGAGAAATTACAGCCTGCAAGGATTCTGACAGCATTGATCTCACCATATCTTTCTCGGCAGCAGGAAATACATCGATTATTCTATCGATGGTTTTCGCTGCAGAAGTGGTATGCAGTGTGCCAAAGACCAAGTGACCGGTTTCAGCAGCAGTTAGAGCCAATCGAATGGTCTCGAGATCACGCAGCTCACCAACCAGAATAATATCGGGATCTTCACGAAGTGCTGATCGTAGCGCCTCATTAAACCCGTGAGTATCGCGATGAACTTCACGCTGGTTGATCAAACATTTTTTACTCTGGTGAACAAATTCAATAGGGTCCTCGATGGTGAGAATATGTTCGTACTTCATGTCATTCACGTAATCCATCATAGCTGCAAGCGTCGTACTCTTACCGGAACCGGTCGGGCCAGTAACAGCAATCAGACCTCTTGGCGTATTACAGATATCACGGAACACGTCGCCCATTCCAAGTTGCTCCATAGACAAAACCTTGGAGGGAATAGTACGAAAAACGGCAGCAGAGCCCCGGTTCTGCATGAAGGCATTTACACGAAATCGAGCCAGATTTGGTACTTCGAAGGAAAAGTCAGTTTCCCAAAATTCTTCATAGTCTTTGCGCTGCTTATCGTTCATGATCTCGTAGATCAGTGCATGAACTTCCTTGTGGTCCATCTCAGGCACATTAATTCGTCTGATATCGCCATCGACACGAATCAGTGGCGGCATTCCCGCCGTGATATGTAGATCCGATGCGCCTTGTTTAACGCTAAAACCCAATAACTCTGTAATATCCATTAGCTCTTCCTATTTTCCCACAAGCATTACGTGTTCTTAGTATTCTTTTTCTTATACTGCTGTTTACGGCAACTTGAATCGCTATCACTTTACTAGACACCTTTCAGTCATACAAAATGGCTATAAGAGAGGTGAATATGAGCAACAATCGATACACAGAAGAATTTAGAATAGAAGCGGTCAAGCAAGTAGTTGATCGAGGCCACAGTGTCG
>JABJIC010000027.1 GCA_018661465.1 Gammaproteobacteria bacterium | reverse complement strand
TGGTGCCGAAGGCCGGACTTGAACCGGCACGACCCAAAGGTCACTACCCCCTCAAGGTAGCGTGTCTACCAATTTCACCACTTCGGCAATTCTCTCTGTCCGCTAGTCGCCGGCCCTATTGGCCCGGCAAGCTCGGAACATCGTCCTGGCTGTCAGTCGACGCTGGCGCCGCATCCAGTTGAGGAAGATCTGAATCTGTACTGACTGGAAGCTCTTGTAGAATGTCGGGATTCACTATAGGAAGACCCGTAGTTGAACCGACCCCAGCCTGGCTCTTGGCAAATATTGCCAATGAAAGGCTGGTTACAAAAAAGATTGTAGCGGCAATAGTGGTCGCCTGAACAAGAAAGCTTCCGCTTCCTGAAGCCCCGAAAACAGTTTGCGACGCGCCCGCGCCAAATGATGCACCTGCATCGGCACCTTTACCGTGCTGCAATAGCACAAGGCCGATAATCACAATGGCTACAATTACATGAACAACAATTATTATGGTTTGCATGATTCTTAATCCGCACTTTTACAAATGGATATAAATTCTTCAGCCTGCAATGAGGCCCCGCCTACCAGACCACCGTCGATATCGGCCTGAGCAAACAACTCGTCGGAATTAGCGCTCTTCACGCTACCTCCATATAAAATTCTTACTGCCCCGGCAATATCAGGGCTTTGCTTCGCCAGATGCTCACGCAATACCTTATGCACTTGCTGAGCCTGTTCCGGTGACGCTGTCTTTCCTGTGCCGATGGCCCAAACTGGCTCGTAGGCTAGTACCGAATCAGCAAAGGCTTCGATTCCAGCCGCATCAATTACCACATCGAGTTGGCGGAGAACAACTTCTTCAGTTTCTCCAGCCTCTCTTTGCAGTAAGGTCTCGCCAACACAGAGTATTGGGACCATTTTGCTCTTCTGCACAGCGATAAACTTTTCAGAAATCAACTGATCAGATTCACCGAAAATCTCTCTTCTCTCGGAATGCCCAACAATCACAAAGTGAAGGCCATAATCCGCCAGCATCGGTGCTGAAACTTCTCCGGTGAAAGCGCCCTCTGGCTCGGCATGAACATTCTGTGCGCCGAGCATGATTCGGTCCGAACTGCGAGCTGCAACTAAATCAGCTATATGCACATAAGTCGGACAAACTCCGATTTCAACATCTTCGGATAGCTCACCAGCCTTTGATTCCATGTCCTGCAGCAGTTGCCTTACCTGCTGCTGGCTACCATGCATCTTCCAGTTTCCAACTATCAGCTTTCGACGCATGCCAGGTTCAACTCTTCCTTATTCTTGCCAAGCCATCAATTCAGTATGACCCAGCTAAAACGGGCGCCAATACTACCCAAGATACACCGGTCTTGCAACAAAGCAGGGTACTGTATATGTGGTCTGTATTTGTCAGTTGCTGCCAACTGTTGCTGCCTACAGGCTGGCCCCGAACTCCTCGGCTACCGCCTGGGCTAACTCTTTTGCCAGAGAACCCACCTGGTCAGGATTCTTGCCTTCAACCATGACTCTCACCAAAGGTTCTGTTCCTGAAGGCCTGAGTAAAACCCGGCCATTTTTACCCAGACTACTCTCAACGTGAGAAACAGCAGACTGTACATTCTTATTGCCCTTCAGATCGACATCATTGGGCATTCTGATATTAATCATGGTTTGAGGCATCTTCACCATCTTCTTACGAAGCTCTGCTAGCGGTTGATCGCAATTCACTACTGCCGCTAAGGCTTGAAGCGCAGAAACGATGCCGTCTCCAGTAGTGTTGATGTCCAGGCAAATAATATGACCCGATGATTCTCCACCGAGATCCCAGCCTTTGCTTAACATCTCTTGCATTACATACCGATCACCCACATTGGTTCTTACAAATGGCACTCCGAGAGCATCCAGGGCTTGTTCCAAGCCGAGATTACTCATGGCCGTGCCAACTACACCACCAAAATCGATATTCTGCCGACGACGATCCCTTGCGATTACGTAAAGGATCTCATCTCCGTCAACTACATTCCCGAGGTGATCAACCATAATCAATCGATCACCATCACCGTCGAATGCAACTCCGACGTCAGCACCTTCTTCCAAAACTGCTTCCACCAGTTTTTCCGGTGACGTTGAACCACTATTCTCATTTATGTTTAAGCCATCTGGCGAAACACCTATGGACTTTACCGTGGCACCCAGCTCTTCAAATACAGCCGGTGCGATGTGGTAAGTGGAACCATGAGCACAATCAACAACAATTTTCAGCCCGGTAAATTTTAAGCTTGAGCCAACGGTACTTTTGCAAAACTCAATATAACGACCGGCTGCATCAGTAATTCTGGATGCCTTGCCAAGAGAACCAGGGGCGACGGTTGACACTTCTTTTGCCAATTGTTCTTCAATAGCGAATTCAATTTCATCAGGCAACTTAGTTCCGTCTCCGGAAAAAAACTTGATGCCGTTATCTTCGAATGAGTTGTGGGAGGCACTAATCACGATTCCTGCCTGCGCTCTTAACGTACGCGTAAGATAAGCTATGGCAGGTGTTGGCATTGGGCCCAATAAATTGATATCCACACCAGCAGCAGTTACTCCTGCTTCCAGAGCCGCCTCAAACATATAGCCGGAAATTCGCGTGTCTTTACCGATAAGAATTTTATTACGACCCTTGCCTTCTTTGGCAAATACCGTTCCCGCAGCCCAACCGAGCTTGAGCATAAAATCTGGAGTAATAGGCGACTGACCTACTGTTCCCCGAATGCCATCGGTTCCAAAATACTGCTTCGTTTTGTTCTTCGCTTGGGAATTCATTGCTAACTCTTTCGTGCGCTGGAAATAGCAGAGTTTACTCTAATTGCGTCCATGGTGGCAGCAACATCGTGACTTCGCATGATCTTGGCGCCGTGAGCAAGAGCATGAGCTGTCGCCGCTATGGAGCCTGCAAGACGCTGATCAACTGGACGATCTATCGCGGCTCCAATCATGGATTTCCGAGAAACGCCTACCAGTAGTGGTGTCTGCAATTCGGAAAATCTGGATAACTCTGCCAGCAGGCGATAGTTATGCTCCACTGTCTTGCCAAAACCAAATCCGGGATCAATTAGAAGTCGTGACGGTGATATTCCATTTTCCTTACACACTGAAACTTTCTCTCGCAGAAAGGCAATCACTTCGTCCACAACATCGTCGTAGCTAATAGTGCTCTGCATCGTTTCAGGCTTTCCCTGCATATGCATCACACACAGCGCAGCATTGCTGTTCTTGACTACATCCATTGCCCCATCCAACGACAACGCTCGAACATCGTTTATCAACCGCGCTCCAGCAGCTATGGCTTGCTTCATAACTTCAGGCTTACTGGTATCTACAGAAATACAAACATCGATGCGACTATGCAGCGCTTCGATGATGGGGATTACTCTGTCAATTTCTTCCTGCAGAGAAACAATGGCAGCACCCGGTCGAGTGGATTCGCCGCCAATGTCTATAAATAATGCACCTTCCTTAACCATGGCTTCTGCACGGGTCAGCGCCTTATCCAAATCAATTTTGAAGTTTTTCGAACTATCGTCATTAAGAAGCGCACCATCGGAAAATGAATCCGGGGTGGCATTGAGAATACCCATACACGCAGGAGTCGACAGATCAATCTGTCGGTCTCCTACTGAAAGTATTTGAGTCACTGGTGAAGTGCTTGTTTAGAGAACAGCGATGAAACTAGTGCTCGCTGGCGGGGCCACCGATATTACCGGTCTTATCCGTCTTGTCCGGCTTAGGCGCCTCAGCTTCTTCGTTCCTGCTTGCAGTTCCTGAGTCATCACTGTCGGAATCAGACCAGTCCGCTGGAGCCCGTGGCTTCTTACCAGACATAATGTCGTCGATCTGATCCGCGTCAATGGTTTCATATTCCATCAAGGCATCTTTCATCATATCCAATGCTTCTCGATTGGCTTCAAGAATTTCCTCAGCCTTGCCGTAGCAGGAGTCGATGATTTTTCTTACTTCCTTATCGATTGCCTTGGCAGTATCGCTGGATACAGTTTTTGATGCAGATGCAGCTGAACGACCTAGAAATACTTCTCCTTCATCTTCAGAGTAGAGTAGCGGACCGAGCTCTTCAGAAAGGCCCCACTTGGTAACCATGTTGCGAGCCATTTCCGTAGCACGCTGAATATCATTAGAGGCGCCAGTTGTCACACCTTCTTTACCTAAAGTTAATTCTTCTGCGATACGACCACCGTAAAGGCTACAGATCTGAGAAATAATTCCCTGTCTGCTTAAGCTGTATCGATCTTCCTCAGGAAGAAACATAGTAACGCCTAATGCTCGCCCGCGAGGGATAATGCTCACCTTGTATACAGGGTCGTGCTCCGGCATCAGTCGTCCGACAATAGCGTGTCCCGCTTCGTGATACGCGGTATTTACTCTTTCTTTATCTGACATCACCATGGACTTGCGTTCAGCACCCATCATGATCTTATCTTTAGCTTTCTCAAATTCTTCCATGCCGACTAAACGCTTGCCAGCACGTGCAGAAAATAGCGCTGCTTCATTTACCAGATTGGCAAGATCAGCACCTGAAAACCCAGGTGTACCCCGCGCAATCAAACTAGCTCTGACGTCATCATCAATGGGCACTTTGCGCATATGAACTTTTAGAATTTGTTCACGGCCACGAATATCTGGCAAGCCTACTACTACCTGCCGGTCAAATCTGCCTGGTCGCAACAGTGCTGGATCGAGAACATCTGGTCTGTTTGTTGCAGCCACCACGATCACGCCATCGTTACCTTCGAAGCCGTCCATTTCCACCAGCAACTGATTGAGTGTCTGCTCTCTTTCGTCGTGACCGCCACCGAGTCCGGCGCCACGATGTCTGCCCACTGCATCTATCTCATCTATGAAGATAATACAGGGAGCTTGCTTCTTAGCTTGCTCAAACATGTCTCTGACACGGGAGGCACCCACACCGACAAACATCTCCACAAAATCAGAACCTGATATCGAGAAGAACGGTACTTTTGCTTCACCGGCAATTGCCTTGGCCAGTAATGTCTTACCTGTACCTGGCTGACCAACCATCAGAACACCGCGAGGTATTCGTCCACCGAGGCGTTGAAATTTGTCTGGCTCTCTTAGAAACTCAACCAGTTCTTGTACATCTTCTTTGGCTTCGTCTACGCCGGCAACGTCTGCAAATGTCACCTTAATTTGGTCTTCGCCCAGTAGCTTGGCCTTACTCTTGCCGAACGACATAGGGCCGCCTTTACCTCCGGCACCCCCACCTTGCATTTGCCGCATAAAAAACAGGAACAGCGCAACGATAATCAGGAATGGAAAGATTGATAGCAGCAGGTCTGTCCAGATGCTTCTCTGCTCCGGCTCCTTGGAATTGACCTCGACGTTATTATCAAACAGATCGGGAAGCAGCTGATCATCACCGATCAAAGGCATGACACTACGAAATTGAGTGCCGTCACCACGAACACCTGCGATATTTATTCCGGCCAACTCGACTGCAGCTACCCGTCCTGAACGCACATCACGGATAAATTCTGAGTAATTAATGCTGTCCTCTCGCGTCTCAGTGTTAATGTTGTTGAACACAGTCAACAACACACCAGCGATGATCATCCAGAGAATCAGGTTTTTTGCCATATCATTCAAGGGTTTATCCCCCACCACTATAATTGGTTAATACTGTGCGCATCACTGATAACCAGTAGATACGCTACAGACAGCTAATCTTGCTCAAAATTTAACACACAAAAGCACGCTAATCTTAATTTTGGTCTTGAAAACCGGTCGATAGAAGGTAAATTTCACTCGATCTCGCCCTGGAAGCCTTGGGTTTTCTCACCCTTAGAGTGGTAAAACAGCCTCGCAACTCTTTCTGCAATGCCTCAATACCCTCTCCATGAAACAGCTTCATTAGCAGCCCACCCCCCGGTTTCAGGGTCGTACGGGCCATATCCAGTGCCAATTCCGCCAGATACATCACCCTGGGCTGATCAATGTCCTTCATTCCACTCATATTGGGGGCCATATCAGAGATTACAAGGTCTGCAGCCTGATCTCCCAGACTTTCCAGTAATTGGGTCAGCACTTCCTGTTCTGTAAAATCCCCTTGGATAAATTCAACACCGGGCAAAGGGTCCATTTTCAGGATGTCACTGGCAATTACTCTGCCCTTATCTCCGACCAACTCCGCCGCCACTTGAGACCAGCCTCCAGGTGCCGCGCCCAGGTCCACCACGGTCATGCCTCGTTTAAAAAGCTTGTCTTGTTCATGCAGCTCTAATAGCTTGAAGCTAGCACGGGAACGATAGCCCAGCTCCTTACTCTGCTTCACATAGGAGTCATCGAAGTGTTCCTTGAGCCATTGTTTACTGGTCTTAGAGCGAGCCATTGTTGCTATTGATACCTGTCGATGTTTTTTAGTAATTAACCAATCTGTATAACGCTTCAACTAAAAAGAAGCCTACGTTGGCATTTATTAAATTCTCCGCTTCCGCTAGAATCCGCTTCCTTAATCTAGCCCAAGTAACACGAGCCTTGGTAACACGAGCATAAACATCATGAGCCTAAGCAACGCAGAAAAAAAACGCTTCAGAGCAATTGGACACAAACTACATCCAATTATTTCCATAGCAGAGAAGGGTGTCAGCGAAAACATCCAACTCGAAATTGAACGCGCGCTCCGGGATCATGAGCTGATAAAGATAAAATTACTGGCCGCTGATCGTGCTGAGAAAAATTCACTTGCAGAATCAATCTGCTCAAAATTCAATGCGGAATGCGTACAAAGTATCGGTCACATTATTCTCATCTATCGCGCTGCGAAGAACCCGAACGAGAAATTATCCAACTTGAAGCGTATTAAAGCCTGATTGACTATTTATGCTCAACCTTGTCGATCTCAAATTCGATATCGCCGGCAGGAGCCTGCACTACCACCTCATCTCCTTCATGCTTCCCCATTACCGCTCTGGCAATCGGTGAGGCAACGGAGATCATTCCTGAAGCAACATCTGCTTCGTCTTCGCCAACAATGCGATAGACTACTGGCTTATCGGTTTCCAGATTGATCAGAGTAACAGTGGTGCCAAAAATCACTCGTCCAGTGTGTTCAATTTTACTAACGTCAATTATTTGGGAATCAGAGAGCTTACCTTCAATCTCACCAATGCGCCCTTCGCAGAAACTCTGTTGCTCTCGCGCTGCATGATACTCGGCATTCTCTTTCAAATCGCCATGCTCCCTAGCCTCAGCTATGGACGCAATAATTCTCGGTCGCGTAACCGACTTCAATTCATTGAGTTCTTCACGCAAAGTTTCTGCGCCTTCTACTGTCATTGGTACTCTTTTCATAATTTGTCGCTTAATATTAGTGCTTCACGCCTCAGCGGAAGTGTTTTCTAGATGATTGACGTGTAACTGAATATTCTGCGGACTAATTCATATCTGCGTGCAGAGACTGAATTGTATAGACCGACATGTTATTGCCGAAATCCAATGAGTCGCAAACTGCCAGAGCGCCTGCGATAGTGGTAGTACAGAATACATCATGCCTGAGAGCGGTACGTCGAATCATAGAAGAGTCGGATATTGCCTGTTTCCCTTCTGTGGTATTGACCACTATCTGAATCTCATCATTTTTTAGCATATCGACTATATGAGGTCTACCTTGCGCCACTTTATTCACAAACTTAACTTCCAGGCCGGCTTCTTCGATTACTCGCGCCGTACCATGAGTGGCTGCCAGGGCATAACCCAGTGATACCAGGCGGCTAGCAACCTCTGCGAGGGAATGCTTATCCGCATCACGGACGCTTATGAAGGCTGTTCCTCCAGTTTCAATAACGTGGCCAGCACCCAGTTCCGCCTTCGCATAGGCTTCGGCAAAGGTAACTCCCACACCCATAACTTCACCAGTAGACTTCATTTCAGGGCCAAGAATTGGATCGACACCAGGAAATTTGTTGAATGGAAAAACAGCTTCTTTCACCGCAAAAGTCTTAGGAATAATTTCTTCTGTAAAACCCTGATCGACTAATTTTGTACCAATCATACAACGAGCAGCAACTTTAGCAAGAGAACGACCAATACACTTGGAGACAAACGGTACTGTGCGCGATGCTCTCGGATTTACTTCAATGATATAGACTTCACCATCCTGATAAGCCAACTGGGTATTCATTAAACCAATAACGCCTAATTCAAGAGCCAATGCAGTTACTTGCTCTCTGATCAAATTTTGCACGTCCATGGGCAGATTGTACGGAGGCAGTGAACAGGCTGAGTCACCAGAGTGAATGCCGGCCTGTTCTATATGCTGCATGATCGCACCCATCACTACAGTCTCTCCATCGCAAACCAGATCGACATCAATCTCAATAGCTGCATTAAGGAAATAGTCCAGCAGTACCGGGCTTTCATTCGAAACTTTAACCGCAGTATGCATATAGCGATTCAGTTCTTCTTCGTTATAGACAATCTCCATAGCTCTACCACCGAGCACATAGGAAGGTCTCACAACCAGCGGGTAGGAGATCTCGGAAGCGGCTTCAAGACTTTCTTCAACGCTACGAACAATCCTGTTAGGAGGCTGCTTAAGATTCAGTTTTTCAATTAGCTGCTGGAACCGTTCTCGATCCTCAGCCCGATCGATGGCATCGGGACTGGTGCCAATTACCGGCACGCCTGCTTCTTCGAGGCGCTTCACCAGATTAAGAGGAGTTTGGCCGCCAAACTGGACGATAACACCCTTGGGTTTTTCCAATTGAGCAATCTCGATCACGTCTTCGAAGGTGAGCGGCTCGAAGAAGAGTCTGTCAGAAATATTGTAATCAGTTGAAACAGTCTCGGGATTACAATTAACCATAATGGTTTCATAACCATCTTCCCGCATCGCTAACGCTGCATGTACGCAGCAGTAATCGAACTCAATTCCCTGACCGATTCTGTTAGGACCGCCTCCCAACACCATGATCTTGTCTCGGTCAGATGGTGCCGCTTCGCATTCTTCCTCATAGGTGGAATACATATAGGCAGTTGAAGAGACAAACTCTGCAGCACAAGTATCAACACGTTTATAGACCGGCCTTACTTCAAGCTGATGCCGAACCGCTTGGAATTCCAGTTCCGGCACCTCTAACAGCTGAGAAAGCCTCTTATCAGAGAAGCCCTTACGCTTTAGAGACAGCATTTCAGCTTTGTCTATTGAAGCAAGCTTACGCCCGCCCAAGGATTGTTCTATTCGTATCAGGTCTTCAATCTGCACCAGAAACCAGGGGTCGATACCGCTCAGCTGATAAACAGTCTCAACATCCCAGCCTTGCCTGAACGCATCCCCTATATACCAAATTCGCTCAGCACCAGTTTCTGTAAGCTCACGAGTAAGAATTTCTCTTGCATCACTGGAGGTGGAATCAAGTATGGGATCGAAGCCACACATACCGGTTTCCAGACCCCTTAGGGCTTTCTGCAGAGATTCCTGAAAAGTGCGGCCAATAGCCATGACTTCACCCACCGACTTCATTTGCGTGGTGAGACGATCGTTAGCTTCCGGGAATTTCTCGAAGGTAAATCTTGGAATCTTGGTAACTACATAATCGATAGTTGGCTCGAATGACGCCGGAGTTACCCCACCTGTAATTTCATTGCGCAATTCATCAAGCGTAAAGCCAATTGCCAATTTGGCAGCAACTCTAGCAATTGGAAAACCTGTTGCCTTGGAAGCAAGTGCAGAGGAGCGGGACACTCTAGGATTCATCTCGATTATGACAAGACGCCCGGTCTTGGGATCAATTCCAAACTGGACATTAGAACCACCAGTTTCTACACCGATTTCGCGAAGAACATCGATAGCTGCATTACGCAATATCTGATATTCCTTGTCGGTGAGAGTTTGTGCAGGGGCTACAGTTATCGAGTCGCCAGTATGCACTCCCATGGCATCGAAGTTTTCGATGGAGCAGACGATGATACAGTTATCATTCTTATCTCGAACAACTTCCAGTTCAAATTCTTTCCATCCAATTAAGGACTCATCGATCAATAATTCACTGGTTGGTGATAACTCCAAGCCTCGAACACAAATCTCGTCGAATTCTTCTTTGTTGTAGGCAATACCACCGCCTGTGCCACCCATGGTAAATGACGGACGAATAATACAAGGGAAGCCGATCTCTTCCATGGCCTCATGGGCTTGCACCATGTCATGAGCCATACAGTGCCGCGGCGTTTCCAAATTGATGGACTTCATCGCATTATCGAACAGTTCCCTGTCCTCAGCTTTGTCGATAGCGTCACAATTGGCGCCGATTAACTCAACTCCATGCTTATCCAGAACACCATGTCGATTTAGATCCAGGGCACAGTTCAGTGCAGTCTGCCCTCCCATGGTAGGAAGAATTGCGTCAGGCTTTTCCTTTTCAATAATCTTTTCGACGATACGCCAGGTAACCGGCTCAATATAGGTCGCATCAGCCATGGAGGGATCAGTCATGATTGTCGCCGGATTGGAGTTAACCAGAATTACCCGGAACCCTTCTTCCTTAAGCGCCTGACATGCCTGAGCACCTGAATAATCGAACTCGCAGGCTTGACCAATAATGATGGGCCCCGCACCGAGTATGAGAATACTGTTTATGTCTGTTCTTCTAGGCATCGCTGTTGCGTTCTATCCTGCTTAATCGTTACACCGTGAAAGCATTCGCTTTCCTGTTTTTCTCAAGCCTTTATATCAAGCTCTTTTTCAATATCTTCTTAAGCTTTGTACTTCGTCATCAATTCAATGAAATGGTCGAACAATGGAGCGACATCATGCGGACCCGGACTGGCCTCAGGATGACCCTGAAAACCAAAGGCGGGTTTGTCTGTGCGCTCTATCCCCTGCAATGAGCCATCGAACAGGGATTTGTGTGTTGCTATCAAATTCTCAGGGAGACTATCCCCATCTACAGCAAAGCCATGATTCTGACTGGTGATTAGTACCGTGCCTTTCTTCAAATCCTGTACGGGATGATTGGCACCGTGATGACCTAGCTGCATTTTGATTGTTTGTGCGCCACAGGCGAGCGCCAACAACTGACAACCAAGGCAGATGCCGAATAGAGGAATGCCCTGATCAAGCAGCTCACTGATAGCTGTAATCGCGTAATCACAAGGCTCTGGATCACCGGGCCCATTGGAAAGGAAGACACCATCAGGCTTCATCGCGAGCACTTCCGCCGCTGAAGTCTGAGCGGGCACCACGGTGACATCGCAGCCGCGGGCTACCAGCATGCGCAAAATGTTTTGTTTTACACCAAAGTCGTAGGCGACAACTTTAAAACGATCGTCAGCACTCGGCTGGTGTCCCTCAACGAGGTCCCAGACGCTGCCACTCCACTTATAACTCTCGGTCGAAGTAACTTCTTTTGCCAGGTCCATGCCCTTAAGGCCTGGAAAGGACTTAGCCCTCTCAAGAGCCAGCGCTTCTCCCCCAGACTCTAATTCTGCTCCGGATAAGAGACAGCCATTTAGTGGCCCTTTGTCACGCAGTACGCGAGTTAATCGACGAGTGTCTATTTCAGCAATTGCTACAACGTTTCGTTCAGTGAGGAATTCGTTCAGGGTCTGCTGCTTGCGCCAGCTGCTTGCCATCAGGGGAAGGTCACGTATCACCAGCCCTGAACACCAGACATTTCCGGATTCATTATCTTCCTGATTGGTGCCAGTGTTGCCTATATGAGGGTATGTCAGGGTTACGATTTGTCGAGCATAGGAAGGATCTGTAAGAATTTCTTGATAGCCAGTCATGGAAGTATTAAAAACCACTTCCCCACTGGAGCTACCCTCTGCTCCTATAGCAATACCTCGAAAAATACTGCCATCCTCTAACGCCAGTACAGCTGCTCCAGCCACTTTCACTCCACTATCTCTAACGATTTACATTCCAAACTGCGGGCACAAAAAAACGGAATGAAGAATCTCTCCACTCCGCTTTCTTATTAATTCGCAAAGGTTTCAGCATCCAACTTACTGAGCGAGTATTCTATTAAAACTCCCTTACTCTTGTCTATGACGAAGTGATAAAAACACCCGTAAAAATCAAATTAGTCAGCAGTTAGGTGGAACCAGAGCCGCAATTTACAATTCGAGCACATCGCTCATGGAATAAAGGCCAGGATTCTTATTCGACAACCAGCTTGCCGCACGCACGGCACCACTGGCAAAAGTCATCCGGCTACTGGCTTTATGGGTAATCTCAACTCGCTCACCAGGGCCTGCGAATGTCACCGTATGGTCCCCGACAATGTCTCCCGCTCTAACCGTGGCAAAGCCTATAGTCTTGCGATCTCTCTCCTCACTGATTCCTTCTCTTCCATAGACTGCGACCTCAGCGAGATTCCTGCCCAGAGTTTCTGCGATTACCTCGCCCATCTTCAAGGCTGTACCCGAGGGCGCATCTTTCTTGTGTCGATGGTGAGCTTCGCTTATCTCTATATCAACATCATCCCCAAGCACCGCTGCTGCCTGCTCGAGTAGTTTCAAGCAAAGATTAACGCCGACGCTCATATTGGGCGCCATCAGAATCGGAATATCCCGGGACGCGGAAGCAAATTCAGCCAATTCTGGCTCTGAAAAACCTGTGGTTCCGATAACCATCGCTTTTTTATTGGCCACGCAATAGCTGAGATGTTCCAGGCTGGATTCCGGGGAGGTGAAATCGATCAGTAGATCAAAATCGCCTGAGGTCTCTGCGAGACCTGATACTGTTACAACGCCCAAAGCTGAACCTAGCGCCAACAAACCGATATCGGTACCCAGAGCCGAATCCTCAGGCAATACGGTAGCGGCCGATACCGACATGTCTGCCTCGGAATGTGTTACTGCTTCAACCAGTGTCCTGCCCATGCGCCCTGCTGCACCGGCTATGGCGACTCTTACCATGATTACTTCCACCTTTTATCGTTCGCGCAAGTATACAGAGGCTCTGGTCCAAGCTAAACCACTGCCAGAGCACATTCGCAGTATTTACTTGATGCAGATTGGCATTTTAGGCACACTCACTGCCCTAAGGCTTAGCCCACTACAGCAATACCCACCGCAACAAGGTCACCTTTGTCGGGCAACACCCCCTTTTTTTATAAGATTCGAATAGAAATGAGCGACATACCGGTCATACAAGGGAATACAAGGCAGCCAAGGCTTGGCTATTCACCATTCTTAGACGAGAAAATGCCAGACAATATGAACGCTATCGACCAGAACTAGTGGATATCGACGGCCAATCGATTGCAGAAACCGGCGACTCCGAACCTGATAACAAGATGGATCGGGAACTATTGCACAAGGCTATCAATCGCCTTGAAAGTGATTATCGGGAGCCACTGTTATTGCAGGTTATAGGCGGTTTCAGCGGCAAGGAGATTGCGGATATGCTGCAATTGAACAATAACACTGTAATGACCCGTCTTTTTCGTGCGAGAAGCAAATTAAGAAAAGAGTTTGATCTGGATCCAGATACTGTGGACCAGGAAGATTAGCATGACCCGAGCTAAGACTCGGTGAAAAGTGTAAGTGAAACTAGAGATCTAAAAAAGAGACCAATACAGAGCAAGCCAAATGGATGAATTAGAATTTCAGAAACGGGTTCTCGAAAGCCCTATTAATGTAGATCAGGAATTGCTGGATGCTGCCAGCAAGAACCCAGCTCTGCAGCAAATTCTTGATGAAGCCCGCGCATTCGAAAGTGAGCTTCAAGCTACTGTCGATGACATAGCAATACCCGAGGGCTTATCTGCGAAACTTCTTGCCATACCTGAAGAGGATGATCATTCAGACTCTGGCAGCAATGTGGTAAGCATCAACTCGGCTCGACCAAAATATTTTCAGTATGTGGCATTGGCTGCCACTTTGGTTTTGGCCATAGGGATAAGCTTCAACCTCGGTCAAAATTCAGGACTTTCAGATGAAGAACTGTCTTTCGGTAACAGCGTGCTGGCCCACCTCTATGAAGACAGTGACGAGATTAACGCCATTAACAGTGGTGTTTTCAGTGATTTCGTTGCCATGCCTGCGGTTAATGAAAGCATGGCCAATGCTGGCACTCAATTAGTAAGCAATGAGCTTACTCGCTCTCTAACGGTACGCTCAGCCAAGCCCTGCGTAGTAATACCCGCGTTTGAAAGTGCGCACCTTCTGGTGGAAGGCAGCATGGGAGCCGTGAGTATATTCGTCATCAATAACAGCCCAGTGGATACCGAATATCAAATACGGGACGACCGATTCGACGGAGTCGTAATTCCTATGGATGAAGGCAATATGATCCTTGTAGGCGAGAAAGACGAAGACCTTGATCAGTTCAAGGAACTATTCTCCGACAGTGTTGAGTGGGTTATTTAGTACGCTACTGATTCAATAGCTACGCCAATTAGAACTGCTCGGCTGTCATTGCCATCAAGGTGCCGGAGCCGGCAGAAATCTCAGCTGCAAGAGCATGACCTTTGGGTAGTAATCGAGCAAAAAAGAAATCCCCTGTTTTTATCAAGCTATCAAGATAATCCTTATCGCTGCTGGATTCCTCTCGCGTATTCAAAGCTGCAGCAATCATTCGCACCCACATAAAGCAAAACAAGCTCAATCCCATCAATTCCATGTAGGCATAGGACGCTGCGCCCACCTCATCTGGATTGCTCTCAGAACTGGCAATAATCTTTTCCGTAGTTTCGACTAAATGAACCTTGGTCTGTTCCAATATCTGCAGGTATGACTGCATAGCATCGACACTCTTCTGGCTCTGCTGAAAATCTTCAATTTCGGAAACCAGAACAGCTAACAATTCACCGTTACAACGGACAGTCTTTCGACCCATCAGATCCAGAGCCTGCACTCCGTTAGTGCCTTCATAGATCTGAGCGATGCGAGCATCGCGAACATTCTGCTCCAGACCCCATTCAGCCACATAGCCATGACCACCGAGAACCTGTTGCCCCAATACACAGGAATCAAACCCCCTGTCTGAACAATAGGCTTTCTGTACGGGAATAAGCAGCGCCACAAGGTCCGCTGCTTTCTTTCGCTTCTGCTCATCAGGATGAAATCGGGATTGATCCAGCTGACTGGCGACATAGAGGGACAGTGCCCTGCCGCCCAGAATATTTGCGCGCATGGTGAGCAACATTCTTCTTACATCAGGATGTACCAGAATAGGATCGGCATTGGCCTCTGGCTTTAGGGCGCCACTGGGAGCTCTGCCTTGCACTCTGTCTTTTGCGTATGCGGCGGCTACTTGATATGAACTTTCTGCAAGACCATTTCCCTGCAACCCCATAGATAAACGCTCATAGTTCATCATTGTGAACATATGGGATAAGCCTTTGTTCAATTCCCCCACCAGAAAGCCTCGGGACTGGTCGAAATTCATCACGCAGGTGGCGGACGCTCTTATGCCCATCTTGTGCTCAATTGAACCACAAGACACATTATTCAATTCTCCATTGAGCTCACCATCATTACCCACCGCTAACTTTGGAACGAGAAAGAGGGATATGCCTCTTGGACCTGCTGGCGCATCCGGCAACTTGGCCAGCACCAAGTGAATGATGTTTTCAGACAAGTCATGTTCACCTGCAGTGATAAAGATTTTGGTGCCGGTGATGGTATAGGAGCCATCTTCGCCAGGAACTGCGCGGCTCTTGATCATCCCCAGATCAGTTCCAGCATGGGATTCGGTGAGACACATGGTGCCAGTCCAGCGGCCCTCATACATTTTTGGCAAATAGGTTTGCTTTAACTCCTCACTGCCATGTTGGCTCAGAGTGAGCGTGGCACCTGTATTGAGAATTGTATAAAGAGCAAATGAAGAGTTCGCAGCAAATGCCATTTCTTCAAACATGGAAGAAAGCATCTTTGGCATTCCCTGACCACCAAAGTCTGTGTCTCCAGTGAGGCTGGACCATCCACCTTCGGAATATGCCTTATAGGCTTCTTTAAAACCCGCTGGAGTTGTAACCACACCGTCGTTAAATTGGCAGCCCTGCTCATCTCCGGATTGATTAATCGGACCCAGCAACCTTTCCGAAATCTTTCCAGCCTCCTCGAGAATGGCCAGAATCAAATCTTCAGTTACTTCTTCAGTGTCAGGCATTGATGCAAACAATTTTTCAGCATCGAATACATCGCGCATCAGGAATTCAATATCCTTTAATGGCGCTCTATAGCTAGTCATTTCCTGTTCCCCACTTCTCTATTCAATTCCCGACAATCTCGGGATCTTTTCCAAGCGAGGCGCAATTATAAGTGAAGCCGCTTACTTCAGGTAGCTCCTTTGGGCTCAGGATCAAGCAATCACTCATATTCTGACTATAATTATTGAAAGCTATTACGGGTTCTCTCGAATTGTTCAAGCCAATTTCAATACGAAAATATAGATTGTGAATTTTTTCCCGCGCTGCTGTGTATTGTGTCAACTGGAAACTGATACAAATTTTGGCCTGTGCTCCTACTGCGAGCCCTCTCTACCCTTCATGCACAATTTCTGTAGTTGTTGCGGATTGGAATTCCCAGCCTATTCTGCTGAGGGAACTTTATGTGGGGGCTGCGTGTTGCAACCTCCAAGTTTTAGTTTCTGCCGAAGCGTTTTTCACTACCAGACACCGGTGGATAAACTCATTACTGAGTTTAAGTTCCATGCCGGGTTTCCCTCTGCCCAGGCGCTCATCCAGCTGCTGTGTTCAGAATTTAAAGCCTACTATCAATCTTCAGCAGCCCCTCAATTTTTGATTCCGGTGCCACTTCACACTCAGCGATTAAGGGAGAGAGGTTTCAACCAGTCAATGGAGATCGCCCGAACACTTTCTAAAAGTACCGGCATCCCCATCAATCATTTTCTAGTTACGAGAAAGAAAAACACTGCACCGCAGATGAAAATGAAATCAGCTAAGGCGCGCAAATCCAATCTAAGAAAAGCCTTTGTCATGAAGCCCAATCGGTATTCAAAAAACAGTGGAAAGGCCAGCATTGAGAGTGTGAGCCACATCGCAGTAATCGATGATGTAGTTACCACAACAGCGACGGTTTCGGCCCTCAGCAGGTGCCTGCATGACGCCGGAATAGCTAGAGTTGACGTGTGGTCGCTGGCTCGAGCTAGCCGCTAACGGCTGAAAAACTAGCCATTCCAGAATATTCACTTACATTGTGATTAGGAACACAGATTGGTTTCACAGGGCAGCTATAATGGTTTCATTCTGAAAGGCCAATAGTAGTGGTCTCACCGGCCTTAAGACTCTCCTTGTTTTAGAAGTTATTTGAAGTATTTTAGAGCAGACTTTAACCTCGGATTAATCCGGGGTTTTTTTTGCCTGAAAAAACAGATATGGAATTACGACTTCAGTGAAGATCTATCTGAAATAAAGGGAGGAAAGAATCTGAACCGATTTAGAAATCGTTTTTAAAACAATAGTTGAAACAGCTATTAAGAATAGAATTAAAACTGGTACTTGATGGAACCGTAAGCCACACGACCATTCTGATCAAGGATACGTGTATTTGAATTTAGAATCTGCGCCGTCTGCTCATCAAAAATATTGCGGATGCCAAAGGAAATTACAGCTCTGTTAGAGCCTGTCTTCACGCTATAGCCATACTGCAGATCAACGGTGGTGATATTGTCCACCAGGTCGTTAATCTCCTCGATGTCCAACTCGCTGATGTTTTTATAAGAATCGAAATAATTGGTAACAGCACTAGCTGTGTGATTACCAAACTCCCATGTCAGCATAAGACTGCTTTGCAACTCCGGGCTAATTACTCGCTCTTCTATGGCCCCTATCTCTGTAGTCGCCAGATCAAGTAGACCACCTTTATTTTCAAATTCTTCTACGTAGGTTGCTTTGGTACTCAGTGTAAACTGGCCAAAACGAGTTGTTTCCCACACATACGCGGCTCCAAGGTCGAAGCCATTGGACTCAACATTACTTCCGAGAAGTGGGTTGTCCAGATTGAATTCATGAATTTCCGAATCTTCGATATAAAGTTGAGGCAAGCTGTTTTGCCAATCAGAACCATTGGATTTAACGGCAGGAGCCTCATCGACTTCCAGTTGCCAAGCGTCTGCGCGAACGCTGAAACCCGGTAGTGGCTCCAACTCAACACCCAGATTGAAGTTCAAAGCGTCTTCAACAAGACCACCTTGAAAATCCTTCTCTTCGATATTGCGTTCAATGCTCAACAGAGGTGTAGCACCACTTAGAACGGAGCTAGGCGCGATGCGAAAGCTTGAATTGGCAGAACTGATCTGGGAAAAACCATCTTCTTGCGCCATAGCCAGCGGTGCCTGGACTGTCAGTCCAAACAAGGCGGTTAATGCTAGGTGGCGTGTTGAAATTTTCATAACTCTTTAGTATTTCTAGTATTTCGTCAGCTTCTTTTACCCTGCCTATCAATTCGATCTCAGCGGGCTCTATCAGTCACCAAAAGACTCTCGAATCGTAGCATTATGAGGGGCTTTTGCCCAGAGCTATCGGGGCCTTACAGACAGCTATTGAGCAGACAGCTCTATGCTGCAGAAATGGGGATGGGAGAAGGAGTGGAAATAAATATAAATCTATTTATAATCAATAGCTTAGAGCTTTCTTACAGCCTCAGCTGAAGTCAGGTTTTCGAGCAAATATGACATCGAGTGTTGCTGCCCAGGTAGCAGCAAATGAGGATATATTTCTGCAATGGGCTCCAGCACGAACCGCCGCTGCAGGGCTCGAGGGTGTGGCAAGATAAGTCCTTCCTCGTTAAGCTCTTGATTTCCAAAACAAATCAAATCCAAATCCAGACTTCTAGCGAGGTTTTTACCCTGAGCCCGCATAGTATCGAGCTCTCGCCCAAACTCTACTTCGATATCCAATAGTTTGGAGAGAAAGTCTCGGGGAGAGAGGCGGGCATCTACTTTCAAAGCGACGGCAGCATTCACGAAATCTGGCGTCCCTTCCTCGCAATCAATTGGCTCCGTCAGATAGAGTGATGAGCACTGAAGATTCCCAGCGGATTCATCTCCAGCGAGCATTCCGAGCCTCCGGACTGCTTCAAGAATAGTGTCCTCAGGAGATCCGAATTGTGAAGGCAGGTTTGACCCAAGACTGATTATGGCGATGACTTCCTCTGCTGCGTTCGAGGAAGCCGGAGTGCTGGAATCCGGGTTTTCTGGATTTAGATTCTCTGTAGTTGAATTGGACATTTCGAACTTATACTTCAATCAGACCTTAAGCATGGTATTGAGCAGAGAGCTCATGAACTGACTCTACAAATACCGCCACATTATCCGGGTTCACTTCTGGAGTAATTCCATGACCCAGATTGAAAACATGCCCGGCGCCTTGGCCGAAGCTTTGCAGAATTGAACCAACTTCCTTACGTATAGCCTGCGGCGAAGCGTAAAGCATTGTTGGATCCATATTACCTTGCAGAGCGACTCGATCACCGATTCTCGCTCTTGCCTGACCAATATCTGTGGTCCAGTCCAGACCGATAGCCTGACATCCTGAATCTGCGATGTCCTCCAGCCACTGCCCACCATTCTTGGTAAAAAGTATTGCGGGAACCTGTCGTCCATCATTCTCTTTTATCAAACCATCAACAATTTTGTTCATATAGTTCAGAGAAAACTCCCTATAGGCCGCCGGCGTTAAAATGCCACCCCATGTGTCAAAAATCTGCACAGCCTGAGCGCCCGCTTTTATCTGAGCATTCAGATAGTCGATAACCGCACTGGCTAGTTTCTCCAGTAGTAAGTGCATTGCTTCCGGATTGTCGTACATAAACTGCTTGGCAATTCTGAAGTCCTTGCTGCCGCCGCCTTCGATCATGTATGTAGCCAGAGTCCACGGGCTTCCGGAAAAACCGATAAGCGGAACGCTGCCATTTAGCTCTTTGCGTATTACTGAAACAGCATCAGTTACATAAGACAATTCACTGGCAATGTTTACGTCGGGTAATTGATCAACATCCGCTGCACTACGAATGGTTTTTCTGAATTTGGGTCCTTCCCCTTCTGCAAAAAACAGTCCCTGACCCATAGCGTCGGGAATAGTAAGAATGTCAGAAAAAAGAATTGCGGCATCGAAAGGATATCGACGCAGAGGCTGCATAGTAACTTCACAAGCCAATTCTGGAGACTGGCACAGAGACATGAAGTCTCCTGCCTGCTGTCGCGTCTTACGATACTCAGGAAGGTAACGCCCAGCCTGACGCATCATCCAGACCGGCGTCTGATCGACTTCCTCGCGAAGAAGGGCTTTTAAAAAACGATCATTTTTGAGTTCTGCGAATTCTGACACGGCGTAATATTTCCCTGAGTATGGAGACGGCCCCCAATCGAATGATGATTTGAAGGAGCTGAAAAAAGAGGCAATTCTACACGAGCCGCCTGTTTACACCAATGGAAGCAGAGCTATAGAAGGCTCGAAACAAACAAAGAAGCGGGAAGTACTGAACTAGATGAGCGCTACTCAACGATCGTGGAGCAGCCTGATTTCACTTTGAATATCCGACACAGGCCTCACCCATGGCTCTAGAGAACTCAGGGACTGAGGTAAAGAATTGATGGTCTCGGTAGCGCTAGCTCTATTGCCAAAGCTTCCCAGAATGGCCACAAACCAGGGCTGCTGTTGATATAGAGTCTCAAAATAACCCATACCCTGGCGCTCATTGCTGCTTATGAAGTTCTTCACATTTTCTTCCGATCGTGATCCCAACAGTTGAATCGTATAATTCTGGGCAACTTGTGACATCAGCTCCGATTCGAATGTGCTTAGCGGCCATTCATCCTCAGGCTCAGGCTGTGCTTCCTCGACCTCGGCAACCGTCTCGATTATCTCAGGAGATGCCTGAGGGATTGTCTGGGCGAGGTCTTGGATGGCTTCCTCTGCTGTTCTATTGGAAGCTGTATCAATAGTTTCATCGATTGCACCAGCAACACCAACTAAAACCTCCGCTGGCTCGCTGTCCGCGATAATAGGTTCTACATTATTCTCAGCTCCAGGCTCAGTCACAACATCAGCTGACTGAGCAAGCTCCTCCGGTCGATCATTGCCACCAATATTGACTGGAATCTGTACTGTGGTTGTACCACTGCCGGCAGCCGAGTTGCTAGCTATGCCACTGGAGGAATCAGGCTGTGGACCACTGTCCCAAAAAACAAGCGTAACAAGAAGAAGCGCGGCTAGGGTTCCAGCGGTTCCCCAATGAAGAGGGGTAATTGCCTTGAGTATATTCTGAGGCTCTTTATCGCTTGCTTCACCCTGCTCTTCGCGTGAGTTTTCCAATGCATCGGAAACCAGAGCATTAATAGCGCCAGGAATTCCATTTGAGCCATTGATCAGCTCCCCCACTACTGATCCCGAGAGCGGTAAACCCTTGTCGTATCCTGCCGTTTCCAATTTGAAACGTATGTATTCATTGACCTCTTCACCACCGAATTCCCGCACTTCGAATCGAGCAAGCTTATCGAAGGCACTATCTTCCAATGTGCTGCGCAACATATTTTCCAGCTGACTCTCACCGAGCAAGATACCGTGGATACTCGAACATCTATCCAGAATCTCTCGTAAAACCTGGTGAACTTCGGCACTCAATTCATGGGCATCATCGAGTATTAAAATAAGAGACCTGGCATCGAGATCCAGCTGCTCGGCGTAACCCTGCAACTGATCCAGACACTGCTCAATATCATCGGGAGAATTCGGCTTCATAGCCAGCTGCTCCATAAGAGCATCCAGAAACTGCGCTTGATTCATAAACAGAGTGGCTTTTATTTCTATACACAGTGCTTCGTCGCCATAACTATCAGCGAGCGCATCTATTAGTGTGGACTTGCCACAGCCCAAGGGGCCGGTTATAGAAATTATTGAGTCACTGTAGAGAGAGAGTTCGAAGACTTCCTCCAGCAATTGCTTGCTGGATTGTGTGAAGAAAAAATCCCTGCTTCGGGCACCGGGTTCGAAGGGATCAAAATCCAGACCAAGTAGGGAGAGATATTTCTTCAAGATTTACTCACAAAGGCGATCGCCCGCCTGTAAAGTTTGTTGCAGAATATGCGGATCGATATTTCCTTCAACCACCGCATCGCCAATTGACTTCAGCAGCACGAATCGAATGTTTCCCAATTCAGCTTTTTTGTCCGAGGACATCAAGTCCAGATACTGCTCTACACTAATATCGGCAGGAGGTAGCGCAGGCATACCAAATTTTTTCTCAATAACATCCCGAATCGAATTCGCCACCTTGGCTTCTATCAAGCCTAGCCTGCTAGACAGGTCAGCGGCCATTACCATGCCCATAGCCACAGATTCACCATGAAGCCAGGTACCATACCCGCTGGCAGTTTCTATAGCGTGTCCAAATGTGTGCCCGAAGTTCAGCAATGCCCGAATTCCGGTTTCCTTCTCGTCCTGAGCGACGATATCAGCCTTCGTCTCACAGCATTTGCGGATAGCTTCTGAAAGCGCTGCCCCATCAGCCTGTAACAGGCTCTGACTGTTATCTATCATCCACTGAAAGAACAAGGGGTCATAGATTAATCCGTACTTTAGAGATTCCGCCAATCCAGCCTTGAGCTCTCGTTCCGGCAACGTAGAGAGAACTCGAGTATCGATCACAACACATTGGGGCTGATAGAAAGCTCCAATCATATTCTTGCCCAGAGGATGGTTAACCCCAGTCTTTCCACCAACAGAAGAATCCACTTGAGCGAGCAAGGTTGTCGGCAATTGAATAAAATTGACGCCACGCAGATAAGTCGCTGCCGCGAACCCGGCGACATCACCTACCACTCCGCCGCCCAACGCCACTAAAGTGGTATTACGATCGTACTTGCCCTTCAGTAGAAAATCGTAGATTTGGTTTATGGCATCCAGATTCTTGAACGCCTCACCATCTTTGAGAATAATTTCATCACAAACAGTAGTGGAGAACAGCGCTTTCGCCTGCTCCAAATACAATGGCGCCACTACATCATTGCTGACAATTACAACTCTGCCCTTGCCCAGATATGGCTCAATAAGATTTTTTTCGGACAACAGGTCTTCACCAATAAAAATTGGATAACTGCGATCCCCAAGGTCAACCTTAACTGTTAGCATTTTCTAAAACTCGACTCATATATGGTTTTTATAGCGACTGGTCCCCAGACAACTCATTCAAGTGTCGGAGTATTTCCTGACTTACAGATCTTGGGTTTCGACGGAAAGTATCAACGGAAAAATCCGCCACCTCAGCGTAAAGAGGTTCCCGTATTTCCATGAGTTCTCTGATTGTTTTTTCAGGGTCGGGTGTTTGTAACAACGGACGGTTTTTGTCTCGACTGGTTCTTTCTACTTGCTGCCTAATAGGAGCTTTGAGATAAACCACAGTTCCCCGATCTTTCAAATTGGCACGATTCTCTTCAGATGTTACTGCTCCACCGCCAGTGGCTAGAACAATATTATCCATCATGCTCAACTGATCGATCATTTTGGCTTCCCGAACTCGAAAACCAGATTCTCCTTCAACGTCGAATATCCAGGGGATATCCGCACCGGTGACGCTCTCTATCTCTTTGTCAGAATCATAGAACCCAAGACCCAGAAAATCAGCTAGAACGCGACCAATTGTAGTTTTCCCGACACCCATCGGTCCAACGAGAAAAACATTTCCAGAGTAACTCATGGTTTCTATTTATCGAACCTGTGGGAAGTGATTGAAACTACGCCTATCAGCTGGCTTCAATCAAAATCGAGATGAAGTGCCATCACTGCAGGCGGAAGCATTATACTTCCACCTCGCAGAATGGGAATCACCTGATACTGATATCAGCGATAATTTTCGGAGTGATGAAAATCAACAGCTCTGTTCGACGACTGGCATTCTCAGTCCGCTTGAACAGACTACCAACATAAGGAAGATCTCCAAGCAAAGGAGTCTTGGTTTCAGTGGTAGTAGATTCCTCTCGGAATACCCCGCCCAACACGATAGTCTCGCCATTACAGTTAGCGGGGGAAACCAGCGTGTTTCCAACACTAGACAATGATAATACTAAATATTACAGCAACTTAGCGAATCATGTCTAAAATTCAATCTTCCAGATTTCAGTATCGGCCGACAATAAATTTTTTATAGTTTTCAATTAATTATCAGACTTTCAGAACAAACGACTTCACCATTGGATAATGGATCAAGCAGCAAGGAAATTCCTTGAATCAGATCACGTTTGAGCTTCATCGGAACGCCCCAAGAGCCAGAATACTTGGGCTTTCACGTATTTTTCAACAATTTAGGGCTCAGAAGATGATATTGGCCGATCCTGAGGCTATTCACCATTTTTCGGCTAAAATTTTATTCAAAATATTATCCATCTACGGGAATTTTTGCCCTCCAGGCACGGAATTTGATGACATCAGTAGCCGAGATTGCGCCACAGGCCGCCGAAATACGAAGCATTACTGAAATGCGGGTGTATAATTGCCGGTTCTCCCAGATAGCTGAAAAGCTGTTCTGGCGGACAAATCATGGATGTAAATATTTCTTCGAAAGGGCTCACTGCCCAGTTATCGAGGCATGGATCTGGTGCAAGAGAGACTTAAACCCTATTTGAAATGGACAGCACTACTAGTTGCCGCTGGCTTTTCAGGCACTGTGATGGTGGCTAGCGCTGCCTATCTCTACCTCGCTCCTCTACTCCCGGCGGCTGAGACCTACCGCGATGTTCAACTCGAAACTCCTCTTCGTATATTCACTTCCGATGGGCGCTTGATCGACGAGATAGGCAATCGTAGAAATCCAGTTGAATTCGAGGAAATTCCTCAGGTTCTCACCGATGCGCTGATTGCGACTGAAGATATTCGCTTCTATTCCCATTCCGGAGTTGACCTGCAAAGCCTGGCTAGAGGGTTTTACGGAATTGTCCGAGGCGTAAACCTTGGCGGTGGCAGCACTCTCACCATGCAGCTGGCGAACATTCTTTCCTTTGATAACGAAAACGTCTATTTGCGAAAACTTAAATCAATACCCTTCGCACTACAGATTGAACAGGAACTAAGTAAGGAAGAGGTCCTCAACCTCTACCTGAATACTATCTACTTCGGCGCAGGAGCTGACGGCATCGGTGCGGCAGCATTTGTCTATTACGGAAAATCAGTTTCAGAGCTCACTATCGCAGAAGCAGCAATGATGATCTCACTTTTGCCCTGCCCATCAGTATGTAATCCGCTGAACAACCCGAATCGCGCCATCGAGCGACGCCGCACCCGGCTATCGAATATGCTCAAGGAAGGCATGATCACTGAGCAAGAGTTCCAACTTGCCGACAATTCCCCGGTAAGCGCCGGCAGACACAACCGAAACATCGCTGTCTCTGCACCCTATGTGGCCGAAATGGTTCGTCAGCAGTTATATGAGCAAGTAGGCGAAGACGCTTATACCCAAGGATTCGAAGTAATTACCACTATCGATGGCGATCGCCAGCTGGCGGCCAACAAGTCCTTGGTAGACGGGCTGGAAAATTACTATGACAAACGCCACGGCTATCGCGGGCCTAGTACAAGCTATCCTCCAGAATTCTACACAGAGAGCAACACCAATGCCCTGGACGCCTGGACGGAAGAACTCCAGGGCGTCCCCGAATATGGAAACCAGAAGGCCGCTATCGTAGTTGATGTTCAGGACCAGAGCTTCAGGGCCATGCTTAGAAGCGGCGAAACGGTAGCAGTGAATTGGGAAGGAATAAGCTGGGCTTACACCTTCCGCAGTCGCAACGAGGCGTGGCCGCCACCAGAAACCGCGAGCGACGCTGTCAGCATTGGCGACTTGATAAGAGTAAGGAACACCGATGACGGGTGGGAGCTAGGGCAAGTTCCAGAAATTCAGGGAGCCCTTGTTTCTATGTCTCCCAGCAATGGAGAGATAATCGCCCTTGTCGGAGGCTATGATTTCCGGCGTTCTCAGGTAAACCGTGTATTAACTCCCCGGCCTCCCGGTTCGAACTTTAAACCATTCCTCTATGGTGCAGCTCTAGAAAACGGCTATTCTGCAGCCACGACTATTAACGATGCCCCTATCACCAGAGGTGACTATCGCCCTAACAATTACGAGAACAATTTCCTCGGCCCCATAACACTTCGCTACGCATTGAAGGAATCCAGAAACGTCCCTGCGGTGAGACTCTATGATCAAGTAGGCTCGGACAAGGTTTTACCTTTTGCTGCCAAATTCGGAATTCAGACTCAGAATTTTCCCCGCAATGATTTAACCGTAGCGCTGGGTAGCCAGGATGTTCAACCTTTGGAAATCGTCGCCGCATATTCCGCTATCGCAAATGGTGGTTACAGAGTGGACCCTTGGTTCATCAAGGAAATATCCAATCTTCGCGACGGCCTGGTATTTGAAGCCTCACCGACTGTTGTGTGTGAGAATTGTGATGTCCACGAAAATGAAGCCGGCGAAACCATCCGGCCAGCGCCCAGAATTGTCGACGAACGAATCGCCTATATATTAAATTCCATGTTGCGCTCAGTGGTGGAGGAAGGCAGTGGCGCCAGAGTTCAACGAGATTTGGACCGAGGCGACTTGATGGGAAAAACTGGCACCACAAATGGCCCTCAGGAATTGTGGTTCTCCGGATTCAATCGAGACATAGCAACCACAGTGTTTGTTGGATTTGATCAACCGGAACCTCTGGGAGAAAGAGAGCAAGGTGCAACTATCGCTGTGCCGATCTGGATTGATTACATGCGCGCTGCGCTTGAAGGCACAGAGGAAAGAACCATGGGCCGGCCTGACGGAATCGAAGACAGGCTAATCAACAAGACTACAGGCGCAGCGGCAACCCCCGGCGACCCGGATACCATATTTGAGTATTTCAGAACGGAAAACGCGCCGGCTGAAACCGACGCGCAATTACCTGGAGTAGAGCTCAACGAAGAAGAGGCTGATGAGCTCTCGACAGAAACGATCTTCTAACAGAGTTTTAAACTCGACGACTACCGAAGCGCTTCTTAAATCTATCTACACGTCCACCGCTGTCCAGAATCTTCTGCTTACCTGTATAGAAAGGATGGCAAGATGAACACACGTCGATAAGGATATCCTTACCCAGAGTGGATTTTGTCTCAATTACGTTACCACAGCTGCATGTCGCTTTAATGGCTTCGTAGCTTGGGTGAATTTCAGGTTTCATATCTATTCCTTTATTTGATGTCGCCGCAGCCGAATTCCTGATCCGACGCACCACATCGATTTTAAGCCCGTCTGACCCTGTTTTAGGTCGATGGGCGTAAGGGGCGAGCATTCTAACAGAGAAACAAAAAGACGCAAGTGTAGGTGGGGGTTTAGGGGGCCCTGGGCTATCTCAGCCTAGGCATTGATCTTGCTTTCAACTGTCTGCTCTGAACTCTGGGTTCTCAACCCCCTACTCTCAATCCCGCAGCCGTTGATGGTTCTTCACCACCTCTTCCATAATTCGGCTGAACAGCTCGCTCACAAGCGCCGGATCAAGATCATGCTCCTCACATAGAGCAGTGAGCTCGGCCAATTTTTCGGACTCACGGGAGGAATCCAATGCTTTTAGCTTCTTGTCAGCTTTGAGAAGCCCTACTTCATGGGTCAACGCAAATCTCTCAGCCAGCAAGCTGATCAATTCTCGGTCTATTCGATCTATATTCTCTCTTGCTGCCAGTAATTCTGCTGGCACTGAATCCGAACTCATGAATCCCTATCCTTCTATCGCACAATTTCAAACCAGATTATCCGGACCATCCGGATTATCCGAAATGCTATCCGCTGGTAAACGCAACAGGATTATACGCCATAGAGCCTCCCTGCACAGCACGGCAAGACGTCCTGATTTCTATTTAAGTTGTTTGCCACGGATTTTGAATTTACTATGGAGTCGAATCTGCTGTTCTATCCATAGCAGCCCTAGTCATAAGTAGTCCTATTCATGTCCAGCGACCAAAAATTTAAATACCAGGGCACTGTCTTGCAGGTCGCTATTCCTTCTCCTCTGCGTTCGCTATTTGACTATCTTCCACCTGACCTGCCTATCGACTCTGCCACGGACAAACCATCTAAAGCATCCTCCCCTGAATCTGCAGCGGTGGATGAGTCTGAAGATAGGATTAAGCCTGGAGTAAGAGTAAGAGTTTCATTCGGCAACAGAAAATTGGTTGGCATAGTAGTAAAAGTAGAGAAAGGGTCGACCCTGAGTCGAAACAAACTAAAACCGGTAATTTCTGTTCTCGACAAAAAACCCATTTTCACTCCCTCTCTATTCCGCCTTCTATTGTGGGCGTCCAGCTATTATCAACATTCGCTGGGGGAAGTTTTTTCTAATGCCATTCCTGCTCGGCTGAGGCAAGGAAGGCAAACCAGAGCTGAAGAAGAAATTTGGGAAGTGAACCCTAATGCTGATGAAATTTCCCTTCTCGCCGTGCAGAGAGCTCCTCGCCAGAAAGCACTCTTAACTTTACTCAAAAAAAATAAAAGCACAGGTATTGAGGAATGTAAGGCTGCCGGATTTACTACTCAGCTACTTGCCGAACTACATAAGAAAAAACTGGTGATTCGAAAAACCAGATTCCAGAGTGCGGCCGAGCCATTCCCAGCATTAGCTCCTGCTAGCAAAACTGGCATCAAACTTAATAAGGAACAAAAGAAGGCATTAGCTGAAGTAAAAGAAAACCTTGATGGCTTTGCCTGCTCTTTATTAGATGGCGTTACCGGGTCCGGTAAAACAGAAGTCTATATGCAAACTATGGAGCAACAGTTAGCTAAGGCAAAACAGTGCTTGGTACTGGTTCCAGAAATTGGACTGACACCACAGACAGTTTCCAGATTTCAAAAACGGTTTGCCTGCCCGATAGCTGTACTTCACTCTGGACTTAATGAGTCCGAGAGACTTGAGGCATGGAACAGTGCTAGAGATGGAAGCGCCGGGATTATCATCGGTACACGTTCTGCCATTTTCACACCAATGGCAAACCCTGGGCTGATTATAGTAGATGAAGAACACGACTCCTCTTTCAAACAGCAGGACGGATTCAGATATTCAGCGAGAGACCTTGCGGTGATGCGAGCAAGGGAAGAGAAAGTGCACGTTATTCTCGGCTCAGCAACTCCCAGCCTGGAGAGTTTGCACAATGCCCGCAGCAAGAAATTTCACCACCTGAAACTCAGCAAACGGGCGGCAGACGCCAGTCCGGCTGCCATGGAAATTCTGGATATCACCGACGAGCATTTGCAAGAAGGATTCTCCGAGCCACTACTCTATCGAATTCAAAAACATCTTAAACAAGGCAATCAAGTTCTGGTGTTTATTAATCGTCGCGGCTTCGCTCCCGTTCTGAACTGTCAAAACTGTGGCTGGATATGCGAGTGTGAGCACTGCCTCACTCGTTTCACAGTTCATGCGAATCCCGCGAGCATCCGCTGCCATCACTGCGGAACGATTAAGTCTCTTCCGCGAAATTGCGAACATTGTAAGTCACCGGACCTAAATACAATCGGCATTGGTACGCAGAGAATAGAGTCCTATCTCAATACTCAGTTTCCTGACACTGAAGTGTTGAGAATTGATCGAGACTCAACCAGAGCCAAACTCAGCCTGCAAAAAATGCTAGACCAAATCAATCTGGGTGAGCCTTGTATCTTATTAGGAACCCAGATGCTGGCTAAAGGTCATCATTTTCCTAACATTACTCTTGTGGCTATTGTTGATGCTGATTCAGGCTTGTTCAGCGCGGACTTTCGAGGGCAGGAGCACATGGCACAAACTATTGTGCAGGTTGCCGGTCGTTCCGGAAGAGCCTCCCGAGCCGGAGAAGTACTTATTCAATCTCGACATGCTGGTCATCAGACTCTGCAAAGTATTAGCTCTGAGTCCTATGAAGAATTTGCTGTGCAGCAGCTCGAAGAAAGACGCTTGAGTGGCATGCCCCCCTTTTCTCATCTGTGTCTGCTGCGAGCAGAGTCTGCAGACATCAGGGAGGCGGTAAAAGGTTTGCAGAAGATCGGTAATAGCTGCGAGAAACTCATCGCACTCAATGGCTATCCCGTAGAACTGCAGGGCCCTCTCCCTGCGCCAATGGAAAAAAGGGCTGGCAGATTTCGCTTCCAGATACTATTAAGGAGTAAGAATCGTCGGGCGTTAGGGGCTTTGATGACTGAACTCTGTACAAAAATAGATAGCATGAAGCTTTCTCATAAGTTGCGCCTGGCTATCGATATTGACCCTCAAGACCTGATTTAGACTGCGTCTGCGCCATTTGTGCTTTGATCTAATGGGGAAACAAGAGGGAAATTGAGCTTCAGCTTGACCGACAGCAACCGATAATTGAGGTGGCTGTGATTTTTTGCCATGATATTTTTAGATAAAACAATGTGTTAGATAGGATAGCAAGACTGAATGTCTCACGATTTTGCCAAAATCAGACCTGAACCACTGCTGGAGCGAAAGCCAGTAGAAACTCCGCCTGCATGGTCACTAATGGTCACCGGAGTAGTTGTCGGTATAACCATCGGGGTCTTCGCCTGTGTGCTTGTCTATTTATCTGGCAACGTTCCTCCATTAAATACCAATACCCCGCTTCCTGTTTCCCAAGTATCAGCGCTTGAAACCCAGGCCGACTCCAACGCGGAGCCGGAAGCTGAACTGCAACTGGAATTCTATAGCGCCCTCAGCGAATACGAGGTTGCTGTGGATGCGATACCCGTGACTCTGGCTGATGATCCGGACTCTGAAGGCGGTGAACAAATTTCCACAGAAGACTTTGAGGTCGCCGATACCCCGGATGAAGACCTGGGCAGCGGTTTCATATTACAAACAGGTGCATTTCAGCAGCAAGAACTCGCGCAAACAGAGATGCGCCGGCAGCTAACCCTGGGTCTGGATGTGGTCGTCCGCCAGCAGGACCTTCTTGGCCGAACGTTGTTCCTGGTTCAATCCGGTCCTTACACCGACGGCAGACGCTTGAGCGAAGCCGAGACCCTGCTTCGCCGTAGCAATATCCCCAGCCTGCGCATGAGTTTGCAATAAGTCTAACGCTTGATTTTCCAGCCCTTTCCCCCATATCTTCTATCTGACAGTCAATCTATCTAAAGGATGGTCGAAATCCGGCTGCCTGCCTGAATATTGATGAAGTAAAACAAGAGCTAGGAGAACGGCATTGGAACAATATAGAGGAACTACCATAGTCTCGGTTCGCCGCGGCAATAAAGTAGTAGTCGGTGGCGATGGACAGGTCTCTCAAGGTAATACCGTCATGAAAGGTAATGCCCGCAAAGTAAGACGACTTTACAACGATCAGGTTATTGCGGGGTTCGCTGGCGGCACTGCCGATGCCTTCACTCTCTTCGAGCGATTCGAAGAGCAATTGGAAAAACATCACGGAAAGCTGATTCGCGCTGCCGTGGAGCTGGCTAAGTTATGGCGCACCGAACGCTCACTGCGTCGTCTTGAAGCCTTGCTGGTGGTTGCCGACAAGGAGTCGTCGTTGATAATTACTGGCAACGGCGATGTTATCGAGCCCGAAGATTCCATCATGGCCATCGGCTCGGGCGGTCCTTTTGCTCAATCGGCAGCAAAGGCGCTGGTTCAGAACACCGAACTCGATGCCAAAGAAATCGTCGAAAAAAGCCTCACCATTGCCGCCGATATTTGTGTCTACACCAATCAAAATCACACCATCGAAGAACTGGATTTTAGTTAGACCTAAGTCTGAGACAGCTCTGACAAAACCAAATAAACAAAGGTATCTACAAGCATGACCATTATGACTCCCCGGGAAATCACCTCGGAACTGGACAAACATATCGTAGGCCAGGACGCCGCTAAGCGCGCTGTTGCTATCGCCCTTCGCAATCGCTGGCGCCGCATGAAGCTGGATGAAAACCTGCGTAATGAAGTAACACCAAAAAATATCTTGATGATTGGCCCTACCGGTGTCGGCAAAACTGAAATAGCCCGACGTTTGGCAAAGTTGGCTCAAGCCCCTTTTATAAAGATAGAAGCAACAAAATTTACTGAAGTCGGTTATGTAGGTAGAGATGTTGAATCCATCGTTCGTGACCTCATTGATGTTGCCATCAAAATGATTCGCGAATCCGAAATGGATAAAGTAAGACACGTCGCCGAAGATTTGGCGGAAGACAGAATTCTTGATGTCTTGCTGCCTAAGGCTCGAACCGAAAGCACCGCAGATGACTCAGACTCCAGCACTGACTCTAGTACAGACAATCAATCAGCCGCCAGACAGATGTTTCGCAAAAAACTGAGACAAGGTGAACTGGATGAGAAGGAAATAGAAATCAAAGTTACCGAATCTTCAGCCGGCGTGGAAATTATGGCCCCTCCAGGGCTTGAAGACATGACTAGCCAGCTTAAAAGCATGTTCTCCAATATGAACACTGGAAAAACACGCTCTCGCCGTTTGACAGTGAAGGCTGCTCTCAAAGCTGTGAAGGAAGAAGAAGCCGCGAAACTGATTAATGAAGAAGAAATAAAAAACCGTGCTGTGGAAGCCACCGAACAGACTGGTATCGTATTCATTGATGAGATCGATAAGGTAACCAATCGCCACGATCAGGGTAATGCTGGAGTCTCCAGAGAAGGAGTACAAAGAGACCTTCTTCCTCTTATTGAAGGCTCTACTGTTACCACCAAATACGGCAGTGTTAAAACCGATCACATTCTTTTTATTGCTTCTGGGGCTTTCCATCTCAGCAAACCCTCGGACCTAATTCCGGAATTGCAGGGTCGTCTGCCAATTCGAGTCGAGCTTGATGCTCTGAGCGCAAAAGATTTTGAGAGAATTCTCGAAGAGCCGGACGCCTCCCTAACAGAACAGTACCAGGCTCTCCTCGCTACCGAAGGATTGAAGGTGAGCTTCTCCGAGGACGGTATTAAGAAAATTGCTGAAACCGCATTTCAAGTGAACGAACGCACAGAAAACATCGGCGCAAGGCGGCTTCATACTGTAATGGAAAGATTGCTGGAAGAAGTCTCTTTCTCTGCTGCAGACCTAGCCATTGGCGATAATAGCGATCTTGTTATTGACAAGAAATATGTAGAAGACCAACTGGATGAACTGGCGAAAGATGAAGATCTAAGCCGCTACATTCTCTAAGGGTCAAGAGCCTGACAAATGGATAATCAAACCCCCAGCGATATTCGTCTGCACAAGAAGTCAGGCGTTCTCGAATTAGTTTATGGCGACAGCAGAAGCTATCAACTGACAGCGGAATTTCTAAGGGTTCATTCTCCTTCAGCAGAAGTAAGAGGCCACGGAAAAGGCCAGGAAGTTCTACAAACCGGAAAGCGACAGGTAAAGTTAATCAATCTCGAACCGGTTGGAAACTATGCCATAAAGCTGATTTTTGATGATGGGCACAACTCCGGGATATATAGCTGGAACTATCTGTTAGAGCTCGGAAAAGGTAAGGAAGAGCTTTGGGAACGCTATCTCTCAAAGCTGGAACAAGCCGGAGCGAACAGGGACTCATTGCCAGTAGGGACACAAGTGATTAACATAATGCCCTCGTCCTCCTCCAAAGACTGAGCAAGACAGAATGAGCGACCCTACAGAACAAGATACGACCACTCACTTCGGTTACGAGGAAGTTCCTGTTGCTGAAAAAGAAGAGCGAGTTGGCCAGGTATTCCGATCTGTAGCACAGCGATACGACATCATGAATGATGTCATCTCCCTAGGCTCCCACCGACTAATCAAAAGATACACCATCGAACTAAGCGCGCTCAGAAAAGGCCAGAAAGTGTTAGACCTGGCGGGTGGAACCGGTGACTTCAGTATTAAATTTGCTCCTATAGTTGGAGACACCGGGCAGGTAGTTCTGGCAGACATAAATGAGGCTATGCTTCATGTGGGCAGAGACAGAATTATAGACAAGGGCCTCAGCGAGAACATTGAGATCGCACAGGTGAATGCAGAATGCCTGCCATTTGCTGACAATACCTTTGATTGTATATGCATTGCCTATGGGCTTCGCAATGTAACCGACAAAGATGCGGCTCTAGCTTCTATGCAGCGTGTATTAAAACCCGGCGGAAGGGTTCTGGTTCTCGAGTTTTCCAAACCCACTAATGATTTGCTAGGCAAGGCATACGATACCTATTCAAAGCTGTGGCCTGTGGCAGGAAAAATGCTTACCGGTGACGCCGACAGTTATCAGTACCTTGTCGAATCCATTCGTATGCATCCAGATCAGGACACACTGAAGTCGATGATGGAAAATGCCGGGTTGGTGAACTGCAAGTACCACAATGTATTGAGCGGTATCAGCGCAATCCATATTGGATTCAAAGCTGCAGACTAGGTTTCTCTGCTTCTATTGTTACTAGCTACTGTCTTTACTTGCGACTATTTTTACTAACTAAAAGCTTCACTGCTTAAACACTATTCACCAGGATCAGATCTTGAATCAATTTGTTGGAATGTTTGCCCTATTGCCGGTGGAGAAGATTCTCAACACCCTGGCAACTCGAGATCCCTACATTGCGAATCAATTTGGGAAATTCGAAGGCAAGATAGTAGAGATACAATGCCTACGCCCTACCCTGAGCATGAACCTCCGATTCGAAGGTGATCGCCTGAAACTGAGCGCAATCGATTGTGAGACTCTGGGCCTAAAATCCGATGCTGGGATTTCGGGAGCAGCAAGCGACCTCGCTCAACTTCTTTTTCAGGACTCTGCCGATAGACCATTGGCAAATGATGCCATCAGCATATCTGGCGACGCCGTCTTGGTTCAGGACATCTACCGAACTGTCAGTGAATTGGATGTGGACTGGGGCGATCTGTTGGCTCCCTTCCTTGGCGACTTGGTCAGCAACGAATTACGAAGCCTGTCGAAAAATACACGCCAGTGGTCGGAGACTGCCAAACAGAGCGTGGAACGCAATATTGATGAATACCTAACAGAGGAAGCCAGGATAATTCCTGACAAAACTGCAGTAGAGAGCTTCGGAGATGACCTGGATCGACTCAAGCTTAGAATCGACCGAGCACGAGCCCAAGCGGATATACTTGGCAGACGCCTGGAAAGCCTCAATATAGAACAGTAAACCACTGAAAATTCAGAGTTTATTTGCCAATCTCGCTTGTTCAGCGCTGAGGCAGGTGGTATCTTTGCATGCCGTCGAAAAGAGCAAGATTTTTTTGTGTCCCATTTACCTCGCCTAGTCAAAATACTCAACGTAGTCTCCAAATACGGACTCGATGAATTCCTGAAGCAGCAGGCGGGACTGCGTTGGTTCAGAGTTCTACTACTGCCCTATACCAGCCTTTGGATATTTTCCAAACATCGGCAGGGAAGCAAGAACGAACGATTGCGTCTCGCCATGGAAGAGCTTGGTCCAATCTATATCAAATTCGGCCAGTTACTCTCTACACGTCGCGATTTTCTTGATAGTGATCTGGCGGATGAACTGCAGTCACTTCAAGACAACGTACCTCCTTTTAAGACCCCCGGCATTGAAGAACTTATTGAGCAAAGCCTCAATACATCAAGTGCGGAAATTTTCCGCGAACTGGAGCTCGAACCATTCGCTTCCGCTTCCGTCGCCCAGGTTCACAAGGCAACACTATTAAGTGGCGAAGAAGTCGTTGTAAAGGTAGTTAGGCCAGGCATTGAAAAAACCGTTGCCGACGACATTAAGTTATTGAAATGGCTTGCAGCCAAAGTTGAGACCCGAACAAAAATTGGCAAAAGACTAAGACCGATTGAAGTAGTAGCTGACTATGAAAAAGTAATCTTCGACGAATTGAACCTTCAATCGGAAGCCGCAAACACTTCTCAGCTACACAGAAATTTTGAAAATTCCGAAAAGTTGTATGTGCCAAAAGTGTATTGGGACTTTACGAGGAAAAATATTCTCGTAATGGAAAGAATTCACGGAATACCTGTCGGCGATATTGATTCCCTCAAGGAACACAATATTAACTTGAAAAAACTCTCCGAGACCGGTGTTGAAATATTTTTCACTCAGGTTTTCGAACATAATTTCTTTCACGCCGACATGCACCCAGGAAATATTTTCGTCAATAAGGAGCCGGAGCGAAACGAGAACCCGCAATACATCGCTATCGATTGCGCCATCATCGGCTCGCTAACTAAAGACGATCAGGAGTATCTTGCCCGAAACTTGCTGGCAATTTTTAAGCGAGACTATAGAAAAGTTGCCGAATTGCATGTTGCTTGCGGCTGGGTTCCAAGGGACACAAAAATCCACGAATTCGAATCTGCGATGCGCAGCGTGTGCGAACCAATTTTCGAAAAGCCCTTAAAGGATATCTCCTTCGCCCAATTGCTCATTCAGTTATTCCGCACCGCCGGACGCTTTAACATGGAAGTACAACCTTCACTGGTCTTACTTCAAAAAACCCTGCTCAATGTTGAAGGCCTGGGCAGGCAGCTATACCCAGAATTAGATCTATGGACAACCGCCCTGCCTTATCTTGAAAACTGGAACAAGCAACGTCTCAATCCCCTAAACCTGCTTGCCAAGCTTCAGGAAAATATTCCGGAATGGATCGAGCAGCTGCCGCAGCTACCTGAATTGCTAATACAAGCCATAGGTCAGACCTCACAACTAGGAGAGATTAGTCGGCAGCTGGAGCTTCAGAGAGAGGAAGCAGCGAAAGAACTAGCTCGACAGCATCGGCTTTCGAGAAATGCTGGAATCGTCGCAGTGCTATTAGCTTTGAGTCTATGGGTTCCTTCTGTTTCAGAGGCTATTACAAACATACCTGTCACCTCTTCTGCCCTGGGTTTGCTTGGGGTATACCTTTTGTATTTTAGACGGTGACGTTGCATACTAGAAAAATGTCCTCCTACCTTGATCAGATTAAATGGAATGAAGATGGTCTTGTGCCAGTCATTACCCAGGAAGCGAGCTCAGGCAGGGTTTTAACTCAGGCTTGGATCAACAAGGAAGCGCTTGAAACTACGGTGGCGGAGAATCGGGCAGTATATTGGTCTCGGTCACGCTCCAAACTCTGGCGTAAGGGTGAAGAATCAGGAAATATTCAACAGCTTGTAGAAGTCCTGCTCGATTGCGACAATGACAGTGTCTGCTATCGAGTTAAACAGATCGGCGGCATTGCCTGCCACACAGGGCGAGAAAGCTGTTTTTATAAGAAACTGGAAGGTGGAGCCTGGCAGGAAATCGATCCTGTTTTGAAAGAACCGGCTGAAATGTACGGCAACAAATAGCGTACCTTGTAGATATTGAAGATAGACAACATGAGCGACATACTTACAGATTTAGCAGCCATACTGGAAGAGAGAAAATCAGCTTCCAGTGAAAACTCATACGTTGCCAGTTTACACAGCAAAGGGCTGAACAAAATTCTTGAAAAAGTGGGTGAGGAATCAACTGAAACCATCCTCGCCGCCAAGGAATGTGAAAGCGGAAACAGCGACAGTCAGAAAGCTGTCATAAGTGAAACCGCTGATCTTTGGTTTCATACATTAGTAATGTTAAGCCATCTTGATCTTGGGCACGAACAAGTGTTGGAAGAACTGAAGAAACGCTTTAACATATCCGGCCTTGAAGAAAAGGCATCTCGACACGCAAATTAGCAAGGAGACTTTCGACAAAGTCTCATTGGAATTGGAGGTTTACCATGGGTTTAGGTGGAATTGGAATTTGGCAACTACTGATCATTTTGTTGATTGTGGTTATGCTATTTGGCACGAAGAAGCTGAAGAATCTAGGTTCTGATCTCGGCGGCGCTTTAAAAGGATTCAAAACGGCAATAAAGGATGATGAAGCTGAGGAATCAGAAGAGTCTGAAGAAGCCGCTGGCGAAACCATTGACGCGACAGCCCAGAAAGTAGAAACAGAAAAAGAAGAAGCCAAATAAAGCAGTAGTATCTGAAAGTTCAGGCCGTCCATTGACGAGTCCTGAATTTCAAATCACGTAGATATTCACTTCGTCACACTTATGATCCCGGTCTTACTCTATGTTTAACATCGGCTCTTTTGAAGTCTTGTTAATTTGTATCATTGCCTTGGTAGTGCTGGGTCCCGAGCGCCTGCCCGGCGCGATAAAAACTACAGGCTTGTGGATAGGCCGTTTTCGTCGCAGTTTTTATAAGGTCAAGGCCGAGATTGAAAGAGAATTGAATGCCGATGAGATTCGCCGTCAATTGCATAATGAATCTGTGCTGGCTGATATCGAAGAAGCCAAGTCAGAAGTGCAGGGATTAGCGAAAGATACAGAAGACTCAATGAACAAAATCGTAAACAGTCAAGACTTTGACCCTGGCGCATCTAAAGCTACAGAAAAAGCTTCAGATGAGACTAAAGACGAAAAGGCAGAAAAATCTATCACGGAAGAACTGGAAGAAGCCAAGGAACAAATCGAAGACGTTGCCCAATCTATATACGGCGGAGGCAAAAATCCTAAACTTGCCGCGAATAGTGAGCCTGAGCAAGACGAGGACTCAAGTGAAAAGAAAAGCGCTGACTCTGAGAAAGTAGAAAATGACATCAGCTGAACCAGAACAAGAAAAAGAGCTCACACTTATTGATCATCTGATTGAGCTTCGTGACCGGATTCTCCGAAGCGTCATCGCCGTATTAATTATCTTTCTGGCACTTTTTTACTTCGCCAATGACATTTACACCTATGTTGCTACGCCTTTAATCGATGCCTTGCCTGAAGGCTCGACGATGATAGCTATCGATCCCACTTCTCCATTCTTTGCGCCGTTCAAACTAACTTTCTACGTGGCGTTCCTTTTGGCCGCTCCCTATGTTCTTTATCAACTCTGGTCCTTTATAGCTCCCGGGCTATACAAAAACGAGAAGAGCGTAGCGATTCCTTTGTTTATATCTAGCGTGTTGCTTTTCTATAGTGGCATTGCCTTTGCTCGTTATCTTCTTTTCGGGTTTGTGTTTTCATTCTTTATCTCGGTGGCACCGGAAGGCATTTCCGTGGCTCCAGATATTAGTAGTTTTCTCAACTTCGCCTTGTCCATTTTTCTGGGATTCGGTATCGCCTTCGAAGTGCCTATTGCCGTGTTTATTTTTATCTGGTCTGGCATGGTCGAACCAGATGATCTGGCATCGAAGCGACCCTATGTCATCGTAGGTTGCTTTATCGTTGGCATGTTGATGACTCCGGCCGATCCCATTAGCCAATCAGTGCTGGCCATTCCCATGTGGTTGCTTTTCGAAGCAGGTATCATTGCCGGTAGAATAATAAAGAAGAAAAAAGCTAAGGAAGAATTAGAAGAAGAATCAAAAGAAACAGAATAAACTAGACCTTCAGAATAAAAGTTACCGGACCATCATTCTCAAGTTCGATCTGCATATCTGCAGCGAACTTACCACTTCCAACGAATTCATGTTTTTCTTTCGCGGCACTTAATGTGTAGCCATATAGCTTTTCAGCTTCCGCTGGCGGCATGGCAGTAGAAAATCCGGGGCGAAGGCCACTGCTGGTGTCAGCCGCCAAAGTGAATTGTGATACCAGCATCAAATCACCGCCGATGTCTTTAACATCAAGATTCATTTTGTCGTCTTCATCAGCGAATACTCGATAGGCTAGAATCTTGTCCAACAACTTATTGGCCATTTCTTCATTGTCTTCTTTCTCAATACCAATGAAGGCGAGCAATCCCTGGCCGATGTGAGAATGAATAGACTCTTCGATGCGGACTTGCGCCCAGTTTACTCGCTGAATTAGTGCAATCACGGTGATACCCTCGAACTATCTTTAGCTCACTGGGCCTCAGCTGACCGTTTCCCAGCTAACTGTTTTCCAGTTTCTTCGCTATTTCTTTAGTTGCTCGAATAAGGGCATCTACTGTTCCTGCTTCAGAAGCAGAATGCCCAGACTCACGAACGATGTGCAGTTCGGATTCAGGCCATTGCTGATTTAAGGCACTGGCTTGATCGAGAGGGCAAACCATATCATAGCGTCCGTGAACTATTCGACCCGGTATATCCTTAATCAGCTGCATATTTTCAAGAATGTGATTGTCTTCAAGAAAACCATTATTAAGAAAGTAGTGGGTCTCTATTCTAGCCAAAGCCAGAGCATTATGAGGTTTTGTGAATTTCGCCAGAACTTCCTGACTCGGCCGCAATTTGGAGCAATTCCCTTCCCAGGCTGACCAGTGCTTCGCAGCAGACATGCGTGCCAGCTCATCTTCACCTACCAGTCGGGAATGATAGGCTTTGAGAAGATCATTGCGCTCAGAATCAGGTATGAATCGCTCGAATTCATCCCAGTAATCTGGAAACACTCTATTAGCACCTTGTTTGTAGAGCCAATCGAGATCAACCTGACGGCAAAGGAATATTCCCCGTAGAATTAGAGCGAGCACCCTTCCCGGGTGAGCTTGGGCATAAAGCAGGCTTAGTGTTGATCCCCAGGAACCACCGAACAAGACCCATTTATCAATAGATAGGTACTCTCTAATTTTCTCGATATCTGAAACCAGATGTTCAGTGGTGTTCTCTTCAAGTTCACCATGGGGCGTCGATCGCCCGCACCCTCGCTGATCAAAGGTGATAATTCTGTAAATCGCTGGGTCATAGAAGCGTCTTGAGCTTGAATCACAAGCCCCGCCGGGCCCGCCGTGGACAAATAAAACTGGAATGCCATCACCATTGCCGGATTCGTCTACATAGAGCTCGTGAAGATCAGAGACGCGAAGCTGATGACGCTTGTAGGGTTTTATTTCGGGGAATAGGATCTGCATTCTTGCTACCTAATTAAGTCAGAGTGAAGCGAGAGTAAAGCCTAATGGTAAGCCAGCCGGAGAGAGATCTCTACTACCCGACGCATATAGTAGAAAAGGTATTGGGTTCGATATTAAGCAGGGGAATTAGAATTCGTGTATCAGGACCTGAGCATTAAGCCCCTGCCCTGATACATTTAGATTCAGAGAGCAGCAGATCGAATTAGCCGCGCTCAGCCGAGCCACGAGCCTGTCGCTTACGCGCGTTCTCAGTCAAATGCTTCTTGCGAATACGAATATTGTCAGGTGTTACTTCAACCAATTCATCGTCAGCGATAAATTCCATCGCTTGTTCCAGCGTGTGTTTTACAGAAGGCGAAAGAACAATATTTTCGTCTGTACCGGAAGCACGCACGTTGGTCAGCTGTTTTCCTTTAATAGGATTCACAGCAAGGTCATTCTCTCGATTATGCAAACCGACAATCATGCCCTCGTAAACTTCAACATTAGGTTCGACAAACATCTTGCCTCGTTCCTGAAGATTGAACAGAGAAAAGCCCAATACTTTGCCAGTAACCATAGAAACCAAAACGCCGCGGGTTCTTACCGCCAGCTCTATGTCCTTATAGTCACCATAGTGATCAAAAACGTGAGTCATCAAGCCTGAGCCCGAAGTCATGCTCAAGAACATGGAGCGAAAGCCAATCAAACCGCGAGTAGGTATCAGAAACTGCAATCTCACCCGGCCTTTGCCATCTGGCAGCATATCCTGCATCTCTGCACGACGCAGACCCAGCTCCTCCATCACCGAACCCTGATGCTTGTCATCACAATCCACAACCAATGATTCGAATGGTTCCTTAAGCACACCATCCTCTTCATGAATGATTACTTCAGGTCTGGAAACAGCAAGCTCGAAGCCTTCACGGCGCATGCTTTCGATCAATACCGACAGATGCAGTTCACCACGACCCGAAACTTTATACTTGTCTGGTGTTTCACCCTGCTCTACCCGAAGCGCAACGTTGTATAACAACTCACGCTCTAGCCGATCTTTGACTTGTCGTGTAGTTAAATATTTTCCTTCTCTTCCGGCAAAAGGAGAGTCATTCACCTGAAAGGTCATGCTGATGGTAGGCTCGTCCACAGAAAGAGGTGTCATTGCCTCCAATTTTTCCGGGGAACATATCGTATCGGAGATGTTTAATTTATCGATGCCGGTAATACAAACAATCTCGCCAGCTTGAGCTTCATCTACGTCAATACGTTCCAGACCAAGATGACTCTTCACCTGAAGGATCTTAGCCTTGCGCTCTTCACCATCACGGTTGATTACAATAACCTGTTGATTGTTGCGCACCTTTCCTCGAGTAACTCTGCCTATTCCAATAACTCCAACATAGCTGTTGTAGTCCAGGGCGCTTATTTGCATCTGCAGGGGGCCGTCTACAATTACATCCGGCGGGGGAACCTTTTCCACAACAGTCTCAAGCAGAGGAATCATGTCTTCTGCCATCTCGTCGACTTCCAGACCGGCAATACCCTCAAGAGCGGAAGCGTAGATGATTGGAAAATCCAGTTGCTCGTCGTTAGCTCCTAATTTGTCGAATAGATCGAATACTTCGTTGACAACCCAATCGGGTCGCGCGCCGTCGCGGTCAACCTTGTTGATTACGACAATAGGATTAAGACCTTGAGCAAATGCTTTCTGAGTTACGAAGCGCGTCTGAGGCATCGGTCCGTCTACGGCATCCACTAGCAGCAGTACGCTATCAACCATAGAAAGAACTCGCTCCACTTCACCACCGAAATCGGCGTGTCCCGGAGTATCAACAATATTGATGTGGTAGTCGTTCCAGTTGATAGCTGTGTTCTTAGCCAGAATAGTAATTCCGCGCTCGCGTTCCTGGTCGTTAGAGTCCATGACTCTCTCAACCTTCTTTCCACGAGACTCGAGTGTTCCGGACTGCTGCAGAAGCTTGTCTACCAGAGTGGTTTTACCGTGGTCAACGTGGGCAATGATGGCTATATTTCGAATCTTCTCAATCACAGTCTGGATACCATTTTTGAATACAATTTTAGTTGGGGTTTCAGCGAGCCTTGGTCAAGATACTACTCGAGATATTTTTCGAGATGTTTTCAAGATAGACACCGGCGCACAAAAGGCGGCGAGTATACACGAGACTGGCCTGAATGATTAGCTATCTGTGGATATTTTGCGGTTTATTTTTGGTCCAGAACCGCCACATTCTGGAAGCCTTCATCCATCAAATTGGCCGCATGAAGCCTGCTCATCATGCCTTTCTCACAGTAGAGAAGGTATTGACAGGATTTATCCAGTTGATCAAAGCCGCTTCGAAGCTCATAAAAAGGAATTTGCAGAATTTCGTTTGCTGCATTGCCTGCCAGGGTGAGGGCTTTTAGCTCCAACTCATTCGGATGGCGAATATCGATAACTACAGCACTATCAGGAATTTCGGTGAGAACCTGAACTTCAACTCCCTCTTCCGCAACATCATCAACCACATCAGTGATCAGTTGATGACGGGCATTCTTGATCGCCTCATCAAAAACCTCAAAATTGAATTGGCTTTCTTCTTTTTCAATGCGATGCATTCTTGCACGAGTTGTAGGTTTGTCAGAAATAACTGCACAGTATTCCGGTATGTTCTTCGAGAAATCCTCGGTACCGATTCTGCGGGAAATATCGATAATGTCCTGCTTGTCAGATGTGACTAATGGTCTTAAAACCAGACTCTCGGACACGGCATCGATTACGGCCATATTTGGCAATGTTTGACTGGAAACTTGCGCTACACTATCTCCAGTGACCACAGCTTCTATATTTAGCTCAGCGGCAACCTTGTCTGCTGCCCGTAACATCATGCGCTTGAGAACTACCCCCATCTGAGAGTTATCCACTACGTTTAAAATTTCTTCAACTACTCCTTCGAATGGTACCGATATAAATTTCACCCGATGAGAACTGTGATATTTCATCCACAGAAAAAGAGCAACCTCCTTGACCGCTAACTCATGGGCTCTTCCACCTAGATTGAAAAAGCAATAATGAGTCTGTAATCCTCGCTTAATACAAAGATAGCTGGAGACCGAGGAATCAAATCCTCCAGAGATTAGTGACAATACAGAATCCTGGCATCCCAGAGGAAAGCCCCCTATGCCCTTTTTCTGATCCCGTACTACAAAGAAAAAATCGTCCCGTATTTCCAATGCCACCGTAACATCTGGGTCTTTCAGTTTTACTCCAGCGGCACCAGTATGTTGATTCAATCCACCGCCAACATATTTTTCAACATCGACAGACTTGAACGGATGTCGTCCACTGCGCTTGCAACGAACCGCAAACATTTTTCCCTCGAGCCGCTCGGCATAAAATTCCTTAGTCAATTCGAACATGCCGTCCATATCCGGAAGGGGAAATTTTTCTACTTCAAGGTATTTCGCTATGCCGGGTGTGCATCCGAGTCTCTCGCTCATTTGTGCGAGAATCACTGGGTCGCTAACTTCAGTTTCAACTTCGATGCTGTCCCACTCACCAGTCACCGACAAGTCATCATCGAATTCACGTAAGACCGACCTGATGTTTTTGCGCAATTGCCGGACAAAACGGCGGCGTACCGGTCGCGACTTAATGGTGATTTCAGGGAACAACTTAACCAGGAATAGCATGTACTAAACTCTCTTTTGTTTGATCGAAGTATTTATTGAAAGCTCATCTAGCAAAGCTCTCATTACTGACTAATTTTATCGTTTTCCGCTAATGCTCAGCCCTGTCCGGATACTGTTCCAACAATATCTCTGTAAATGGCACACTGCCTTCCGCTAGAATAGGCGAAAATAAGCATTTAATGCGAGACAGAAGGATTAAACCGAAAGCGCTAAGCCAAGATTTGATCGGTAACGCACCAAATAGGTGCTTCTTGTTTTTATTTGCACCATATTAGGGCATTTATTTTCATGCGCCATTACAGAGCCCAGAAAACATGGGCTTTGCAGCGAGCTCATTAATGGCATATATTTTGCTCTACACCATGCACACAGGCAAGCCTATTAATGGCCCCATGGAAATCATTCACATAAACAGTCTTATCGATTAGGAGAAAGATAGAAAATGAAAGCTAAACTGGAATACATCTGGCTTGACGGCTATTCGCCAACCCAAAGCCTCCGTAGCAAGACAATGGTGCGTAACGATTTTACCGGTACTTTGGAAGAATGCCCAATGTGGTCATTCGATGGCAGCTCGACTTTACAAGCAGCTGGCGATGATTCCGATTGTTTACTGAAGCCTGTAGCGATCTTTCCAGACCCGGATCGTGCAAGTGCCTATCTAGTAATGTGTGAGGTATTAAATTCCGATGAGACACCTCACGCCACCAATGGTCGCGCCACAATCGATGATGATGACGAGGATTTCTGGTTTGGTTTCGAACAGGAATATTTCCTCTGGGATGTTAAGACTAATCTTCCTCCTGGATTTCCTGTCGGCGGCTACCCTAGACCACAGGGCCCTTTTTACTGCTCAGTGGGCGCGAATAACGCACACGGCCGTGACGTAGTTGAAGATCATTTCGACCTATGTCTTGAAGCTGGCATCAACATGGAAGGCATAAACGCTGAGGTTGCAGCGGGTCAGTGGGAATTTCAAGTATTCGCCAAGGGCGCCAAACGAGCCGGCGACGAGACTTGGGTTTCTCGTTACCTGTTAGAAAGAACTGCTGAGCGCTATGAACTTTCCATCAACTGGGAACCAAAGCCGCTAGGCAAGGACCTGGACTGGAATGGTTCCGGCATGCACGCCAACTTCTCCAATGCAGCGATGCGTGACAATGGTGATGAAGAAGTCTTCACCAAGATCTGTGAGAATTTCGGCAAGAACATCGACCGTCATATCAGCGTTTATGGCGCCGACAATGACATGCGCTTGACGGGCCTGCATGAGACTCAGTCAATCGATCAGTTCAGCTACGGTGTATCTGACCGCGGCGCCTCCATCCGAATCCCGATCACTACGGTACAGGACGGATGGAAAGGTCGACTGGAAGACAGAAGAACGGCTTCCAATGCTGATCCATATAAAGTGGCTGCAGCAATCATCAAGACCACCAAGGAAGCTCTGGCCTAAACCTAAACCTAGACCTAGAGCTCCAGCAAGAACTGAAAAAGCCTGACTCTGTCAGGCTTTTTTTTGCTCTTTCATTAGGTAGAACCCAATTCCTCGAAATTGATTTATGCACCATTTTAGTGCATTGTTTCAAGCTCATTACTGGCACAAATAGATAATCCCCAGCGAAGGCCCCAAGAAGCCCCATTTCTAGGGGATTTCCCTGCCAGTCCATTATTGGTTTGCTTATTGCATATCAATACTCAAGGAATAGCTTGAGACCTGCCCTACGGCTAGATAAGTGAATCTGAATAGTGACCCTGGACAATATACATAAACGCCTGCTGGACAACCTGAAGACCGGCGTATTGCTACTAGACAGTAATCTGCGACTTTGTTTTCTAAACATCGCCGCCGAGAACATGCTGGAAATAAGTGATCGCCAGGCCAGCCAGTTATTTGTCGGCGAGGTATTTGTTAACGCTGCTGAGGACATTGGAGAGATACAGACTGCCCTGAGCAACAAACGCAGTTTTACCAAGCACCAGGCTCAGCTAACACTGATTCACGGCAAGGTAATCTCCGTTGACTACACCATCAACCCTTTTGAAGCGGATGGAGAGGAATTGGTCTTACTTGAATTGATTTCATTGGAACACTCTCACCGAATCAATCGAGAAGAGTCTCTGAATTCAACCCATGCCACTACACGTGAATTGGTACGAGGTCTGGGACATGAAATCAAGAATCCTCTTGGCGGCATAAGAGGAGCAGCACAGTTACTGGCTCAAGAACTGGATGACGAAGAGTTAAAGGATTACACCAACGTCATCATCGAAGAGGCTGATCGCTTACGTAACCTGGTAGATCGATTGGTGGGCTCACGCAAGCCACTGGATTTAAAACTAATCAATGTTCATGAAGTAATGGAGAGAGTACGCAATCTGGTTGAAGCGGAAGTAGGTGGCAAGGGCATCAGCATCATCCGCGATTATGATCCAAGCATTCCAGCATTGCTGGGAGACCCTGAACAACTTATTCAGGCCATGCTCAACATTGTAAGAAACGCGATGCAGGCTTTAACCAGCCCGTCGGTAGAACATGACTTGGGAAGAATCCACTTACGAACAAGAATTCTTAGAAATACCACGGTGGGTTCCAAGTTTTATAAATTGGCTGTGTCCATAAAGATAATAGATAACGGCCCGGGAATACCGGAAGAAATGATAGACACTATTTTCTATCCGATGATAAGCGGACGAGCGGATGGCACGGGTCTGGGTTTATCCATAGCACATTCGATTATCAGCCAGCATAAGGGAATGATCGAGTGCGAGAGTCGCAAGGGCGCTACATGTTTCAAAGTGACTCTGCCAATTGAAGAAACATAAAATTAAATTGATTGATTGAACTAGTTGATCAAACTGCACTATTAAACTATGCAAATACCGAATTGAATTCGGTACAACAGTTTTATAAAAGGGTAACAAAATGAATACTGGTAATTCAGTCTGGATTCTCGACGATGATCGTTCGATTCGATGGGTGCTGGAGAAATCCCTCGGTAAAACAGGGCTAAGCACCCAGTCTTTCGAAAACGGCGATGATCTCCTACACCGTCTCGAAACCGAACACCCCGATGCGATTATCAGTGACATTCGCATGCCTGGCATCTCCGGCCTCGAACTGCTGTCCACCATACAGGAACGTCACCCCCAACTTCCGGTAATTATCATGACCGCCCATTCCGATCTTGAATCGGCGGTTTCTTCCTATAGCCGTGGCGCCTTTGAATACCTGCCCAAACCTTTTGATATCGATGACGCGATAGCAATGACTCAGCGCGCTCTTGAGCATTCCAAGGAGCAGGAGACAGACGTTGAGGAAATTCCACCACAGGAGAGCCAAGAAATCATCGGCGAAGCTCCAGCGATGCAAGAGGTATTCAGAGCCATCGGTCGTCTGTCACAGTCGAATATTTCTGTTCTGATCAACGGTGAGTCAGGCACTGGTAAAGAACTGGTAGCCCATGCGCTACACAGACACAGCCCGAGACGCGAAAAACCATTCATACCGTTGAACGTAGCCGCCATACCCAAGGAATTAATCGAGTCCGAACTCTTCGGTCACGAGAAAGGCGCATTCACAGGAGCCAGTCAACAGCGTACTGGTCGTTTTGAACAAGCTAACGGCGGCACCCTCTTCCTCGATGAGATTGGAGACATGCCCGCAGAAACACAAACACGACTGTTGAGAGTGTTGTCCGATGGAGAGTTTTACAGAGTCGGCGGACATACCTCGATAAAAGTCGATGTCAGAATAATCGCTGCTACTCACCAAGACCTTGAAAGTCTGGTGGAGAGTCATGAGTTTCGTGAAGACTTATTCCATCGACTCAATGTTATACGCATACGTATTCCACGACTGAGTGATCGCCGTGAAGATATATCTCGACTTGCTGCTCATTTTCTTAGCTCCGCTGCGAAGGAGTTGGAAGTTGAACCAAAGGTACTCCGCCCTGAAACCGAACAGTATCTAATGGATTTAGATTGGCCTGGCAATGTTCGACAGCTGGAAAACTTCTGTCGCTGGGTAACAGTCATGGCATCCAGCAGAGAGGTTCATCTTGATGATCTTCCACCGGAATTCTCTCAGCAGGAAGCTACAAAAGGCACTGTCACTCGAGGCACTACAGGAAGCTGGACAGACGCGCTGCAAGTTTGGGCTGATCAACAGCTCAGCCTTGGTAATACCGGCATTCTTAATGACGCTACTCCTATGTTTGAGCGAACCATGATTGATATAGCGCTCAAGCACACTGCTGGTAGAAGGCGCGATGCCGCAAACCTGCTGGGTTGGGGAAGGAATACTCTGACTCGTAAGATTAAGGAGCTGGGAGAAGAAAGCGAGAAGGCTGCTGAGTCAGTTGATTCGGTGTAACCAAGTCACCGGCAAGATTCGCTATTTCCTGATCCAATACTCTCTGCTCGCGACTTATTACCACCAGGCGATCATTTGCAAATTTGTTTGGGTCTTCCTGGCTAGCCGCCATCATTTCTAAATAATTGACTTGCTGATTCGCAATCTGAGCTTCGGTAGAACTTATTTGACGACGAGCCTGATCAACTCGAGCACTTAAGGGATCGTAAAAAATCGAGAGATAAGCTAACACGAGGCCCACAGCAAGCAACGCCATGACAATTATCTTTTCAGATTGAGATCTGGCTTCTATGTTTTTAATTAGCGGCGCTAATTGCTGTTCAATACGTTCTTTCATTTCACCGTACTCAATTGAAAAGTAAAATACTGCTCTTCAACATCTGTTCGTGTTATAGATGGGCTAAAGTGTTTGTCTTTTATCGAACTGATTCCGCTCTCAAGATTCCCAACGAACCTCGGCACTAAGGCAGAGTCCAGAACCTGACCAGTTACTTCCACGTCTCGCCCGCCATTGCTTAGTCTAAACTCACTTATGCTTAGACCATCTAGAGAGGCGCGAGACAAATCCTTAAAATATTCCGAAAACCCGACAACGTTGCCTAACTGAGTTTCACTCAGAAAATTTCTGATCTGTCTATCCGACTCTAACCGACTCTCCGCCGCATCCAGACGGCTAGTCAGTTCACTATTCTGTGATCTGCGCGCTAGAATTCCATCTAGTTCATTTGTCTTTTGCGTCTCTTCCGCCAACACTGCTCGCAAATCTTCAAGTTCTGCGCCAGATCGCCAACTTGAAAAAAACTGGAAGGCAGACACTAGAATCATAAGGCCGATCACGCCGCCGAAAATCTGCATCATAAGAACCACAGTCAAGATATCTTTCTTGACCTTAAATTCTGGCAAATACAGGTTTACTTGTTGCTTCATCAGGCCGCCCTGCCTTTAGCAGTTAGCTCGATCGGCTTCCCTTCTGGTTCAGGGTCAGGCACATGCGCAACTTTCTTTTTCTCTCCACGTAAGGTTGCACCGATTGCAGCCATTGCGATCTGCTGTAATTCCGGTGTCAGTTCAATATCGCTTCCAATGCTTTGCGCAAGGTCCAGCACGGACACCTTGGCGGACAAAGATTCATCGAGAGCAGCAACCATTGCTGCGCTGTCCTTTTGCCGTTGCGCTAAAACAATCTGAGAAACTTGACCCTGACTCATCTGGCTTTCGAAGTAATCCAGCGATCGCTGAATCTCCAGCACCAGACGATCTCTTAGGCCAGCCCATTCCATAGACTGCATTGCGTCCGGCTCCATCTGTGTATTTATGCGCCGGGTCAAATACATCTGACCCTCTCGGCTAATATTCATGGTGCTGCCATTTTTTCTAAGATCCATGAAAGCCACTCCATGAGCGTCATCAACGAATCTGCGAGTCAGGTTCTGCATGGCAAGTTCCGGAATGTCGATTACAGCCAGGGTAAGACCGCTCTCCGTTACCATATCTACTATGGATTGAATTCTTGATTTTAGTGCTGCCACCACATAGACCATTTTGCGCCCACGGTAGGCATCATCAGGCACTGGAAACACATCGATAGCCGCGTCTTCCACTTTCATATCCAAAAGGTCTTTGATTTTCCAACGTACCGCGGCCCTCAATTCAGCCTCTTCTACTTCTGGCGCTTCCACCAGATGCAGGTTGTAATCTTTTCGATTCAGCACATAGCTGCACTGGGTATCTTGCAGCTCAAGATCCTTAACTACCTTTGCCAGTGCTTGCGCTGCGTCTTTCTCTGATTCCAGGGCTATTCGGGGACAATGCATGAGAAATGGCCGCTCGCCTCTTTCTTCCATATGGGCAAGCACCAGATGATCCGAACTCACGCTCAGTCCGACCCGGCTAATGGATTTTGCTTTTTTTCTAAAAAGCGGCATTATCGCCTGCTCCCTATTTCGTCTTTTAAAGCGTCATTGCTATAAAAGTGTCTTGATTCAAACTCCCAGCCAAATGGCTGAGATTTCCTTAAAATTGACCCTCTGAGGTTTTTCAGGGGGAGCAAAATCCTGAGTCGCGCGCACAGCAGCAAGCGAAACTAAAGGTAGCCCTAAAGGAATATCGTTTAAGGTCTTAAATTCTAAAACAAAACTTACCTTTCAAAGGGATAAACTAGGGTAAGTATGGATGTGGCAATTAAAGTGCGGATGCAGTGTCACAAATCTCGGGGGTAAATCTGGGAAGAAATCAGCAGGCGAACGCAGCCACTGCTGACCCATCAGGTTTACTGCTGAATTACACTCAAACCTCAAAAGTGGTTAAAAATTGATCAATATTGTGCTTTTTGAACCAGAAATCCCCCCAAATACGGGAAATATCATTCGTTTGGCGGCTAATACCGGAGCGACTCTTCACCTGATCAAACCCTACGGTTTTGACCTGGATGACAAAAAGATGCGCAGGGCTGGGTTGGATTACCACGAATATGCCGGCATTCATCAATATGACGACTGGAATTCCTTTATTTCCCAAAAAAAGCCAGGCCGAGTCTTCGGTATTAGTACGAAAGGGGAGAATAATTATTCCCAGCAGAGCTTCGAAGATGGAGATTATGTGGTATTCGGGCCTGAAACCCGGGGATTACCAGAGCCTATAAGAGAAGAGCTTGGGGAAGAGTATTTGCTGAGAATTCCGATGTTAGCTGAAAGCCGCAGTTTGAATCTCTCCAACGCTGCGGCTGTCATTGTCTATGAAGCCTGGCGTCAGCAAGGCTTCATAGGTGGACAATAGCTGGTCTTAGTTGGCGGCTTCTGGAGCGGGTGCTTCTTCAGCTGCGGAACCATTCCCTGCTGCTGCCTGTTGAGCAGCTGCTTCTTTCTGTTGCGTATAAAGCGCGTCAAAATTGATCGGCGACAACATCAAAGCTGGGAATGAACCTTTAACTACCGCTGCGTCTACCGCTTCACGGGCATAAGGAAAAAGAATATTAGGACACATAGTAGCTAGCAGTTGCTCAAGCTGAGCATCATCGAAGTCCTTCGCCGTAAAAATACCGGCCTGGTGAACTTCCACAAGAAAAGCAGGTTGCTCATCGAGCTGGGCTTCAACAGTCAGAATCAGAACCACTTCATAGACATCGTCATTCACCTTGTTGCTGCGAGTCTTGATGTCGAAATTGATCTTTGGTGTCCATTGAGACTGAAACACAGCAGGGCTGCGAGGAGACTCAAACGATGAATCCTTCAGATAAATACGCTGAAGCGCAAATTGTGGGCCCTGTGGCTGTTCTGTTCCTGGCGCCGCCGGGGCTGCCTGATTGTTCTCTTCGTTCTCTGCCATGATAAATCCTATTTCAATATTGTGAGTTGGCTATTTCTGGATCAGCGGAAGTGACTGCGCCTTCCATTCGGTTACGCCGCCCGCCAGTTTAAATACTTCGATATGGCCCGCTTCCTGAAGCTTCTTCGCTGCTTCTCCGGAGTGCTGACCTAATTTGCAAACTACTATAACTGGCTTTTCCTTGTGCTTCTTTAATTCTGTAAGGCGTTGGTCTAATTTTGCCAGAGGGATATTAATGGCGTCCACGATGTGGCCCGCCTCGAAATCCTTCTTCTCTCTAATGTCTACAACCACCGCATCCTGGCGGTTTATCAGCATTACAGCCTGTTGAGGGCCGACAGCCTTACTTCCCGTGCGCTGATGATAGAAAATTATGGCTCCAACGGAAATCACCCACATGGCCGAAAGCCCCAGATGATTAGTCAAAAATTCAATGAATTGCGCCATACTGCTCATAGTCCCTATTTCTAACTTCTTCTTTCTGTCCCCCTTTTGGGGGTCCTTACAAAAAGGCGTGCAGTATACACGCCTGCCCACTGTTTAAGAAGTTCTCAGCGCACTGACAGCAAGAATTCTCTCTCGCCAATATCACCCTATTCAAGGATAATAGCCGGCGATTCGCAGGTCACTGATCAATCAAAGAGTTCATCACAATGTCACAGGATAAGACCCCCTCTTATGAGTAACAGAAAAACCGCCCTTCTCCTGATTCTGGATGGCTGGGGATATCGTCAGGAAACAGCCAGCAACGCCATACACAGTGCAAATAGTCCGGTATGGGACAAGCTGTGGGAAGAACGGCCGCACACCTTAATTGAGACCTCTGGAAAGGCCGTTGGTTTACCCGAAGGACAAATGGGTAATTCAGAAGTGGGTCATATGAACCTGGGCGCTGGAAGAGTGGTTTATCAGAGTCTGACCCGTATCGATAAAGACATTAAAGACGGTGGATTCTTCAGCAATAAAACGCTCTGCGATGCCGTAGATAAAGCTGCCCAATCCGAAACTGCTCTGCATATTTTTGGCCTGCTCTCTCCCGGCGGAATTCACAGTCACGAAGACCAGATCATGGCGATGATCGAATTAGCCACTCAACGAGGCGCACCTCAAATATTCCTACATGCTTTTCTTGATGGTCGAGACACTGCTCCCAGAAGCGCATTGGAATCACTCAATAAAGCCGAGAGTGCTTTGTTGGAATCCGGCAAGGGGCGAGTTGCATCACTATGTGGCCGTTTCTATGCCATGGACAGAGACAACAGATGGGACAGAGTTGAGCCTGCGTTTGAACTGTTGACTGAAGGCAAAGCCGAATTCAAATACAAGTCTGCAGCAGACGCATTACACGCCGCCTATGACCGCGGCGAAGACGACGAATTTGTTCAAGCCAGTTTGATCGGCGACGAAGAGGCTAAAGGCGGAATCGTCGACGATGGCGACGTTGTCGTGTTTATGAATTTTCGAGCCGACCGTGCCAGGGAAATTACAAGAGCATTTGTCGATGATGATTTCGATGGCTTTGACCGAGCAGCCAGACCTTTACTTGGCGAATTCGTCATGCTGACGGAATATGCCGCTGACATTGACGCGTCCTGCGCCTATCCGCCGCAGGAATTAAATAATGTTCTTGGCGAATATTTGGCAAAAGAAAATAAGACACAACTGCGCATCGCGGAAACAGAAAAATATGCCCACGTGACTTTTTTCTTTAACGGAGGCCGTGAACAAGCTTTTGAAAACGAAGACCGCGAACTTATTCCTTCGCCCGATGTTAAGACTTACGACTTAAAGCCTGAGATGTCCGCTTTTGAAGTCACGGATAAATTGGTAGCTGCAATCCGCTCCGGCAAATACGATGCCATCATCTGTAATTATGCTAACGGAGATATGGTTGGACACACTGGAGACTTCGACGCTTCTGTGAAGGCCGTTGAAGCTGTAGATAAATGTTTGGGCAGAATCGTTGCTGCCATTGAAGAGGTCGACGGCGAACTGTTGATTACTGCCGATCACGGAAACGTAGAGCAGATGCTGGATTCAGACACGGGGCAGCCTTTAACCTCACACACCAACGGGCCTGTGCCACTGGTTTATGTTGGCCAAACTGGCAAGAGTTTCTCCAACCAGGGAAGCCTGTGCGACCTATCACCTACTCTGCTTTCTCTTCTGGATATTCCCGTACCTGCAGAAATGAGCGGACAGGATTTGCTCACATAGTTTCTTATACCTTGTCTAACATCACTAAAGGGGTCAGGTATAATTAGTGCCAAACTCTTTATTTGAATTATCTGTACGCATACGAATGCCTTCACAATATTTGTCTCTAAATATTGTACTTTCCCTATTCTTTATTTTGGTCGGCAATATCAGCCTTGCCGCAGAACAATCGGGCACTTCACAACAGCAAGAAGCGCAACAGAACTTGCAAGCAGTATCTTCTGCCATCGATGAAATTCAATCCTGGCTTGAAAATGCCAATAGACGACAGAGTGAAGAAGAACAAAACCTGCGAGAAGCTGAATTAGAATTCTCATCCTTGAATCAATCTCTTACAGCCACCGAGAATTCAATTACTGAGTCTGAATCGGAAATTGCCACGCTCAATGCTGAGCAGATGCGATTTGAATCTGAAAAATCTGAACAGGAAGAAAATTTACGAAGCCTCATTCGCCGAGCGTATCTTTCCGGAGAACAAGGATTTCTAAAACTGCTGCTTAATCAGGAAGATCTCTCGAAAAGCGCGCGAATGCTGCATTACTATCGGGTGTTCAGCGAATCGCAAGTGAAACAAATTGAAGAATTCGAAAGACTAATAGAAGAACTCGCCGACACCAATCGCCAACTTGAAATAGAAGTTGCCAGCCTGAGTGATCAAAAGATCGAACTGGATCGCCAAAGCGTAGCATTGACGGAAGCGAACACTCTTAAACAAATCGCTCTGACAGATCTGACAAACAGCATCACTTCTCAACGTGCCGAGCTGGAACAACTGGAAATTAACCAAGCCGAAATCCAACAATTAATCGAGGAGATCAATCGCGCTGTTGAACAACTCGCCACTGCTACGAATTTCAATGAGCAAAAAGGGAAATTATCTTTGCCTTTGGACGGTCCTGTGATTGAACGCTTTGGCGAAAGAGTTGGCAGCAGTGATCTGCGCCGCCAGGGAATTGTTCTGCGAGCCGAAGAAGGCACCCCGGTGCAGGCGATTCACGGTGGCCGGGTGGTTTTCGCCAACTGGCTTCGCGGATCTGGCCTGCTAATAATAGTGGACCATGGTGAAGGTTTTATGAGTCTGTACGGCGCAAATCAGGCATTGTCCCGCAGCGCCGGAGATGTGGTTAGCGCTGGAGATATTCTTGCCACATCAGGCCACACCAGCACCGGCAGCGAAGGTAGTAGAGCAGGTATTTACTTCGAGATTCGCGTCCATGGTCAGGCTGAAAACCCGGCCGATTGGATTGAAGGGATATAGCTATTCATTTGGCTTTTCGTTTAGTTATCCATGTCAGCCGTCAACTCAACGTAAATTTAGGTACAGATTTGCCTAAAAGGGCATAAACTGGAAGTATAGAGACCATTAACAGAATCAGCATCGTACGAACACTAAGCTATACAAGAGCTAGAACTACCCCAGACGATGCCATATCAGGAACAGACAATGAACATCATGCAGCAATTTGAACCTATTCGAATTTTCAGGACGAATACCGTCAGCACGCTTCTCGCTGGAGCCTTGCTCTTCGGTTTCGCCTCATCGAGCCTGGCTCAAGCACAGCAGGACGCTGAACCTCTGCCCTTGCCACTCAACGAAGTTCGCATGTTTACCGAAGCCCTTGATCGCATCCGCGCGGCCTATGTTGAAGAGATTGATGATGAGACTCTGTTGGAAAATGCCATTCGCGGCATGTTATCAGGGCTAGATCCCCATTCCGCTTATATGGCCGGAAGTGACTACGATCAATTGCAGGAAACCACCACGGGACAGTTCGGTGGCCTTGGAGTGGAAGTAGGCAGGCAAAATGGATACATCCTGGTGATAAGCCCCATCGATGATTCTCCTGCCGATCGAGCAGGCATACAGCCTGGTGATTTAATTATCCAGATTGATAATAAACCGCTGAGGGAAATGACTGCTGACGAAGCGGCTCAAATGATGCGCGGCGAACCTGGAACCGAAGTGGTAGTTACCGTTGCTCGGGAAGGACAAGAACCATTCGATCTAACCATTGTTCGCGAAGTAATTGCCCTGGCAAGCGTGCGCAGTCGAATGATCGATGAGGCTTATGCCTATATTCGAATTTCACAATTTCGAGCCAACACCGGAATTGATTTCGAAAGCGAGCTGGAAGAGCTTTACGAAGAGAATGGCGAATTGAACGGAATAGTACTCGATCTTAGAAATAATCCAGGCGGCGTTCTTCAAGCCTCTGTTGGGGTTGTAGATGCACTTATTGATCAAGGCCGAATTGTCTATACAGAAGGCCGACTTGAACAGACCGGAATGGAGTTTTCAGCGACTCGAAACACGGCAGCACCCGATGTGCCAATGGTGGTTCTAATCAACAATGGCTCAGCATCAGCATCGGAAATTGTTGCCGGCGCGCTTCAGGATCACGGTCGCGCCATCATCATGGGAACCCGCAGCTTTGGAAAAGGGTCCGTGCAAACTGTTTTACCTTTGGCAGATGATCGCGCCATCAAGCTAACTACTTCCTTGTATTTCACTCCCTCTGGTCGATCAATTCAGGCCCAGGGAATTGAACCGGACATTATTGTGGACGAGGCATTTGTTACCCGTCGCTCACGCAATGTCATGCAATACAACGAGTCAGACCTGCAGGGTCATTTGGAAAACGGTAACGGAAGTGGAAGCGCAGTCGCCGCTACTAATGAAGAACTTGCAGCGGAACTGATTTCAGCACAGGAAGTGCTGGTTAATGACTACCCTCTTAACGAAGCGCTGAATGTTCTCAAGGGAATTAATGCGTTCAAACCGACTCAGGCAACCACCCCTTCAGGTTCTTTTGCCCAGCGATCTAATTAGGAAGCGGTCTAACTAAGAAGAGTTCTGGTCAAGGTTTTCTCTGACCAGAAATAGATCTAAATAAGAATCGATCTGAATAACTAGAAATCTAAAAAGAGAGGTTTAATCAGAGACCACTCTTAAAGCGATCTAACCTCGATACCTTTCTCTGCCATATAGTCCTTGGCTTCCTGCACCGTGTACTCACCAAAGTGAAAGATACTAGCAGCTAGAACTGCATCAGCCTCGCCCTCGATGACTCCATCTACCAGGTGTTGCAAATTGCCCACTCCACCGGAAGCGATGATTGGAACCTGTACGGCATTACTCACTGCTTTATTCAGCGCCAGATCGAAACCTATCTTTGTTCCATCTCGATCCATGCTGGTAAGAAGAATTTCTCCAGCACCATAGCTCACCATCCTCTTAACCCATTCGATGGTATCCAGCCCTGTAGGCTTACGCCCGCCGTGAGTGAATATCTCCCACTTGGGTGGTTCGCCCTCGGCAGAGACCTGTTTTGCATCCACTGCCACAACAATGCATTGTGAACCAAAACGTTCCGCCGCTTCGCGAACGAATTCCGGATTGTCCACCGCTGCCGTGTTGATAGCGACTTTGTCTGCACCCGCATTCAACATGGTACGAATGTCTTCAAGGGTGCGAATGCCACCACCTACTGTTAAGGGAATGAAAACCTGCCCAGCAATTTTTTCTACGGTGTGAACTGTAGTGTCTCGACCTTCATGGCTTGCAGTAATATCGAGAAAGGTAATTTCGTCTGCACCGGCGTCGCAATAACGTTTAGCGATCTCCACCGGATCACCGGCATCGCGAATATCCAGAAACTTCACGCCCTTTACTACACGGCCGTTATCGCAGTCGAGACAGGGGATAATTCGTTTAGCAAGAGCCATGTCTAATCCCTGCTCTTGTCGATGGCATCGCAATAAGCCTGAGCTTCTGCCAAGTCCAATTTGCCGTCGTAAATAGCACGACCTGTTATAGCGCCCATAATGCCGGCGCCAGTCTCAGTATTCGCCACAGCTTTAAGATCCACAATATCCGACAACTTGGAGACACCTCCTGAAGCTATAACTGGAATTGACGAATGCTCCGCCAACTCAACTGTGGATTCAACATTCGCGCCTTGCATCATGCCATCGCGGGAGATGTCGGTATAAACTATTGCCTGCACGCCGCAGTCAGTAAACTTTTTCGCCAGATCGATAGCGGTAAGCTCGGACACGTCCGCCCAGCCTTCGGTGGCAACTTTGCCATCTACGGCATCGAGCCCCACTATTACCTTTCCTGGAAATGCAGCACAGGCATCTTTTACAAATTGTGGGTCTTTTACTGCCGCGGTACCAATAATGACAAAACTCACACCGGCATCCACGTAGAATTTAATGCTGTCCAGATCTCGAATTCCTCCGCCAATCTGCACGGGTAATTGAGGGTATGCCTCGGCAATCGCTTTGACTATTTCTCCGTTTACCGGAGTGCCTGCGAAGGCACCATTAAGGTCAACGATATGTAATCGTCTTGCTCCTTGCTCTAACCACTGCCCTGCCATCTGCACAGGGTCGTCCGAGAATACGGTGGAATCTTCCATTCGCCCCTGACGCAGGCGAACACATTGACCATCTTTCAAATCAATTGCTGGAATTACTAACATCCGGAAGTTTCCATTGGGTATCTAGTACTAAACATATTCATTGTCATTCTCGGAGATTTTCTATTGGCATCAATTCGATTAATCCTTTCCATAAATTTCTTTCTGGCTTCTTAAACCAATCCCTAAGCCTACCCCTAACTACAAGGACCCATCCCAGTTCAGAAAATTTCCTATCAGTGTAAGCCCCGCTTTCTGGCTTTTTTCTGGGTGAAATTGTGTCGCGAAAATATTGTCGGCAGCGAGTGTTGCTACTATCTCCTTGCCGTAAGTAGTCTTGCCAGTAACCAGCTCTTGCTTAGGCGTCTGAACATAATAGCTGTGCACAAAATAGAATCGACTATTGTCGGGCACATCCTTCCACAGGGGGTGAGGCTGAGTTTGCTTCACTTGATTCCATCCCATGTGAGGCACTTTTAATCTCGCACCACTTTCATCTTTAAGTCCATCACCAAAATAACAAACATCGCCAGGAAGAAAACCCAGACAATCCACGCCATTATTTTCTTCACTGTGATCCATCAGGGCTTGCATGCCTACACAGATAGCAAGCACCGGCTTGGACTTCATCGCATCTTCAACGATCTGACCAACATCTAAACGTTTAATCTCCGCCATACAATCGCGGATCGCTCCCACTCCAGGAAAAATCACCCGGTCGGCATCCGCGATCTTGTTGGCATCGGCGGTAACAACAACGCGAACATCATCTCCCGCTTCACGGCCGACATGTTCCACTGCTTTTGCAACAGAATGAAGATTACCCATGCCGTAATCGATGACTGCGACTGTGTTCATTGAGAGACCACTTGAGAGACCACTTGAGAGACCACTTGAGAGTCCAATTGAATCAAAATATTGATATCGTTATCAGATTAAGGAGTTGCTAATTGAAGCCATGCTAGATTTTTATTCAGCTTCCCTTAGAGAGAACCCTTGGTAGAAGGAATAACGCCCGCCTGTCGAGGATCAGCTTCAATAGCCATTCTAACGGCTCGTCCGAACGCCTTGAAGATAGTCTCAATCTGGTGGTGTGAATTCTTGCCTCGAATATTATCGATGTGCAAAGTGACCAGCGCATGATTAACAAAACCCTGGAAAAACTCATGGAAGAGATCAACATCAAAATCCCCCACAGTGCCCTTGGCAAATTGGACGTGGTAATCCAGACCAGGCCGACCAGAAAAATCGATAACCACTCGAGAGAGCGCTTCATCCAAAGGAACATAGGCGTGCCCATAGCGACGAATACCAGTCTTGTCCAGCGCCTTATCGAAAGCCTGCCCGAAGGTAATGCCGATATCCTCAACCGTGTGATGGGCATCAATCTCCAGATCACCAACCGCCTTGATTGAGATATCAATCAGGCCATGACGAGCGATCTGGTCCAGCATGTGATCAAGAAATGGTAAGCCAGTTTCCACATCCAGCTGGCCTGTGCCATCTAGATTGAGGGAAACACTGATCTGGGTTTCTTTGGTATTGCGTTCTACCGTGGCTTGTCGTGGTGACGAGTCAGTCATGGTTGATCCTTAGTGCCCTATGGTGCCGGTGGCGCCCTATGAAGAGTGCCCCTAAAAGAGCGCATTATAAAGCCCACCCATGCGCATTGAAAGCGCAAAGCCATGGCCATCGTGCATGTCCTCAGCCATTCCGGTACACTTGAGGGCTCCTATTTTGAAGCTGAAGATGGAAAACCAAGCTTAATTTAGAGACAAAAACACCCGGATAAGCTCTAGCAAATGAAGACATTCCTAAAGGTCCTTGCCGCATTCGTCGTATTGCTCATTATCTCCGGAGCGCTATTAGTACGCTCGGTGAACAGTGACAGCAATAAGGACGCGATAAGAGAAGCCGTTCTCGTAACCACAGGTTACGAATTGACCATCGCCGGGGACATGGACATCGACTTTTTCCCGTCTCTCGGCCTGGTACTAAACGATGTTCGTCTCAAAAACCCTGCATATCCCCAGGAGTTGGCCTCCACCAGTGCTGCCACACTTAAAATCGACCTGGGCTCCATAATCGGTGGAGATTTTATTGTGCAGGAACTAAGCACGGATGATTTCTACATTAACTATTTTATTGATGCCTCCGGGAACAACATCTGGGAAGTAGATCAAAACGCAGAGACTGAAGAAATTTCTTCAGTTGAATCAATATTGACCCGCCGAATAGAAAACAGTTTTCCAGAAGAGACAGCAAATTCAAACGACGAGTTAAGCACCTTGTCGTTTGAGCGATTAAGAATTTCAAATGCCAGCGCAGATATTCAAGATCTTTCTACAAATACGAATTTTAGAATCAGGAATTTGGATCTGGACAGTCGGGATTCAAATTTGGATGGCAGACCATTTGATATCGATCTGACTTTTGACTTTCTTAACAACGGAATGAGCGAAGCACTTCCCATAGGATTGAGCAGCAACATTGTCGCCGATATTAATAATGACAATATTACGATGAGCGAAGTCAAATTCAACGTTACTCCCATGCTCATTCAGGGCGATGTTGCAATAGAAAATTTTGTCGAAGCTATCGCAGTAACCGGAAATCTTCAGTCTAACGATTTCGATATAGGCGGATTATTGGAAACTCTGAATTTTACTGAGAATAATGATGAATTCATTTCCAGTAATTTGAACAGCACTCCTCTCTTAAGGTTTGGCTTGAATTTTTCGGCCAATGAAAATGAGCTTTCTGTTCCTTCGATTTCAGCCAGCCTTGGTGATGCGAGCATTGAAGGCGATGCTAGCGTGCGTTTCGCAACTGATTTTTTACCAGCAAACATCAGTTATGATATACGAAGCACTACTATTGATCTCAGCCCATTCATAAACGAGGATGAAGCATCTATCAATAGTGAGACTGAAGCGACTGGCGAGCCGTCTGTTGTTGTCGAAACGGAACTGCCTCTGGATTTTCTGAATACAGTAAACCTCATTGGCTCCATTTCTATTGAGTCATTGATCGCAAATCAATTCCAACTTCAAGACATCAATATTTTCACCAACGTGGAAGATGGTCTTCTTGATATCGAGATTCAGCCTATCCAGGCCTACGATGGCAACATTCAAGGCAATGTGCGAATCGACGCTCGCAGAGATGAAGCAGAATTGACTAGCCAGCTAAGTATTAACCAAGTAGACCTCACCGATCTCGTCCCTGAAGTATCTCGATTCAATTCAGTTACCGGGCGATTGAATCTTGAGGTGGACTACACGGCTTCTGGAAATACCACATCAGCACTGATGAATTCAATCAGTGGATCTACAGGTTTTGAGATTACTGAAAACTCTGTGGACATCGGCGTGATCAAACAGGTTTTTACCGCTATTGCCGCGCTAAGCCCCGGGGGAGATGCTATTCAGCAATGGCCTGATGTAATCCAATTCGCCGAGTTCGCCGGTTACATCCTCATGGAAGAAGGCATAAAGGAAGGTCAGCAAGTCAAATTACGCATGGATAACTTTGACATAACCGGCACCGGCGGTATCGATATTGATGCAGGGAATTTTAACTACGACTTGCTATTTACCGTTCTGGGCGAGCCCTATGCTCAGACCATCCAGATTGACGAACTCTATCATGACGTATCTTGGCCTGTTCAATGCAGCGCCGCTTTTTCAGAAGACGTAAGCCAATACTGCGGACCGGATTTTACCCAAGTGCGAACCATATTTTCACAGATAGGAGGTAATGCAATTCGCAGCCGCCTTAATGAGGTGCTCACCGACCAACTACCAACAGAACTTCAAGACAGTGCGCGAGGCTTATTGCGCAACTTGTTCGACCGCTAGTACTCAGTTCCTAGAGCTGTGACTCCTTTCGCAAAAAAAATTCTTCGATGGTTTGACGAACACGGCAGACACGACCTCCCCTGGCAAGAAAATCCAACACCCTATAGAGTTTGGATTTCAGAGATCATGCTGCAACAAACTCAAGTTGCAACAGTCATCCCCTACTTTCAAAACTTTCAGCAACGCTTTCCAAGTGTTCACGATCTGGCCAGCGCTGACAGCGACAAGGTTCTCCATATGTGGACCGGACTTGGTTATTACGCAAGAGCACGAAACCTTCACAGCACCGCAAAAAAAATTGTCAGTGAATACGATGGCGAATTTCCAGGCACAGTAGAAGAACTGGAATCCTTACCCGGCATCGGACGATCTACTGCAGGAGCCATTGCTGCTTTATCCATGGATGTGCACGCTCCAATCCTGGATGGGAATGTTAAACGGGTGTTAACTAGATATCATGCAGCGGAAGGTTATCCCGAACAGAGTGGTGTCAAACAGAAGCTTTGGGCGATAGCCGAGTCAGATACTCCCAAACAGCGAGTATCTGACTATACACAGGCAGTGATGGACTTAGGTGCAACCGTTTGCACTCGCTCCAAACCCGATTGCGAAAACTGCCCTCTTAGCTCTAACTGCAAAGCTCTCGCGCAGAACAATATTGCAAACTATCCAGGGAAAAAACCGAAGAAAAAACTGCCGGTGAAAACCGTTAGCATGTTCATCTTTCAGAATAACGCTGGAGAGGTATTACTGGAGAAACGACCTCCCAGCGGCATCTGGGGTTCTCTTTATAGCCTACCCGAAGGATCTGATAATGAAGATCATCCTTCACCTGAACACGTAGAGATCCACAAGGAACCTAAGGAAGTAATGCCGCCAATTCGACATACCTTTTCCCATTACCATCTAGACATTTCACCCGTCAGGCTGCAAGCCCATCAGAATTCAGCGACTATAGCTGATTCAGATCGATGGCTCTGGTACCCTTTGAACCATTCACTGGAAGTTGGTCTGGCTGCACCAGTTAAGAAGCTACTCAGCCAGCTATCTACAAGCAATTAATAACAGATACTAGTATCGAGGAAACACCATGAGCCGCACGGTGCATTGCAAGAAATTCAACAAGGATCTGCCCGGACTGGCCCTACCTCCCTACCCAGGCTCTAAAGGTCAGGAAATTTACGAAACCGTCTCGCAACAGGCCTGGACTGACTGGCAGGCCCACCAAACCATGTTAATCAACGAAAAACAGCTCAGCATGATCAATCCAGATGACCGTAAATACCTACAAGGGCAGATGGATAAGTTCTTCAACAACGAAGATTTCGACCGAGCGGAGGGATATGTGCCCGAGAGCGAGTAGTTTAGCCGCCTGTCAAGATAAGACCCTTGACTAAAAAGCCAAGATTCTATTTAATACGCGCCTCGCACAAAGTGACGAAATCCATGATCAAACTCTGATTTTGAGTGTCACAAGCGAAATAGCCTAAATATGCCCAGGTAGCTCAGTCGGTAGAGCAGAGGACTGAAAATCCTCGTGTCGGTGGTTCGATTCCGCCCCTGGGCACCATTTCTTTCTTGTTATTCAACTAGTTAGAAATTTTCCAATCTCTCAAATTCCATTGCACACCCATCGCACACTTTTAGTAATTTCCTGTGCTCAATAATTGAAAGCAAAAATCCAATTTGAAATGATATGTTGTCTGTTTAAACGGACATTTAGTACTCAAATTGAGTGCTACTCTACTGTTGTAATTCTGATAATAGGTATTATCGGATGCATAAAATTCTTGTGCCAATGTCTCGATTCCGCCCCTGGGCACCACGCATACAAAAACCTCGCGGAGCGGGGTTTTTTTATATATCGGGTTTAGGGGGCGGATGATAATTAATAAAAGGGGTCACTAATTAAAATGTAGCCTGCAGGCTTAGAACGTAGTCTGGGTCTATTCTCCAATCCTGAAAATCCACTCTCCTGATAACACCATCGGCAATATTGCCATCGTAGAATGTTTTATCAAAAGTTCTACCATCTTCGTTCAGGAAATGCGACCCCGCAAAACCAAGTTTTACGCTCGGAGTAAAATTGTACTCTACAAATGCCGAGCCCAGGTGTATTTCGAAATCAGTCACCTCAAACAGGGACACATCTTGACGAAGTCGACCACTACGACGGTGAGCATTGAAACCATAGGCAAAATTAGTACCTTCCACATCGTGGCGAAAGCTAACCTGAAAGTAGTCAGGGGTGGAGTAGCGAAGTGAACGCCTCTCACCAGTAAATGGGTCAGTAGTCTCAGACTCTTCATAGGTATAGGAGAAAGTCAGTACTGCACTGGGAAATCCGATAAAGCCAAAGCGGGTATTAATATTGGTCTCAAGGGTCTTTCTCCACGCTGAACCAATATTACCGATGCCCGAGTCATCTGTGCCAATCAGGATCTTATCGATAGTATCGGATATATCCTCGTAGCCGGCTTTCACTTCAATCGAACCTGCATCGTTGTCAAAGCGGCGCTCATAACCCAGGGAATAAGACCAGGTTGATTGAGGCTCCAGGTCTGGATTGCCAAAGTTGATAGTATCGTCATCTACATTGCGGCTGGCGACAAAGTCATTCAGGTTAAGCTGACTTACAGTGCGCTCGGTTAACAGACGAAACTGATCGGCAGGAGTGAGATCGTAGCGAAGTTCTACTCGGGGCTTAAGGTATCGGAAACTACGCTCATTGGTCTGGCCTTCGCGATCCTGAAAAATCGTGGAGTATTCTTCGGTGAGGGCCGATTGCAGACTGATCTTCTCGGTCAATAAAATGCTATGCGTAACAAACAGTTCATAGCGATCTTCTTCGACGATCGCATTTTCCAGTGGGTCGCTGTTGAAGGCAAAGGTCCGGTCCAGCGTGTTAAAGGCTGCCTCTGCACCGTACTCCAAGGTATGTCGACCAAGAACAGTGGTCATTGCAGAGCGCAAAATAGTTTCACCTTCGTCATAATCGGCAACACTGGAAAATAGACGCGAACGAATGTCATTGGTAATTTCGTCCTGAATAATCTGATCGTCATTCTCAGTACGATTCAGAACAAACATGGTTTTCAGTCGGCCAAGTGTTCCAACATCAAATTCCAGTGCGCCGCCGACCTCAAACTCCTGGTTAAGATCGCTAAACTCCCCTTCTTCAATAGAACTTGGAATCTGTATCCCGCCAGCGCCAATAAGAAATTGGTCTTCGACTCTGTCCGACAATGAGTCGTTATCTGAAACAAGCCCATTCAGTTGCAGAATAGCACCGCTTTGAAATTCATAATCGAGATTACCTGTAAAGATATGATTGTTTCTAGTCTGCGCATTAAATAAAAAACGGTATTCGCGCGGTGTACGATCCGCATTCAAAACATCCTCATCCACCTTGTTAAGCCGGGGGCGCGTTTCATACTGATAACTAAATCCGAACTCAAGCGGTCCGCGACTGGCATTGTAACTGGCAAGTACTGCCGGCTCAGTCGCCATGCCATCTATTTCAGTAAGGCCAATATCCAGCAAACTCGAAGAAGAGTTTCCCGCCCCTTCTTGCAAGATGACGTTGTAGATAGTTCCTTCATTGCGTATGTCGAGACCCTCTGCATTGCCGCGGATCAATTCGATTCTTTCTACCTGCGCTGCCTGAATTCGCGCCAGTGCTGTAGACATATTATTGATCTTGCCGGACATGCGTCGGCCGTTAATCAATACCTGTGAATCTGATGCGCCAAAACCCCGGTTGTTACTGCCGCCCGATCCTCCACCACGGCGTAGTATGGTATCGCCGCCAGGGATATTACGGATCATGTCCGTCAGGGTAACTGCGTTGTATTGCGCAAAATAACTCGATTCGTAAATTACGGTGGACTCGTCCTGCTCCTGTGCCGCAACTGGATTCACAACAAGCACGCATGCCCACAACAGGCTCAAAGCCCTGCCAGGGACGAATCGTGAAATGTATACGGTCTTTTTGGTGATCATAGTTGAACTTTAGAGTGAATAGCGCAGAAGCCCCAGTTTAACCTATTGCAAGAAATGGGGTCAGAGTAAAAACACAGTAGTTTAGACTAGGAAGTGCCGAAATTTTTAGCACACTTCTTAGCATCAGCTCCCTTAAACTTTTTCAAGCTGCAATCCATCTCTTGCCAACGGCTCAAGCTTCTCATCCGGGTCTGGTGATGGAATTGCCGAGAGTAATAGGCGCGTGTAGTCATGTTGCGGATTATTGAAGACTTCTTCCACTGGCCCTTGCTCGACGACATTACCTGCGTACATTACTAACACCTCATCACAAAATTCGCGAACTACTCTTAGATCGTGAGCAACAAAAAGATAGGTGAGTCCTAACTCTGATTGCAGCGATGCCAAGAGATCAAGTATCTGAGCCTGTACTGACACATCGAGTGCAGATACTGACTCGTCACAAATCACCAGTCGCGGCTCAAGAATCAGTGCCCGCGCGATACCTATGCGCTGCCTCTGACCTCCTGAAAAAGCATGGGGAAATCTCGAAGCGGAAGAAGGTTCTAACTGTACCTTTTCCAACATTGCCGCTACACGCTGCTTGCGTGATTCCTTGTCACCGATACCATGTATGATGAGCGGCTCCTCAAGAATCGCTTGCACAGTCATCCTGGGGTTCAGAGAGGCAAAAGGATCCTGGAATATCATCTGGATCTCGCGACGCAAGGGGAGCAGTTCTTTAGGTGACAGTGAATGTAAATCCTGCCAACCCTTGCGACTGTTATAGCGAACTGTTCCGGAATCCGGATCGATGGCACGAAGTATGGAGCGTACCAGGGTTGTCTTGCCAGAACCGGACTCACCGACTATACCCAAAGTAGTTGATTCCCTGACGCCAAATGACACTGAATTCACCACGGGCTGATCGGAGAAGGATTTGCAAAGGTCTGTGACGGTTAATATCTCGCTCATTGGCTAAATTCTCGCACCTGTCGTCCTTCTTCTGCATCAGCCAGAAAAGTGCCTGCACCTATTGGCGCCCCATCGGACCAGTTCGCAGCATGCAATTGCGATCCTGAATCAGTAACCGCTCCCGGTATCGAAGCCAGCAGATGCCTGGTGTATGGATGCTGAGGATTTTTCAGCACTTGGCGAACGCTACCTGATTCCATCACTTGGCCGTCGTACATAACAACAACCCGATCGGCGATCTGTGCCACAACCCCAAGATCGTGCGTGATAAAAAGAACCGAGTTATTCAGCTTGCGCTGCAATGATTTAATCAACACAAGTATTTCGGCTTGAATGGTGACATCCAGTGCTGTGGTTGGTTCATCACAGATGAGAAGTTGAGGATGACAGATCAACGCCATCGCAATAACCACCCGCTGGCGCATACCTCCTGAAAACTCGAAGGGATACATGCGTATTTTTTTGTCGACTTCTGTTAGACCAACCTGTTCAAGCATGGTCGCAGCTTCGGCCATGGCTACCTCTGGCGAAACATCTCTATGACAGAGCACTGCCTCCGCCACTTGATCACCAATGCGATGAACTGGTGACAAGGCCGTCATGGGCTCCTGAAAAACCATGCTAACCAGGCCACCACGCAGATTCTGCATCCGCGGATCTCGTTCATCCAGGGATGTAATATTGAGTGGGTCTTCACCCTGGGGATTGAGAATAATTTCCCCCGATATCTGTGCCGTATCGGGAAGTAATCGCAAGATGGCGTTGCTGGTAACTGACTTTCCTGAACCTGACTCCCCTACTACAGCTGTTATGGAGTTTCGAGGCACATCAAAACTCACCTCATTGAGTGCATTCACCTTGCCGAGTTCAGTTTTAAACTCGACACTCAGATTCTTGATGGATAGCAGGGATTCGCTCATTGTTCCCTCAAGCTGCTATAGGGATCCGCAGCATCACGCAAACCATCGCCAAGAAGATTGAATGCAATAACGGTAATAACAATGAAAGCTCCCGGCAACAACAACCATGGCGTCATCACGATAACCTGATAATTTTGAGCCTGTTGCAATAACACACCCCAGCTAACAACCGGCGCCCGCAAACCGATTCCCAAAAAGCTTAACGCGGTTTCACCCAATATCATGGCGGGGACGGCGAGTGTTGCTGTAGTGATGATGTGAGACGTAAAACTCGGCAGCATATGGCGGAAAATAACTCGCGTGTCATTGGCTCCAATGAGCCTCGCCGCAATAACAAAGTCTTCTTCCCGCATAGCCAGAAAGCGCCCCCTCACCTGCCGCGCCAGAGTAGTCCAGCCGAACAGGGACAAGATAATGGTGACACCAAAATAGGTAGTAATTGGTGACCACGCAGCCGGTAATGCCGCAGAAAGCGCCATCCATAGAGGCAAGGTCGGAATAGACTGCAGTACTTCCGTCATCCGCTGCACGGCACTATCAAACATTCCTCCCAGATAGCCGGCAAATCCTCCGAGCAATACCCCGAGAAAGAGAGTTAAGCCAACCCCGACCACACCAATGGAGAGGGATACTCGTGCGCCGTAGAGCACGCGGCTATACATGTCGCGACCCAATGAATCGGTGCCGAACCAATGGATGTAACCAGACCCATCCGGGTCCACACTGAACAAATGTCTATCTGCCTCAAACAATCCCCAAAATTCATAAGGCTCTCCACGGGCGAAGAATCGAATCGGGTAAGCGATACTGGTATTTTCCTCATATTCCCGCATCCAGGTATCCGGATTAATAGTGAGCTCCAGATCATAGACGAATGGCCTGAGATGAAACTGTCCTTCGGCGTCGAAAAAGCGAATGTCCATCGGAGGCGCATTGATGGCACGGGCATTGCGTTGCTGGGGTGTGTAAGGACTCATGAATTCACAGAACATAGCGAGCAAGTAAAGAACCACCAATACGCCGGCCGCTATCATGGCAAGGCGATGCCGGCGAAATCTTAGCCAAGCCAACCTACCGGGCGACAGTTCTCTAAGCTCGCTCATAACGAACCCTCGGGTCAACCCAGGCCAACAATAGATCAGACAACAACATACCAACCACGGTAAGCACACTGAGCAGCATAATGAGACTTCCCGCCAGGTACATATCCTGAGTAATAAGAGACTGCACTAGCAAGGGGCCTGTAGTTGGCAAATTAAGCACTACACCAACGATAGCTTCACCGGAGAGCAGCGCAGGCAACAGCAAACCAATCGTGCTGATGAAAGGATTGATGGCGATGCGTACGGGGTATTTCAATAATAGCTTAAGCGGTGGCACACCCTTGGCACGGGCAGTGATGACATAGGGTTTCTTAAGTTCATCCAACAGGTTGGCTCGCATCAGACGCATGGTAATTGCCATGCCCGATGTGCCTATAACTACAACTGGAATCCACAGATGAGCAAGCATGTCCACGAATCGTGCCCAGCTCCAGGGCGTATTGAGAAACTCTGGGGAGAACAAACCACCGAAACTCAATCCGAACCAGGTATAGCCCAGATACATTAATATCAAGGCGATTAAAAAGTTCGGTGTCGCCAAACCTATCAGTCCTATTGTGGTAAACCCGTAGTCTGCGATGGAATATTGGCGCACTGCAGAATATATTCCGATGGGCAAGGCCAGCAACCAGGTAAAAAGCAACGCACACACAGTGATAAGAAGCGTGTAACCCAATCGCTCCCAGACCAACTCATTTACCGGCTGGGCGTAAAGATAGGAGAACCCCATATCACCTGTGATGAAATTCCCAATCCAGGCCAGGTATTGAACAAACAGAGGTTGATCCAGATTGTACTGTGCTCGCAGGTTCTGGATTCGCTCATCACTCAGATCTACACCGGTCGCTGATAGTCGATCCAGAGTTGATGTCACGATATCGCCTTCCGGCAGCTGTATCACAGTAAAGACCAGTATTGAGATTATAGCCAGGGTCGGAATCATGCCCAACAGGCGGCGCAGTACATATTTTCTCATTGAGCGAAGTACCAGGAAGCCGGGTGATAGGGCATCGTATAGCGAATATCCCAGCCCCACAGGCCGAATTCGACTACATTTTTAAGTCTGTCGGAGGTCACCACCGGCTGTGGCGCAAGACCCACAGTACCAATGGTCCAGACATTTTCTGCATTGGCGGCAAGCAGGAGCTTGCCCAGCTCAATGCGGCGATCACGATCCATAGTGGTTGCTAATTCGTCTGCCCAGATTTGTAGTTGCCGAATTTCCGGTGGTGGCTCTTCGCCGAGATTGCCATCGGTGAGATACCAACGGGACCATTCACTCCACATCGCCAGGCTCGCAGCAAGTTTGCGCGGCGCCCAGAAATCGGGATTGATTGGAAACAGAATGTCGGTTGTTCTATCGGCATGCCATACGGTCATTTCCAACTCGCCTGAAATAGCACGTGAGTATTGTAATTCACGGTCTATTAAGCGCTGGCGGGCATCCAGACCAACGTCATTCCAGTAGCTAACTACCAGTTCCATAGATACTTGCTTTGGCGTTTCCGTATCCACGTATTCGACAGTCAATGTGAGCGGACTACCATCGGGCAACTCTCTCACCCCATCTCCATTGACATCGTGTAAACCGATTTCATCAAGCAGTAAATTGGCTGCCTCAACATCGTATTGAGCCCAAGCGGTAGCAAATTCCGGTTCAAAATAGTCGCTGCCAGGGACGACGGTCACTTGGCGGGGGGTACCACGGCCGAAATAGATAATCTCGTTCATCTCATCGCGATTGATCGCCATGGAAAGAGCGCGGCGAAACCTCACATCTGAAAACAACTCTCGTTTCTGCCCGTCCCCGTAGTTCATATTGGCCTGTATCGACAAATCACTACCATGTAGGCGATTCCATATATTGACCTTTATGCCACTACCCTGTTCACCGAGCTTGAGCAGAGGAATATCCTGTGTAGGTAGTCGCACACCAGCGAAATCCAATTGCCCTGTTGAAGCCTTCGCCACGGCGACCTCGTTCTCCCTCACATCCTGCGCTTCGATGGCATCAATATAGGGCAGTTGCTGACCGCTTGGATCAACCTTGAAATAATAGGGATTCCGCTGATAGCTATAGAGCCCCGGAGAGAGACTCTCGATTTTGAAGGAGCTCAGGGTTGGATGATTCACCAAGTCCGGAAACAATCGTTTCTGCATACTGGTCGTCATGAATGCCGACCAACTGCTAAAGCCCAATTCTTCCATACGTTCTGCGATTAAATTCGGGTCGGTATAGTCTGGGTGGTATTCGCGAAAGTAATGTTTGGGCAGCAAGAAGTATTCCGGAGACTGAGCCACGTAATTAATGAAGAAAGGATCTGGATCAGGAAAATTGATCACAAATGACCAACTATCGATTGCATGCAACTCAAGGCCAATAAAATTTGGCAAGGTAACCGGCATGAAATTTGTATTGAGCTGCAAATCATTAACTGAAAACAAGATGTCTTCAGTGGTGAGAGGATGACCGTCGGACCACTTCAATCCTTTGCGCAAAGTCACCGTAAGTTGATCACCTTCATCGTTGTAAGACCAGGATTCCGCCAGATTGGGCAAGATGGTTTTCAGATCGGGGGATATGGTAAACAAACCTTCCGCTGCAATGAACATGCCCCGGTCATCGGCAATGATGTGGGCGATTCCACCGTAGTTGCCGATCGAATCGACAGGCACAATCACCGGAGGGTCGTCCGGTAGCCTCTGCTCAACTGGCGGCAAGCCCTTCCCTTCCAATATTGAACTTTGGGAAAATGACGTGATGTCCAATTGAGAAGCAGTTTTTGCAGGTTCCAACCAGGCTGACGGATAGTTTGCAGGATTGTTAGCTTCTGCAGCCTGAGTGGGTTTGGTAAATATTGAGATAAGAACCAAACAAAAAAAGGAGACTACAAGACAGAAGCATGAAAGCAAAAATTGAGATCTGGAAACTGACAGGGATAGTGATTGCATAAGCTTAGTCACGCCACCTGTGGGGGCGATCCTTGGGCCACAATTGAATCATGACGCCATTGGCTGAATCAGGATGAATAAAAACGCGATCCGTACCAACGCCCATCAATTCAGCGCCATTTTCTTGTAGCTGTTGCACTGCCCCATCAAGATCGGCCACCTGCATTGCGATAACGTGTATGCCCTCGCCTTTTTCTTTCAGAATCTGTGCAACGCGAGACTCATCATTGGTAGCCGCAAGCAGCTCAACGAAAGTGCCATCGGCCAAAGGAAAGAAGGCCTGCTTAATTCCGTGCTCTTTGAGATCGACGAAGTGCTGGAGAGGCAGGCCCATCTGATCACGCCACTTTTCAATGGCGGAGTCCATATCCTCGACCACGTAAACCAGGTGGTCCTGTCCAAGGAGGATTGGAAAGCTCTGCGGCTCTTTCATAGTTTGAGACTCCCTCGTTTGTCGGTAGCATCTACATTGTAGGGTCGAGAAAACGAGAACAGTGTATCTAAGGCTGCTATCTATTGCTGTGGAGGTTATTATAACCGCACACAAATAGGAAGCATGAGCTTGAAGCCCGTTTGCATCGCCTAAGGGCCAATGAATCGTTTTCACAGTATTGATCTAAGGAGCATGAATCGTCCGATGGCAGAGAGCACCAAAAGAACCCGGCTTTCACCTGAAGCCCGAAGCAATCAGATTCTCGATGTGGCGAAGCAAGCTATTGCCAATAATGGCTTACAGGCATTCTCTCTGAAAAAGCTAGTGGCGGATGCCGGAATTTCCGAGCCTCTGCTCTTTCATTATTTCTCCTCCCGCATCGATTTGCTGCAGCAGCTGTTAATTAGAGAATATGAGAACTATCTCGATTCAATTCGAAGCTCACTCAATAACGCCAAAACTCTGGAAGGGGTTTGCAAGGTTTTCGTAGCACGAAACTACGATCACATCGATGAAGACTGGGTGATGGATATATTGCTGGAAGATCCCGAGGTAGCACCAGCCGTAGAAAACCAAAGGGCCGAGCACCACAAGCAGCGGCGAAAACTCCTGATCAATGTGGTTGCCAAAGATATTAACGTAGATCGAAAAAAGGCAGCAATGCTGGTTCGCATGGCTTCGGCGGCGTCTATGGCAGCAGCCAAGTATGCCCACGAAAATAAGGTACCGCGAGAGAGAGCCATTCAGATCGTGATGGATTTCATCGATCAGGGCTTTAAATCCCAAACCGGAAAATGAAGCTCACCTAAGCTGCTTGTTCGGTTGTTTTAGTTTAACTATAATAAATCTTACCTCGATTGAGGACAGGCTTGAGAAGGCGTTCAGGCGCAAGGAATTTCATCTATGGAAATCGACAACGCCAACAAATATTAGGAGGCTGATGTGCATTACACCGCTACTCCGGCAGACCACGAAGCTGGCACACTTCCCAGAGAAGTGCTTGAACAGATCAACGAGACCATCCTGACCGAGGGCTATGCCCTGGTAAGCGGTCTTGTTTCCGAAGAGACTAGAGAGTTACTTCTGCCTTCCATCCTCGAGGACGTCGATATCGTCCGGGCTGACGGCGAACTTACCCCCCATGAACAACACACCGGCGTTGGCCATCTGCAACTGGGCTTGCGCCGTTATGCTCCCTATGTAAGAACCGACCTCGCTGCCAACCCGCTACTTGAGAGTGTAGTTGCCGAAGTGCTTGGCCAGCATGCCTGGCTCGGTTTCTACAATGGCAACGTGAACTGCCCGGGAAGCACCAGTCAACCACTCCACTTTGATCGCCCCTATTCCTGGAAGAGCAAGGAACAGGCAGAGGCAGATGGCCAAAGCTGGCCGCCACCCCCAACTACCTTGTCCTGTTCGGTCGCCCTCGCTGACATTACCTTAGCTACCGGTGCCACTGAGATTTATCCCGGCTCCCAGAAGGAAACTGAAGTGGCTACCTGGACCTCGAATCGGTTAAAGGACCGGCCTGATTTGCTGGAAGCCTGGGGACCACCGGGGCGCATGGAAATTCCAGCAGGCGCAGTCTGTTTTCGTGACCCACGCATGTGGCATCGAGGCGTTCCAAATTCCTCCGATCGACCCAGGGCAATGCTGGGCCTGACTTACCATTCCGCACGGGGCAATCATTGGCGCGGGCGGCTGGTACATGAGGTCTCTGCTGAAGACCAGGCTCAACTGGACAAAGATTCAACACTTAAACTTTTAGATGAAGGGGGTGTTGGCGACGGCCGACTGGTATTCCACAGCAGTGCAAAGTCTGCTTTCGAAAACCCATCTACGCATGGCATCAATCGCAATATTAACTTCGTTGATGCTGAAGTTAATCATTTGATTGACGCCCACAGTCGTGGCGGTGCTCACGTCGAAGAAGCCGATTAGTATCGATGACCCGGGTATTGTACATCGGGGGCAGTGGCGAAATTTCCTTCGCCTGTGTAGAAGCGGCTGTGGTAGCGGGTCATCATGTCACCGTATTCAATCGAGGCACCCCAAGGGAAACTTTTCCGACTGAAGTTGAGCAGATTGTAGGCGACCTCAACGACGACAAGACGTACGCAAAACTTGCATCACGGGAGTTTGATTCCGTCTGCCAATTCATTGGCTTAAACACAGAAACAATAGCAAGAGACATTGATCTGTTTTCCGGTCATTGCGGACAGTACACTTTCATCTCTTCGGCATCTGCCTATCAAAAGCCTTGGAGCGGCGGCGTCATTACCGAAGACACCCCGCTGAAAAATCCATTCTGGGAGTACAGTCGACTAAAAGCGGAATGTGAGCAAATGTTGTTCGAAGCTCACAGCAATGGCCTGCTTCCAGTTACTGTCGTACGCCCAAGTCACACCTATCGCAGACGCTTGCCGGGCACTTCATTTCCCGGTGACCACATGGCATGGCGCATTCTCAATGACAAACCAATTATTGTGCACGACGATGGCGAATCACTTTGGACTTTAACTCACGCAGATGACTTTTCCCGCGCCTTTGTAGCACTCTGTGGCAATCCAAGAGCCTTGGGCGAAGCGTTTCATATTACCTGTGATACGGCTCACTCGTGGAATGAAATCGTGGAACAGGTCAGCACTGCTCTTGATCACCCAATCAAGTCAGTTCATGTGCCATCAGACAAGCTAATCGAATATAGCGAGTTTTGGCGCGGGCCACTCAAAGGGGACAAAGCCAACTCGGTGGTTTTTGACAACAGCAAAGTGCGCGAAGCTGTGGCTGGATGGAAGTGTGAAATCAGCTTGCCTGAGGGTCTGGCAAGCGCAGCCGCCTATACACGGAGACTCATGGAGCAGGGATACACCCCAGACGAACGACTGGAGAGTTTGATCGATAGAGTTCTAGCTGAGCAGTAGACCCAGGAATTAGACATCCCGCGCCAGACAAACCACCACCGAGCGCTTTCTTGATCCGCTGAAGGGATAGCGACCATGCATAACCCGGTGATTGTCTACCAAAGCAACATCGCCATCTTGCCATTCAAGGGGCAGAACAAATTCATTTGCCATGCTGGCTAACTCTGCAAGCGCCTCACCATCTATCGCATCACCGTTGCCAAATGTCAGGGGCTCTTCCTGTTCTACTCCCACTGGCTTCCATCCAAGATGGGCAGCGAGCACCTGGTTGTAAAAAGATTCACTGCCATCGGGTAGCTGCTTCACGGCCGGCATCACCGGAGTGGTAGTTATCAGGGAACCATCATCTTCCCAGCGCCAGGAATACCCCAACGCCGCAAGCCTTTCTTCCGCTTCCTCGACTGTATCAACACTGAGGGTGCTCGCCCAGCTGCGCCCCTGTCCGGAATCTGCATCCGCTTCTGCAGGCATCTGGATCTTGTATTTCAATCCGAGTGATGCAAACTGCTCTGCCCATTTTGGATGCTGTTTCTTGAAATTGGCATAGAGCCAGTCCGAGCGACAAAGCGGCGTTGCTCCGCCCTTTTCCGCCGCACTCAGACAACAGAAAAAAACTTTCTCTGGTGATAGTGGAGTCTGAGCCATTTCATGGTGAAGAAAAATCTCCACATCCGGGGGCGCTTCATTCGCTGTAAACACCCGCGGGGTGAAATTAATTCGCACGGCATTGGACAGCGACTCCTTGTAAGTAAAGTCGCCATAAGCAAAGGCAGCACTGAAGACATCAAAGTCCTCAGCTGTTTTCACTGGAAAGCCTCGAAACAAGATGGCACCTGCGCTGGCCAATTGATCTTTGTATTGATCAACCTGGGTATCAAGCCAAGTCAACACATCAGCCATTTCCGATAAGCCGGCCTGGTTTTCAATCACAATAGGAAAAGTAGAATTAGTCATAGATAGGATGAAAAGTATTGAATGCTGCCTCGCAAAACATACCTGGATCATTGTAACGGCGATTTCTATTAAGCGCCGAAATACTATCCATGTCATCTTGCGAAAGCTGGATTTCTGTTGCGCTCAAATTTTGAGCCATGCGTTCTGGATTCATGCTTTTTACTACGAGCGATGTGCCCCGCTGCACTCCCCAACCCAATAACACCTGTGCGGGAGTACAGCCGATGCGATTGGCAATGTCTTTAACAACAGCTTGCTCGAGAATCGACTCATCCACATCGGCCATGTCCAGCTCTACATAGGACAGGGAGCCTAGAGGAGAAAAAGCTGTGACCTCCAGGTCATAATTTTTTGCCAGGCGAACAAGATTCTCTTGTGTCAGATATGGATGAGATTCAATCTGCAGCACTTCAGGAGGTAACTTGCTGTAGTTCATCAGATCGTGGAGAAGACCACTGCTGTAGTTACACACGCCGATGTGCTTGACAGTTCCGCTCTCTTTCAAGGATTCCATGGCACGCCAGGTATCACTCAACGGTACTTTCGCCAGTCTCATTTCCGGATGCTCGCCGTCTGGATCAAAGAACCACTCCGCCGGATATCTGGATGCAAAGGGGACATAGCTCAACGCAATTGGAAAGTGGATGAGATACAAATCCAGATAGTCCAATTGCAGATCATTTAGCGTACGCTCAAGTGCTGCAGGCACATGCTCCGGCGCGTGATAGGTATTCCACAACTTGGAAGTAATCCAGAGTTCTTCCCGGGTACATAAACCTTCTGCAATTGCGCGCTGCAATCCCCGACCAACTTCTGATTCATTACCGTAGTCACTCGCAGCATCGAAGTGGCGATAGCCACAGCGAATAGCCTCGACTACAGCTTCTTCACAACTGTCCGGCGCTATCTTCCACAATCCAAATCCAATAGGCGGCATTTCTTTGACTGAGTTATATGGCATGAGTTTAAGTTCTACTGTTTACTTGTTAATAGACTCTGGATATCGACTGCCTGGCCACTTTCGATGGACTTCTGGGCGGCCATTCCCAACAGTACCGACATCAGACCATCCCGGGTCGTTACGGCCGGTGGTCTTCCTTCGCGAATTGCATCGATAAATTCCCGGTGCTCAAGAAAACTTGATCCATGGTGAAAACCTTCGTGCTTTACCCGCGGATCCATTTCAATTTGCACAGACTTACCCGAGTTGCGTTCTCGCTTGCTTATGAAGACTTCGTCTCCAGGCACTGTAGTTTCCAATTTTCCATCGTCTCCGGTAACAGCGATCATCTGCTCGTATTTGGAACCTTCTGCAAACATGCATAGATCCAACATTGCCCGGGCACCGCTGTCGTATTCCACGATTACGTATGCGTTATCGAGAATGTCAGGCACTTCACCATTGTACGATTCATCCAGGTGATTGACGGATTGAGCACCGGAGGCAATCGCCCGTACAGGATTGCCAGGAACAACCAGGTTCATCAGATCAAAAAAGTGGCAACACTTTTCTACCAGGGTACCCCCGGTGTTGCGATTAAACCGATTCCAATCCCCCACTTTTTTGAGAAAGGGAAAGCGATGTTCCTGAATCGCACACATCTTTACATTGCCGATATCGGGTAGATGATGCAGCAGTGCTGAAGTCGTTGGCATATAGCGATATTCGAGACCAATCCAGACGATGCCCTTGTGTGATTCTGCGCACCTATCCAATTCCAGTGCGTCAGAAAGAGTTGTGCACATGGGTTTTTCCAACATCACGTGCTTGTCGGTTTTAAATACATCGCGCATAACATCGATATGGGTGAAGTTCGGTGACGCAATAACCAGGGCATCGATATCGTCGTTGTCGAGAATCTCCCTGTAGTCTTCATGGACTCTTGGTGTGAACCGATCAGCGCAGTATTTTTCAGCCCATTGTCGCGGCTCTTCATTCGGGTCAGCAACTGCTACCACATCAACGTCATCCATGACCGCCAGATTGCGAATATGCTCGCAGCCCATCATGCCGGTGCCAATTATGCCGTAACGTATAGTCAAGCTTCACCCTCCACCAATTTGAATTCAGTCGCTATCAGAATTTTCGTATTAAAGCACAACTATAATAATAGGCAAGACGCGCTGAATTGGATATTCTAATAGACTACTCGGGCAATCACTTAATTCAACTGTTTCAGCCTTAAAGGAGTCGAACAATGCCAACGCTCACTGGCGTACGCAGCTTCGTCATTAAAACTGAGCCGCCACATAAAGGGGGGATGCACTGGTACTTCCTCAAACTGGAAACCGACGATGGGCTGGAAGGCTGGGGAGAGACGGCTGTGCTTTCCTGCTTCAGAGGTCTTGAAAGTAGTTACGATTCATTGATCAAAGAAATTTTCGACGCGCATCTAAAGGGTGAAAATGCACTCGACAGGGAACGACTCCATCACAGGCTTTACCAGAAACTCACCCATCTGCACCCCGATTACTCCACCTTCGGAATCATCAGCGCATTTGATACCGCGCTATGGGATCTGGCTGGCAAACACTACAACACCCCGGTATATGAATTGCTCGGTGGCAAATTCAGAGATCGCATTCGCACTTACAGCTATATATACGATGATTCCGATCCCAGCAGCCTGCGCTCAACCGGCATAGCCTGGGTATCCGACCCTGAACGCATGGGTGAATTGGCAGCGTCCTATGTGGCCGAAGGATTTACCGGACTTAAGTTCGATCCCCTGATTCAAAACAAGGAAGCACAAAATATTCAACAGCCCTGGGACCTTCCCCAAAAAGAACTCGGCATGGGCGCACGAGTGGTGGGCGCTGTTCGAGAAGCAGTGGGTGAAGAAGCGGACATCCTGATTGGTACCCATGGACAAATCACACCGGCAGCGGCGATTCGATTCGCCAAGCGCATCGAACAATATGATCCACTGTGGCTGGAAGAACCCTGCCCACCGGAAAACTGTGAAGAAATGGCGCGCGTCGCTGCGGCTACCAGTATCCCGGTTTCCACAGGCGAACGGCTGGTGACTGCCCATGAATTCCAACGCCTGTTTCAGGCCAAGGCCTGCGCAGTAGCTCAACCCGATCTGGGCAGTGCCGGTGGTATAACCGCAGTTAAGAAAATCGCCGCCCTTGCCGAAACTCACTACGTATTAATGGCACCACATGTTTGGGGCGGCCCAGTTATTACAGCCGCTGCCTTGCAAATCGATGCCAGCATTCCCAACTTTCTTATTCAGGAAAGTATTGGCAAGTCCGACGGATTTTTCAACGAGATCGTAAAACAAGCTTTAGTCTGGGAAAAAGGTGACCTGCTTGTTCCAGATCGACCTGGTATCGGGGTGGAATTGGACGAAGCCGTTTTAGAAAAATACCTAGTCTCCAATTCAAACTAAGGGGATTTTAAGCAAGTAATGAAAGACGTAGATGTTCTCATTATTGGTGGTGGCGCCTCTGCAGCTGCCTTCGCCTGGAGCCTTGCTGATACAAAGATGAAAATTCTTTGTCTGGAACAGGGCGACTGGGTAGACCACGGGAACTATCCTGCAATGAGCTCAGACTTTGAGCTAAGAGACGACTTCAGTTTTGATCCCAATATTCGCAAATCCAGCGCAGACTATCCCGTCAACAATGAAGACTCAGATATCGCCGCTGCCAATTTCAATGGAGTTGGCGGAGGCACCATACTCTATGCTGCCCATTTCCCCCGGCTACACCCATCAGACTTTCGCGTAAGAACGCTGGATGGTGTCGCCGAGGACTGGCCAATCGATTACGAAACCCTTACTCCCTTCTATGAACTCAATGATCGCATGATGGGAGTTTCCGGCCTCGCCGGGGATCCGGCTTATCCACCCAAGCAAGCTCCCATGCCACCTATTCCACTGGGAAAATCCGGCAGCGCTCTTGCCCGCGCTTATAACAAGCTAGGCTGGCACTGGTGGCCAGCGGATTGCGCGATCAATACCACCGAATACGAAGGCAGAGATAAATGTATCAATATTGGCCTGTGTGGATCAGGTTGCGCCCAGGGCGCAAAAGGAAGCGTCGATGTGACTTACTGGCCCGAAGCGATTCGCCAGGGTGTGCATCTGAAAACAAACTGTCGGGTGCAGGAAGTCACAGTAGGACCTGATGGCATGGCCACCGGCGTCATCTACTTTGACGCGAATGGGAACACACACCGCCAATCGGCACAGATGGTAGTAGTAGCCTGCAACGGCATTGGTACACCGCGGCTGCTATTAAACTCCAAGTCCAGTCTATTCCCTGACGGCCTGGCCAATCGCAGCGGTCTGGTAGGCAAGAATCTCATGTTCCATCCCTATGCCACTGTGGAAGCACGCTTTAAAGATGCACTGGACGGCAGCCGTGGACCATTGAAAGGAATACAGTCTCACGAGTTTTATGAAACGGACACAGCGAGAGGATTTGTGCGCGGCTTTTCAATCGAGATGCACAGAGGCCACGGTCCGCTCACCACTGCCATGATTGGCTTATTAACAGGACGCTTACCCATGGGCACGAATCATCATGAAGCATATTCGCAACTTGCCGATCGCATTATGGCAGTCGCTGCGGTGTGCGAAGATTTGCCCGAGGAAAGCAATTTCGTTTCCCTCGACGGATCATTAACCGATGGCAATGGCATTCCTGCGCCCAAAATAAATTACAAGCTGGGCGAGAATAGTCGCAAGATCCTTGGCTTTGCAGAGGCTCGAGGACGAGAGCTATTTGAGGCAGCTGGCGCTGAAGAAATAATTCGCACTCAGTCTCCGATGCCAATGGCTGGCTGGCATAACCTGGGAACCGCGCGTATGGGTACCGACCCGGAAAAGTCTGTGGTTAATGAATGGGGCAGAAGCCATGATGTCAAAAACCTGTTTGTTATCGATGGCAGCTTATTTGTTACCAGTGGCGGCGTGAATCCAACATCAACGATACAAGCATTGTCCTTGTATATCGCCGATTCCATCAAGACACGTTTGAGTAACGCGTCTCTTTTTGATTAGGCGTTTGGCTAGGCTGAAAATATTATGAGTATCAAACCCGGATTCAGCAAAGATGAAGAACAGCTCCTCAAGCAAATAGCTGCTTCTGTAATTCCACCGTCTACTGAGAGATCACTGCCTGGGGCTGACGATGAAGAAGTTTTCCAGCGCTTGTACAGCAACACCACTGACGCCTTGAACAGCCTGCTTAATGCTTTTCATGAACTCTTAGAATCTGAAGGCGGAATTAGCGCAGCAAGCCATTGGAAGGCTGAAAAATTCAACGACTGGATATCCAATCAAATAGAAAGCTGGCCAGCTCAATCCCACGTGTTCTTCAAACTGTTTTTCCCCTTGATCATTCGCGCTTACTATAAGGATGAGCGAGTGCACAAGGCTTACAATCGCCGCCCAGGCCCACCATTTCCAGAGGGCTACGAATTGAGCGATGAAGACTGGGGTCTACTGGAAGAAGTCCGTGGACGGCCGTCTTTATACAAATCCTGTGATTAATGAGTAAGAGTAAAAATGCAGTAGTTTTCATAACCGGACTTCTGCGAATTCTTAGCACACTCTGTTTTCTCAGTCTTACATCATTAGTTCTAATTGCCTTAGCACGGGCCGCAAAGCTTCTGCCCATTTCGCATAGCCAAGTTCATTGGGATGCAGCAAATCAGGAAACTCATTCAGGCTGGCATTGCCTTCACCGTTGTCAAAAAGCGAAAACGTATCCAATCGGGTTGCCTGCGGATAGTTCTGTAAAATATTGCGATACAAAGCATTGACCGCCTGGATCTGCTCTGTAGGTCTGCTCATCTGGCTGGAACTTGGCATAACATCGCAGAAAATGATGGGTATCTCTGGGTTAAATTTAGATATTGCCTCCAGAATCAACTGAACATTATTGGCAATGACTTCTGGCGCTGCTCCCTCCTCTAGATCATTGGTACCGATGAGTAAAACGACCGCCGAGGGATTCGCGGCAAACACGTCCTCCTCAAGTCGAATGAGTACTCCTCGAGAGGTATCACCACTGATACCTCGATTAGCCACCTTCATTCCCGGAAACGCAGCGTCCAGTCCTTCACCCCAGCCTTGAATGATGGAATCACCTAGAAAAACTACCGCGCCCTGATCTATCTCGATGGATTCAAACCAGCTCGAGCGTCGGCTCTCCCAAAGGTTTTGAAACCACTCGTAACGCCGGATTGGTCCTTCTCCTGGCAAGCCTTCGTTCGTTGAAGGAATAGCAAATTGAGATTCTCCTTCTGCAGCAAAACCGTTCTCACTCTGCAGCAGCAAAGCAAAGAGGCAAAAGGCTGACGTAAGTATTACTGCTTTCAATGTCGAATATATTCTCATTATCCTGCCTTCTGAATGATATTGATGCTATGCCTGAATGGTGAGCATGACTTACTTTGCGATCATAATAACTGAATTCCCGACTTTTGACTTTGTCCTGGAATGCCTGCACTCTTGAGCAATCCTATAAATTGGGCATGCATTCCTGCTAGCTAAAAATAGCACTCATCATAACAATAACAGCCATGGAAATTATTCAAATAGTCTACAGCGAAGTTCTCGGGTTTCTACGAATTTCCCAGGCGTGGGAGATTCTACGAGCAGGAGAATTCGGTGCCTTCACCACCTATGACGGCATACGTGCTTTTATTATTCCCATTATCCCTTTGCTGCTTATTTTTGAGTTCATCCTGAGCCTGATTAATAAAAAGCCCCAGGCAAAAGTCTACAAAATTAATTTTCTGATTTATGTGGCCAATCGATTTATCGGAAGATTCATTTCGCTAGGCATGATCGTTCTTTGTATCGGACTGTTTGAAAAATATGCACCCTTTCAAACCAGCTTGACCTGGTACTGGTTTATCTACGGCTACATAGTCTGGGAATTCGGACATTTCATCTACCACTACCTCGGGCACAAAGTGCGCTTATTTTGGTGTCTGCACTCGACACATCATGCACCTGAAAACATGAACCTGTCGGTAACCCATGCGCACTTCTTCTTAGAAGCGCCCTATGCCGACACCATTCGAACAACTGTGTGCATCTTGTTAGGTGTTCAGCCTGAAATGTTATTTATCATCATGTTCATTGATGGCACCTACGGTGCTTTCATCCACGTGGGAGAGAACATGATCAAAGATGCCAGGTTCGGATTTTTGAACAAGATCATGCTGACACCTTCACACCACAGGGTTCACCACGCTCGCAATCCTTTATATATAGACACCAATTTTTGCAACCTGCTGAATATTTGGGACAAGGTATTTGGAACCTATCAGGAGGAACAATTGGAAGTAAAAGTAGACTACGGAATTAATCGAAAGATGGATTCAGGAAACTTTTTCGACGTTTACTTTGGAGAATTTGTGGCTCTGGGCAGAGACGTCTTCAATACTCCGGGGCTGATCAACAAAATACTCTGCATTATTATGCCTCCAGGGTGGCACCATACAGGAGAGCACAGAACCGCAGCAATTGTCAGGAACGGATATTTGGAACATGGTGCTACACAAGATTAAGAGTAGTTTGAGGGAAAATGGGGCAATGTAAAAACAAAGTAGCAAAGGAACGCTTCGTCCAGACAGCTATCATTTCTGCATATTCTTTCTAGCCATAAGGGTAGACATTCGCGCCAAGCTCCCGCAAAATTCTTGGCCTACACATCATCTTGGACCTTAGCCAATATGCTTAAATCTTCTCACACACTTGCAGCAATGCTTCTGGCAGTAGCCGTTACAAATAACTCAGCAACTGCTCAGGAAGAATCAAGAGCGGAACGGGTAGCGCGCATAAATGCCCAAGCTGCAATAACAGAACTGTGGGAGCCTGCACCAAAGCAGGTCAAACCCGCTTCAGCGCAAACCCCACCTTCCGACGCTATTGTCTTATTTGACGGTTCAAGCCTCGCAGCGTGGGAATCCGTTCGTGGCGGTGATGCACAATGGCTCATAGAGGATGGCATCCTTATCGTTGAACCTGGTACCGGCCTGATCAAAACGAGAGAAAGCTTCGGCAGCGTACAATTGCACGTGGAATGGAGATCGCCTGCCGAAGTAGTCGGCGATAGCCAAGATCGTGGCAATAGCGGCATTTTCCTAATGGAAGATTATGAAGTACAGGTATTGGATTCGGTGGACAATCCAACCTACGTCAATGGTCAGGCAGGCAGCATCTACAAACAGCACATCCCGCTAGTTAACGCCTCTCTCGGGCCGGGCCAATGGCAAACTTACGATATTGTGTTCATGGCACCACTGTTTGGCAGCGACGGCCGGCTTACCCGCCCAGCCACTTTCACTGTGTTTCACAATGGCATTCTTATTCAAAACAATGTCACAGTTCAAGGGCCAACAGAATTCATTGGTAAACCCAACTATCGTACCCATGGTGATCTACCATTAGCCTTACAGGATCATGACTCACCAGTGGCTTACCGCAATATCTGGCTACGCAAATTATAGAAACGTTTCCCCTTATAATACTAAGTTGAATTAGGAGAGAATTGTGGACGCAGGAGAAATTCTTGCCGCCTCTAAAATCGTACCGGTTGTAACCGTTAGCCAGACAGGCCAAGCCGTAGCGCTCGCCGAATGTTTGCTCAATGCAGGCATGTCAGCCATCGAGATTACCCTGCGTTCAGACGTAGCCATCGCTGCTATCGAAAATATTGCCCGAGACTTACCTCAGATGACACTCGGCGCTGGCAGTGTGCGTACTGCTGAGCAATTGCAGCAGGTGCAAGCAGCCGGTGCCAAATTTGCAGTCAGCCCTGGCAGTTCAGATGCATTACTATCAAAAGCTAAAGAGCTAGCCATGCCCTTCGTGCCAGGTGCATCTACACCAAG
>JABJIC010000034.1 GCA_018661465.1 Gammaproteobacteria bacterium | reverse complement strand
TTGTTTTTTGAATGCACGAAAACACGCACTTCGATACTCATCGAAATATGATTTTCCTGTGCTTTTTTATTAGGTACTAACTACGAATGGTTAGCGCGGAAATGCTGGGCTAACTACCCACTGCGTCTTCAACCTAGCACCGTTCCATTTTCTTATGGGAGCGATACCATAGTACGAGTGTATTTGCAGACGAACCGAAGCAATCAAGATTTCAAATTCTCTTGAAGTTAGCGGGTATTTAGACTATTAATTCCCATTGCCAGAACAATCCTTTCTAAAACATAACTAATTTCAGCTGGGAATCTTCATCTGTAAAATTTTTAGTTTATGCCATGGCAAATGTAGATATTCCAACTAATCATTCTAAATAAATTCTCGTAGTCCTGGAGCTGAACTCACTACCCGGCTCCCAACCGCCCCCAAATATCTAATTGCCCCCGAAATCCCTAGCTAGTACAGTGGAGAATCAGCAAATCCTGACAATGAAAGAGGCCATCATGCGCATATTCCGGACTACTATCCTGTCCTTCGTGGCACTGCTCCTCATCGCTTGCGGCGACACAAACACCAACAACCAATCTTCTTCTACAAGCAGCGAGTCTGCTCCAGTGACAGCTGCTGCCATGACCCTGGATAACGACGACATCAGCGGTGTGGTCACAGGCATCAACGGTCCCGAGGCAGGCGTCTGGGTTATCGCCGAAACCCGCGATCTGGGAACACTTTATTCCAAAACCGTGGTCACTGATGACCAGGGGCGCTACCTTATTCCCGACCTGCCCCAGGCCAATTTTGAGGTGTGGGTTCGCGGCTATGGTTTAGTGGATTCACCGCGCATTAGTGCCGAGCCGGGCCAGATGCATGACCTCATTGCGGAGGTCGCCCCTAATGCTGCCGCCGCTGCTGAATATTACCCAGCGGGTTATTGGTTTTCATTGCTGGAAATTCCCGAAGCTCATGAGTTTCCAGGCACAGGACCTGATGGCAATGGCATTGCCGCGGGCGTGCTCACTCAGGATGATTACATCCGCCGCGTAACTAGCGGTGGCTGCGTGGTTTGTCACCAAATGGGCAACAACGCTACCCGCACCATGCCAGAAATGTTTGCGGATCTGGAAACCAGTTACGATGCCTGGAATCGACGCGTGCGCTCCGGTCAGGCCGGAGGCTTCATGTCCAGCATATTGGCTGGAATGGGCGATCGTCGAACTCTGGAAATGTTTGCTGACTGGTCCGACCGCATCGCTAGTGGCGAATTGCCCCCGGCACCAGAGCGGCCTCAAGGACTCGAGCGCAATGTGGTAATCACGCAATGGGATTGGGCCGACCCCACCGCCTATTTGCACGATCTAGTCTCCACCGACCGCCGTGATCCCACGGTAAATGCCTATGGCAAAATTTACGGTGCGCTGGAAAACAGTGCCGACTACTTACCGGTGTTGGATCCCACGGCCCATACCATCGACCAGGTTCCGGTGTTCCCGGAAGACCCGAATTACAATCCTGAACCACAGCCAAACATGGCTACCTCTCCCACCTGGGGCGACGAACCAATCTGGGATGCAGCCACCACTGTGCACAACCCGATGATGGACGCCGACGGACGGGTATGGATTACCTCCCGAGCCCGCGATCCGGGTAATGTGCCGGAGTTCTGTCAGGAAGGTTCTGATCATCCTTCCGCACAAGTTATGCCGCGAGGCCGGTCCGGTCGTCACCTTGGCGTCTATGATCCAAGCACTGAAATTTACACGCCCATCAATACCTGCTTCGGCACTCACCATCTAATGTTCGCCGAAGATGCTGACAATACCCTGTGGACCAGCGGTGGTGGATCTGTTGTAGGTTGGCTTAACACCCGTGAATTTCTGGAAACAGGCGACGCCGTTGCTGCGCAAGGTTGGACTCCTTTCATTCTCGATACCAACGGCAATGGCCGCCGCGATGACTACGTGGAACCGGATGCGGCCATAGATCCTGCGTTAGACAAACGTATTAACTCTGGCCTCTATGCCGTCGCTCCAGCACCGGATGGTTCGGTGTGGGGTTCCAATCTCAGTTATCCCGGCGCCGTCGTACGGGTCATGCCCGGCGCCGACCCCAGCACCACAGCATTAACCGAGTACTACGAATTACCACTGAATGAAGATGGCAGCGCCATCGAGGGGTTCTCTCCCCGGGGTATGGACATCGACCGCAACGGTGTCGCCTGGGTAGCCCTGGCTAGTGGACACATGGGTCGCTTCGATCGCAGCCTATGTACCGCACCTCTTAACGGCCCCGAAGCCACCGGCCAACACTGTCCGGAAGGCTGGAGCTTTTTTACAGAGCCCCTGCCCCAGTTCAAGAACATTCAACAATCAGGCAGCTCCGAAGGTAGCTATTACACTTGGGTGGATCAATTCGATACTCTTGGACTGGGAGCCAACACGCCTATCAACACCGGTAATCAGTCTGGCAGTCTGCTGGTTCTTAATGAGGGTGAATTTCTGCGGCTGACGGTACCTTACCCGCTGGGTTTTTATACCAAGTGGATGGATGGTCGCATCGATGACGCCGATGCTGGCTGGCAGGGTCGAGGCATATGGTCCACGATTTCCAGTCGCGCACCTTTTCACATGGAAACTGGCGCTGGCACCACCAGCAAGGTCTATCACTTTCAAATGAGACCTGACCCCTTAGCCAATTAACAGATACAGAATAAGCAAATGGGAACAGATCAAAATTATGTAGGCTCACAGAAGCAGCATAAAACTGGTCTGCCCCTTTTACCTGGAATAAGTCATGAGAAGCCGTAGTTCGCTAACTCTACTAGCGTGTTTTTTTCTACAAGTCTCCCAGTTCAGCCTGGCTGCCGAAGACTATGAAATTCCCCGCACCCAATGGGGACTACCTGACCTGCAGGGAGTGTGGAATTTCTCATCCAATGTCCCATTGCAGCGCCCCGAACAATTCGGTGAGCGGCAATTTCTAAGCGATGAAGAGATCGCCGCTTCACAGACTCAGCGTTTTGGCATTGGATCGAGAGCGGCAGATGCTCCAGTGCGATCCGCATCGGGCGTTGAAGCCTTTTACAATGACACCATCTGGATGGAGAACGTTCGCAGCGAAGGCAATGTGCGCACTTCGCGAATCGTCTTTCCGCTGAATGGTCGCATACCTCCACTCGAGGAGGGAATAGAGAACCAACCCGGTGGTGAGATAGAGGCTGTCGGGGAACGCCCGGTGAGATTCGTAATCGGCGGTATTGGCCGGGATGGCCCAGAAGATCGGGGTCTGTCGGAACGATGTCTCGTTGGCTTTAACGCTGGCCCGCCATTATCACCGAGTGTGTATAACAACAATCTGCAGATCATACAAAACAAGGATCATGTGGTTATCCTGACCGAGATGGTTCACGACGCTCGTATTGTTTATCTCGAGAAGCGCCCGGCCCTGGATCAGAACCTTGGGCTCTGGTCAGGGGACTCACGCGGTCATTGGGATGGCGATACCCTGATTGTAGTAACACGCAATTTCAATGGCTTGACCCAAAGCTTTGATGGTTTCGGAACTTCCAGAAACAAAATACTCACAGAGCGATTTACACGTGTAAGTGAGCAAACCATCAACTATGAATTCACCATCGATGATCCTTCCACTTTTACCGATAAGCTAACCGCTACATTACCCATGACCAAAGTAGAGGCTCAGTTATACGAGTATGCCTGTCACGAGGGAAACTATGGCATGGCAAATATGCTGCGAGGCGCACGCCGAAATGAAGCCAATGAGGTCTCGGATCGGATAGCGGATTTGTTTCGGGGGCAGTGATAACTTACTTCTTGATTCCTCCTCAGTAGTTCCTCTCAATTATTTTTCGTCGCCCCAAACTCTTTCTCCTCTCGACGTCTAATAATAAAATACAGATAAAGCTCGGCCGTAAAGCCCGCTGATTTTTGCATTTTAGTAGGTTTTCAGTGCCACTTACTTTTCTTTTTAATTCTTTTCATACAGCCAAAATAGGCGTATTTTCAGTACTCTAGGCTCCAACAAAAATAAGTTAGAAATAAATGGAGGAAGATATGAGAACTTCAATTTCCGCTGCGTTTACTACTGTGATAACTGCAAGCCTGTTCCTGAGCACTGCCGCGTTAGCGCAGACATCAGACATCCCGCGTACAGAGCACGGCCATCCTGATATGCAGGGTACCTACACCTTTCGCACCATTACTCCATTGCAGCGACCACCAGAACTTGCCGACAAGGCCACCCTAACACCAGAAGAAGCCGCCGAATGGGAGTCCTATGAAAACACTCGTCAGAACCGCGATCTGATTATCGATTCCGTCGGTGGAGCCGGTTACCCCCCTGGCGTAATTTCCTATAATGAATTCTGGTACGAGCGCGGCGTTGAAACCGTAGCTGACCTTCGCACCTCGCTAATTTATGACCCGCCTAACGGCCGCGTGCCAACTCTGAATGCAGCCGGCCGTGCACGGTCTGCTGAAATTTCCGAGATGCGTCGCTTAAGTGCTGGGCCTGAAGCTCGAACTCTAAATGACCGCTGCATTCTCAATGCTCGCACTGGCCCACCGATGATTTCCGGCTCGTACAATAACAATATGCAGCTGGTACAGACCAAAGACCATGTTGTTATTAACAATGAGATGATTCACGCGGCTCGCATCATTCCCTTCACCGACGAACACAGCACCAGTCAGCTAAAATGGGAAGGCGACTCCATTGCCCATTGGGAAGGAGACACGCTGGTAATCAACACGCAGCATTATTACTACTGGTATGGCTGGCGCAACATGTCCCCTGCCGCCAAAGTAGAAGAACGCATCACCTGGGTGGATGAGAACACTCTGGATTATGACTTTACCGTTGAAGATGCCGAGTCCTGGGATAGCAGTTGGTCAGCAAGACTTCCCATGCGTCGCATTTCAGATCCCGTCTATGAATATGCCTGTCATGAAGGCAACCATGGCCTGGCAGGCATTCTTGCCGGTTGGCGTCGCTATGAAGTGGAAGGACTTGATGAAAACGGAATACCGCTTTCGGCCCTGGAAGATGAACAATAAGAAAAACGCGAAGATGCACAAATAGTTTAGGGAAATGGGAGAATAATAATGTCAAAAAAAGAAAGACGTACCGTTCCTGTGGGAGCAATTCAAATCTACAACGACTACGTTCACGGCGAAATCAGCCGCCGTAAGTTTCTCAGTGGTCTCAAGCAATTCGCCGTGGCAGGACTCACTGCCTCCGCCATCGCCGAAGCACTGATGCCCAATTACGCCATGGGTCAACAAGTTCAACGTGATGACGAACGTATCACCGTAAGCTATGAAACCATTCCGTCTCCAGATGGCCATGGTTATATACGCGGTTACCTCGCGCGCCCTTTCAGTGCCGACAGCCGCAGTGAAACACCTTCACAACTTCCCGGCATCATTGTCGTGCATGAGAATCGAGGGCTGAATCCTCACACCGAAGATATAGCTCGCCGTTTCGCCCTTGCAAATTTCATGGCCTTCGCACCTGATGTGTTGACCTCTGTCGGGGGCTATCCCGGCGATGACTATCAGGGCGGACAACTATTCCGCGAACTCGATGGGGATAAACGCTTCGAAGACATTGTTGCCTCTGCACACTGGTTGAAGAATCGTTCGGACTGCACGGGCAAGATCGGTGTCACCGGTTTTTGTTACGGAGGCAGTGTTTCCAATCAACTGGCAGCACGAATGGGTGCAGACCTGGCGGCGGCGGTACCGTTTTATGGCGGCGGCGTGGATGCGGCAGCGGCGCGCAATATTCGCGCTGCGGTCATGGTGCAACACGGGGAGCTGGACACGCGTCTGATGAATGCCTGGCCAGATTACGAACAGGCATTAGCCTCTAACAACGTGACCCACGAGGGGCACATCTACCCCGACTGTTTGCACGGCTTCTTCAACGACGCCACGCCCGAACGCTACAACGAAGCGGCAGCAACGGTAGCATGGCAACGGACTGTGGATTGGTTCAATCAGTATGTAAGAGCCTGATCAAACATGGTGATAGAGGGATTCTTCTAAGAGATCAGAAAAACATAGGGGTCAATCACAGCGTCAATAAGATCGTTCCAACAACTGTCGGAACGATATCTACTGAGAACCCTCTTCTGATCGTCTTTCTTCAACTCTTTTTCCGCGGAGTAAATTCTGCATCCCGTAGTTGCCTTCATGACAGGCATACTCATATAGCTGCCCTGCCACTTTAGTCATAGGGATGACGGCAGTAATCTTATCAGTGAAGGTGCCCGGGTCATCAATGGTGAATTCATAATCTACTGAATCGTAACTGTTTCGAGTAAACCTTTCAGTGAGTACGGTTTCTTCATTGGAACCAAGAAAACTATAGTTTAAGGATTGGCGTAATCCGTTGAAGTTTTTAGTCTCCACCACCAGGGTATCTCCTTCATACCAACCTCTGGAATCCCCAGACCATAATCGAATCTCATCGGCTAAATCCGGCTTCTCACCCAATGGCACGATGCGAGCGTCATGAATCATTTCAGTATATAAAACGGCGGTGTCTCTGCCTTGGATAATTTGTACATTATTGTTGTAGAGGCTCGGCGTGAATGGCGGGCCCGAATTAAAGCCAACGATGCAGCGCTCGGACAAACCACGGTCTTCGGGTCCGTCTTTGGCGATACCTCCCACCAGGGTGCGCACCGGGCGAGTACTTGGAATGTCGGGTCCGAGCGTATCAAACTGACGCGCCACTCCTTCAACAGCAGCAGGAAACCGACCATTCTTAGGATAAATAACCAATGAGGTTCTTACCACGTCGCCAATGCCAGCAGCCTCAAACCAGAAATCATTGTAGCCACCTGGATCTGAACCCGCATCAGGGGCATCAGGGTCCAACACTCTCTGCGCGGCGGCAGCATCGGCAGCAACAGCGGCTGCAGCACGCAGTGCTTTTTCTTCTTCAATCTGCTCGGGAGTCAGAAATTCTTGCTCACCAAACCGCTCCGGTCGCTCCATAGGAATCGAGGTTGCGAAATTCCAAACTCCCTCCAAATCAGGATGACCATACTGTGTGCGGGGAACCTCATAGTCGCTAGATGACTGTGCAGCGACAACACCACTCAGAGTAAGTGAGATTGCTAAGCTCAAGCAGAATTGTATTTTCATAGGTACCTCGAAGTGTGCGGCAGGAATTAACATACAGGACTGTTTCAATGCTTGTAATCTATACCAACCCTTACAGAAATGCCACTAAGCGAAAGATCAGTCTATCGAGTAAAAAGGCGCAAAAAAAGACAGGTTTTCTTGTTTGTCTATACCTGAAGCATAAACCCGCCTCCTTTTCTTTCTTCATGCTTATCGGTTTGTTTTTAACAAAGCTATCTGTACTACATAAATTGGAACTCTAATACACTCAGTATTCGAGCGAATCAAATCACTGCTGCCCAGACTGCCCCAAAGCCTCCAGCCTACGCCAGCCACCTAATATCCCCGCCATCGCATAATTGCCTTCATGACAGGCATACTCATAAATCGGTTCTTCTGAACGGCGCATAGGAAACATAACCGTCCAGGGGGCTTCCCAGGTTGTAGGGTCGGTTATGGTGAATTCATAACCCAGAGTGTTCGCATCGATCATCCAGAACTTTTCCAACAGATGCATGCTTGCACTGGAGTTGCCAAAGGATGTTTCTCTGGCGAAGTTATTGGTTTCAATAATTAGCGTGTCTCCTTCCCAATGCCCGATAGAATCACCTTCCCATTTACGAGGAACTTCGAGGTGACTGCTTGTGTTCATCTTTACAGGACGGATGTTATGAACCATCTCATTATGTATAAGAACGAATTCATCTGTTTGTACTAGTTGTACATTGTTGTTGTAGGCGCTGGGAATCATCGGCGGCCCGGAATTAAAACCCATGATGCAGCGCTCGGATAAGGGTCTGACTTCTACACCTGCGGCTAGCTGAGCAGCCTCTCGTCTTAATTGGTTTCTGCTTCGAGCAACAGCGGTTAACGCTGGAATGCGGCCGTCGGCCGGATCGACTATTAATGAGGTGCGACCATCATCGAGAATTTCGTTGCCTCGGTCGTACCAGAATTGATTGTAGTCGCCGGTGGTGGAAGTGTCGGTGAAGTTATCTCTATCTCGGCGTTCGTTTTCAGCGTCCTCAAATGCTGCTGCCTCCGCTTCGCTTAGTACTTCTTTGTCCGCCAGGATTTCGGGACGCTGGAAAGGGGTGATGGTGCGAAAGTCCCAGGTGCCCTGCATATCGGGAAGCCCATTGACCAGGCGAGGAATATCATCGCTTACAAACTGCGCGAGGATCACCGGCGGAGTTAGCAATACTATGATTACACTAATTAAACCCAGTAAATGTGGCGCTTTAATACGAGAATTTTGAATAGCCATTCAAACCTCCATTGTCAATTAGCTCTTATAGGATATTATGCTGTGAATTCGATCTTCAAACCTACGCCTAGTAAGTGAACTAATCAATGCTTCAAACAGAGAATGCTAGAATATGTGGTACATAATGTAGAGAAGCTTTTCGAAAGAGAATTAGCATAAGGAATAGCTTCCCCAAGCAAAAACTCATTCCCTACGCCAATCGCAGCGCCCCCTCGTTAACTGCCCCTCAACTAACTTCTACCAATCTTGTAACCGTTTCGGTCTTCCCGGCATCTAAGTTTCAATAGCCATGAATTGCTGATTATTCAGTTATTCATTGAATTCAATAAAAATCAAATGCTTAGAAGACTGGCGCTATGGAAATTTCTGATACTTCCTCGCAAGATATAGCGTTGGAACCGAAAACTGGTAAATCGAAGATCCTGCTCTCCTCTGGTTTGCTGGTAATTCTGGTCGCCGCTGGCTGGATTGCCGCACCCACGGTGAAACGCTGGTCAATGGCACAAGAATCCGTTTCCAGTGAGCGCTTGCGAACAGCATTGGTGAGTCGCGGCAATTTTGTGCGAGACATCTCAGTGCAGGGCCGCGTTGTAGCCGCTATTAGCCCCACACTCTATGCCACTCAAACAGGCACCATAACATTCGAAGTCGAGTCCGGTGATAGAGTGCACAGTGGAGAAGTGCTGGCCACTATCGAGAGCCCCGAGACTCAGAATCAACTTTTACAGGAACAATCACGCCTGTCCTCCTTACAAATTGAACTCGCCCGTCAGCGAATTACTACTCGTCAGCAAGAATTGCAGAATCAAAAAGATGAAGACTCCGCCACTATCGCCTTAAAGGCCGCAACACGGGAACTAAATAGAGCACAGCAGGCATTTACTCAAGGCGCACTTACTGAAATTGAATTCAATAAGGCAGAAGACGACTTGGAAAATGCTGAGCTTCTGCACAATCATTCACTGCTGGATACTGATCTTGATAATGAACGACTCGAATTTGAGTTACAAACCTCACAACTAAATATCGATCAGCAAGAGCTCCTGGTTGAAGACCTGGTGCGACAGGTTGGAGAGCTAGTTATCGTGTCTCCAGTTAACGGTATCGTTGGCAACTTAACTGTTGACCAGAAAACCAATGTTGCCAAGAACCAGGCTGTGCTTAGCGTAGTCGACCTGTCCGCATTTGAAGTGGAAGTTCTAATCTCGGAAAGCTATGCAGACGATCTTGCCATCGGCATGCATGCTGAAATACGGGCGGGAACACAACAATTTGATGCAACGCTCGTTGCTGTATCTCCAGAGATTATCGATAACCAGGTGACCGGCAGGATTCGATTCGACGAACTGGTTCCCGATGGCCTGCGACAAAATCAGCGTCTCACCACGCGCATACTGCTGGAAGAAAAAGACGACGTGCTAATGGTTCAGCGTGGCCAATTCTTTGACAGCGGAAATGGCCGAGTTGCTTATGTCATCGATGATGGCATTGCCCATCGACGAGCTATCGTAACCGGAGCAACCAGTTTAAACAGCATCGAGATTCTCGATGGCTTATCAGCCGGGGACAACATCATCGTTTCCAGTACCGATTCATTTAACAGCGCAGAAGCAGTGCTAATAAATAACTAACGAGGGATTGACCAATGTTGCAAATGAAAGATGTGTGCAAAGTCTTCAGAACAGAGCTAGTAGAAACCCATGCATTGAATGAATTTTCACTTACCATCGATGAAGGGGAGTTTGTAACGATTACAGGGCCCTCCGGATGCGGTAAAACTACATTTCTGAATATTGCTGGATTGTTGGAAACGCTTTCGACAGGCCAGTACCTGCTTGATGATATTGATGTCTCTACTTTGAGTGACTACCAGCGAGCTAAACTTCGTAATCAGAAGATCGGTTTCATTTTTCAAAGTTTTAATCTGATGCCTGATCTCAATCTCTTCGACAACATCGATGTTCCTCTGCGTTATCGCGGCATGAAAGCAGCGGAACGCAAAGAGCGCATAGACGAAGCTCTCGAATCCGTTGGGCTTTTCGCACGGAAGAAACACGTTCCTTCTCAATTATCCGGTGGTCAGCAACAAAGAGTTGCGATTGCCAGAGCATTAGTAGGGAATCCCCTATTCCTGCTGGCAGACGAACCAACCGGTAATCTGGATTCCAATACTGCCCATGGCGTGATGGATCTACTGCAGAAAATCAATGATGACGGCACCACCATCATCATGGTGACCCATGATCAGGATCTTGCCAGTCAGTCGAAAAGAAATGTTCACATTCTGGATGGACGTATAAGCAGTTCTGATTTAACCACTGTGAATGAGAACGCAGAGCCCAGAGCTGTGTTTGCCTGAGCACAATCAATCCCGAACTACAAAGGTCCAACTCATGCTTTTTTATTATCTGCGTCTAAGTGCACTCAGCTACAAGCGTAACCCTATCCTCAGCTCGCTCATGGTATTAGCCGTTGCTATTGGCATTAGTGCCTATATGGTGATTTACACACTCAACTATGTGATGGGAGGAAATCCTATACCGCAGAAGAGTGAGCAGCTATTTCATGTGCAATTGGATATCGGCAATCCAAACCAGAGTTTCGACCCACCGCGGCAATTAACCTATTTGGATTCAATGGCACTCATGCGCGATGGGCGAGCATCCAGACAAACCATGTCATCGAAATTTGTCGGCATTATCGAACCCGAGAATCCTGAACTGCGTCCTTTTCGTAGTGTGGGTCGTGGTGCATCGGCTGACTTTTTTGCCATGTTCGACGTGCCATTTTTGTATGGAAGTAGCTGGAACGAGGATGCCGATACTAACTTGCAGCAGGTAGTAGTACTTTCACGTGAACTCAATGAGCGACTCTACGGCGGGGGCGACTCAACCGGAGAAATTCTCAATATGGAAGGCAACACATTCCAGGTATTGGGAGTTATTGATGAGTGGAATCCTGTACCAAAATATTATGACGTTAATAATGGCCCTTTCGATACCGGCGAAGAAATTTACCTGCCCTGGAATTTGATTCCCTCACTTGAACTCTCCCGTGCGGGAAACACAAGCTGCCATAAACCGGTGGTTGGTGTCGGGTGGCAGGCATTCCTCAATTCCGAGTGTGTATGGATTCAATACTGGGTAGAACTGGAAACACCCGAAGCTGAAGCGGACTACGCCAACTTCATTAACAATTATGGCGCAGAGCAAAAGCAATTAGGCAGATTTGAAAAACCACTGAACAATAATATTCTAGATGTCGAAGAGTGGCTGATTGAACAGGAAGTGCTGCCAGACGAGACCAAAATCTTATCCGCTCTTGCTGCTATGTTGCTCGCTGTGTGTCTACTAAACACCATAGGATTACTGTTATCAAAATTCCTGAGTAAATCACCAGAGATAGGCGTACGCCAGGCACTAGGCGCTCACAAAGGTTCGCTTTTTATCCAGCACGTTATCGAGGCAGGGTTCATTGGCTTGATTGGCGGTCTGTTTGGTGCGGTTTTAGCAGGGTTCGGCCTGGAGGGCGTCAAAGTCCTGCTTGGAGAGGACTTGATGCAAACCGACTGGATTCAACTGGATCTAAACCTGATCGCGATTACTATGTTAATGGCAATTATGAGCACTATTGTCGCCGGGCTTTATCCAATCTGGCGAGCATGCAATGTGAATCCGGCGATCCATCTAAAAACACAATAGAACTTACAACGGGAATATTTGTAGCTATATGACTAGATCCCACACTTATTTCGAACACTTACAGCACGCATTTTCTAAATATGAACAGACTCGAGGAGTGATCACAAAATGGAAATAGGACCAATCCTAAGAGCCATGATCAGAAACAAGCTAGGGGCAGTATTGATAACCTTGCAGATAGCTTTCACCATGACTGTTGTTATCAATGCCATCTTCATAATTAATGAACGTTCCAACCTGATGGCAAGACCCAGCGGATTAGACGAAGCCAATACATTTTACCTTTCCAGTGTTGGCTACGGCGATGAATTCAATGGAGTGGTAACAGTAAGAGATGATCTGGAAAGGCTAAGACAAACACCAGGCGTAGTTGATGCTACCGTTACCAATGCTATTCCCGTAAGCGGAAGTGGTTCCAACACCGGTGTAAGACTAGTGGATGACGAGGCGGCTGCCACCTCTTTCGCGGCTTATTATCGAGTCGATGAACATGCCATAGAGACAATGGATCTCGATCTTGTTGCTGGCCGCAATTTTGCTGCTGAAGACGTTCAATGGCGCGCAGGCAGTGAGGCTATAACTACTCGCGAACTGATAATTAGCCAGCAATTGGCGAACAATCTATTTCCGGATAGAGAGCCCAATGGAGTGCTTGGTGAAACTATGTTCATCAATGGATCAGAAGCCCATCAAATTATTGGTGTAGTCGAACAATTACAAGGACCCTGGCCTAGCAACTCAAGCGTAGAGCTTTCCATGCTTCAGCCAAATTCCAGCGTTGGGAGTTCCGCAACCTATCTCATTAGAACCGAACCAGGTCAGCGCGACAGATTAATGGCAGAAGTAGAAGAAATGCTGGTAGCTAGCAACAGTAATCGCATCATTAGAGATCTTATGTCCCTCGAGCAAACTCGTGAAGGGAGCTATCGCATTGACAGTGCCATGAGTACTATTCTTTGGGCAATTATTATCACACTGATATTTATTACCAGCATGGGCATTGTGGGTATGGCAGTGTTTGGAATCAATCGACGTCGAAAGCAAATTGGTACCCGTCGCGCTCTGGGCGCTACTCGCTTAGAAATTCTGCGCCACTTCATGGTAGAGAATCTAATGGTCTCAACAATCGGGGTTACGCTGGGAGCCATACTGACTATCGCTTTCAGTATCGTACTCACCAGTAGCTTCAATATGCCAACAATGGCCTGGTACTACACTCCCTTGGGAATGATTGCACTTATTCTAATTGGACAAGTTGCCGTACTCGGACCATCATCCGGCGCCGCCAGAACCGAACCTGCTATTGCTACACGTTCGATCTGAAGTGATGTTGATGGCTTAAAATAGTAGAAAAGAGAATGACTCCTAAGCTGGGTCTTCCTGTTTCCACAGGTGCTCTATTGAATTGGCGTAATACTCCAGCACTCGGCGTTGCTGCGGATTGATCTGATAGCGATCATCTTTCTCTACTATTAGTCCCCGTTGTCTTAACAAGTCCAGGCTACGGGACAGTGTGCGATGTCGGGGCTTGTCTTCGACTTTCATGGCTGCACCACGCTCAATCATTTCATCGATCAACTCGTCGCAACCACTAACAATCTCGAGCGAGGTCAACGACTGCTCACCAGCCCGTATTAACACGGCCGAGATAGTAGGAACCGGGAGCACTGGCACCACGTAGCGTACCGCGTCCATCAATAGCTCAGCCAACTCGGCCACCTTCTCGATGCGTTTCTCCTTGCCAAGATGCTTAAAATCTATTTCTTTAGAGGAGCAGTACCTTTGCATGGATACAGGCATGCCAAAGTTCACACTTGCATAACCGAAACGCTTCCAGCGTTTTCGTGAACCTGCGAACAGATTGTTCTTTAGAAACCGCCAGAGTTTGCCCAGGTGTTGTAGCTTGCTGAGTTTCTTTTCTTTGTTGTCCCAATTAAGCAGGTTTTGATCTTCCAACACCTGGTCGTAGTTGATGCCCACCGGCACGAAGACAATATTGCGATCGGTCTGTGAGTCGTAATTGCGCAACATATAATCCAAAAATCCGAGCTTCGGCTCGCCCATTAAACCGTCCCTGCTTAGGCCGCCCTCTAAAAATACCGCCTGACATACGCCGCTCTGTGTAGCCATGTAAACATAGCGTTCCAACACTTTACGATAAAGAGGATTTTGTGAGCCGCGCCTAACAAAAAAAGCTCCCATGGCCCGAATCAGCATTTCCAGCGGGAAGATTCTGGCCCACTCACCTACTGCGTAGGAAAGAGTGACTCGCTCGGCAGCGAGGTAGCTAATCAATACGTAGTCCATATTACTGCGATGATTCATCACAAATACTACGGTAGCTTCGGGATCAACGCTCTGAAGCTCTTTCTGATCGGCCGCTGCTACCCGCACACGATAAATGAACCTGGAAACCTTCTTCGCCAGCCAATAGAACACTTGATAATAGACGTAGGCGTTAAACGAAGGCACGATCTCTCGCGCATAGCTTTTCACTTTGTCCTGTAAAACTTCACGGGGAATATCATCTTGCTCAGACTGCGCTTCGATCAGAGCGAGAATTTCCTGATCAAACATTAGTTGATCGATAAGCACCTGGCGTTTTGTGCGTTGCAAGGGTCGAATTTCAATCTGCAGACTCGCATTGATTCTATCTACTGCTCTGTTTAGTCGACGCCTTAGAAACCAACGGGCACCGGGAAACAGAATACTCATAACCACAGCATAGCTCGCGGCTGCCAATAGCAAGAGAAAAACCCAGGTGGGTATGGATACAGTTGAGCTAAACACGACAGTCCCTTCTTCTTATTGTTTATTGGGGAAACGGGACAGGGTTTTTTACATCACTCATAAGCTTTGTGACTAATTTCCAACGCAGCCTAAAGTTTGACCAGCTTTCCACTCCCCACTATCAATCCAAATCATAAACTTCAGCTATTTGAATCGCCTGGTCACCCTGATTGCGGATACGGACGTATCGCCATGGGCTGCCAAAGTAAGGCACATCCCAGTCAGTCAAAATTTCTTCTTCTCTATCGCATACCACCCAGTTTTGCTTGTCATTACTGACCTCCACTGCAATGACTTGATCTGCATTGTCACCGATAATGCGAAGGTCAGACCTAAAACCGTGATCCTCAATTCTACGGACTCCAAAATCAACGACGATGCAACTGTCTTTATTTAGGGTGGCAGGATTAGATTCAGATGTTTCCCCTGCTTGCAGGTTTATGTCAGAAAGCACTCCATCGGGATTGCTTACTTCTCCTGTAGCTGTAACAGCAACCCCTCCCGCTGTGTGTCGATCTCGCGAGTTAGGTTCTGCAGTCCAGGTTTTCAACAGTGAGCTTTGAAGGGATCGGACCAAATTAAACAGAACCAAGAGAACAAGTATAAGCGTCATAGACACTAGTAGTATTCCCAATATTTCCCTGTAGCCACCGAGATCCAGCGATTGAGAAATGAGAGGCGGAGCAAGGCTCACAACTGTATTGAGAATAGCGAGTACGGTCAGCGCGAATACGCTCCAATAACCGGCTACTGGCAGGTCGTGGCGAGCAAGTTCCATGATGAGGTATATATAGACGATGAGTAAGTTACCTGCCCCGGTGAGGTACCAAACTCCTGGCCCCTGCGCCCCTACCATTGGTCCTATAATTTGGAATATAACTGCAACCGCCAAGAAAAATGTAAGAATCCAAAGGACGGGCTCTGAGTTCCACATGATTTGGGTATTTCGATGTTTTGAACCTACCAGTCCATTGAAGTAGGCGAGCATACTGAGATACAGCCCTCCAGTGGAGAGTAGCGTGAGTACGAATAGATCAGCGGAACTAATCATGAGCTATACCTCTGTATGGCTATCTGGAAACTAAGGGATAGACGCCAGCATACACCATTGTGGAATAGGTAGAACAGACCACGATTAGACAGGCTCGAGGATGTAGAATCAACGCGGTCTGTAGCTATAAATCATTCACGGTAAATCAATAGCTGAACATTCCTGGGTTTTAACCCTCGATTTTCGAATTGCCCATGTTAAGCTTATGCAAATCGTGGTTTGACCGCGAACTTCTTAACTACTAATAAGCCAAAACTATTTACTTATGCCTGTTTCTCTACAAGATCAACTCAAAAAATCTGGCTTGATAGACGACAAGAAAGCCAAGCAACTCAAGCGTGCCAAACACAAACAAGAGAAGCATGCCCGTAAGAGCAAGAATCCAGCAGTGGATCAGCATAAGCTAGAGCTGGATCGAGAAAAGTCCGAGAAGATAGCCAAAGACCGACAGCTGAATCTGGAGAAGAATAAGCAAGCCGAAAAAAATGCATTAGCAGCTCAGATAAAACAGCTTATTGAGATGAACATCGTCGCCAAAGATGGTGATCAGAAATTCAGCTTTACCGATGCGAATGTAATTAAACATATATACGTCAGTCAAACCCAGGTTGATCAACTCAGCCGCGGCACTCTTGCTGTAGTTAAACAAAAAGTTACGCAGAAGCAAGGACAGGAAAATAGTTACGTATTAGTTCCCATGGGTGTGGCAAAAAAAATTGAACAGCGTGACGCCAAAGTAGTAGTCTCTAAGGCACAAGAAAATGCTGTTAGTGAAGATGATGATCCCTATGCTGATTTTCAAATCCCGGATGATTTAACTTGGTAAACTCTAGGTGGGCACGGATTCCTAATGGCAATCCTGGAGCAGTAACTCTACCAACAGCCGCTAACGAAAAACCAATTAGGTCGCCCACTTCAAGCGCGCCTACCCAATGAGGGAGAAACCAATATCAATATTCAACAAGCCCTCAGCACTGCCGAACAACACCTCAACGCAGGTCGCCTCCCCGATGCCGCTAACGTCTATCAACAGGTATTGCGTTCCGACCCTAAACAACCCGTCGCTTTGCATATGTTAGGCATAGTCAGCTTCCAAATGGGCAAAGCTGATGCTGCCATTGACCTGGTAAGAAAAGCCGTTGCCAGCGCACCTACTTATTTCGATGCACACTGCAATCTTGGCAACATCTTCAATGAGTTGGGCAGGCTGGACGATGCAATTGCCAGTTATCGCAAGGCTGTGGAGGTTAAACCTGACTTCCTTATGGCCCATAGCAACCTTGGCGTCGCTTTGTTAAGAACAGGTAAAGCGGATGAAGCTATCACTAGCTTTCGCAAAGCTCTAGCTATCCAGCCAGATTTCCTCGATGCGCAATACAACTTGGGCACCGTTCTCAGTGATCAGGGCAAACACGATGAGGCCGCTGCTTGCTTTCGTAAGGTGCTGGCCATTAGCCCTAAGTCCTCCGACGTACATTGCAACCTCGGAGTTGTGCTCAAGAAAATGGGGAAATTTAGTGAAGCCGCCGACAGTTTTTACAAAGCCCTGTCGATCAATCCTGGTGTAGCCGAAGTACATAACAACCTCGGTATGGTTCTGGCTAAACTGAACAGGTTCGATGAAGCGATTGCCAGCTATAACAAAGCTCTGTCCATCAATCCTAAACTCGCCGATGCTCATTTTAACCTTGGCAACACTATGCGCGGACTGGGAAAATTGGAAAAGGCCGCAGCCAGCTTTCGTCAGGCCCTGGCCATAAAACCCGAACTAAGCGAAGCTACCGGAACTCTAGGCTCAGTCTTGTTATCCATGGGAGACTCTCAGGAAGGGCTTGCGATGGAGAAAAAAGGCTTTGGTGTAATAGAGTTTAGTACTAATAGAGGCGTCTCTATTAACCAGGGCAGTTCGCAATAAAATACATTGAACTACCCCTTTTATTCATAACGCATACTGTCAATCGGGTTTGCCAGTGCAACTCTAATAGCATGCCCGCTTACTGTAAGCAGCGTCGCGCCTAATAGAAATATCGCCGCCAGTGCGAAGCTGATGGCACTGAGACCATCGTGGTAGGCAAATGTATCCAGCCAACGACTGAGCAGGTAATACACCACAGGCCATGCAATCACATTAGCCAGCACCACCAACTTTACATACTCCAGAGATAGTAGAGCCAGTATCTGGCGCACCGTCGCACCCAGCACCTTTCGAATGCCAATCTCTTTGGATCTTTGTTCGGTAGACAATGCGGAAAGGCCATATAGCCCCAAGCACGCAATAAGCATAGCGATACCCGCAGCAATACTAAAAAGTGTCGTCGTTAATTCATCGTTACGATAGAAATTGTCTATTTGTTCGTCCAGAAAATGATATTCAAACGGCGTGTCTGCATCATATCTGGCTTGCGCGTCTTGCAGATGTCGCAGTGTCTCCGCAACCTCCACCGTGCTGATTTTTGCGGAAAAATAATCGATGTTCTGAATCGGCGCCTGGAAATTGCCCAGAATGAGCGGTCCTATTTCCTCATGTAGTGAACGAAAGTGGAAGTCTGCCACCACGCCTACTATTGTCACTCTTAAGTCTTCTATGTCTTCACTGGAAAAAACCATAGCCTGACCAATTGCTTCAGCTGAATCCCAATCCATTAGCTCGAGCAAGCGTTGATTGACGATGACATCATTCGCCTCTGACTCGGCCCCAAGAAAGTTTCTACCTGTTTGTAATTCCAGACCAAAGGTTTGAAGAAAATCCTCATCAATTCCAATGAACGTTGAGCGTTGAGCCAGAGCGATATCCTGCCCTGGAACTCGCATATTCAGCTCCACCAAGTCCTTCCATTCGCCCGGCACCCTCGAACTAACCGAAACTGAACTCACATTCGGGTGAGCGAGGAACTCGTTTTTTATTGCCTGGTAACCATTTCTGGAATTACCACTGTTAATATCCACGACCACAACACTTTCACGGTCAAAACCCAGTGGTTTGCTGCTGATGTAATCCATCTGCTTAATCGCTGTTAGGGTTGCAATCAACAAGGCAACCGACAAACAGAATTGAGTAGTAACAAGGCTCTTGCGCAACAACACTGAAGTTCTGCTTGCCTGCTGCTTACCCTTTAGACCGTTCAGTGTGTTTACACTGGCAAGAAAAAGCGCGGGATAGGTACCAGCACCAATGCCCACAAACAATCCTATGGCAATTATTGGGAAGGCAATCATAGGCTGGAAAATATTTTCGAATGTTAATTCCTTGCCCGTAAAGCCATTGAATATTGGCAACAATAGTTGAGTGGCTGCCAGCGCAAGTACAAACGCAAACAAGGTTAGCAACACCGATTCGCTTAAAAATTGAAACACTAATTGCCTACGCTCGGCTCCAACGACTTTTCTCATGGCTATCTCGCCGGAGCGATTGGCCGACCTGGCTGTAGCAAGATTGATATAGTTAATACACGCAATAAAGAGAATGAAGAAAGCTATTCCGGCGAGCGTATAGATAGTGCTGAGGGAGCCCATGTTCGGGCTCACGCTGTTTTCGATATCCGCTGAACCAAAGTGAATTTCTTCAAGAATTTGAAGTCGCAAGCTAAGCATTTCTTGGAGCTCTTCTGGCGCTCGGCTTTGAATAAATTCGGGTAGTTTGTCTCGCAATAGCTCAATTGATTCACTGTTGCTGAGCAATACGTAAGAATTTGTTTGAAAGTTATCCCAATCAGACAGGTTCCCACGCATTTCCGAAGGCGTGGCAAACAACATGGTAAATTGTAGATGAGAATTTTTAGGAATATCAGCTAACACACCAGTTACTAAAAATTCGCCTCGGTTACTCTGCAGAAGCTTACCCATTGGGTCAGCAGTTCCAAAATACTTGCCTGCGGTTTCTTGGGTTAAGACAACTGAGCCAGGGTTGAGCAATGACGTCTCTCTGTCTCCGGAAACAAATTCAAAATCGAACAAGTCGAAAAGGCTGTTGTCTGCGAATACAAAATTTTCATAGTAGGCATTGTTCTGGTACGCAATATCGGCTCGGCCGGCGCTGGCGATCTGGGTATAGGCCTCTACCTCGGGATAGTCACGAGACAAGGTGGGAGCCATCGCTGGTGGTGTGACGTCCAACTGCCTCACTGCCTGACCAGGAAATTCTATCGCCGAAACCAGGCGGTAAATTCTATCGGATTTCGTGTTAAATCGATCAAAGGTAAACTCATCCACCACGAAAATCGTCAACAACAAGGCTGCTGTCAGGCCCAGAGCTAATCCGAGAATATTGATAGCAGAGTAAATCTTGTACTTGGCGAGATTCCTGACTGCGACCTTCAAGTAGTTGTAGTACATGCGCGTTCCTGAGTTTTTTGGCACGAATGGGTAATTAATACTGTAAACAGCTCGTTCTCAAGCTGTAGTCCTGGTATTGGTCCTGATATTAATAATTCCGATGTTGGTCACTCTGAGTCTTAGACGAATTAATCGGAAAGAAGTTACAAAGAAAAGTTCAAAATGAGCGCTGGAGAACCAGGCACATCAAGGCCTATCCCAAACTGAGCGTGGATCTTCTTTTTACAATCCGCTTGATGTAGAGCAAGACCTCGGGCACTGAAGTCCCTTACAGTCATGTTTTCCTCAGCTACCGAGTCACCAGACTATGTTTGCTCAGAATTACAAGAAGATGGCTGGCACGTCGGCAGTATTTCTCTCCTCTGAATATGATGGCGCTTCCCCTGTAGAGCGCGATGGCATGCTCTGGAGTGCTAAAGAACTGCATCTTGATGAACCGCTCGAGCAGCGCCTGGAAAAAGCGCCGATGCACAACGCTTTGGCTTTGGAAGGCTTGGAAGATTATGAGCCACCCGAGAATGGGGACGTAAGAGAAGTGGAGTCCATCGGCAGCAAATTTATCTATTTGAAGTCCTCTCACGCCTGGGTTCAGATGGTCTAGCAGAAAAAGCGGAAGCATTGATTCATTCCCTTTCCAAGCACTTATACTAAGCGCCTGCACTATGCACCTACGTGAACACTTCCATTTTCACCCCCGTAAACAACTCTCGCCAAATTTCTCGATACACCTTTGGAAATAGCTCTGCCTTTTTTAGTTCTTGGCTATTTTCTGTAAACAGCTGCTCTGCACAACCGTCTTTCTATCAGGTGTCAGCACCCATATTCACTCCGCTTTCTCGCTTTTTACGTCCAGAACACGGCGTTAAGAGAAATTTTTCATCTTTTTTACTTCAGCTGCATCCAAATCCAGCAGATTTGTATCTGTATAAGGTAGGCAAGCAATTAATTACTGAGAAAGACGGAGTAGATATGGGTGAATTAGGCGTAGGTGCAGGTCTGGCTTCTCTAGCCTTTTGGGGTTTCATCGCCGCCGCCGTAGTGGCAACGTATTGGGACACCATTCGAAAGCGGGAGGTTCAGCACGAAACTTTACGGCGTCTGATCGAAAGTGGTCAGGATGTGAATGATGAGCTGGTGGATAAGGTGCTGAATATGGGTAGTGGCAACGGTCGTGTAGATCGAGATTTTAAAGTAACCGCATTCTGGATCATGCCAGTTGCGCCAGGGTTGGCGGCGTTTGCCTATATCCTCGGCACACAGGTACCAGAAGCACAGACTCCACTCATGGGTGCAGCGGCTTTACTCGCCGTGCTTGGAATTGGCTTCTACATTGCCGGCAAGGTGCTGGAACGCTGGTATGTTGCCGAACAAGTATAGGCTAGAGCGTTAGCGGAGAACCTGTCTGTGGGAAATGCCCAGGAATTTTATCCCGATTGTCCAGAAGCTTACGTTGTGGGTTTGGCCCGCAGCGGTGATGCACTGGCTTTTGCCGACCTCGTTAGAAGGCGGCAGTCGTGGATAAGAAATTTGATGCGGCGTAACTGCAAAGACGAAGCTCTCGCAGATGATCTGGCGCAGCAAGTCTTTCTCAAAGCATGGACAAACATCCATGCATTGAAACAGGCAGGTGCTTTTCCCGGATGGCTCAAGAAATTGGCTATCTCAGTTTGGTTACTTCATCTAAGGAAGAATGATGCACTGAGAAACAGTGATGAACTGATGGATGAGGATATCCAACAACAAGAATCCCCAGGAATAAAAATGGATCTTGATCATGCGCTGCAAATGCTTTCGCCTATAGTGAGGTCATGTATTGTTCTCTCCTATCACGAAGGAATGACCCATCAGGAAATTTCAGATGCTATCGATTTACCCCTAGGCACAGTGAAGTCCCATATAAATCGGGGCACAAAAAAATTGAAGGATATATTGACGGCCTATGAGCAAGAGCCGATCGAGGTGAAGTCATGAATGCTGAGGAAAGAGATCCACTCCTACAGAAACTGTTTTCCGAATCCAGAGAGGAACTGGAAGGGAAGTTGTTTGCTGAAGGCTTTGTGGTTAAAACCAACAAACGCAAACAGCAGCGATTCATGGCTCTGGCAGTGGGTTTGGTGCCCCTGCTAATTCTCATCGTGTTATTTGCTTCACCTTTGCTAACAGTAGCTGTTCAGGTTTCCGAGGTCATGACTATTAGCTTGTTCACTATAGGAAATGAAACTATCGCGTGGTTTCTGTCCCCCATTAACAATCTCGCCAGCGCATTTCTATTACTGGCCAAACTGATTCGCATGGGTTGGAAAGGAGCGGTAAATGCAACTTACAGTTACTAAGGATGATAGCGAACCGAGCGTGCGCTTGACTCAATTAAAAACAGTGAACCAAGAAAGATAAACAACACTCTACAAAAATTTTAACTCTTGGTGTTAATGAGGGCTATCATCCCCTCGACCAAAATGTATCTGCGGCTGGGTATGGCCAGCAGGCGGCGCTGAAAACCAAGGCCTGGGATTAGCCGCTTCCCGTTCCTGGTATCGAAGCTGGGAATTTCTATAACCGGGCTCATTCTGCCACATAAAGGACGGATCCTTTCGTGCAGATTCTGCCAGCTCAACAAGCTCCTGTTGTAACTCCCCAATTGTTTCCAGTTTTGCCAACAGCGCTGGATTAGTCGATGCAAGTGTTTCAAATTCCTGCTGCACTTGTTTGATAGGCTCTGCTGCCCGAGCTCTTACTATTTCATCTGTTGATTCTCGCGGACCAAGAAAAGTCTCGCGCAATTTTCCGAAAAAACTAGCTTCATTTACTGATCCGCCTCCTGTCTCTTCTCTATACTCTTCCCTGACTCTTTTCAGGAATGCTGGCTCGCAAACCTGCATTGGTCTATCGAGGTTCTCATCGGTGCGACTTGTGCAGCTGATATTGTATTCATCTGAACTATTGAGCTTATTGAATAACTCATAGAGGGCGAGCTCGTTGCTCTCGATCTGGGTCAGCAGGATTTCCAGTGTTTTAGCATCTGTTGTAGCAGATTGCTCTGTCGGCACAGCTTCGTCAGCTGACGCTTGAACGGGAGCCTCAGCAAAGGTCTGGAGAGAGAATAGGCTGATGGAGGCTATCAGGGTGGAGACTAAAAGTAGCGATTTTGTTTTCATGGCGCCGCGCCTGAATTGGTATAAATCTGATGCTATGCCTGTTTCATTCTGTAGTAAATAGTAGATTTAATAGGGTTTACGCTACAAATATCACTGTATATTTGCTTCAAGCCCATTTATCCTCACCGGTACATAATAATTTCAGGGGTTATAAAAATGCTATTCCTGCTAAAAAACACCGCCCGCATCGGATCTCTTGTGGCCTGCGTAGCTTTAGTGAGTTCACCAGCCATGGCGCAAAACGCCGAACGGCCCGATCTGCAAGGTGTGTGGACCAATGCCTCACTTACCAGCCTCAATCGCAGAGACGGAGTAGGAACTCTTGTTGTGTCGCCTGAGGAAGCTAGAATTCTTGCTGCTAATGTACCTGTTGCCGGCCTTGAAGGCGGCCTCGATGAAGGTGATGGCGTTAATGAGACGCCTGAAGAAGGCAAGGAAGACTTCGGCACCAGAGCTTATAACGAATTCTGGGTTGATCCCGGCGCTAATCTTGCGATGATCAAAGGTGAATATCGCACCTCTTATGTCGTCAATCCGGAGAACGGTCGAGTTCCCCGCCTGCAGAATCCCAACTACGATTTCGAGCGACGAAATTTTGGTTCTCGCTATGCAACCGGTTTCGGCGATGCGCGGGGTCCGGAAGCTATTCCTAACGCCGAACGCTGCCTGATAGGGTTTGGCAACAAGGCTGGTCCTGGAATGATGAGCGCCCTGTACAACAATACCTACCAATTCGTGCAGACCGAAGACCACGTGATGATTCTTGTTGAGATGGTTCATGATGCCCGCATCATTCCTATCTTTGACTCCCCCGAAGAGGCCCGAGCCAATCGACGACCCGTGGAGCTTGAGCAATGGTTTGGTGATTCTGTAGGTTGGTACGAAGACGGTGAACTGGTAGTGGAGTCGGTAAACATTAACCCGATTCAATTGAGCCAGAGTTCAATACCGATCACCAAAGAAGGCAGAGTCATCGAGCGATTCAGTCGCTATTCCGATGATGAAATCTTCTATCAGTTTACGGTTGAAGATAGCAACATCTACAGCCAACCCTGGACTGCAGAGCTGAGCTTTTACGCTACTGAAGATCGCTTATACGAATATGCCTGCCATGAAGGTAATTATGCGATGCCAGGAATACTGGCAGGTGCTCGCAGATTAGAGATGGAAGAGGCAGCGAGGAATCAATAGCACAGAGTGAGATTGTGGTTCTTTTAGTATCAACGCATGTAGCGTTGATACTTTATCGCCGAAGATTTTTTATACGATCCTGAGAAGTCCAAGAACTTAGAAAAGCTCGGTATTTCCGAGCTTTTTTGTTTTCGATTTAGATTTAGAGAGAAAAAATTGCACTACTCACTAATGTTGCTCGCGAATAGATTGCACGCAGCAAATCATTTATGTAAGAATCAAAAGTATCTGCAGCGGATGTAAAACGTTTAAATGGGACTGTTAGTCGCTTTCTTTGTACTTAGCATCACCTTCTCATTCCTGTGTTCCATTCTGGAAGCAGTACTGTTAAGTACAACTCCGTCCTTTGTAAGCATCCAAGAACGAAACAACTCAGCTATAGCCTCGAGCCTGGCCCGCTTCAAAGCCGATATCGATCGACCTCTTGCCGCCATACTTACACTTAATACAATTGCTCACACTGCAGGCGCCATGGGCGTGGGCGCTCAAGCTGCCCATGTCTTCGGCAATACCCAAATTGAAGTTTTAGGCCTCTCCCTGATTAGTTGGGAAGCATTGATTGCTGGTGGCATGACAATGGCTATCCTCATTTTTTCTGAAGTTATTCCCAAGACACTGGGAGCCAATAATTGGGAGGCGCTGACGCCTTTCACTGTGCGCACACTGTCTGTGTTGATGATAATTCTGGCACCGTTCGTCTGGCTGAGCCAAATTATTACGCGCAAGCTCAAGAAAGATAAAGCCAGACCGGTTCTAAGTCGAAGTGACTTTGCGGTAATGACCGAGCTGGGGAAAGAAAGTGGTGCGCTGGAGGAGAAAGAACAGCAGATCATTCATAATTTGTTGCGGTTCAGTCGCGTACTCGTAAAAGACATCATGACTCCGCGCATAGTTGCTATCTCTGCAAATGAATCAATGAGCATTCGCGATTTCCATGAATCTCACAATGAATTGCCTTTTTCACGAATCCCTGTATTTAAAGATCAATTGGATAACATTACTGGCTACGTCTTGAAAGACGAGTTATTGCTAAATTTAGTTGAAGAAAACAACGACAAGCCGCTTCGCGATATTCGGCGTGATGTGATAGTTGTCCATAAAACAAAAACGATACCAAGCCTGCTGGATTTGTTTATTGATAAAAAAGAACACATGGCACTTGTAGTAGATGAATTTGGAGGAATGGAAGGCATTGTTACCATGGAAGATGTCATTGAAACACTCCTAGGGCTGGAGATAGTGGACGAATCGGATAACACTGAAGACATGCAAGCTCTAGCACGTAAAAATTGGGAAATGCGAGCTGGAAAAATGGGAATCGACATCGACCCTTTAGAAACGGACCCTATGGAAGAAGACCATCTAGAAACAGACTCTCTAGAACCCTCCGCGGAAGAATCAAAGGATAAACCAGAGTAGGACCAACTCTCTCCTGGAATCTCCGTGCAGCGCAAAACCACATTATATAGAAGCCTGTCCTCGGCTTGCTCAACAAATCCAAAGCAATAAAAAGCCCGGCAATGCCGGGCTTTTTATTAATAGCTTTTAGAGCAGTATCCCCAAAGGAATAAGCTCGAGTGAGACTCTTAATCCTCGCCGCCAGCAGCACTTCGCTCAGCAACGATCGCCTCATACTCTTCCTGACCAAGATAAGTCACATCAACCCAGTTATGGGCCATCTCATCTACAGTACGGTCACCCCAACCTACCCACTGCTCTGGATCAGGGTTGTATGGGTTGCTCGCTGTATTGTCATGCCAGGCTCTGGTGACAATCATAGTTCCCTTAGGAACGATAGGCGCTGAGTCTTCTTCATAGACGTAGTTGATTTGCCAGTTCCACTGGAAGTTGTCGACAAAAGAAAGAATCTCTCTCTGGCCATTAGGATAGATCGCTTCCATGGACATTGCCTTGCCACGCATATGCATGTGAGGCTGGAAGTTCTCGATACGCGCTGGCGCAGAAAGAACGAAAGTTCCTTGAGTCACAGCAATCTCGCCGGGAGGAATATCAAGGCTGTTAGGACCCTGTGCATCGAACATGCTCAAGATTGTGCGGTGCTCTGGGGGCTCATCGTGAAACCAAACACCCAATTCAACCTGTACATCGTCTACTGGCTCGCCATTGGCATGAAGATGCATTTCCCAATTGATTGAGGAACCAGGCATCATTAGCTTGCCAGTGTCCGGACGGAAAATCTGACCCGCTTTACCAACTGCCCATTCCATAAATAGACTTGGACCGAAAGGAACGTCTACATCTTCAGGCAGACCAGCCTTTCCGTCTTCCTCTTGAAGCAAGAATGCCAGAGAGTGGTGAACTACTCTTCGGCTTTCCGCATTCTTGGGACGAATCTCAATGGCTTTTACCCAACGCTCTTCGGTAAGACCGGTTGGCGTATTAGGACGGAACCACTTGTCCTGAGTAATCGCAGCGAGATCGTAAGGCTCAGATGCTACTACCAAGTCTGGTGCTGCACCCATATCCTTTTCCAGTCTCCACTCTAGAGCTTCTTCGAAGACCAGAGGTGCTGGAGCCGTGCTGGGATCACCTTCCAGTGCGCCCTGATCAACCCATGCCAGAATAGTTGCACGCTGTTCCGCGCTTAGACCACGGTCGTTAGTGAAATTTTGAACACCAACATCCGGGTTAACATGCCAAGGAGGCATAACTCTGTTCTCAACACGGTAGCGAATTATTGGAGCAAACATTTTCGCTTGGTCGTAAGTTAATAATGGCATTGGCGCGATAGAATCAGGTCGGTGACATTCCATGCACTTTTCCTGAAAAATTGCAGCCACATCACCAGACCAAGTAACTTCTCGTTGGCTATCATCTTGTGCGAACGACAATGTAGGCATCGCCAGCGCAGCTACTACAAGCATCAAGCATTTTGACAACTTCGAATTGCTAATCATCTTTTTCATTATGCTTCCCTCGATGAGACTCATGTGTCTCTTTAAAATATTTTCAATCTGTTGTTACTATTAATTCTACTAATTAGTTCTAGCAATTAATTACTTACACTTACTTCTAGAAAACTGTTAGTCCAGCAGCACTGGGAATGGCCGGAAGATGCCGGGCCAGCCAGGTCAAAAACACTAACTCGCAGCAGGTAATCACCTGCTTCACTAAACGTTGCGTCGGTGCTGGCCATTCCGCCTGCAGCAGGTACTTTACTTGTAGGTACGCTGAATTCTACATCGCCAGGACCCTGATGCTTATACCAGGTAGCATCTACCGGTGGCGTCATTCCACTTTGTCCAACGAACATAGCTACGATGCCGCTTACCTTGCCGTCGTCGCTAATCCAGGTGTCGATTGCCAAAGGCTCACCAACTTTTGCCTGAACCGGACCTACAGTAATGCCATTCGGTCCATGACCGAAGGGACCATTTTCTTCAAACCTAACCTGTGGTGGGAAATTGTTATTCGCATCGCCAACAATCGCATCAATGACGTAGTCAGTGCTTAAGTTCGCAGGTACGGCAAATGTCTTGCCTTGATTTTGCAGATGCCATACTACTTTCTCATCATGGCCCGCCGGAATGTCTATGGTGAATACACCCCAATGCCGACCTGTAGGAAACATAGTAGGCTGACCCTGATTAGATTCTCCGTCTGCGGTACCGATAATTCGATTTGCAGAGCCTACGGGAATATCAAGAACCTCTTCGCTGTTGCGATTATAGAAACCAAATGAAAGAGCAATGGTGCCGTCTTCATTTTCGTACCAACCTTCATAGGCAGGAGTTACTGACTGCCCTGACTTAATTCCGATGTCCTTACCCAAAGGTAATAACTCGATAGCTAAGGGTGTGCCCTGCGCCTGTACTGTTGCTGTAGTGAGCAAGGCAGTTAATGTTCCGGCAAGGGTGAATAGTGTTAGAAGCGATTTACGCATTTTTCCTCCAAATTACGTGACCAGAAGTCTTTGGCTGGTCTGGATATTCTATTGCTTAATTTCTGGGTCGTCTTCTAGCTCAGCTCTTAATTTAGCTGTTTGAATCGCTATCACTTTACTAGACACCTTTCAGTCATACAAAATGGCTATAAGAGAGGTGAATATGAGCAACAATCGATACACAGAAGAATTTAGAATAGAAGCGGTCAAGCAAGTAGTTGATCGAGGCCACAGTGTC
>JABJIC010000028.1 GCA_018661465.1 Gammaproteobacteria bacterium | reverse complement strand
TTCTTGAAGATTACCTTCTCTATGGCTGGCTACGCCTTGCTGCATAGCTTGTTCAGTAGTCAGTGCCATTTCATTCTCTCAGAAGCAGCTTTTGAAGCATAAATTCAAGAAGTTACGACCGTGTAGTTACTCCCACTCAATGGTCGCCGGGGGCTTACTGGAAATATCATAGGCAACACGTGACACATCGGCAATTTCATTCATGATGCGATTGGACACTGTTTCCAGAAGCTCAGGGTCGAGCCTTGCCCAGCGCGCAGTCATGAAATCGATGGTCTCTACGGCGCGTATGGTAATTACCCAGGAATAACGTCGAGCATCACCAACAACTCCTACTGATTTCACCGGTAGGAATACGGCAAACGCCTGACTTACTTTGTTGTAGGCATCTGCCCTGTGCAATTCCTCCATGAAGATCGCATCGGCCTGGCGCAATACATCACAGTATTCTTTCTTGACCTCGCCCAACACCCGAACGCCGAGACCAGGACCCGGGAAAGGATGGCGGTATACCATGTCGTAAGGCAGACCCAATTCGAGACCGATCTTGCGAACTTCATCCTTGAACAATTCACGCAGAGGCTCCACCAATTCCATCTTCATGTCATCAGGCAGACCACCAACATTATGATGGGATTTGATGACATGGGCCTTGCCTGTCTTTGAACCAGCGGATTCAATCACGTCAGGATAGATGGTTCCCTGTGCCAGCCAATTTACATCCTTTAATTTGGTCGCTTCCTCGTCAAAAATTTCGATGAAGGTATTGCCAATAATCTTTCGCTTCTGCTCTGGCTCATCAACGCCAGCAAGCTTCGACAGGAACAATTCCTCAGCATCAGCTCGAATAACCTTGATGCCCATGTTCTTGGCGAAAGTAGCCATAACCTGGTCGCCTTCATTGAGACGAAGAAGTCCGTTGTCTACAAAAACACAGGTGAGCTGATCACCAATAGCCTCATGGAGAAGCGCGGCTACCACAGAGGAATCAACCCCGCCCGAGAGACCAAGCAAAACTTTATCAGTTCCTACTCGTTCACGAACCGTGTTGATGGCATCTTCAATAATGCTTGCCGGCGTCCACAAAGATTCACAGCCGCAAATGTCATGGGCAAAGCGTTCAAGAATCCGAAGTCCCTGAACGGTATGAGTAACTTCCGGATGAAACTGAATACCGTAAAACGAACGCGACTCATCACACATGGCGGCGATTGGCGCGCTTTCGGTAGCAGCCATTAATTCAAAGCCTGGAGGAACCTGAGTTACTTTGTCTCCATGGCTCATCCACACATCAAGCTGCCCTTCACCCTTGTCGTTAACTCGATCCTCGATTCCTGCGAACAACTTATTGTTCGCTACGACATCTACCTGTGCAAAACCGAATTCTGATTTCGATGAAGCCTCGACCTTGCCACCAAACTGTTCAGCCATGGTCTGCATGCCGTAACAAATACCCAGTATAGGAAGCCCAGCGTCATAGAGAAACGAAGGAGGCCTGGGAGACTCATTAGTGTTAGCTGACTCAGGTGAACCGGAAAAAATAATTCCCTTGGGAGCAAACTCCCGAAACAATTCCTCGTCCACCGTATAATCCCAAATCTCACAATAAACCCCCAACTCTCGAACCCGCCGAGCAATCAGTTGTGTGTACTGGGAACCAAAATCCAGAATAAGAATTTTCTGGCTATGAATATTCGCTGTTGTCATTTAAAAAGTTCTTAATAAATAAATTAGAAAAAGATAAGTCTTGACGCTCACATGAGAATCAACGACCGAATCCAACTACGTGTCTAGATATGAAGGACGCGTCATGGGTGCCCGGAGACGAGGCAAAAGCACTGGGGAAAACGGAGCGTATATGTAATACGTGAGTATTTTCCCAGTGCTTTTAACGAAGTATGCGGGCAACCAGGGCGTGTCCGTCCTAACTAACCCTGTAATTCGGTGCTTCTTTAGTAATAGAAACATCGTGGACGTGGGACTCGGACATGCCGGAGGCCGTTATTTTTACAAACTGCGTCTTAGTCCTCATCGCTTCAATATCCGCACTGCCCGTATAACCCATACTGGATCTCAAACCGCCCATCAATTGATGAACAATCGCAGACATCGGTCCCTTATAAGGCACTCGACCCTCAATACCTTCAGGTACCAGTTTTTCGTTACCTGAATCAGTGTCCTGAAAATATCGGTCACTAGACCCTTGAGAGTGCGACATGGCTCCAAGCGAGCCCATTCCGCGATAGGCCTTGTAGCTTCGGCCTTGATACAGTTCCACTTCGCCCGGCGCCTCTTCAGAGCCGGCGAGTAAGCTGCCAATCATCACTACATGGGCACCTGCCGAAATCACCTTAGCGATATCGCCAGAGAATCGAATTCCACCGTCTGAAATAACACAAACATCAGTACCTTTTAGCGCTTCAACCACATTGGCCACAGCAGAGATTTGAGGTACACCGACACCAGTTACAATTCGCGTTGTGCAAATCGACCCTGGGCCAATTCCAACCTTTACCGCATCAGCTCCAGCCTTTACCAGCGCCTTCGCCGCATCACCGGTTGCAATGTTGCCTCCGATAATTGAGATTTCAGGGTGTCTTCCTTTGATGTATTTGACTTGATCCAACACACCTTGATGATGGCCGTGGGCGGTATCGACTATGATCACATCGACACCCGCTTCGATCAGCGCCTCGGCGCGATCAGGAGTATCCGCTCCAGTGCCAACCGCTGCTGCTGAACGCAGTCTGCCCTGCTCATCTTTACAGGCATTCGGATAGTCTTCAGACTTTCGAATATCTTTCAGGGTTATTAGACCGCGCAATTCATAGGCGTCGTTGACCACCAGAATCTTTTCAATTCGATGACGATGGAGAAGTTCCTTCACTTCATCAAGTTCAAAATCTTCTTTCACTGTCACCAGACGATCTTTTGGCGTCATGATTGATTTGACGGCAGCATCGAGATTGGACTCGAAACGCACATCTCTACTGGTAACGATTCCTACCAAACCACCGGCGTCCATTACTGGCATACCGGAAATATTATGCTCCTTCATCAGGGCAATAAGATCTCTGATGGTTGCAGCAACCGGAATCGTTATAGGGTCTTTAACAACCCCGCTTTCATATTTCTTAACGAGACGAACTTCTCTCGCCTGATTTTCTACACTCATACTTTTGTGAAGCACGCCGATGCCGCCTTCCTGTGCCATGGCAATGGCCAGTCTGGATTCGGTAACGGTGTCCATAGCAGACGAAACCAAGGGAATATTCAAGGCAATCGAACGGGTCAACTGGCTTCCGAGGGTAACTTCTTTAGGGAGTACGGTGGAGTGGGCAGGCAGGAGCAGAACATCGTCGAATGTTAGAGCTTCTTCAGCAATACGTAACATAAGATTTACCACTATCCGCAAAAAGAGGATTATACAGATGTGGAAAGGCCTTGTACATGGCCCTATAGGGCTTGTGTTTTTGTTTGCGTGAAAACCTGAGCAGCAAGGCCCAGCTTAGATTGAGCATAAATCTATTAGGTATCAGGTTTATTATGGGAGTTATTTCTCCCATAAAAATGCCGTACCAGAGGGATAGTGAAGAAAAGTGTTGTGTAAGCATTACCGGATCTCGCGACATTATCAGCATCGGAGTTCAGGGCGATGAAGCCGGATATAACTGAGGTCACACTCAGAGTCAGCCAGGTGTAGATAGCTCTGTTGCAATAAAATACCTTATAGTTGCTCAGGCATAGCTCGCGACGATAGCGCAGCGAGTTTACGTAGAACGAAATGATAAGCAGTGACAGAGCGAGTAGTCCCAGCCCAAAGTAAACAAACAAACTGACAACTTCATTATTATCCCAGCCGCCACTGGAGAAAATATCTGTTCCTAGAGCACCATCGCTAAGATAGATCACTGTTGCCTGCACCATCAGCTTGATTGGGTACACAAATATCAATACCAGCATGACTAATGCCAAACTTAAGGCCACAGTCAATTTGTCTTGAAGGCCGAATATTCTGCTCCAATTCGAATGGGCCAACCATATGGAGCCAATTATGGTTGCGCTTAGGAGAAAGGCAGGGATATCTCGCGACAGCTCGAGAAGCTCCTGCGGGTTCTGGGGAATCACATCGATGCTAATCACTAGCATGGTAAAGGAGAATGCAAACGCCGCATCAACGAAGGTCTCAATCCGCGTCATACTCTCGCCGCGGAGCACCTTTCCGTCTTCTTGACGACAGGAATCGAGAAATTTCTGTGAAAGCGTATCCATTGTGTATCAGCCCTGCTTGAAATATGTCCTTAGCAGAAGCCCGCTATAGGCTTCATCACCCTTGGTGCTGCCTATAAAATCCCAAGTCTTGCTACTTTGCAAGAGTTTCATCTGTTAGTTCTTTTGCAGACCGAGAGCAAGCTAGGAACTTAGTATTCCAGCTGTCAGGCTTGCATCGAATAAATCCAGAACATACTCTTCCTGTTCGGATACTTATTTGAGCAACCAAGATATCAGCACATGAACGAACCTCTAAGCAAAAACGGTGATCAGAGCCTCTCTCGGAGATTGCTTCAGGAGCCAATGCTGCACTTCTTTTTGATAGCTGCACTGATTTTCGGTCTCTACTCTGTGGTTCAGTCCAGCAATGAGAACATTCTGGAAATTGAACAGAGCGACATCGATGTCAGAATCTTCCAGGCGGAAGTAGCCAGAGGGGAAGAGTTGACTGAAGATCAACGCCAACTGATTGCCGCGCGCTATATCGAGGAACAGATACTGGTACGGGAAGCTCTGTCTATGGAATTGGATAAAGATGCCCGCATCCACGACATCCTCGCTCAGAAAATGCGCCATGTACTCAGCGGCGACATCATTCAGCCAAGCGATGAAGAGCTGAATGCCTACTACCAGGAAAATCAGCAGCGTTATCGCACTACCGAGACAATTACGGTGGATGAATTAGTATTTGATAATAGAGACGAGCTATCCGCAGAAATCCTTACCTTGTTACAACAGGCCAGCGATCCTGATGTTTTATTGGCTGCAGAGGAAGGAAGCCTGTCCACCTTGCCCGGAGTGAATTACACCGATCTTAATAATATTTTTGAAGAATCCTATGCCGACGAGGTCTTCAATTCTCGGCCAGGAAATTGGAGTGGCCCGTTTGTAAGCAACCGTGGCCAGCATTGGCTTCGAGTGACGGCAAGAACAGCTGCCCAACTCCCAGCACTCTCGGAAATCACCGACCTGGTTCGTCTGGATTGGATAAGTAGCGAAGAGGATCAGCGGCTACAGCAAGAGGTGGACCTGCTGTGGGAAAAATACTCGATAATCGTCAATGAAAGTCTAGTCGATTAGTCATCGCGCCCTAAGCTACATATGAGATCATTCAAACAGTCATTGTTCATCATACTCATTCTGGGCGGCGCCGCTTTTCTAGGCTCCAATTCTATTGCCCATGACATCGATGTCACCGGTGTTGCCAGGGTAATCATGGATGAAACCGAAGAGGGCTTTTATCAGCTTTCCATTGTAGACCAGCAAGTGCCTCCCCTTTTTAATATAGAGAGAATATTGCCCCCGCGATGCGAAGGGCTTGAACCGGGACGTTTCAGCTACCGCTTTTATTGCGAACCTCAGCTCAATGTCGATGACCAACTCTCTTTTCCGTGGGGATTCGAAGGCGTGGTGGTTATTGCCAATTGGAACGATGACAGCAGTGTCTCCGGATATTTTCCCGGAGACGGAAGTGATGTCGTAATTCCTTTGGCAGACCTGAAGGCAGGTGCAGCATCTATAAGCAGCCTGGCTATCCGCTATCTTGAGCTCGGCGCCGAACACATTCTTCTTGGTATAGATCACCTACTCTTTGTATTAGGACTATTGTTATTGGTAAAGGGTTTCTGGAAACTTATCAAAACGGTGACCGCTTTTACTATAGCTCACAGCATCACCCTCGCATTTGCCGTACTTGGAATCTTTCCTGTACCTAACGCCCCCATAGAAGTGTTGATTGCCCTCTCCATCGTCTTTCTGGCAAGAGAAGTTATTATGGCGCAGCGGGGACAAAGGACATTGGCTCACGCCAGCCCGTGGATCATTGCATTCATCTTCGGACTTATTCATGGTTTCGGATTCGCAGGCGCCCTGGGAGAACTGGGATTGAGCGATGGGGACATACCCCTGGCGCTCCTATTTTTCAATCTTGGAGTTGAAGCGGGTCAGGTTGCCTTCATTGGAGCACTCGTTACCATCAATATGCTTTTTGCAAAATTCCTTTCTGAACAATTGGGCAGCCTGTATCGCGGATTAGCCTATGGGCTAGGAGGAATTGCTGCCTACTGGTTTATAGAAAGACTGCCTTCCTTGTACCTTGTGTAGCTATCTACAGGTAGCCAACCTACAGGTAGACAGAGAAGAGTCACGGTTTGGATAACGCACTATCAAAATATTTTCAGTGAGCTTTAGATGAACGCAGAACAAAAACTGGATGTGATTATTGTAGGCGCAGGTTTCGCCGGAATGTATGCCTTACATCGTATGCGCGCCCTAGGGCTCAAGACGAAAGTTTTCGAGCGAGGAGATGGCGTAGGAGGCACCTGGTATTGGAACCGTTATCCGGGGGCCCGTTGCGACGTTAACAGCATGGAGTATTCTTATCAGTTCTCCGATGAGCTGCAGCAGAATTGGAGCTGGAGTGAAAAATATGCCCCTCAGCCCGAAATTTTGGAATATGCAAATCACGTCGCCGACAAATTCGATCTTCTTAGGGATATAAACTTCGGTTGCAACATTACCTCGCTTCACTTCGATAAGAACAGTTCTCTCTGGCAATGCACCACAGAAAAAGGTGAATTGTTCTACAGCCGGTATTGCATCATGGCAACAGGCTGTCTCTCAAAAAATAATATTCCTGACTTCCCTGGATTAGGCAATTTCAGAGGTGAAGTTTTACATACCGGAAATTGGCCTCAGAAAGGCAGGGACTTCACTGGAAAGACTGTAGGAATTATCGGTACTGGCTCTTCTGCTATTCAAGCCATTCCCCTGATCGCCAAGCAAGCCTCTGAACTACTGATTTTTCAACGCACACCCAGCTATTCCATACCTGCTCGAAATGAAGCGATGGACAAAAAGTATGAAGCCAAAATAAAAGCCGAGTACTCAACATTTCGCGAAGATAATTCTCGACGCTACGCTGCCCTCAATAATAATCCCAATTCAGTTTCTGCTCTTGAAGTTTCAGAGAAAGAAAGACAAACGGAATATGAGCAACGATGGGAAGCTGGCGGCCTTCCGTTTCTCGCCAGCTTCAATGATCTCGCTATCAATATTGAAGCGAATGAAACCGCTTCGAAATTCATACAGGGGAAAATAAGAGAAATTGTTGAAAATCAATCCGTCGCAGATTTGTTATGCCCATCTACCATCGTCGGCTGCAAGAGGCTATGTGTTGATACTGATTACTACAAAACATTTAACAGGAAAAACGTATCACTTGTTGATGTCGCCAACCACCCTATCGAAGAGATTACTGAATCCGGATTAAAAACCAGCGCTGGGGAATATGAATTCGACTACCTGATTCTTGCAACAGGATTCGATGCCATGACCGGCGCACTGTTGGATATTGATATCAAAGGACTGGAAGGAAAGAGGCTGAAAGATAAATGGCAAGATGGTCCTAAAAACTATCTCGGATTAAGCGTTAGCGGATTCCCGAATTTGTTCACCATCACCGGTCCAGGTAGCCCGTCTGTTCTAGCGAATATGATCGTTGCCATCGAACAACATGTTGACTGGATAAGCGACTGCCTAAAGCATCTTGAAAAGCACTCTTATCAAGTAATAGTGGCTGATGAAGCAGCAGAGGAAAAATGGGTGCTAGAAGTAAACCGGATAGCCGATCAAACTCTCTATCCCGAGGGATGTAATTCCTGGTATACCGGAGCTAATATTCCGGATAAACCAAGAATCTTCATGCCCTATCTAGGCTTTCCTTCTTATGTTCAGCACTGTGAACACGTCGCCAGAAACAACTACGAGGGATTCAAACTCAGCTGATCATCGAGCCTGGTATTTCTGATGACACTCTTCACAGGGCGGGTACAGGTCATTGTTGCCCGCTTCGGAGAGAGCCTCTTCGTTTTTTTCTGACACTGCAGTAACCACCTTTCGCGCCGCCGCAATAAGTCGGGCCGTATGACCCTGCCATTCTTCTTCGGCTGCCATTTCACGAGCTCCGTCCTCGGCACCACCTGTGGCCAGCAATTGACCAGCTGCTATAACTGTTAAAGCAGCATCTTCCACTGCCTTCCATTCAGCGTCAGTTTGTAACTGATAGGCTCCCCAGATTATGGTTGTCATCGGGGTCATGATTCCGTTCATTAGCTCTTTAGTTGTGAGCTGAGCCTCAGCTTCCGCCGAATACAAGGGAAGAGAGAATGACAACAGGCTTGCTCCAAGTATGAGTAGCGCTGATTTTTTCAAAACTTGCATGACTATTCCTTTAATTTTGTGAGGCTGATATTTTTACCACAGTTTAAAGGAAATTCCCTGAGCTGAATCAATTTGATGTTTTTCCTTCGAGCTGAACAGACACTAAACAGCGGCTGAAAAACTGGCTTTTTTGCTTATTTTTAGTCAAATAGTGGTTTAATCTGGGAATTGCACATCATCAATTAAGGAAGGCCAATGAAAATTTCTATAAAACTAATTCTCGCCTGCATACTTGCCTCATTTAGCCTGATCGCTCAGGCTGATTTTCTCGATGAAGTGGAGCATGGTTATGCTGACAGCGATGGTGTGAAAATTCACTATGCCACCATGGGTGAAGGTCCACTGGTTGTAATGATCCATGGCTTCCCTGATTACTGGTACAGCTGGCGGCATCAGATGGAAGGTTTGAAGGACAATTTCAAGGTAGTTGCCATCGATCAACGTGGTTACAACCTTAGCGGCCAACCTGAGGGCGATGAAAACTACGATATGCGTTATCTGGTTTCGGACGTAGCGGCTGTAATTCGTCACTTTGGTGAAGAGAAGGCTACTATTGTCGGTCATGACTGGGGCGGCAGCGTATCTTGGCAATTCGCATTTGCCTTGCCGCAGATGGTTGAACGCCTGGTGATCCTGAATCTCCCTCATCCCAACGGCATAGCGAGAGAGCTAGCTACTAATACAGAGCAGCAGCAGAACAGCGGCTATGCGAGAACGTTTATTGAGGGCTCACCATCGGACCCAAATATTCTTTTCGGCGGACCAATGACAGCCCAGACCCTGGCATTCTGGGTATCAGATCCTGAGGCTCGAGCCTTATATACTGAAGCGTTTTCTCGCTCCAACTTCGATGCAATGTTGGCCTACTACAAACAGAACTATCCACGTGGCGACAGCAATTCACCACCACCTACTCCTCCACCCCAATTGGATATCCCACTATTAGTCTTCCATGGACTTCAAGATACTGCTCTGCACTCAGATGGACTAAACAACACCTGGGACTGGAATGACAAAGACACCACTATTGTGAGCGCGCCCACGGCCAATCATTTTGTACAACAGGATGCGGCGGAATTGGTGACTTCTACATTGAAGTGGTGGTTAATGGCAAGGCAGTAAGCTTGTTGAAAGCCGCTGTGAGGTGAATGCCCATGAGCAATAATGAGATCAATTATGTCGAGTTCCCCGCCCGGGATCTCGAAGCGACGAAGCAGTTCTTCACTGAGGCATTCTCCTGGAGTTTTGTCGACTACGGTCCTGATTATTGCTCTATCGAAAAGCAGGGCATCGATGGTGGGTTTTATCGGGCAGATCTACAATCTGAATCCAGCAAGGGTGGTGCCTTAGTAGTTCTTTATTCGGATTCGCTCGCGGACTGCCTCGAAAAGGTAAAATCCGCTGGCGGCTCCATCAATAAACCTATTTTCGAGTTTCCTGGCGGCAAGAGATTTCACTTTGTAGAGCCCAGTGGCAATGAGCTAGCAGTTTGGTCTGACAAGTAAACCCTGTATTTAATTCTGCTCTGAGTTGTTAATTCAAGGAATTCACTTTAATAGCAGTCATAGTGCTAATTTTGCAGAAAGCTATCTTGTTTCAAGGTCAGTTTTGTTCGAGATCAAGCTGCGACAACTACAGGCATGGGATGATGCTTGTGGGATTTAATGAGGTATTCAAGGAGCTGATGAATGAATTTTCCACGTATTTTTAAAACTAACAGCGTAAATACAGCCAGATCGCCTATACAGATGGTGTCTGTGTCACTGCTTTTAGCGCTTTCACTGTCAGCCTGCGAAACTGCTGGCTATAGCCCTTTGGTGGATTACGAACAGCTCTCCCCTGCCTCTATTTTCGCTACTCCTGAGCCATTACCCTCCCCGAACTACTCAACAGAGCAGCTTTCCAGAGGTAGGTATATGGTCGGTATGCTGGGTTGTGGCAGTTGCCACACAGAGGGGGCACTTAATGGAACCCCCGACGCTGCAAAATTGTTAGCCGGTTCCTCCACAGGCATTGCCTATACAAGCCCATTCATCGACGATAACCCCGGTGTTGTCTATCCCCCCAACCTCACGCCTGACATGGAAACCGGGCTAGGCACGTGGACCATGAATCAATTGGTTGAAATGGTAAGGGTTGGCACCAGAGATCACAGTGCCCGCAGCCTGCCTGTAATGCCATGGCCTGCATTTTCAGGCATTACCAACGAAGATGCTTTTTCTATCGCCGCTTACTTAAAGAGCCTGGCTCCAGTGCGAAATCTAGTGCCAGCGAATGTCGAACCTGGCCAGCGGACAAATGGTGAATATATTCACTTCGGCATCTATCAGAGCAGGAATCCACAGTAATTCCTCACATTCAGCCTATGAGAACGATGTTTTCGGCAAGCAGTTGAGTCGATTTTCCGCAGCTGCAAACAATTAGCTCAATTCTATAGCTGACATTCCTGACCCATTCGAGCTAACTGCTTGTAAGTGCTGAGAATATTCATTGATAAATTCTTTGACATCCCCTAACTAGGGAGTACAATGCTAGGAAGCTTGAAAGTAAGCACCTATTTATTATCCCCATTTCGAAGTCTACCTAGTAATACCTCGTCTGAAGTTTATAAGTACGCCGAATTTCTAGCACGATATCTCCTCTACATGGAGATCAATATTTTTTAATTAAGGAAATTACTATGTCAGACAAAATCACTGGAACAGTTAAGTGGTTCAACGAAAGCAAGGGTTTTGGTTTTATCGAACGCGAAGGCGGACCAGACGTATTTGCACATTTCAGCGCTATTGTTGGCGACGGTTTCAAGACTCTAGCCGAAGGCCAGCGTGTTGAATTTGTTGTTACAAATGGTCAGAAAGGCCCACAGGCTGAAGAGATTACTGCTATCTAGTAGCATCTCGCATTATTAGGCTAACGCTTAATAACAAAAAGGCAGACTCATTAAATGAATCTGCCTTTTTTTATGTCTGTTCTTTATATGTGTTAGCAACAGTTAGTCTAGTCGAAAGCAGTTTACCTAACTATATATCCAGAGCATCCAACTCACTGAGAGAATTAACTTTCATTCTGAGCTGACTCGAATCCGGCTCCAACTCCAAGACGGATTTGAAAAACGGTAGCAGATCTTCCTTTCCTTCGGGAATTTCCAACTGCTCTCCTCTCTGAACGGCAATCACATTATCTCCTTCGATAAGCAAACTACCCAATTGCGCGCCGTAATACTCTGATATACCAGTATCGATCACCAGAACCTTGCCTTCGAAGCGAGGAACTATGGTTCCGAGCATGGGAGTGTGACCGACAACTATTCTATCCACATCGAAGGTTTCCAATACCTTCTCGACATGCTCAGCCTCCATAGCTTCCTCGTTACTGGACAGCCCTCGATACCACAACGGCCCATCATCTTTTTCCGACAGGCCATATTCTTCAGGCAAGTTACCGTTCAATTCAGTTCGCACCTGCTGATTTATTTCAGAGATGCTCAACTCCAGCATAGAGGGAGCAACCCCGCCATGAACAAACAGGCTTCGATTAATTTTTATGAGGGTATTGTGCCCTACTACCCAGGAGCCCAGCACACCATCAGGTGCCCAGTGAATTCGATGCTCTACATAACCAAGCGGATATAGAGCATTAAACTGATCTCGATAATCGTCAGAGGATCTGAATTCAGAATCAGCCTCCATCCTTCTGGCAATGTGACCGTCATAGAGTTCGTCCTGTAAAAGACGCGCGTTGCGAGAACGAAGAGCTCTAAACTCACCCGGGTGTACGTACCGCAAATCCCCGTAAATATTCATCGCTTCATGATTTCCAATCAAGGCATGAACACGGCCACCATCTTTTTCTGCCTGCATCTCAAGCTGCTTCATATGCTCAATGATTTTATAGCTATCAGGGCCGCGATCAGGAAGATCTCCTAATTGCACGAAATGCGTTTCCTCGGCGATCCAATTCCCGCGTCGATTTACTATCCCTGCATCCCCTAATACACGAATATAGTTTTCGTAATCTCCGTGAATATCACCAACAGCGACAATCCTTTCAACGTCTTGCCACTCGCCTTGCAGCTCGCCCTGAGCGAAACTAAAACTCAGAAACAGAGTCGCCAGTACCAGTAAGGTTGAACGGCTGTAGTTCACTATCGAGTAGTTCATTACAAAAATACTCATATGTTATCCGCGACAATCACTGTATATCTGCCTTTCAAGTTGTCGTTCGCTTCCAAGCACATCATAAAAATCTTCTATAAATCCTTGGTTACGACGCTTGGCTCTCGCACTGAGAAGCTCAGAATTATTGATTATTTCTTCAATGGCTTCTCTAGCATCCATAAATGTAGCTATCGCTTCAGGTATGGATTCCCGATGAGCGCAATAACCCCTGAAAAGCCTCTCTCTGGAGTTTCGAAGATTGAAACCCGGGGGCGCTGCGTAACTTGCTTCTACAAAACCGGATGAGTCGAAGTCATAGGGAATTGGGAAATACTCCCGCGGTTCCTTTACTAACAGTTTAACGTTATGACAGCACTCATCACCCTCCTGAGCCTGAGCAACCGAAAAATCCGTATTCCCAATCATGAACATAAATAGCGCAACAACGCTTGCTTGAATTGGATTTATCTCACCATAAAAAACAGCGTTAAGCTCCACTTCTTCCATGCTGAATTTGTCAGCGAGACTATTCTGATGTTCGATAAAAAAGGCTACATGACTTCGGTCTCGACCTTCCTCTTCGCTGTCTACATAATTGACCTGCGAGAATCGAGTGTCGTAGTTGAATTCCGACAACTCCTCAAATATTTTGTATGCCTGATATTCTTTTGCAACTAAACCTGCATAGTTATCTTGTCGACGACACTGAACAACAAGTTTCAATCGATTCTGATTCTCAAACAAAGTGCCGGGCGTTTGAGAACGCTTGAGGTCCAGCCACAACTGAGAATAGCTACAGTTGTCCTTCCTTAATCGCCAATTACCCCGCACAGAGAAATCAACATCAAGGCTTATCTGGCTACCATTATCATCAACATAGGAAATGGTGCCTGGATATTCCTGCTCTTTATCACGCTCATCATCAATCCGGTCAAAGGGACCGGTGAGAGTAATCTCCAAAACATCAGATGAAGCAAAAAGAGGATCCCTCACCTCAGCGGAGAATACTGCGGGGCTAAGGAAGCCCAATATGAATATCAAAAGCAGAGCACGCATAACTATAAATACCTGGGTGTATAGTGGCAGATTCGCTCAGGCTGAAGACTTGAGTAGAGCCGCCAGGGGCTTGAACAGCAGTTCTTTTTCCAATGAATAGCCAGTTTACTCCCAACCCTGATGACCCGCAACTGAGATCAGCTGATGCCACAAAGCTATTTTTACTGCCTTTCTTCATGATTTAATTGAAAATTTGAATTTACATTGAACACTATCTTGATTAGCATCAGCGCCTGATATGAATAAATTGGAACCACGCTCGCATGCATAAGTACTTCGCTATTATCGACCAGAAAACCGCGCATGTACTCATACTCTGCCTAGTTATTACCTGGCTGTGCTTTCAATTCAATTTTAGTTTCAATCTTAATGTCACCCTGTTCAGTATTGCTGTAATTTTTCCCTTGGTATTTACGATCCGCGAAGCATTCAAACGCAGAGACAGTATCATCAAACTTCTGAGTATATTTAAGTCATCCCTCAATGCAGTTTATTATTGCTTTGCTAACAACAATAAACTCTCAGACGAAGACAAAATTGTTGTAGCTGAAAAGTTGCGAGAAATTTCAATACTGTTTTTCAATGTATTAAGAGGTGGCGAGTACAGCTCGCACTCGGTGCGCGAAAAACTTAACGAAGTTTATGATTTCGTAAATAATCACCGTGCGGAAATTTCCAATGGGGTTGCTTTGAAAATTATTCGCTTCCTTAAGGATGTCCACGAGAGCATCGAGAACACAGTGGGCCTAAAGATGCACGGCACACCTATTAGCTTGAGAGCTTACTGTCTGGTTTTTATTTATATTTTCCCTTTTATTTTTGTCCCCACTCTTATAAACGACCTCAGCGCCAGTAATCCGCTTATCGTCTATTCTCTGGCATGTATTCACGGCTTCATTCTGATATCTCTCTATAACGTCCAGGAAGCCATGGAAAACCCTTTCGACCAGATTGGTCTCGACGACATCAAGCTAGAAGAATTTCATTTCGAGAAGTCATAGCCGCTTTTCTAAGTAGCCATTTTTCTGAATAGTCGCTTTGCCGAGATGAATCTTCGCCCCTAATCCCGTATGATTGGCAGCCTATTTCCACTGCCAACTCATATAAAAATGCACTCAACTATTCAGTCAGTCATTCGCTCAGTTATCCTGCTACGTCCCAACATCCTACTGCTTGGACTGTGCATGTCCCTGACTAATTTCTCCCATGGAGAAAATGCACAAGCTGCCACCCTCAACGGCAGCAGTGCTAGCGGCATACAAATCGAAATTTTCAGTCAGCTTGACCCCCTTCAAATAAATTTGATGCATAGCTGGCATATTCGCTTAAGCGAATCCGGTGGCGTAATTTCAGGCGCCTCTATCACAATGAACGGCGGTATGCCGGAGCACGATCACGGGCTACCCACCCAGGCTCAAGTGACGGAGGAATTGGAACCCGGATTGTATTTGATGGAAGGGATTCGCTTTCATATGCCCGGTTTATGGGAGCTTCAATTTTCCATAGAGCATGGCGGGCGAGTTGAACTCGCTACAATTGAATTTAAACTATAATGAAGAATGCCTATTCCTCAGTAGCCGTTAGAAGCGTAGCGATAGTAGTGATAGCTGCGATCTTGTTGCTAGCTGCATGGAGATTCTATTCTCCCCCATTGGCTGATGACTGGAACGAAGAGCAACTCTCTCTAATTCGCTCGCTATCGCTGAGCCAACTCCCAGAATTACCCGCCGACCCGAGCAATGCAGTGGCCGACAATGAAGCGGCTGCCAACTTTGGTCATAGATTCTTTTTTGACACCCGCTTCAGCAGTAATAATGCTGTAGCTTGCGCCACCTGCCACGTACCGGAGCTTATGTTTGCAGACGGCTTGGAGCTGGCCGCCGGCGTTAGTGTTGGACCGAGGCATACTCCCAGCCTGGTAGGCCTATCCTATAGCCCTTGGTTCTATTGGGACGGGCGAAAAGATAGTCAATGGTCACAGGCATTGGCTCCTCTGGAAGCAGGAGTCGAGCATGATTCGGATCGTGTCGAGATAAGCAGACTGATCGCCAGCGATGAGAACTATGTGCAATTATACGAAGCGGTGTTCGGCCCCTTCCCCGATCTAGACAGCTTGCGCCTGCCTCAGTCTGCCTCCCCCCTGGGCAATCAATCTCGTCAGCAAGCATGGTCCGCCATGAGTCCAAACAGTCAAAAAATCATTACTCGAATCTTTAGTAATATCGGCAAAGCGCTTGCCGCTTACCAACGAAAGATTGTTCCTGGCCCTGCACGTTTCGACGAATACGTTGAGCAATTGGAGAATAGCTCCGCTACCAGACAGGCAGATTTATTGAGTGATTCTGAAATAGCGGGATTGAACCTATTTATCGATCAAGCCCAATGCATCAGTTGCCACAATGGACCTTTGCTTACCAACCATGATTTTCATAACACTGGAGTTCTGGCTATTTCGGGACAGCTGCCGCCCATGGGCAGATACGATGGTATTCGCACTGCTAGAAACGACCCCCTCAATTGCCTTGGAGAATTCAGCGATGCTTCCCCTTCCCAGTGCATGGAACTACGTTTTGCCCGGGATGAAAATGACTTGGTTGGCGCACAAAAAACACCCACTCTTCGAAACGTAAGTCTGTCAGCACCCTATATGCATGGCGGGCAATTACAAACCCTTGATGATGTTATGGTGCATTACAATGAAGCTCCTACTTCTATGCTGAATCATAATGAAGCCAAGCCCCTAGGCTTACGCTCTAATCAACTGCGCCAACTGAGGGACTTTGTACTCACTCTTACCGCTCCACTCGCAACTGAAGATAAGTGGTTGAAACCTCCAACTGACGAAACCTCCAACTGACATAGTCACTCCATGACTGAACAATCTAATTATCCACATTCAGCAAGAAACTCAATCGCCTACCTTATGCTGCTGTTGCTTCCCACAGGCTTGCTTGCCGCGGAGTCGCAAACAATACAGCAGGCACTGGAAAACCCCCAACGTGACATAAGTCATTTTCTTAGAGATGAAGTGCGCAAGCCCGCGCAGGTAATTGAATTTTTGGGGATTAAACCCGGAATGAAGGTGTTGGACATCTATGCCGCGGATGGCTACTACAGCTATATCTTGTCCCATGCCGTGGGCGATACTGGAATTGTCTATGCACAAAACCCTGCAATGGGTTCTAACGTGGAAGACATCAGGCAGATGTATTCATTGGCAGATACCCTGGATGATGCAATTAACAGAATCCCACTTGAAAACGTTAATCATCTTAGAGAGGGATTTTTCGAGCTAAGCATTGAGCCGGCATCCCTCGATGCAATCATGCTAGTGCAAATTCTTCACGACTTTCACAATGACAATAACAACAGCGCCTATGCTGCTGCCCTGCTCGAACACCTCAAAAGCCTGCTCAAGCCTGGAGGAATAATCGGGGTGATCGATCATCAAGGTGATTCGGGTCAAGATAATTCGAGACTTCACCGCATGGAAAAACAACAAGCAATTCGATTGGCCGAGGAAGCGGGCCTGATCCTTGTTGGGGACAGTGAGTTATTAGCCAATTCCAGAGACAGACGCAGGAGACCTGTATTTGACCCAATGTTGGGAAGAAATACAGATCGTTTCCTCTTGAAACTACAGACTAGAAACTAGCCCAGGTAGCCGTGCTGGGCGAGCTGTACCGAAATGCCATCAGGGTCGGGGAAATAAAGCTGATCACCCCCACTGGTACGGTTTGCAGGATCTCGGTTAACGTTGGCTGCAATGCCATGATCCTGTAATTTCTCGGCGAGGGCATCGGCATTGTAGTCATCAACCCCGATACACATATGATGCATTCCTCCTGGGTTAGATAACTCATACAGACCAAGAAAACTCTCATCTCCCAAACCCATGTTTAGGCCGCCATTTGCAGGCCTGGAAATAATCTCCATGCCGAGAACTCGATTATAGAAATCAGCGGATCGATTCACGTCATTAACTGAAAGAGAAACATGATTCATAGAGCGGCCTATGGCCACTGGCGCCGCTTGCTGAGCACTCGCCACACCTGGCAATGCCGCCGCACCGGTTGCAGCAATCAGAGAAGCTACTAACTGCCTGCGAGTCATTTTTTTATTTTCAAACTGATCTACCAGGTTTTCGATAGCGGCTAATTCATTCATTTCTCTTTCCTCTCATTCCTCTTCTTCTTTTTAATTCAATCCATTCTCATCCGAGCATTACCGTCAGACTAAAATTTAGTGGCCCTTGCAGGAAGCTGATATCGATTATTCATCGGGCAATGCGAACACCCAAATTACGCCCCCTTGTGGAACATAATGGTTTTCACCCTTCGCCATATTCAGCAGGTTCTGCTCTCGTTGCGCATCAACTCCCCAACCGGACTGAACAGCCACATATTGCTTGCCGTCGAGGGTATAGGTCACCGGAACGCCGGTAATACCTGAGTTGGTTCGCTGCTCCCAGAGAGTCTCGCCGGTATTGGAATCGAAGGCACGAAAGTATCGATCATTGGTGCCACCCATAAACACCAAGTCACCGCCTGTTGATAAAACCGGCCCCCAGTTTTGGCTTTCGAAAGTGGTAGTCCAGGCACGTTCGCCTGTATCCACATTCCATGCCTGAAGCTCACCCACATGATCGGTGCCAGGACGAACAAAGAAGCCTCCGTTTTCCGAAGTGCCTCGACCCATATAGGATCGGCCTGGGCTATATTGAACTTCTTCACCCACCATGGTGGAGCACACATTGTCGTTTGCTGGAATAAACATTAGCCGCGATTCAGGATTAAAAGCCGCTGGTGGCCAGTCTTTACCACCCCAGAGTGATGGACAAAAGCTGGCTTCGTAGCCTGTGCCCGGCTTCTTGGTCATATCATATTCGGGACGTCCAGTGACTGGATCTATGCTGGTGAAAACATCTTGATAAACGTAGGCATCGGCTTCAACAAAATTAATGGCATCCTCTTCACGCTCAAGAAACCACAGATATCCATTTCGACCGGGATGAACCATTCCATTTACAGTCTCGCCATTTCGTTCGTAATCGATCAATAGTGGAGCAGAGACCTCGTCCCAATCCCATGAATCATTCCAATGATATTGATGATGGCTGGTGAGCTCACCTGTAGCAACGTCGAGAGCTATCACCGAACTCGAATAGAGGTTATCACCGGGACGCGTGTCTCCCATCCAGGGACCACCATTTCCTGTGCCCCAATAGGCAATATTATATTCAGGGTCATAGGAGCCGGTTAACCAAACTGGCACCCCACCCGTCTTCCAGGTGTCCCCAGGCCAAGACTCAGAACCAGGCTCGCCAGGAGCAGGGATTGTGTAAGTCTTCCAGGCTTCTTCGCCAGTTAGCACATCGAAGGCTGCAACGAATCCACGAATTCCTAACTCTCCTCCGGAAACCCCAACCATTACTTTCCCATCCGCGATTAGTGGAGCCATGGTCATGTAATAGCCGTTGTAATAGTCCTCAACAGCTACCTCCCAAATAACTTCACCTGTTAGGGCATCGAGAGAAACCAGGAAAGCATCTACGGTCGCCATGTAGACGCGATCACCAAATAAGGCAACACCACGATTTGTTGGATGAAATTGCTGCAAGTCATCCGGCAAGTACCTTACATAGCGCCAGATCAAATCACCGGTACGGGCGTTGATTGCCAGAATATGATTCTGAGGAGTCGTCACATACATGTAGCCATCATTTACGATGGGAGGTGCCTGATGCCCCTCTCTAAGCCCTGTTGAAAAACTCCACACCGGCACCAGATCTTCTACATTGCTAGTATCAATCTGATCCAGAGGACTATAACCATGTGAATCATAAGTTCCTCGATACATTAACCAGTTGCTTTCTTCAGGATTCTGCAACCTTTCCTCGGTAACTGGATTGTACGGCGGCAAAGATTGGGCAAACAATGAACCTGTGCATAGCAACAGAATCAGACTAAGTAGTGAGCGACTCTTCATGGAATTTCCTTTGATTGAACTTTTTGGTTTTAACTATTGGTTTTTAGCTATTCGTTTTAACTACCTGATTTAACTTTTACATTCTAACTTTTTGTGTTGTTACTACTGTGTTTCAAAACTGCTGAGTAAATCCAACCCGTCCCCTGAAAGCGGCGGCGACTTTTACCTCACCATCGACGACCTCAAGTGGCAACATAGCAAGCGGTCTGGGAGCGGGGCCACCAACCACATTACCTCCATTGTAAATATCGAATTGGGATTCATGACAGGGACACGCCATACGAAGGAGTCCTGCGTCCCAGTTAATGACATCGCAGCCGGTATGGGTACATATAGCCGAATAGGCTATTACACCCTCTGCGGCATTCGAGCGATAACGTTCACTCATTTTTTCATTGTCGATTAAAGTAATCATGATGCGGTTGAGCCTTGAGCCATCTCTCAACGTATCCGTCTCCGGATCCCGAGCCAAAGCCGAAACTGGTTTTTGTTCCAGTTCGAGTAATTCAGGTCGGACCACTTCGCCTTGATGAGGTCCTTCTTCGAATACTAAAAAATCACCTTGCTGCGGTCTAGCCCTGTTTGGCGGCTGACCAAGTGCAGCGCTCCCCAGAGTTGCCATTGGTACTGCAACACCGGTTACCAGGCCCATCTTGAATAAAGCCCTACGCGGAACTGTTTTAGCTCCCTTTCGATTAACAGGCGTGTTTTCTACTACGCCGCCAACCTTGTCTTCCGAATCCTTCATACTGCTTCCTGAGGTTTTCCAATTAAATGGATAGGTAAATGAATAGCTGAATCAGTAGAAGGTACCAAAGTGACCTGAGCCCTGCAATCTCGCTTCTTACACCTGGATCCCTATCCTAAAAGGATTCATTAATTGACATAGGTCAATCTCCCTCTATTACAGCCCTTTATTATTGCCCATGTATTCTGTGTGCTTATTCTAATTTCACAGAAAAAAACCAACAGGACAGGTGCGATATGAGTAGAACAAAACTATTTATTGCCGCAATAAGTACAGCAGCTCTGCTGTATACACCCCTTAGTCAGGCTGAATCCCTTGTTGATGGGACTTATCAGTCCGAGGGTGACTCCAACGGTACAGGTAAATGTACCCTGATCATCAAGAGCATCACAGAATCCCGAAAGTATGGCGATGAGAGTTTTGAACTCGAATCCTCCGGAGACGGAGCCTGCGAATGGAGCGCTATCGGCTTATCCAAGAGTTACGCAATTACTGGCGGCATGGTGACCAGTGGTGGAGCTCCTGCATTCGTTAAGCTGGCCTTTCCATTCGGTCCGGCGGGTAGCCGACTCGAAATGACAGCATATGACCTGGATGGCTCGATTCGTGTTAACGAGGTGTTCGCAAAGAAATAGCCTTCGGCCCAAGCTTTTATGCATGGGTTCGATAAGTTGAAAGAGTTGAAAGCTAGCCTGCTGTAGTGGTGCATTACTCCCTCAAGGATGTACTGCTACGGTCAGGCTATTTTTTTGTCAGTTTCTTTTCCAAACAGGTTCCTGGCAGACAGTCTGCCTTCTAGCTGATTACAGTTTCACCCAGCTCTGGGTTACTATGTGCCGATGGTACAACCCAGATCAGCTCCTCATTCGTCCAATCCATTCGATCCCGAGAACGACGAAAATATTCTATCGGTAAGTAGCCTAAATCGAATGGCAAAGACCATTCTTGAAAGCAACTTCCCTGCTGTTATTGTGGAGGGGGAGATTTCAAATCTCGCTCAGCCCGCATCCGGCCACTGGTACCTGACACTCAAAGACAAATCCTCTCAAATCCGCTGCGCTATGTTTGCAGGCAGAAATCGATCCGTACGTTTCCGACCGGGCAACGGCAATCAGGTGATCATCCGAGGCAAGCTAAGCATCTATGAGGGTCGCGGCGACTATCAATTGATAGTGGATTCCATGGAAGAAGCAGGAGACGGCGCTCTCCGTCGTGCCTTTGAAGAATTGAAAGCGCGATTAGCCAGCGAAGGCTTATTCGATGAAAAAAATAAGAAAGAAGTACATTCCCAGTACCAGCATATAGCTGTCATCACCTCACCGACTGGCGCAGCAATTCAAGATATTCTCAGCGTCATGGGTCGACGTTTCCCAGCAACTAAAATAACGATATTACCGGTTTCGGTTCAGGGCAAAGATGCTCCAGCGGAAATTGTTAACGCAATTCGGGTAGCTAACCTGCATAAAGAAAAGCTTGGCATTCAAGCCCTCATCGTAGGTCGTGGTGGCGGCTCTTTGGAAGACTTACAGGCATTCAATGAAGAGTCTGTCGCCAGAGCAATATTTGCCAGCGACCTGCCTGTCTGTTCCGCAGTGGGGCACGAAATAGATTTCAGCATCGCCGACTTTGTTGCCGACCTACGAGCACCGACACCTTCCGCTGCTGCAGAACTGATGACTCCTGACCAACAGGATTATGCAGAGGCATTTAGTGCGTATACTATTCAACTCAGCAGCGCCATCCGCAGCACTATTCAACAAGGCAATCAGCAACTTGTCTGGCTGCTTAAACAACTCAAACATCCCGATAGACGTCTTCAGGAACAGGCTCAAAACCTGGATCAATTAGAGCTTCGTTTGCGACGAGCACTGCATAACAAGTTGGCAATGCAAAGAAGTGAACTAAATCAACTTCAGCGAAGTCTAATAGCTAGTTCTCCAGATCAACGACTGCAGAAGTCTCAGCTACAATTAAGTAATGCAAGAAATCGATTGCTGCGATCCACCAGAGTCCTGATCCAGAATAGAAAAAGCAGTGTTGCAACACTCTGCCGAAGCCTGGATACAGTAAGCCCACTGAATACGTTAGCCAGAGGCTATAGCATTAGCTATGACGAATCTGGAAAAGTTATTCGCCAATCAAGCGATGTAAAAATAGGAAGCAAACTACTTACTCGACTCGACAAGGGCACAGTTCAATCAACGGTTACAGAACTCTCAGACCAATGAGTTAACATTATGGCATCTGTGGAATTTACCCCTAATCTCTCCCGTCATATAGAATGCGAAACACTATCCTCCAACGGCGCGAATCTTCGAGAATTGATCGACGAAATCTGCTGTGATAACCCTCAGTTGAAACCTTACATCCTGGATGATCAGGATCGCCTAAGAAAACATGTCACTGTTTTTATCGATGGTGTACAGGTTCAGGATCGCAAAGGACTCAACGATCTAATAAATATGGAAAGCTCAGTTTATATTGCCCAAGCATTGTCTGGAGGTTAGTCTTCAAGGAGTCATCAATGGGCTAAGCGGTACCTCACCGCAAGCCAAGGAATGAGGTCATGAATAAAACCTGCTGGATAGGCACACGCAAAGGACTAATCAAGCTTAAGCAGGACGCAGACAATCACTGGCAGCTCTCCGCTCCGCAATTCGTCGGCGACCCGGTCACTCAAATACTTCCAGATACTGGCAATGGCACGATGTATGTCGCGTTGAACCTAGGGCACTTTGGACCGAAACTACATCGATCCAGTGACCAGGGATTAACATGGCAGGAATGCAGTTCTCCCTCCTTTCCAAAACAAAGTGACAATCCCGATGAAGGCCAGTCTGTAGAACTTATTTGGACAATTGAGAAAGGCGCCGGCGATGATCTTTGGACAGGAACTGTTCCCGCTGGCTTATTCCGCTCCAGAGACAAAGGTGACAGCTGGGAATTCATAGACTCCTTAAGCTCACTGCCAGCTAGCAGTGAATGGTTCGGTGGAGGTTTTGATGAGCCTGGCATTCATTCAATCTGCATTGACCCTCGAGATGGAGACTGCCTGACTGTTGCGATTTCTTGCGGTGGCGCCTGGCGCAGCACAGATGGCGGCATCAGCTGGCAGGAGAAAGCCAATGGCATGCGAGCTGAGTATGTACCACCCGAACAGGCATTCGATCACAATATTCAGGACCCCCATCGCGTTATTGCCTGCCCGGCAGATCCGGACCGCATGTGGTCGCAGCATCACAATGGTATTTTTAAATACGATGAATCAGATGGGCTATGGGTAGAGATTAAAAACGTCGTCCCCTCTGCATTTGGCTTCGCATTAGCAGTACACCCTAAAGAAAAAGATACCGCGTGGTTTGTCCCTGCTGTTAAAGATGAATGCCGGATTCCTGTCGATAACAAGCTGGTGGTGCTTCGAACCAGAGACGGAGGCAAGAGCTTTGACATATTGAGTGAAGGCCTGCCACAGGAACACAGTTATGATCTCATCTACCGCCACTGCCTCGACATTGCTGCGGACGGCGACACCTTGATGATGGGCTCCACCAGTGGAAATCTCTGGGTATCTGAAAACGGCGGTGACCACTGGAATTGCCTGAGCAATAATCTGGCTGACATTTACTGTGTCAAATTTGGTCATGATTAGGCAATTATCAGTCAGTTCTGGCAATTTGCGCGGTGTAGGTTTTTTTTACAAAAATTAGAAATATCAATAAGTTAAATCTCTTTCGGCGACAAATCGGGAAAAAACAGGGATAACTTCCTACATAAGTGTGAAACAGTTGGCAGATTGGTACTAGAATGGTTTCGTTGGTATCAATAATGCTTACTATCGATATTAGACATAAGCACAACACGTAAGAGGGATATTGTGGTCTTTATCGAAAATCTTTTTATGCTCATCTTTGGTCACGCGCTTGCAGACTTTGTATTGCAACCAGATGCTATGGGTTATGGAAAAAACCGTAACGACAAGATACATGACAAGGAGCACAGCTTGTTCCCAGTTTGGTGGTATTGGCTAAGCGCCCATTCCATCGTTCATGGTGGTGTCGTATATCTTATTACTGGCAATTTCCTATTCGGAATAATTGAAACCGTTGTTCACTGGATTACCGACTTCGCTAAATGTGAAGGCTGGATAGGCATGCATCAGGATCAGGCAATCCATATAGCCTGCAAGATTGGCTACTGCTACTTTCTTACCGACCAGGCTCAGCTTCTGGGTATCCTCTAGGAAATTCAGCTCACACTAGCTCTACCAGGCTCGAACAGGGCTTTAATTTCTGCACAGCCCTGTTCTGCGGCCGCTTATCTCCATGACAAAGCGTTCCCTGTATTGACTGCTGACTATAGCGGGTTATAGTAAGGGAACAGAGTTGGCTGCAGCCGCGTTCGCTGCTGACAACAAGCTTAGAACACTGTCTCACTACATTATCTCAATTATATTATGTCGGTAACCGTGTTCGGTTTCGGCACGAAACACAAAGGAACCTCAGGCAAATGGGCAAGAGAGAAGAACAGCAAAAGCGCAAGGAAGAGAAACAATTAGCCGCCAAACATCGAGAGCAAACTCGAAAGCTGCTAACCAAGGTGGGTTTATTTGGTATTGCACCGATACTCTTGATTGTTACCCTCTACATTGTATTTTCTCAGGGACCGACATACTCACCCGTAGAAATTGCCGATAATGATCATATTCGAGGCGAACGCGGCAATCCGGTCAGTATCGTTGTCTACGCGGACTTCCAATGCCCCGCCTGCTCGACAGAGCATCAGACTGTCACCCGAATCTGGCCCAGAATTCGAGACAAGGCTCATCTGATTTTCAGACATTTTCCAGTTACCACTAGTCACCCTCACGCCTGGACTGCTTCTCTATATGCAGAAGCGGCCGGAAAGCAAGGCAGGTTTTGGGAAATGCATGATTATCTGTTTGCCGCCCAGCCTATCTGGGCTGGTCTTTCCGATGCGGAATCGGAATTCGATAGCTATGCTCTTGAGCTCGACCTGAACCTTGAGCAACTTCATGCTGACATTGAGTCTGATGAGGTCGTACAGAAAGTTAGAAATGATCAACGGGGCGGAAACTCTGCCGGCGTTCGCGCCACACCAACACTTTTCATTAATGGCCGAATGATTGCCCAGCCCACTGCCTCTCGAATCAGAGAACTGGTTGATGAGGAATTTGAGCAGGCGAACGGAGCCGATTAAAGACTGACAAGAAACCCCTAGACTTCTCCATCCACAATCCGGGCGAATTGCTGTAGCAGAGCAGCCGAGTCCGGAGTGGCATGAACTTGCTTTAGCAATTCAGCAGAATCGAGCCCCTCCTCCTCTATAGCTTGTTTACGCGCTCGAATATACTCCGCCACCACCTCATCACTAAACTCAGGATGGAATTGTATACCCCAGGCACAACTGCCCAAGCGAAAGCCATGATGGGGCTCGAAATTATTCTTTGCCAAGAGCACAGCTCCGTCTGGAAGTTTAAGAACAGTCTGTTGATGAGAAGCCTGAGCCGAGAAATTAGACGGTGTATCACCGAACAGCAAATCGTCCAGAGCATTGCTGCTTAGCTCTATATCCACTGTTCCAATTTCGCGACCCTGGGGATGAAAACCTACTTCTCCACCAAATGCCCACGCGAGTAGTTGATGGCCATAACAAATCCCCAAAATAGGAATTGAAAGATCAAATGCCTCTCGCAAATATTCCGCCCCGATATAATTCCATTTCTCCAGATCAGTAAGATACGCTGGAGAACCCGTAACAATGATGCCACTAACTCTGTGGATGTCCGCTAGATCCTGCCCCAAGTGCAAAGAACAGACTACAAACTTTTCAGCAGTTAAGCCCGACGTCTCGATGATCCAGTCTTCAAAATCTTCACCCTTCTCCAACAGCGAAGGCACAGTGGATCCTGTTTTGATGATTAGTATCTTTTTGAACATATGTTTTCCCGAAAAGCTTTTTTGCTATTATCGAAAAGCTCCAACACAATACTCCTTATATTACGAAGACGGTCGGCAAACAAGGATGAGCAATGATTGGCAGATTAAATTCAGCATTTGGAAATATCGGAAATAAGTCAAAGAACACTACTTGGCTACTATTCAGATTTCTTAGTTGCGGCTTGTTAATAAGCCACGGGTATTTCGAATTATTTGGTGACAATGCGCAAGCAGTCACCGGGCGCGGAATGACCAGCATAAGTGTTGGGGATTTGTTCAACTACCAATTGCCTATGGACATTAATGCACTATTTGTTATGGCCGTGATTGAATTCGGAGGAGGTATTTTAGTGCTTATCGGTCTCTGGACTCATCTCGTGTCTCTGTTAATAGTGCTTGTTATGATCCTTACTTATCTAACCCTTCATCTTGCCTGGTCTCCAACGTTTAATGGCGGTGAACTCACAGCCCTCAATACGGTTATATTCCTGATTTTCTTCTCCTTCGGACCTGGAACCCTGAGTCTGGACAGCGTCCTCGCGGAAAGAAGACAGGAGAAACGTCGGGATAAAATGGCGGAAAAATTCTAATAGTTGTTAATAAACAATAAGTTACATTGATATACCACAGGACCTAGCGCTCTGTTATATTACATTCTCCCTGATCATCGATGAACGCAAAACCTACTCTCAGCCTGTAAGTTGACATTGTTGATGATCTTATAGAGCACGCACGCAAGCAAACACATAAGGAATAGAGGTAATTCGATGCACACATTGATTGCAGTAAGCACCATGCTTCAGCGCACAAATAAACTTGTTCTAACACTAGTGGCCAGCCTCTGCATAAACCTGGTTGCTATCACTTCCGTTATGGCTCAAGACGAGCCCGGACGATATCGACCGCAGGGAAGAGAATTTGCACGTCAAATAGGCAATCATTTCGATGAAGCCTTATACGAAGTGCGAACTTATGATCCGCAGCCCGATGTACCAGAATTCGCAGCCGCTACTATTTTCTATCCTCTTACCCTTAGCTTCGCCGCTCCTATGGGTGCGGTGGTTATGATGCCTGGCTACACCGGAGTTCAAGAAGCCTATGACTGGTGGGGCCCGACACTGGCGTCACTTGGCATCGCGGTAATGATTATCGACACTAACACTCCAACAGACACTTTCCAGCCAAGAAGAGCTGCCCATATAGCGGCTGTGGAATTTCTACGAGGCGTAAATACTGACAGCGACAGCCCTCTCGCCGGAAAACTCGACCTCAACAAGCTAGCCATCATGGGGCATTCACTTGCCGGCGGTGCTTCACTTGTAGCCGCAGAGGAATTAGGAAGCGGCATTAAGGCTGTTGTTCCTCTTCTACCGTATTGCTGCGAATTGGGCGAGTCCTTTGAAGGTGACTACAGCGGTCTTGATGTGCCAACTCTGATTATCGCCAGCGCCGTTGATACGGTTGCAGCACCTGAACAACACGCCCGTGCGCTCTTCGACTCAATCGCGGACAGCACGCCCAAAGCCTATGTTGAATTCAAAGAAGGCACACATACCATGACAACAAATGGCGGCAGCGATCTTCAGGCTCAGGCTCACTTTGTTTTTGCCTGGTTACGTTCAGCCATGAGTGGCGAGCCAAAATTCGCCGCGGCATTTGAAGGCGACGGTGGTAGCTACGCCGACCGACTCTCCCGCTTCGATTAGTAAGCTTAGAACAAGCACAGAACCAAAAAAAGGCCGAATAGGATTACTCTTCGGCCTTTTTCTTGTTTTCTGTTTTACCCTTTTATCTAACTAATAGAGCAACTATCGTTACTCATACAGGTGACAGGATACTTTATGCTGGGTCTTCTCCGGTAACGACACCAGTTGGGGTGATTTATTGGAACAGGAGTCCATCGCCTTGGGGCAGCGAGTATGAAAAGTACAACCATCCGGCGGATTGATTGGCGAAGGCACGTCACCCACCAATATTTGACGATCAGCCTTACGGTGTGGATCTGGAACAGGAATAGCTGATATCAGCGACTGTGTGTAAGGATGTTTTGCCTCACGATAGACTGACTCCCCATCACTGGACTCAACAACCTTGCCCAGATACATGATAGCGATTCGATCCGATATGTGTTTCACCACCGCAAGATCATGAGCGATAAACAAATAGGAAAGATTAAATTCTCGCTGTAGCTCGATCAACAAATTCAAAATTTGGCTTTGAATAGAAACATCCAGAGCCGACACAGGCTCGTCACAAACTATTAGCTTTGGATTCAGCGCAATCGAACGCGCAATACCAATTCTTTGTCTCTGCCCACCGGAGAATTCGAAGGGATAACGAGTAATAGATCGAGACGGCAGACCTACAATCTCTAACAATTCCTTTACCCGTTTTTGTCTGTATTGCTTATCGCCGATGTTCTGGACGATGAATGGTTCCATTAAAATATCGCCAACTGTATGACGGGAATTCAGGGACTCCATCGGGTCCTGAAAAATCATTTGAATATCTTGACGGTAAGGCTTTAGTTCCCTGCCACTAATATTTGTTATGTCTTTATCTTCGAAGACAATGGATCCCGCTGTGGGTTTGTATAAACGAGTGATACAGCGACCCAATGTAGACTTGCCGCAACCGGATTCTCCCACCAGACCCATAGTTTCGCCGGGTTGAATATCGAAACTTACACCGTCAACCGCCTTATTATATTTGCCGGTACGCAGGAAAATACCTTCCTTCACCGGGAAGTGCATTTTCAAGTCGCGCACTTGAAGAATTGGAGAGTTAGTCTCAGCCTTATCACTCATTGACAGATTTACTCCATTCATAACAGCTAACCTGATGACTGCCTGCTATGACTTCAATTGGAGGAGGTGCTGCTTTGCAACTTTCTTTTCTTCGCGGACAGCGGTTCTCAAAACGACATCCTACTGGCAAATCCAGCAGTCCGGGAACCATGCCTTCGATAGTACTTAATTCAGACTTTGGTACGGTCTCAAGTTTCGGAATGGAATCCAACAAACCTCGAGTATAGGGATGACTCGGATTATCAAAAATTTCATAGACATTGCCCTGCTCTGCTACTTTGCCCGCATACATCACCACTACGCTATTAGAGGTTTCAGCAATTACACCCAGGTCATGGGTAATCAGCATTACCGCCATGCCCATATCATTTTGCAGCTCTTTTATTAGCTCGAGGATCTGCGCCTGAATAGTAACGTCTAGTGCCGTTGTAGGCTCGTCGGCAATTAATAAACTGGGCTGACATGCCAGGGCCATGGCTATTACCACACGCTGCCTCATGCCTCCTGAAAGCTGGTGGGGGTATTCCCCCATGCGCACATCTGGGGACGGAATACCTACCTTATCGAGCATCTCAAGGCATTCCCTGAGGGCCTGATCCTTACTGATGTCTTTGTGGAGATATAATACTTCGGCGAGTTGCCTGCCTACGGTGTGTACAGGGTTTAGTGCCGTCATCGGTTCCTGAAAAACCATGCCGATTTTATTGCCCCGAATTTTTTCCATCTGGGAAAGCTTTAACTTAGTTAGGTCCTCTCCATTCAACTTAATCTCACCACCCACAATTTGACCCATAGGCTGAGGCAGAAGACGCATGATGGAAAGTGCCGTAACACTTTTTCCACATCCCGATTCGCCAACGATACCCAAAGTCTCACCGGGCTGTACCGAAAAGCTGATATCGTCCACGGCTCGAACCCGACCTTCATCGGTTTCAAACTCGGTTATCAGATTGTCTACAGAAAGTAAGGCGTCAGACATTTAGGCTAGTACTCTCTAAATTGATCGAAGACTTCAACATGGGGTTCCATCGCTTCACCAGACCTTCTTGCGGCAAGCGTTGCTTCTTTCGCCTCTGTGTCTATCCAGTGAATAAACAGCCGGTCCGCTTTCTTGGTATATCTGTAATTGAACCCTTCAGGATACTTGACCCAATTCCAATAACCCCACCAATAGAACGGCTGTACAAACCCCGGGCTATGGGAAGCATAGTCGTGGTGCATTTCAATTAGTGTATGGGAGAGTTCCACTACTTCATCTTCATCGACAGCAGCATCGAAACGATCTACCAGTTGATCCATCTCGAAGTCAGCTAGACTCTCCAGATTGTTTGTTTGTGGTTTGATTTTACGATCAGGATTGATACTGCCATCTTCGAGGAATGCATCGTCATAGGCATTATCGGAATGGAAGTTATCCCAGTATCGCGGCAGTAACTCTAGAGAAACATTGAATCCGACAAAATAAATATCATGCTGTTTTTCCTGTGCCTTACGGAAGCCCGCTGCACTATCGAGCATCTCGATACGTATCTCGAGGCCGGCTTTCACAGCCTCTTCCTTTAATATGGTAAAGACATCAGTATAACGGTCGTAATGGGTTGTCAGTGTAAATGCCAGGCGTTCTCCTTGAGCATTTAAGAGGATGCCATCGGGTCCGCGTTCTACAAATCCTGCCTTGGCGAAATATTCACCTGCTAAGTCCACATCGAAATTGCGAGCTTCAAGTGTCGGGTGAGAAAACTTGCCGTAACCATCCTTGGGGGAATTTCTTCTAAATAGTTCGCCACGAAAATAGCTTTCCAGCACTAGATCCCAATTCATAGCATGTTGAATACCTACGCGCACATCCCTGTTATCAAGATATGGTCTAGAGGAATTCATCCACAAGCCCCAAGTAGTCTTTGGGCCACCATTAAAAAATTTGGCTTTAGATATATAGCCATTAGCTACATCGGGATCGTCATCTGGCAGGAAGTCGTACCAATAGTCTGCTGTTCTTATTTCGTACTGGTCGATATCACCCGCTCGAAAAGCTTCGAAATGTTTAGAAGGGTCACGAATAACCGCGAGGTTTACACGATCGGGATTGAAACGGTGTTGCCAGAACTTTCTGTCGGCAGCCCACCAATTATCGATCTTGGTGAGCACGATATTGGAGCCCATGTTTATGTTTTCATCACGAATTTCATAACGACCAGGTGTAGGAACAAAACGCCATTGGTAGCGCTCAGGATAATCGTCACCCAATTCCTTAAAGAAGTGGCGTGGCTTAGGCGCAACCTCTAGCGTCTTGGCTAGCACATCGAGGCGAACCTCAGGAACCTCAAAGGAGAATGTGTGATCATCATATTTAGTAATGCTAACTAGCTCATTGGTCCAATAATTATTCATCCAGGGATCAGTGATGTAGGCGGACATATTGAAGAACATGGTAAAGAACATATCATCAACAGTGATAGGCTCGCCGTCAGTCCAGCGAGCACCGGGAGCTAGTTTTATATAGACCTTTTTCTCTTCTTGAGAAATCGCCCAAGCGTCCGCGACACCAGGGTAAAACTCAAACTCATTGGGATGACGCTCCGCTAACATCATTCCAACATTATCCTGTACATAAGGCCTGAACGAACTATTGGCGTCTGGACCATTGGCACGAATAGTAGGTGGGAAATCTTCTATGTATTCGTAATAGGTACCGCCCTCAACTGCCTCAGGGGAACCAATTTCCGAAAGGTGCATGCCGTCTTCCCAAACTAAATCGGCAGGAATATCAGCTAGAGTTTTAAACATAAAACGCTCGGGATTCGCAGCGTAGAAGTCTTCAATCTCTTGGGTATTATCGAGGGTGAGATCTACCTCACTTGAACTGGTGGACTCGCCGCCACAAGAAGCTAAAACACCAAGCATGGAGAATAGCGCTATTACTCTAAAATTCTGTTTCATATTTTCAGTTTCTTAGTTTCTGTTTCAGAATGAATTTTTACTCAAAATCTCTATTTACTGCTCTCTGTGCTGATCATAGATAGCGATGTGAGGCTCGAATGCCGTACCCGCGCTTCGGGCTGCCATAGTCTCCTCACGCGCCTCAGTATCGATCCAATGGACAAAAGCCTCATAGGGATACGTCGTGAGCCTATAGTTAAATTCCTCTGGCCATTTCACCCAGCGCCAATAGGCAGTCCGATAAAACGGCTCCACAAACCCCGGAGAGAAAGACGCATACTCATAGTGAGCTTGAAGAATTTGATGAGAAAGCTCTATCATTCTTTCCTTATCATCAGAGTCCTGATACTCATCAATCAGCGGATCCATCTCAGGCATACAAGTGCTCTGAAGGTTATTTGTCTGGGGCTTTGGCCTGCGATCTGGGTTTATGCTTCCGTCTTCCAGAAATGCCTGATCATAGGCGTTATCGCAGTGGTAGTAAGACCACATTCGCGGATACATCTCGCCCTGGAAGGGTGAAAAGCTCACAAAATATATATCATGCTGCTTCTCTTGAGCCTTTCGAAAGCCAGCCGCGGCATCCATCATTTCTATACGAAGCTCAAGGCCAGCCTTGATCGCCTCTTCCTTCAGAATTGTAAATACATCAGAGAATCGTTCGTAGTGAGTGCTCAAGGTTAAGGCCAAACGCTCGCCTTCGGCATTAACCAGGATTCCATCGGGACCGCGCTGGGTGAAGCCCGCGTTGGCAAAGTGAACCTGAGCCTGTTCAATATCAAATGGACGAGCTGTTAAATCAGGATGGGAGAATTCTCCATAACCATCGTCCTGGGTCTTTAGCCTCTCCATGTCACCACGAAAATAATTGCTTATTACGAGATCCCAGTTCGCTGCATATTGAATACCCAGTCGAACTTCACGATCGTTAAGCATCGGCCGCGCCGAATTCATCCAGAGTCCCCAATTACTGCGAGCCCCTCCGTTGTAGAAAGTGGTTTTATGAATATAGCCATTTGCCACATCAGGATCATCGTTTGGCAAATTGTCATACCACATGTCCGCAGTGGCAATTCGGAACATATCCATATCGCCACGCCGAAATGCTTCATAGCGTTTAGCTGCATCTCTCACTACAGAGAGGTTGATACGGTCGGGATTGTATCGATTCTTAAAATATTTATTATCTTTAGCCCACCAGTCTTCGAGACGATGAAGAACAATATTCACACCCATATCGATCTCATCGGGATCGATATAATAAGCTCCGGCGTGTGGCGCATAACGCCACTGATATCTCTCGGTGAAGTCTTCACCAAATTCTTTGTAGAAGTGTTGCGGCACACCGCTTCCCGTTAACACTCTAGATGCCATGTCTGGCTTTGCCTTGGGAACAGTTATTGCAAAGGTATGTTCGTCATATCGAGTAATATTGGTGTACTCGGTTTGAAAATAATTCGTAGTAAAAGGTGCTTGAATATAATCCGACAAATAAAAGTAGAATGCGAACAACATATCGTCGCTGGTAATTTTCACACCGTCGGTCCAGCGAGCTTCAGGGTTAATTTTCACATAGACTTTATTGTCTTCGGGCACAATAGACCAAGCGTTGGCAATACCGGGGTGAAACTCATTCGTGTTGGGGTGCGGCATAGCCCATGTGAGCATATAGTTGTCGCGAATCCAGGAACGGGCTGACGAGTTTGAATCAGGGCCAATAGTTCTAAGAGTTGGCGGGAAGTCTTCAAGAGTTGCGTAATAAGTTCCACCTTTTACCGCTTCTGGTGAACCTATTTCTTCCTGCTCCATGCCATCTTCCCAAACCAGGTCGTCGGGTAGATCATCGATGGTTGCGAAGGTAAACAGGTCAGGATTTGCAGCATAGAAATCCTGAACTGCCTGCGTATTATCCAGAGACTCGTCAACCGTAGACGCAGGCCCTGACTCTCCACCACATGCCCCTAACACTACAGACATAAATAAAAGGACAGTTATCCTATAACAGCTGTTACTTTTCATAATTATTCCTCTCGAAACCTGTTCGCGATATTTTGTCGCAGTCACTGCCATCTATTTATAGACAGTAAATTTCTTGGGATCGAATGATTCCCTAATTGCTTCACCAATAAACGTCACCAGCGTTAGCAGCACAACCAATGTACCGAAAGCTGACATTACAATCCATGGTGCCGTACGCAGGGTTTGAGTACCCTGCTTTAATAATTCACCCAGGCTTGGCGTGGGCGGTGGCAAACCAAAACCCAAAAAGTCCAAGGCAGTAATTGCCGATATTGCCGAAACAATAGTGAACGGCATAAACGTAACCAGAGTTGCCAAAACATTTGGCAGGATATGTTTAAAAACGATTCGAGTGTTTGAAGCACCTATTAGAACAGCAGCTGCGACATAGTCCCTAACCTTCTCTTTATAGGTTTCAGTACGCATGTAATAGGTCATCGATGTCCAGGAGAACAAGACCATCACAGACAGCAGGATTAGAATTCTCATGGCGACAGTAAAAGTGTCCGGTATTATCGAGAAGACGATTATCACCATATAAAGAAATGGAATGTTGCTCCAAATCTCGATGAGGCGCTGGGTCACGATATCGAAGACGCCTCCAAAATAACCCATGGCACAACCGACAGCGACTCCAATAAAATAAACTGAAGCCATGAAGCCGAGCGCGAACAGCAAGGCTATTCGAGTACCGAAGAATAGCCGGCCAAGAATATCCCGGCTGGTTGTATCAGTTCCCAAATAGTGATTCTTGGAAGCGTCTGGAGGCTCAGGACGGAAGATGCCGGTACTGGCATCGTTCTCGTAGGGGCTGTATGGCACCAGCGGCATTAGCACCCAGTTATCTGATTGCTCTTGCTCAAATTTCTCGGCGAGCTCTCGGTAATTCACCTCATAGGGATAATCCAGACCGAAGTCTGTCCCCGCGTGAAAATCCGAATAAGTAGGAAAGAAGAGTTCTCCGTCGTAACTGACAATCAGTGCTCGATTATTAATTAGCATCTCGCCAAACAGAGATAAGACCAAAAAAGTCATTAGAATGAGGAAGCTGTAATAGCCGCGTTTGATTTCGCGAAATCGACGCAACTTTTTCTGGGTTTGAGGATTGAATCGAAAGAGTTTCATGGCTAGTGGAATCTAATCCGCGGATCAACCAACGCAACCAGTACGTCGGAAATGATATTGCCTAATAGCAAGAGCAGGCTGGCGAGAAATACTACACCCATCACCACAGGATAATCGCGATCGATAATCGAGGTTAGACCCAGCAAACCAAACCCATTGATATCGAAAATAGTCTCAATCAGGAACGAGCCAGAAACCAACAGGGTAATGTTCTGCCCAAATGTAGTCGCGATGGGAATCAGAGAGTTTCGAAGTGCATGTTTGGTAACCGCGCTTCTAAATGACACGCCTTTCGCTACGGCGGTTCGAATATAGTCTGAGGCCAGATTGTCCATGAGATGGTTCTTGAGCAACAAGGTAACAAGAGCAAAGCTTCCTACCAGATAACAGATCAGCGGCAACACAGAATGGTCCAACAAGTCTTTGGCCTTTCCCCAAAAACTCATGTCGTTAAATTGCAGGCTGGTAAATCCGCCCATGGGAAACCACTCAAGCCGCACTGAAAAATAAAGCAGCAACAAAGAACCTAGTGCATATCCTGGAACGGCATAGCCAATAAATATAAAAATACTGGTGGCGTTGTCTACGAAGGTTCTATGTTTTATGGCTTTGAGTACCCCAAGGGGTATGCAGACCAGATAGGTTATGAAGAGGGTTATGAGCCCGTAGTAGAGCGAGACCGGAAAGCGACTGGCGATGACATCCCATACCGGCTGATTATAGCGATATGAAGTGCCCAGATCTCCTCTAGCAACTTTGCTAACCCAATCCACATAAGACTGCAGAACGGGTTTGTCGAACCCGTAGTATTCCTTTAACCGATCTAGTTGATCCTCAGACAGCGCCATGTTTTGTCCCGCAGTGGAACGACTGGAGCCCCCTGCTAACTGGGCTTCCATGATGGCACGCTCGATAGGACCGCCTGGAACCAGACGGGTTATGAGAAACACGATTATGGTAACGCCTACCAGAGTAGGAGGAATCAACATTAATCGTCGAATAAAATAGTCACGCATTTAATAATTCTTTAGTGTATTTCAAGATGCCCTCGCTTTTAATTATTGTGAGGATGGGCAGCTCCAAGCCACAAAAATCGGGCTCGGCGAGCAATACTGCCACAATTCGGGCGTGGGTAAAATCAATATAGGGAGTTTATTTTCAAGCCTGGCATGAATCCAGAAAAGAACATCTAACTAATTGAATTTATAGACTATTTTCAGTCTTACTTAGTTAGTGGGCTGAACTGCTCTCAGCGAGCCATTCGAAGTCCTTACTGGTGTCACCATCTTCATCGATTACGGTCTGAAAACAGCTCATCCCTGATTTCTCCAATACTCTGTGGGATTGAGTGTTTTCCGGATAGGTTGTCGCTATTACCCGCTCTAAGCCAAATTTTTCGGCAACGTAGACAAGCATCCCTTGAACCACTTCGGTGGCATAACCCTTGCCCCAATGCTGAGGAAATAGCGAATACTTGATCTCGGCTTCCACCTGATTACCAGGGTGGGTGACGCCAACGAAACCAATAAAGGACTCACCGTCCCTCGATTCAATGACAGTCATGCCATAACCCTGGGTTTGATAATTGTTAAGCGTTCGCTCAATCCAGAGATGGCAGTCTTCCACGCTGATTGGCTGGCCATCATCTACATACTTAATTACCTGAGGATCAGAATAGAGAGCAAGCATCTGATCAAAATCAAACTCTGTCACAGCCCTCATACGAAGGCGATTTGTTTCAAAGAATACATCTGTCATAGAGCTGAACTCAACACGGCTGCATACCAGGGATTTCTCAGCTAGAGCGCGCATGCAATAATTTGGAATTCGCTGTAGAGTAACAACTCTAATAATTCAACTCCAGTTTGAAACAGGCACAGTATTAGCTATGGCCTCCTCAAGAAAACTTGTCATCTATGCAGCCCTGATCGGAAACTCGCTTATCGCTGTGATGAAATTTGCAGCCGCGCTCATTACGGGAAGCTCGGCTATGTTTTCAGAAGGTGTTCATTCTGTAGTAGACACCGGCAATCAAATACTCTTGCTCTATGGTTTAAAACAAGCACAGAAACCTGCTGACAAACGTTTCCCATTCGGGCATGGAAAAGAAATTTATTTCTGGAGCTTTGTGGTTGCGATATTGATCTTCGCAGTTGGGGCCGGTATTTCAATCTACGAAGGAATTCATAGTCTAACGGACCCCCATCCTCTTGAAAATTTGCAGATCAATTATATCGTTCTTGGGCTCGCCATTATCTTCGAAGGCGCTGCCTGGTTTTTCGCGCTGAAGGAATTCAATCAGGCTAAGGGCGATAAAGGATACATCGAGGCCGTACAGCGTGGTAAAGACCCTTCCATGTTTGTCGTTTTATTTGAAGATTCTGCTGCACTGCTGGGCCTCTTCGTAGCGCTAATCGCCACCTATCTAACTCAAGTCACAGGAAACCTTGTCTTCGATGGCCTTGCTTCAATTATAATCGGATGCATTCTTGCGGGAACTGCAATCTGGCTGGCGAAGGAAACCAAAGGCTTGTTGATTGGTGAAGCGGCTAACAATTATGTCGTCGATGGCATTCACAAACTGGCTGCCAATATTGAAAATATAGATCATGTCAACGAAGTGCTCACCATGCACATGGGGCCTGATTTTATTTTGGTGAATATCAGTGTGGAATTTCGTGATGAAGCCACAGCAAATGATATTGAAGATGCGGTAACGGCTCTGGATGAAAGAATCAAAGCCGAGTATGAAAATGTAAAACGGGTTTTTGTCGAAGCAGAAGCCCGACATTCTATAATCAGTCAATGAGAAGTATTTTCTATTCTAATGAAGCTAGACTGATTTGCCGAGACTGTTTATTCTCTTCTTGAACATACGCATCTATTGACTAATTTTTTAATTACAACTATTTGATACTTTCTTGATAACTACTTAAAGCAACTTAAAAATAATTTAATAAAAACAGGGGAAGCAAGCAAATGAATTGTTCCAGCCTGCATAGAGTCAACAAGTTTTACCACTTTCTAATGGCTTGCATGCTATTCATCTTCAGCACCATGGCATTCAGCCAGCTGTCAGATATCGCCCCGGTCACGGATGATACCCTGAACAATCCTCTCCCCGGAGACTGGCTAAGTTGGCGAGGCAATACTGCTTCCTGGGGATATAGCTCGCTTAGTCAAATTAATACTGACAATGTGGATCAGCTACAACTGGTCTGGTCCTGGGCCATGGATGACACCGGAGCCGGCGAAGCAGCCCCTCTGGTTCATGATGGAGTGATGTTCATTCCGGCACCTCGCGGAGTAATACAGGCGCTTAATGCGGCCACTGGCGACCTGATCTGGGAATATAGGCCAGGCATCACCGAAGCTCTGGAAGGCTCCATAGCTGCCGCAGTTCCGGCCGAAGAAAGAGTTCAATCTGTGATGGCGGCCACCGCCTATGCAGGCGTTGGCAGAGGTGTTCAGAAAAACATCGCGATCTATGGAGATAAGATATATGCCGCTACCGAGAACGCAAGTATCGTGGCTATCGACATTAGAACAGGTCGATTAGTTTGGGAAACCCAGACAGCGAATCCTGAGTTAGGCTATTTTTATGTTGCCGGCCCCATCATCGCTGATGGAAAACTCATAACTGGCATCAGTGGTTGCGGCCGCTACAAAGAGGACGTATGCTTCATCACCGGACACGATTCGGAGAGTGGAGAAGAATTGTGGCGAACTTCAACCGTCGCCCGTCCCGGAGAGCCCGGTGGCGACACCTGGGATGATTTACCGCTGAGATTTCGCGCAGGATCCGATGCCTGGATTGCCGGGTCTTATGACCCGAAAACCAATTTGATTTACTGGGGAACGGCTCAGGCAAAGCCCTGGGCAAGGGCCGTGCGAGGAACAGATGCCGATGCTCTCTATACTAATTCTACTCTGGCACTTAATCCTGACACCGGGGAGATGATCTGGTACTACCAACACCTTCCTGGAGAAACTCAGGACATGGATGAGGTATTTGAGAACATTCTCGTTGATATCGATGGCCGACAGTCTCTGTTCAAGATGGGCAAGCTGGGCATTCTCTGGGAACTGGATAGAGTCAGTGGCGAAGTCATAAAAGCCACCGATATTGGGTATCAGAATATCGTAAACGTAGACCCGGTGACCGGTTCCGTTCGATATCGTGATGGGATGATTCCCCGCATTGGTGAGCAGATCGATATGTGTCCCAGCACCTCCGGTTTTAAGAGCTGGAGAGCGATGGCCTATTCCCCACAAACCAGCGCCATGTATATCCCCATCACCCTGAATTGTGAACTCGCCACCTTCGGTCCAACGGAACGAGAATTAGGTGGCGGCGGAACCGGTCCAGTGAGGCGCATTAATTACCCACACCCGGATGCCGGCGATAATCTTGGCGAGCTTCTGGTATTGGACATCCCCAGCGGCGAAGTTAAATGGCGATTTCGATCTCGCGCTCCGGTTAATACGGCGGCTCTGACTACCGGTGGCGGCTTGGTGTTTTTCGGCGACTGGGATCGAAAAATGTACGCCCTGGATGCCGAAAATGGAGAAGTACTTTGGCAAACCAGAGTCACCACCTCTGCTCAAGGCTTTCCTATATCCTATGAAGTCGATGGCCGGCAATATATCGCCCTGCCCTCTGGCACCAGCGGAGCGAGTTGGGCCGCCTCGCTACCTCGGCAATTGGCAAGCGAATTGAAACGTCCACGAAATGGCAATGCTATGCATGTCTTCGCCCTGCCGGAAAAATAGCTATGGGAAAATTTAACTTTGTTATTTCATTGTTGTTAGTCTGCGCCTCCACATCTCCACTATTTGCACAGACAAATATCTGGGATGGAGTCTACAGCGAAGAACAAGCGAGCCGCGGGCAACTGGCTTACCGAGCAAATTGTGAATCTTGTCATGGCAGTAACCTCGGGGGAAACAGCAACACTCCCAGTCTGTTAGGAATGAGCTTTATGTTTATCTGGGAAGGTCGCAGCCTTGCCGAGCTCTACACCAAAATGCGCGAGAACATGCCCTCTGACCGCCCTGCAAGCCTGGGCACAGAAACCTATCAGGATTTACTGGCCTTTCTACTGCAAGTTAATAACTTCCCGTCAGGAGCACAGGATCTCAAAGCCAACTCCCCTACTTTAGAAACATTGAACATCATTCCTGCCCCTTGATACTTGCTCACTCGTGCCTGCCCATTACAGGCTTCTCGCTATAGCCTCCTCATAAGAGGCTTCTCATAATAGGAAAGACGGACACAATGCCAGATTCAGACTCATCGAAAAGCAGCCATCCATTTGCCGAGCTACTTGGCATGGAAGTTATCAGTTGTGCTGATGGCAAATCCGTCTCATCGCTTCCCTTCGACCCCAAACTGGACAACCCCAATAAGGTGGTACATGGAGGAGCTATATATTCCTTGGCGGATACTTGCATGGGTGCCGCTGTATTCTCTTTACTGGAGAAGGGTGAGCGTTGCGCCACCATCGAAATCAAGATGACTTATCTCAGCCCAGCGGGAACAAATGACTTGATGAGCAGGTCGGTAGTACTGAAGAAAGGTCGGCGAGTTGCCATGGTGGAGTCCGAGGTTTTTAGCGATGGCCAGCTGGTGGCGAAAGCCAGTGGCAGCTTTGCCCTTTTCTAATAATAAGGAATTCATAATAATAGCTCATCATCAACAGCTCACCCCGATCGGCTCCTCGTACCGGCTCATCTGAACTACACTAGAAGAATAAATCCAAGTAATTCAAGCGAGTAAATCAAGGCGTGAACCGCAGCCTGCCACTAAAGCCAAGCACAGAAAACCAGCTGACCCGTGCGTTACAAATAATTCCAAAATATTTGATCTATTCCTGCTTTTGCTAATGTGAATTCGAGGTCAGTCTGAGTACAATACCTGCAATCGCGGCTGCGCTTTCATGCTGCAAAATACTTAAATAAAACCTAGAAGGGTCAGAAGCGTGACAGGAAATTCAATCAAGACACCAGATCTCGGGCAGTACGGTATTAACAATGTCGATGAGGTTTTTTACAACCCCTCCTATGAGCTGCTGTTTGAGCACGAAACCAATCCTGATCTGGAAGGATATGAACAGGGCAAGCTCACCGATTCAGGTGCTATAGCCGTAGACACCGGTATATTTACCGGGCGCTCCCCAAAAGATAAGTATATTGTCCGCGATGACACTAGCAGAGACACTGTATGGTGGTCCGATCAAGGCAAGAATGACAACAAGCCTATAGAGCAGGATACCTGGGATCACCTTAAGTCACTGGTGACCGATCGATTGAGTGGTAAACGCCTCTATGTCATGGACACCATCTGTGGTGCCAACAAGAACAGCCAACTCAAAGTACGATTTGTTATGGAAGTTGCCTGGCAGGCGCACTTCGTGAAGAACATGTTTATCCGACCCAGCGAAGAAGAGCTGGAAGGCTTCGAACCAGATTTCGTCGTGATGAATGGCGCTAAATGTACCAATCCTCAATGGCAGGACCTGGGTCTGAATTCCGAGAATTTCGTCGCCTTTAATCTTACAGAAAAAATCCAGCTGATCGGCGGCACATGGTATGGCGGAGAAATGAAGAAGGGTATGTTCTCAATGATGAACTACCTGCTTCCGCTTAACGGCATGGCTTCCATGCACTGTTCAGCAAATATTGGCAGTGACGGAGATACGGCTATCTTCTTTGGTTTGTCAGGAACCGGTAAGACCACCCTCTCCACCGACCCCGAGCGCGCTCTCATCGGCGATGACGAACACGGGTGGGATGACGATGGCGTTTTCAATTTCGAAGGCGGCTGTTATGCAAAGACTATTAATCTGAGCAAAGAAAGCGAGCCAGACATTTACAATGCCATTCGAAGAGATGCATTGCTGGAAAACGTGACTGTAAATGATGGTGGCGTGATCGACTATACCGATAACTCGAAAACAGAGAACACTCGGGTTTCTTATCCTATTTACCACATTGAAAATATAGTTAAGCCGGTGTCAAAAGGTGGCCACGCCAAGCAAGTGATCTTTCTCACTGCCGACGCTTTTGGTGTACTACCTCCAGTTTCGAAACTGGACCCCGAGCAGACGAAGTATCACTTCCTTTCTGGTTTTACGGCTAAGCTTGCTGGTACTGAGCGCGGAATTACCGAGCCTACTCCAACATTCTCAAGCTGCTTCGGTGCTGCTTTTCTTTCCTTGCACCCTACCAAGTATGCAAAAGAGCTAGTGAAGCGAATGGAAGCAACCGGATCAACAGCTTATCTAGTTAACACTGGATGGAACGGTACCGGCAAAAGAATATCCATCGAAGCCACTCGAGCAATTATCCATGCCATTTTGAATGGCTCCATCGATAATGCAGAGTCTTTTACTCTGCCTTACTTCAATCTCGATGTACCTTTGAATATCGATGCGGTAGACAACGGCATTCTCGATCCTCGCAATACCTATGATAATCCTGCTGAATGGGATGAAAAGGCGAGAAACCTTGCCGAGTTATTTGTGAAGAACTTCGAGAAGTTTACCGATACCGACGAAGGTAAAAAACTGGTAGCAGCGGGTCCGCAGTTAGAAAGCTAGGGCTTGAAAAACCTAGAGGGAATGGGTGAGAGCTGAATGAGTCAATTTCAATACAGTGATTGCCAGTTCCCTATTCGGCAAGACATCAAGGACGCTTACCAGGAATATTGGACGTCGCTGTCCTTGCCTGGCAACTGGTGGACCGGTGCTCAGCGTGTAGAAATTGCCCAGGAAGTCAGAAATGCCTATTCCTGCAACTATTGCACCGATCGTAAGCAAGCTCTTTCTCCCTATCATTTTGAAGGTGAACACAGCTGCAGCACATCATTGCCTGCTATCGCCGTAGATGCCATCCATCGAATAATTACCGACCAAACTCGAATCACCCGTGCATGGGTGGAAAACAATGCAAACCAGGGTCTATCTAAGGAAGCCTATGTGGAGCTGACTGGCATTACGGTTACTCTATTCAGTATTGACGAATTTAATCGAGCTCTAGGGTTGAACCCAGAGCCTTTGCCCGAAGCACAATCGGGCGAACCTTCTCTGCATCGACCTCAGCATCTCCGCGATGACATCGGCTTCGTTCCCACAATTCCTGCAGATGGCGCAGTGGGTGAAGAAGCAGATCTTTGGCCAAACGGGCGGACAGCCAATGTGTTAAGAGCGCTCAGTCTTGTTCCAGATGCCTTAAGGGGCTGGATGAAGGTCTCAAACGCGCAATACCTTTCCATGGAAGGAATGGGAAGCATGTTCAAGCAAGAAGATCGCAGTATCGATCGCATGCAGATGGAACTAGTCGCAGGACGAGTGTCCGCTATTAACCAGTGTTTCTACTGAACCAGTGCACATGCATCGATGCTCCGTGCGAGCGCGCTGACCAATCAAACTGAAATCGACATCCAGGGTGTCAATGGCGATGCCTCAGCAGCAGCCACAGGAATAGAACACGGCGAAGAATTGATGAAATTTGCTGAGGCTCTGGCAAGCGGTGAGGCTGTTTCACTCTCTGAATCTAGAGAGGCACTACTGGCCAAAGCTGGTGGAAACGTCCTGGTAGATGCTGCCGGTGTTGCAGCAAATTTTCAGCGTATGGTGAGAATCGCTGACTCCATCGGAATCCCTGTGGACAACATGGAAACTGATTTAGGACAACAAGTTCGAGAAGAACTAAACCTCTCCAGATTCGCTACATCAAAAAATACCCTTTCGAAAAGTTAGGCTATCACTATCAGCCATCACAAATTATGTACTTCCGCTGAGCAGTTTTCAAAATCAGGCAACACCCGCTCCTCTTACCCCGACATAAACCGAGTAGAGTGACTGACTCGCTGTCATGAATAGTCTGTTCCGACCCACACCACCAAAACAAACATTGGCACAGACCTCTGGCAAACGAATAACTCCGATGGTGTCGCCATCGGGAGCTACCACCTGAACACCCGGTCGTGCTCCAGCCCAAATATTGCCGTCTACATCACAGCGTATGCCGTCCGCACTGGTAATAGAATCTGTTCCTGGCAAAGTTAGCTGAGCATGTCGTCGGCCATTACGAATTTCTTCCCCGTCGATATCCCATACTTTAATTTCTCTACCGCTACCGGTATCTGCAACATAAAGTCGATCATGCTCAGGAGAAAAGCACAATCCGTTTGGAGCCCCTATATCATCTGTTAGCTTAGTTATTCGACCCGTCACGCCATCGACACGATAAACAGACAGCGGAAGCTCAGCATCCGCTCGACTTCCTTCATAGTTGCCTCGCACACCATAGGGAGGGTCGGTAAACCAAATGCTTTTATCTGGATGTACTATTACATCGTTGGGAGAATTCAGCGGCTTTCCATCATAGCTATCAGCAATGACAGTCACCTCGCCTGAATACTCATAACGTACAACTCGGCGCCCGCCATGTTCACAAGAGAGTTGGCGGCCCTCATAGTCGAAGGTATTGCCGTTACTGTTGCCTGAAGGGCTGCGGAAAACCGTTACTTGATTGTCATCTTCTAGCCACCTCAGCTGATGATTATTGGGAATATCACTCCACACAAGATATTTGCCCACACCATTCCACGCTGGACCCTCCGCCCAGAGAGTTCCGACGTGGTGACGTCTTATGGGCGTATTGAAAAGGATATATCGTTGGAATCGCGGATCGAGGGCGATGAGATCAGGGTCCGGATAGCGCAGTGGCGTATTTCCGGACCAGTCCCTCTGCTCATATTCGGGAATTTGAGGCTGCGCAGCACTCAGGAATGGCAAGGCTGCAGTCGTTGCCAGGCTGGCGGTAAGAAATGTTCTTCGCTTCATATGCTCACCCTCGTATTATTTTTCTACCAATTGTTTTCTAGTACAGGCTAACCGTCCTCTAGCATCATAAGTCCTTCTATCACCATAAAAAAGGGGCAGAGCTCAATGCGAACTCTGCCCCTTCTGATTTAGCCTATATTTCCCTGTTTTTTGTTACAAACAGGGCTGGCGATTAGTGAGCGTCACCACCCTCGTCACGCGCACCTGGCAATGCCATGGCAGTTAGCTTGGAGCCAGTCTGCAACATGATGTATTGGTGTCCGTCCAGGACCCAGGAGCTCATGCCGTAGCTACTTCTCGCTGGCGCTTCGATTTCACCAACAATGTCGCCACTGGCTTTATCGATTGCGTATAGCATTGGAGTTCCATCGCTTGCCTGATCAGAATAGATCAGCATATTGGCGGTTACAACCATAGGCACCAAGGCGCCTGTACCTGTATTACCAATATCAACACCATCCAGCGCCGGGCTGTTCTTGATTCGATCTGGAGTCTCACCAGTTGGAATCATCCAGGCGTGCTCACCGGTGTTCATATCTATCGCAGTGATGCGGCTATAGGGCGGCTTCCAGATTGGAATACCGGACGCCAATCTAGGAGTTCTGGCGGTAGCGCCACGGGCACCGTTAGCATAACGGGCTGTGGTGGTTCCTGTTGAGTTCGGAAATAACAGATCAGATTCTTCACCAGGAATCAGGCGCAATGTAAAACAAGCCTTATGGGAAGAAACATAGAGCATACCCGTAGTCGGATCAGCGACTGCAGGCGCAGTGATATTTGAACCACCAGCACCACCTGGGCAATTCATTGCAGCGTATTTGCCCATCGCATTGTCAGCATGAATTGGCGGATTAAACAGAGGACCCATAACGTAGTCATCCATTACTTCCAAAGCTTCTGCTCTCAATGCGGGAGTAAAATCAATTAGATCATCTTCAGTAATACCCTGCATATCGTAAGCAGCGGGCTTGGTTACGTGTGGTTGAGTGGGTGACAATACTTCACCAGGTACAATCGAAGGCGGAACCGGACGATCGACGATCGGCCACAGTGGCTCACCAGTTACACGATTGAACGCGTATACCCAAGCTTGTTTTGTTATCTGCATTACTGCAGGCACGGTACCGCGACCAGGCATATTCAAATCAAGAAGTACTGGAGCCGTTGGATTGTCAAAATTCCAGATCTCATGCTTCACCATCTGGAAGTGCCATGCACGCTCACCGGTTTCAACATCGAGAGCGATCAGAGCTGCACCGTAGAGATTGTCGCCGGGTCGAAAGCCGCCGTAATAATCGATGGTGGCACTGTTAGTCGGGATATATACCAGATTGTTTACAGGGTCAGCCGTCAGTGGCGCCCAGGAAGAAACATCACCGGTCCATTCCCAGGCATCGTTCTCCCAGGTTTCATGACCGTACTCACCCGGCTTGGGAATTACGTTGAATTTCCACTTCAGTGCGCCAGTTCTCGCATCATAAGCAAGAATGTCACCGGGTACGTTTTCAATACGTGCCTGATGGTAACCCTGCTCGGCTGAGTTACCGACGATTACAGTGTCATTAACAACGATAGGCGGAGATGATGAAGTGATGTAACCAGTTTCAAGAGGAATACCATCGTATGGGTCATATGGATGACCAAGATCGGCAATCAGATCCACAACCCCGGTTTCAGGAAAACCATCAATTGGAACTGGTCGACCAAAACCTTCAAGAGGAACACCAGTTTCTGCATCTAATGCGGTGAGAAAAAACGCAGGAGAGACAATATAGATAACGCCTCGGCCATCGACTTCTCCATAACCCACACCTTTACCATAATCGGCACGCATAGAGTATGCAGCACGGCCAGTATCCGGCTCACGGTATGTCCAAATAGTGTCACCAGTCTTCGGATCAATAGCGATAACATAACGCTTGTTACCGGCAACGGTAATCAACTTGCCGTCAATCAAAGACGGAGTCGAACGACCACTGATCGCGTTGAAGCTAGCACCATCCCATTCCCAGGCAACTTCGAGGTCAGAGAAATTCTCTGCTGTAATCTCATCGGCTGGAGTAAAACGAGTATGGGCATAGTCACCCCCCAGCGTGTACCACTCATCCGGTTCTGTATTGAATAGTGGAATGTCCTGAGCGGCCGCAAGGCCTGAAGAAGTCAGCAGAACTGCAGCAGCGAATGCCGATGCTAATTTCCCTGTAATTCTTCCAGTAATTGGAGCTTGCATAATTTCCTCACTTATAACTTTTCAAAAAGCGATCCGAAGGGAACGCGATTCACTTTAACCGGCTAAAAGTACCAAGAAATCAGTGCTCAGACTATGATTATTTGAGCTGTAGGGGCCGAAACTGTAAGGATTTCCACGGCTTAGTCCATAGACAGCAAGAGGGCACAAGGCTTCAGGAGTTCTCGTTTGATTTGTAGCAATTTGTGACTTGTAGGGGGGATTTACTTCGATCTTAATGCCTTCTCCTTGATGACAGCACAACAAGCATATCAGACAGACTTTAGACTCACCGGAGGAAGGGGCTCTGGGTTGCTCAATAGGTACGATAAATGAGCTGTTAAAGCTTACGGAGCAGCGCTAGCCCCTTAACAATCACAGGTGTTTCTATTTTAACAGGAGCCCATGTGGACTCCTGTTAAATTTGGAATAGTAGACAGAATCTCTGCTACTAATTTCGAAGCGCAAAAGTTGAAAGTGCGTGTCCGGAAATAACTGATACATACTGAATGCCATCAACCATAAAAGTCACCGGAGCCATTACGATCTGACCTCCCAGATTTACGTTCCACAACAGGTCACCATTTTTTGCATCGATTGCATGAAAATAACCTTCTCTTCCACCTGTAAAAAGTAGGTCCGAACCAGTAGTTAACATACCGCTATCACTAACATCGAATTGATCATAGCTCCACACCGCTTCACCAGTTTGAGGGTCCATAGCCTTCAGTGAGGCGTGACCTACTTCGTTAGTCCAGTTGTTAATAGGATTGGTTCGACCGATCCCGATTGTTGGAGCACCTGGCGCCGGGGCTAAAACTGAGAAGCCTCCACCGAGGAATGCCCGGCCCGGAACATAATCAGATTCTTCTGCTCGATAGATAGTTGCATAGTCCTTCCACGCACTGAAATAGAAGAGTCCAGTATTCGGACTATAGGAAGGTGGATACCAGTTAGTGCCTCCCTGATTGCCCGGAAAGGTTGGCATACCTTCAGGTTGAGGTGTTGGAATGGGTCTGCCATTTTCATCAAGACCGCTGGACCAGTTAACAGTCACATAGGGCTTACCTTCAAGGAACTCACCAGTAACACGATCCAGAACGTAGAAGTAACCATTGCGATTAGCCCACATCATTATCTTCTTCGGACTACCGCGCCAAACTATGTCTGCCAAAACTGGCACCTGTACCGAGTCGTAGTCATATGCATCGTTAGGTGTGAATTGAAAATACCATTTTAGTTCTCCGGTATCGGCATCAAGCGCGATAGCAGAGTCAGAATACAAATTGTCTCCAGGCCGTTGTCCTGCATTCCAGTCAGGGCCGGGATTACCTACGCCCCAATAGGTTAGATTTAGTTCTGGATCAAATGACCCTGTTATCCACACCGGCGCACCACCATGCTCCCAGTCATCACCTTCCCAGGAATCATGATTAGGCTCGCCAGGACCAGGGATTGTGTAAGTCTTCCAAGCCTCTTCACCTGTAAGGGCGTCATAGGCAGCGACGTAGCCACGAATACCAAACTCACCACCGCCTACACCAACTATTATTTTATCCTTAACAGCTAATGGCGCCATGGTAACTGAGTAGGCCTGATTAACATCACCTACTTCTACATCCCACAAGGGCTGACCATTCACTCGATCGAGGGCAACGAGTCGAGCATCAAGAGTTCCCATGTAGACCATATCTCCGAGTACAGCAACACCTCGATTATTCGCACCACAGCAAACTAGAGAATTCTCAGCAGGAGTGTGACGATACTTCCAGAATACTCGGCCAGTAACAGCATCAACAGCCATTACACTATTAGGTCGCTCGGTTACATACATCACCCCATCGACAATAATAGGATTGGATTGCCAGGCACCGAAAACCTGATTCTGCAACGTCCATTGCAATTGAAGATTATCGACATTGTCCGCATTGATCTGATCCAAGGCGCTATGACGCTGGGCTGAATAACCGCCGTTATAGGTTAACCAGTTTTCTGGCTCATCAGCTGCATTGAGAATACGTTCATATGGAACTTGTGCGCTGGATAGCATGCTCTGCGAGAGTAGCAATACCGAGCCACAGAAAAGTATAAGTGTTTTTATACGTAGTTTAGTTAGTGTCATTACAGGCCTCGCAAGGTAAGCATGTAGCCGATCACATCGGCTACTTCTTCACTGGAAAGAGTTGTGGGTTGCTTAGATGGTGCATCGCTAATTTCGTAGGTCACCAGGTCGGATTTACGCAAGGACCTTAGCCTCTCATTGGAATCAAGAACCTGCACTGTGTAAGTGTCCTCATTAAGCCTGCGGCCAACGATGGTTTCTTCGTTACGAGTGACAATTCTTATTGGACGATTTATGGGAAGCAATGCCGTAGCTGGGTCCAGAAGATTACGCTGCAAAGAAGCAGGCGTACGAATGGCGCCAATATCACTTAAGTCAGGCGCTGTTCTAGGACCAACCCCGTTTACTCGATGACAATCCGCACACTCTCCCTTGCCTTCAAACAATGCCTTTCCACGAACGGGATCACCGATCTTTACTGCAATCCCATCTGGATCAAAGCCTGCTCTTATGAAGGCGATAACGCCGCTTAGCTCCACCGAACTGAGACTAAAGGCTGGCATTCGACCTTCTGCCGCACCTTCTGCGATTACAGAACGCAGATCATCATCTGAGGTTGCGGTGCGAAACTGCCCTCGCCTCAGGTCGATGCCATCAACCGTAGCTCCTTGGGGCCCATGACAGAGGGCACATTGCTGGGTATAGACCCTGGAACCTGCCTGAATCGCTTCGGTGGTGTATTGATGATCGCCTACTTCCTGAGCCATAGATTGCTGACTTGCAAACAGGCTAACCATAGAAAGGGATAACAGGAAGAACATTCGATAGTTTGATTTTACCGCTAGTAGCTTCATTGTATTGCTCACTGCACTGATAGTTCCGTTAAAATTAATTGCTGCCCCATCTTAACGAATATCTATGACTAATAAAAAGAGGAAAACGGACCTTATTTCAGGCGTGTGCCTCTTGGGCCTATTAATAAGTCTGAGAGAAGCATATTGGGGAGCGAAGAATCGGGCTTGAACAGTTAAAAGGAGCAGAGGTAAAAGCATTAGGAAGAGATTGTCTAGCTGTTCTCCAACCAGTACTGCAAACCTTGAGCATTCAATTTCATATCTCCGCCAATGAGAGATTTGATGGTTTCAACATCGACACCACATTGCTGGTCGAGTAGATGGTTAATAGCAGATTGCAATATGGAATCAGCTATTCTTCTTTCAGAGTTATCACTTGATTTGAATTCCTGGGCAGTCTCGGCGTAGTCCTTAATAGTTAGCCTCAATTGAGTATAAAGATCGGGGACATTTTCATGCATGCCAAAATGGGTTAAATAAACTCGTTTTGGGTCTAACGACATCAACCGCTTTAAAGACTCATACCACGCAGCCGGATCGAAATGGATTGGTGTTGTCGGTGGAAAAATTAGTGGAGCCCTTCCCCAATTTAATTCGGGATAACTCGCGCCAAAGGTGTCCCCTGTAAACAAACCCTGAGTCTGTTCATCAAAAACACAATAGTGATGCTTCGCATGACCCTGAGTATCCAGAAACAGCAGTTTCCTGCCATTAAAATCCATCTCAAATTCATCTGCGGCTTCAATTACACGGCCTGGGTCTACGGGAATTAGTCCTCCAAACCTCTTGGCGTATGCTGTTTCACCATAAACCGCTAGTGATCCTTGTTCCAGCTTCGAGGGGTCGATCATATGACGAGCACCTCTGGGGTGGACTATTAGCTCTGCATTCGGAAGTTCCTGCATCAAGCCACCGGTTCCACCGGCATGATCAAGGTGAACATGGGTAGGCATGATATAGGCGACATTTTCCCTGGGGATTTTCTTTCGCTTCAATACTTCCAGAAGAATTGGTATGGAGTTATTAGTGCCGGTATCTATAAAGCCCGCCATTTCTTCCTGCTCTATTAGATAGCAGCTTGCCAAACCCCTGCGTTGAAGCATGGTATCGATGCAGGTAATTCCATTACCCAAATCCTCAAAATAAACCTCCTCTGGTAGCACTGTCGTATTCCCTTTTTTTTGCATCGACTGCTGTATCTACTTTTGCTTCAACTTTAGCTCTAGCTCTTGTTCTAACTTTTTTTAACTACAGACAAATTTTACTGCTCAACATATGCATAGAAGGCACGGGCAGCGCGATACAAGCTGTAGACATCAATCTTTGAGCTGACGGCGTAAGGAGTGTGAATCGAAAGCAAGGGCACACCAAAATCAATAACTTCGATATTTTGGCTGGAAAATTCACCACCGATAGTTCCCCCGCCTCCGACTCCGACTTTATACGTAGCCGTTTGCCAGGGAATGTCATTGCCGTCCAACAGCTGGCGAGTCCAGGCAATAAATTCAGAGTTAGCCGTATTGCCCTGACCATAGAGTTTCAAATTAACGCCATAGCCTAGCTTCGGAGCATTGCCACTCTCCCATACCGATGTGTCGATCGGGTTTATGCCTGGGTTAACATCTATGGAGATAAATTTGGTTTGCCGCAGAGCGCCTCTGAAGACAGGCTCTCGATAATCGTCCCCCAGTTCTGCATAAAGAAGTCGGGAAAGCAGATCACTGAAATGATCTGACCTTGCACCGGTATTGTTTCGATTACCGACTTCTTCATTATCCACAAGAAATGCCATTGTAGTCTTCTGCGGGCGATCAACCTCTGCAATTGCCCTCATCGCTGCATAGGATGCGAGCCGATCATCCTGCCCGTAGGCAGCTATGAGCCCGCGATCCAAGCCCATGTCTCGAGGTGCTGTCGCCGGAACTAAAGACAATTCTGCCGAAACCAGGTCAGCTCTGCTGATTCCATATTCGTCCGTGAGGTATGCCAGAACCTGATCTACTACTTCTTCTCCGCCCTCACCGGGTACATGAGCAATGATCGGGTCCATATCCTCAGGTCTCAAGAAATTCCCTAGTGTTTCGCTGTTTCGACCTCTATCCACATGTGGAGAAAGTTCCGGAATCATAAAGATAGGATCATCTCGGTCCAGCCCGATAGAAATAGAAATCGTGGTTCCATCTTTCTTATCAACACGTCCCATTAAGGCAAGCGGAATATTGGTCCACTGATGATATTTTATGCCACCGTGGTAATTGGTTTGGAAGAGTGCGAATTCACTGTCGCCATAAAGAGGTCGTCCCTTTAACTCAAGTCTTGGAGAATCGATGTGCGCGCCGATCACGTGAAAGCCCTCTGTCAGGGATTTTTCACCTATAACCATCAGGCTGATAGTACGATCTCTGTTGACTTCATAAACTCGAGTGCCAACTCGCAGGGATGTCGCAGAAGTGAGCGGCTCAAATCCATTAGCTTCAGCGAAGGCGGTTGCTTCATCTACGAAGCTCAGTTCAGTTCTGGCGAGGTTTATAAAATCTTTATATTCCTCTGCGAACTCGAAAACGCTCTCTCGATCATCTTCCGAAAGACCAATCCAGGAAGATTCACACTGAAGGGAATCGACGCAATCATCGAGGTCCTGAGAATAAGTCCCCGCGCTCATAATGAGCAGTATTAACGGAAGGTAGGAAATGTAATTTTTAGCTTTCATATTCAGCTCTCTCTATGTGCCGCTAGTATTTATTCGGGTTTTTCCATTTGAAATTTTAGGCCTGACATCTTAAGTTTGAATGAGCAAGTTCAAGATTGTACTTCAGAATCCCAGAGACTGATTGCCACAGTTACAAATTGTTTGCGAGCCCACTCTTAAGAAAAACTATTTATGGTGACAGGTATTTTTCTATGGTGATGGATATTGCTCAAGGCAAAGGGAATAGGATTGCGAATCGATATTACCACCAGAGAGAATTATTGCTACTGTTTGACCTTTGACGTCAATTTTATTACTCAGCAATGCTGCTAATGGGACTACACCACCTGGCTCAACTACAACTTTCAAATAACGAAATGCAAAGCTGATAGCATGCTTCACTTCTTCCTCAGTTACTACCAGGTAGTCATCTACAGTATTGCTATTTATTGACCAGGTTATTTCTCCGGGACTGGTGGCCATAAGCGCATCACAAGACGTTCCACAAGGAGGGCTGATGGTTACTCTCTCACCGGCTAGTTTTGATTGTAGATGATCATCGTAATTTTCCGGTTCAACTCCATATATTTTGCAATCACCCTGCAATGATTTTACAGCAGTGGACACGCCCGCTAATAACCCGCCACCACCACATGGACATAGCAAAATGTCGGGAGAAGACTCTTTCTCATGCAACTGCTCAATCAGCTCCAGAGCACATGTCCCTTGGCCTGCAATAATATCTAGGTCATCGAATGCAGGGACTAGAGTGGCGCCAGTGGTAGTAGCTATTTCTGCAGCTATTTCTTCACGAGATTCTGTGCCCCTATCATAAAGACGAACCGTGGCACCCAATCGTTTGGTGTTTTCCAACTTAATTTTTGGAGCATCAGACGGCATTACTATGGTGGCCGCCGTTCCAATAATTTGCGCTGCGTATGCAACACCCTGAGCATGATTTCCTGATGAAAACGCAACTACCCCGAGCGTTTTTTGTTGATCCGATAACTGGCTCATACGGTTATAGGCGCCACGGAATTTGAAGGCGCCAATATGTTGAAGGCATTCAGGTTTAATGTAAACTCGTGCGGCTAGCCTTTCATCCAGTACAGCGGAAGTAAGTAGAGGAGTTCGTATTGCAACACCGTTCAAGCGCTGGGCAGCACTTTTAATATCGCTTAGGGTAATACTCACTTTTCTCTCCTGGCTTGTCTGTCTCAAAAAGAGGCTAACTCAATAGGAGCTGCCATCAAATCAGGCTTGGGCCTTATATCTGTTCTCGGGAGGAATCAAGCTACAGGGCTTGAGTCGAATCATTTGGGCTTACTGCGACCGCTACCGCCAACTTGCGAGTTGCGCTTACTGCCTTTGGTTCCGGGCCTGCCAGCTGCCACCTTTTGTCTTTCCTTGCGATCACTGACAGTCTTCTTGGCGGCCTTGCCCACACCTTTGCCAAGGCCCTTATTCCTGGCAATTCGCCGTTTCTGTGCTACTTGCTGTTGAGTAAGGTTTTTCTCATGCTTTGTAAACGGATTTTCGTCGCTTTTATACTCAATACGAACAGGCGTTCCTTCAAGCTTAAGAACTCTTCGAAATGTTTTTTCCAAATAACGACTGTAAGAAGCGGGAACTCTATCGGTCTGCTTTCCATGAATTATAATTGTTGGTGGATTCTGACCGCCAGCATGAGCATAGCGCAATTTAATTCTTCTTCCGTTAACAACCGGTGGTGCATGATCGGTTACAGCGTCCTGTAAAAGTAGAGTCAACTTGTTTGTAGCAAGCTGCTTACGGGCAGAATCATAGGCGGTATGAATTGATTTATAGAGATCCCCCACTCCAGTACCATGGAGTGCGGATATAAAATGAATCTTGGCAAAATCAACAAAGGTAAAGCGGCGACGAATTTCTTCGTTAATTCTTTCCTTCGCCTCTAGCTCCATGCCATCCCATTTATTCAATGCAATAACCAAAGCTCTACCGGTATCGATTACGTATCCAAGGAGGTGTAGATCTTGTTCGACGATGCCAGTTTGAGCATCGACGATTAGCACAACAACATTCGCATCCTGAATTGCCTGTAATGATTTCACTACAGAGAATTTTTCTATTGTCTCTCGGGTCTTCCCTCGCTTTTTAATACCGGCAGTATCAATCAGCGTATATTTCTTTCCGCGTCTCTCGAATGGTATGTATACACTGTCTCGGGTAGTTCCTGGCTCATCATAAACAACGACTCGATCTTCGCCGAGCATTCGATTGACCAGGGTCGACTTGCCTACATTTGGTCTTCCCGCTATGGCTATCTTGATACCAAGAGCAGGGTCGTCAACTACTTCATCTGGCTCTTCTTTATAGTCAAATTCCGCCAGCACTGTTTCCAGCATGGCCTTTACGCCTCGGCCCTGGGTGGCAGTAATTGGGAATAGCTGAGCAAAACCAAAGCTGTAAAAATCTGCGAGAGCTTGATCCGGATCCAGACCATCAACTTTATTAACAATTACGTAGGTATTTTTTTCACGCTTACGTAGATGATCTAAAATTCGACTATCATCTGGAAGCAAACCGTCCTTCGCGTCTACCAGAAACAGACAGATGTTAGCCTCTTCGATAGCCAGAAGAGACTGGGAAGCCATCTCCATATCGATGCCTTCTTCGTCCCCAGTAATACCGCCGGTATCGATGCAAATGAACTTTTTATTGTCCATCTTGCCCTCACCGTATTTTCGATCACGAGTGAGCCCTGGCATATTAGCCACTAGTGCTTCTCGACTTCGAGTCAATCGGTTGAATAGAGTGGATTTGCCCACATTGGGCCGACCCACCAGAGCAATTACTGGTGTCATGTACTAGCCTGTAGTTGTATAAATCGGGTTGTGCTAATCAGCTTGTGTAATTAGATCTTGGAGAGAGGACTAACGCAGGTCGTATGCTGTGAGGCGACCACTATTTCCATAAACAAATAATCTACCGTTGTCCGCCAACATATTCGACCTGACTCCATCACCATCGACTTCGGTTCGACCTACGATGCGTCCGTCTATCTGGGAGATTAAGTGTACATAGCCTTCAAAGTCTGCAACTGCTATATAGTTACCAATAGACTTTGGCGCTGTAAGTGCACGGTTTTCAAGATCTGTGTTTTCCCACACAACATCTTCTGAATTATCTCTTACCGCAGTTACAATGCTTTTGTCACTGCAGTAGTAGAGATTCCCGAAGCCCTGTTCAAGACCGTGGTAACTGGATGCTTCCATGCCCCAGACAATTCGACCCGTTGCAACATCGAAGGCCATTAAATTTCCCTGATAGCTTGAAGCAAATATTCTGGTGCCATCTAGTAATAAATCGCCATCAACATCGATAACTCGATCAATATCATACTGCCCTTCCGGGACTGCTACTCTCTCTTCCCACTGCCAGACTCCCGTATCGGAAGATACTGAAATCAGTGTTCCGTTACTGAACCCTGCTACAACTGATCCAGTGGAAGTGATAACGGGAATACTTGTTCCCCTGAGGGTTAGAGCGGGCAGGCTGGTTTCATAAATCCAGCGCTGGGCGCCATCTTCAGCATTTAAGCCCAGCAATTTGCCGTCCACGGTCTGTGCGACAACAACTTCTCCATCAGTTTGTGGTGCCGATAGCACTTCGCTGGAGACTGGCTGACGCCAAAGAATCTCTCCAGTAACCTGGTCCAAAGCAACCACCTCGGCATCCTCTGTTCCAATCATCACCAAACCATCACCAGCGCCAACACCACCCGTGATAGCTATCTCGAGATCAGTGCGCCAACGAATATCTCCGGTCTCGGCATTTACAGCGGCGACATTTCCATTTTGACTGGCGGCATAAATCATGCCCGCATCCAGTGCAGGAGTTATCTCAGTGTAATTACGCCCCTGACCATTACCAACACTTACACTCCACTGTCGGTTTAGCTGAACTTCCTGCTCGATCCTCACTAATTCCTTAGGAGGATTAACTTCTTCATCATCAAACCAATTTCCAGGATTGAGTACTGCCGCATCGAAACCCGAGCATGCAGAGAGAGAAGCAAGCAAAGGAAACATAGCGACCTTTAAAAAAGAGCTGCTAGTCTTCAACGATTGAGGCCTTTGATTGCTGAGTATGGTCATGGGGTGTTTTATCAATTCAGTTTTTGTATATTTAAGTAAGTTGTGAGTGCGTATTTATGAGCAAACAATTGTGATGCCTAACTTTCAGCAGAGAGATCATCCAACTTCATTCTTAAACCACCGCTATTAGAGCCGGCCTGTTGTGCCGCTTGATACGCTTCTCTCGCATCTACCAACCTACCCATTGCTAGGTAGACATCGCCGCGCAATTCAGCAAAGCCCGGTTCGAATGTCTTTGGATCAAGATTGTTAATTAGACTCAATGCGCGTTCCGCATCACCCTGGGCAAGAATTACTCGACCCAGACGCAGGCTTGCCGTCAAAATCAGACCTTCATCGGTTTTATCAAACATACCGTCTTTCTGATTGTCGAGAATCCACTGTAGTGATTCTTCAGCTGCAGCTAAGTCATCAGTGCGAACTTGCTGCTGCGCAGAAAACAGGGAACCAAACAGTGCATAGACTGTGCCGCTGTGGTCTGCTCTCAACTGATTGCCTAAGTCTAGGATTTGCGCCCCATTTTCAGCGCTCACCTCAGTCCCTGGCTCGGCAACAGCCAAGGTCAAGATCTCTTCATAAATATCAGATGCTGCATCTGCCGCGGCTATCTGTGAATTCTGCCAAAGCAGCCAGGAAGTACCCAGAGCGAAAACTACAATTACCATGGTAAGTAATTGCTTGCCGTTTTCTTCCCACCATTTCTTCAGTGCTTCTAAACTTTCTTCTTCTGCCGCGTTAATCGCCACGACTTACTCCTATTTCAACACGCAGACAGTCTCTTTTATGACCGCCACTATTAAATAAATATCCCCAAATGAGGAAAACCGCAATTCTACCTGTTTGTGCCTCGCCTGACACTGCTGAATGAGGCTATGACCCTGAAATTCCGAGAATTTCACCTACTTTTAGCACCGCCTCGCTGATATTCACGCTAACTGAGTCTGCAGAATCGTCTAAACGGCGCAATTTTACTGTTTCCTCCCCAGAATCTGACTCCAGAACGACAGCCAGTTCGGCTCCGCTGCTAAATGCTCGTTTTAGCTGGCTATTGTACTTGCCACCACCGCAATGACTGATAATTCCCAATTGCGGGTAGCTTGAGCGCAGTTGTAGCGAGAGCTCCATAGCCGCCGCCGACATTTCCTCACCGATGACCACAATATAGACATCTGTTTTCTGGAGGCTTTGTGCAGGAACCTTGCTCAGAGAATCCAGCATTAAGACAAGTCTTTCTTCCCCTATGGCAAACCCTGCAGCCTTAGTGGGTTTGCCACCCAGTTGAGCAACCAGGCCATCATATCGGCCGCCGCCACATACAGTTCCCTGCGCACCCAATGAATCTGTAATCCACTCAAATACACAGTTATTGTAATAATCGAGACCTCTTACCAGACGCGGGTTCACCACATAGGTAATACCAACTCGGTCCAGCAATGCCTTTAATTTTGAAAAGTGCTCAATACTCTGTTCGTTAACATAGTCTTCCAAAGCAGGAGCATCACCGAGGGCACTCTGGACATCCGGATTCTTGCTGTCCAAAACACGCATGGGGTTAGTGTGCATACGCTTACGCGCATCATCATCAAGACTCTCTGCCCTCTCCTCAAGAAAACTTGTCAGAGCAGCTCCATAGGACTTCCGATCTTCGGCGGAACCAATATTGTTGATTTCCAGTGTCAGATATTCGCCAAGATCAAGTTCATTCCACAAGCTAGCCGACAGCTGAATAATCTCTGCATCGATGTCAGGTCCATCCATGCCAAATGCTTCGACTCCAAATTGGTGAAACTGGCGATAACGTCCTTTTTGGGGACGCTCATGTCGAAACATCGGCCCTTGATACCAGAGTCGTTGTTGTTGGTTATAAAGAAGTCCATTCTGATCGGCGGCTCTCACACATCCAGCTGTACCTTCCGGACGTAAGCTCAAATTGTCACCATTGCGATCATCGAAGCTATACATTTCCTTCTCAACAATGTCGGTTACTTCGCCTATAGAACGCTTAAAGAGTGCTGTCTGTTCGAGTATGGGAAACCTGATTTCCTGATAAGCATAACGATGCATTACCTGCTGAAAACATTTTTCCAGATACTGCCAACTAGGGGTCTGTTCAGGAAGGATGTCGTTCATCCCTCGTATTGCTTGTAGTTTTGCCATAGCTCTATAATTTTCTAATTTCTTGAATGTCCCTGGCTTAGCTTGAAGCGATCAGGTCTTTTTCTGCAGCCTGCTTATCTGCCACCCGTTGGCGAACCATTGCTTCTAATTCATCCACGAGATTTTCATTACTAATTTTATGATCCGGCGCACCTTCGACATAAACAAGGTTATTGGGGCTTGCTCCGGTGAGTCCAATTTCTGCGACCTTGGCTTCGCCAGGTCCGTTTACGATACAGCCAATCACTGCCACATCGATTGGAGTAACTATATCTTCCAGTCTGGATTCCAGCTCATTAACCACAGAAATAACATCAAAATTTTGTCTCGAACAACTCGGGCAAGCTACTAAATTAACTCCTTTGTGCCGAAGTCCCAGACTCTTCAGTATGTCGAATCCAACCTTAACTTCCTCAACCGGGTCCGCCGCCAGAGAAACTCGCAGAGTGTCTCCAATTCCATCCATGAGCAGCGAGCCAAGACCGATGGCAGACTTCACTGTTCCCGATCGTAAACCTCCAGCCTCGGTAATTCCTAGATGGAAAGGTTGATCAATTTGCGTAGCCAGGCTTCGATAAGCCTGAAGCGTCATGAATATTTCAGAAGCTTTCAAACTGATTTTGAAGTTTTGAAAATCGAGCTTGTCGAGAATTTCAATTTGAGTTAGCGCAGATTCAACCATAGCTTCAGCGTTAGGCTCTTTGTATTTTCTCAATAAAGCCTTGCCTAATGAACCCGCATTTACTCCAATTCTCAGAGGAATATTTTTATCCCCAGCACTATCGACAACCATACGGATTCGATCTTCACTGCCAATATTTCCAGGATTAATTCGTAGGCAATCAACGCCGTATTCAAGAACTTTGAGCGCGATGCGGTAATCGAAATGAATATCGGCTACGAGGGGCACATCCACTTGAGCCCGAATAGATTTGAATGCCTCAGCTGCATCCATGCTCGGGACTGAGACACGCACGATATCCACGCCAGCATTTACCAGGCGAGATATCTGACCGAGAGTAGCCTCTACATCGCAGGTCTCTGTATTGGTCATGCTCTGCACCGAAATAGGTGCATCGCCTCCAACAGCGACATCTCCCACCATAATCTGGCGAGTCTTACGACGATTAATATTCTGATTACTACTCATGGTTTAGTTCTGTTGAGTCTGAAATTAAATAGGAATTAAATAGATATTATAAGCCAACGGTCAATCTGGCGGAGTTATCGATGCGGATATTATCAGTGACATTAATAGATTCACCATTAAGTGTCATCGAAGCGAAAGGTGCATCACCAAGTAGAATGTTAAACGGAGCATTGCCGGAAACCTCCAAAATATCTCCGGCTTCTCGGATATTTCTATAAAGCTGATTCGAATCAGCATCGCTAATCTCGATCCAGCTTTCGCCACTGAAAGAGACTCGAAGCATATCATTTCCCGCCTCACCTACAGATATTACTTGCTGCAGCGGAGCTTCTTCGAGCAGTTGGCTGCCCAATTCAGAAGCATTTGTCTCCGCCGACGATGCAGGTATAGAAGAAATCCCATCAAGTTGGCTTTCTACAGTTGAATAACGCGTAGGAATTGAAGAATTTGAACCCCGTGTATCTAACGGAGAACGAGTAGCCACTACGTCATCTTCGACATCGGTTTCAGGCACAAGCTGAGAGTTAGCGCTTATCTGGCTGTTCAAGGATTCGGAAGTTCTGGCTTCCTGTGTTTGCGTATTAGGCAGAGGTGCGCCCGGTTGAGAAGCATCATCGGTGGAAAATTTATTGTACAACCACAAACCGGTGAAACCGCCAATGAAAATAATTGCAGACAGGATTAGCCACGGCTTGTTTCTATCCTTTCGCTTCCTTGCCTTCTGACGAATTTCTTCTTCTTTGCTTTCTTCCTGCCGTTTCGAAATATCAGAATAAAGCTGCAGGATTTCACCTTCGTTCAGTTCCAGAATTCCGGCGTAGCTTTTAATGTATCCTTTTGCGAATACGGCACCAGGAAGTTTTTCGTAACAATCAGACTCGATGGCTTTCACATAGTGCATGGTAATGTGTAACTTATCAGCGACTTCTTTTTCAGAAAGCTCCTGGCGAAGCCTCTCTTCCCGGAGTGTCGCGCCCACAGACAAACGTGCAGCTTGTTGATCTTCGCCGCCTTCGCTTCCCATGTCGGTGTTTAACTCGTTTTCTGCCATGTTAGAGCTCTAAATAGCTTTGGTACTCTGGAGAATTTCGATAGAGAGCTTCCAGCACTCGAGAAAAATTGTTCACGAATTGCTGGTTCTGAAAATAGCCTTCTATTCGAATTCCGGCGAGCAATGCCCTTGGAGAATGAGGCACGCTGGAAAATTCAACTATAGTTAGATAACTTTGAAAGCTTGATCGGGCTCTTTCATAATTCCCTTGCTCAAACTCTATAAGCGCCGATTCCAAGGCTGAGATATACAAATTGCTGTTTAGCTGCAAGGCGCGCTGAAAAGCATTTTTGGCATCTTCAACTCTGTCTAATTGAATAGCAGCACGCCCTAAATTTTCGTAAGCAATTGCTCTGCCATCATAATCGGGATCATTGGCAACTTGTTCTAATTGCTCGTAGGCATCTTGATATCGCCCCATTTCAAACAGCAGGACCGCGTAGTTATTCCGGGCCATTGAATTTCCCCGATCTAAATCAATAGCTCGATCGAAATTTTCAGCAGCGCGATCCAAATCTCCTTCGCGCTGAAAAACTAGAGCAAGAATGGTAAAAACGTCGGAATTCCGGCCATCAATCTGCATGGCATTGTTGATGTGTCGCCGGGCGCCTTGCATGTCGTTCTCATCATAGTAGGCTATGGCTAATTGCAAATAGTCATCTAGCGCCTGCTCATCAGAAGCCTCCGCTATAAAACCGCCTGTTGTGGTGGTTATACATGCACTCAGGGACAATCCTGCCAGCAGCATGACTAAGCAAGGATAAAGTGTGCGAACTGGAGAGATAAGCATATACAGCCTCATAACGAAATTACCTATTTACCTTTATAGTCTGTCGGCAGCGACAGCGAGATTATCAGTGCTATCAAAGGCTTTTTTGCCATTTTTGGCGGCTTCCGCAGCATCAAGCTGCCGCTTCTTGTGGCGCTGGCTTCTCCGGGTTTGATCTTCTACATCACCTACCAGTTGACCGCAGGCAGCTCCGATATCATCACCTCTTGTCGTTCTCACCGTCACCGTATAACCAGCTTGCTGAAGTATTTGTCGAAAATTGGATATTGAAGATGAACTGGGCTGGCGATAGTCACTAAGAGAAAACGGATTAAATGGAATCAGGTTGATCTTGCAGGGCATATCTTTTAGTAGAACAGCCAGGTCCCGGGCATGTTGTCTGTGGTCGTTAACACCAGCGATTAAAGTGTATTCGAATACCGGAACACGCTTATCTGAAAGACTCTCCATATAGCCATCAATAGACCGAAGCAGTTCCTTAATCGGATATTTCTTGTTGATTGGCATGATCGAGCTTCGCAATTCATCGTTTGGAGCATGGAGCGAAATCGCTAGAGATGCATCGGTATAGTCCTTGAGGCGATCTATCGCAGGGACTACACCAGAAGTACTGATAGTTACTTTCCTCTTGGAAAGGCCGTAAGCTGAATCTTCCATCATGATGCTCAGGGCATCCATAACATTTTCGAAATTCAGCAATGGCTCACCCATGCCCATCATGACAACATTACTAACTGGTCGTTCAGTTGAACTCTTAAAGCCACCGAGAAGAGAATTAGCCCACCATAGCTGGCCTATAATCTCAGCTACTGTCAGATTACTATTGAAACCCTGTTTCCCAGTTGCACAAAAACTGCAATCCAGAGAACAACCGGCTTGAGACGAAATGCATAGCGTCCCTCTACTGCCCTCCGGTATAAATACCATCTCAACACGGGAACCACTGGCTACTTCAATTATCCATTTACGACTACCGTCTTCAGACTTGAAGTCTTCCACTACTATGGGAAGTTTTATTTCAGCAATAGTTTTGAGGTTTTCTCGCAAGTCCTTGCTGATATCGGTCATCAAATCGATATCCAGAACTCCGCGCTGGTGTATCCATTTCATTACCTGAGCGGCACGGAAAGGTTTTTCACCGGCGACAACGAACAACTCCCGAAGTTTTTCGAGACTAAGACCAGCCAAATTGGATTTGCTTGTCGCCGTCATAATCAACTTACCTTTATTCAAACCCTGCTCTTTTCAGCAGGCAGGTGTGTTGTTTTCCGGTGTGCTTGAGTTCCGTCTGCCTATGAGCAGATTTCGTCTTCGTTAAAGAAGTAGGCCACTTCCCTAGCTGCAGATGTTGTAGAGTCCGAACCATGAACCGCGTTGGCATCGATAGACTTTGCGAAATCGGCTCTGATTGTGCCCGATTCAGCTTCGGCAGGATTGGTAGCACCCATAAGATCGCGGTTAAGCATAACGGCACCTTCACCTTCCAGAGCTGAAACCATTACAGGTCCAGAGGTCATGAATTCGATGAGGTCGTTATAGAAAGGTCTGCCTTCGTGCTCAGCATAAAATCCGCCTGCAGACTTGTCGTCCAGCTGCACCAGTTTTGCTGCTACTACTTTCAGCCCAGCCTTCTCAAAACGGCTATAGATCTTACCGATAATATTCTTAGCTACCGCGTCCGGCTTGATGATTGATAAAGTTCGTTCGACCGCCATTACAACTCCCAATATTCTGTATATGCAAAAGATCGCGCATTATACGTGGTAATACTGCGGTTTTGTACGGTTTTCAATAGAAATTAGTAGGAAAAAAGCCTGTTTTTTCAGGGTTTTACTCAGAACTCTCTTCAATCCAGGCTGCCTGGATTGCTTCCAGGATTTTCTCGCCGCATCTCTCTGGATCATCATCGAACTCTTCAAGCTCACAGACCCAGCGCCGAAGGTCGACGAAATTGACAAAACGGGGGTCTGTATCCGGAAATTTGTCCGTTAGTTCTATGGCTATTTCGAACACATCAGTCCACTTCATAAGTCACCCCTTCTCAGCTTCCCTTTTCACAGCCTTAAGCTCATCGCCGCGTGATGCCGGATCAATGATCCTCAGATACCATATTGATAGTGTATTTAGGGATCTCAATTTGCAGATCCTCTTCCCCAACCAGAGCCTGACAACTCAGGCGTGACTCCGCTTCGAGACCCCAAGCCTTGTCCAGGTAATCTTCTTCATTTTCTTCAGCATCATCGAGGGAATTGAAACCTTGTCTAACAATTACATGACAAGTCGTGCAGGCACAGGACTTCTCGCAGGCATGCTCGATAGGAATATTGTTACGCAGAGCGGCGTTCAAGATGCTCTCTTGTGGCTGCGCTTCGATGGTCGCGCCATCGGGACAGATTGTTTCATTGGGAAGAAATTGTAGTTTGGGCATGTCTGTGTAGTTCCGTTTTTGACTCTATTCGTGTGAGCGTTGAACATTTGGGTGTTGATCTTAAGACGAACTATTTGCAACCTCGTCAATAGACTCCCCTTTCAAGGCGCGTCCGATATGTAGATCCATTCGCCTCGAGGCAAAGTCTCCGCTAATTCTATTAAGGTCTTCAGTCAACTCCCGAATCTTGTTAGCTGATGAATCCTTCATCGCCAATTCAAGAGTTTCCACTGCTTTCTCAATAAGCAGCAATTCCTCAGTGTTTAAAATTTCTCCATCTGAAGAACGGGCATTTGCTATGGCATCGATTAGCTGAGTCGCCTCCAGTTGCGCTTCCTTAACCGAACGGAGCTCCATATCTACCTGAGCGTTTTCTTGAGATGACTGCAACATCTCTTCGATTAGATCGGACTTCAGACCATAGCTTGGCTTAATCTGTATCTCTGCCTTCTTGCCTGTACTCAACTCTTCGGCTGCTACGCTAAGTAAGCCATCAGCATCTACTTGAAAACTAACTCGTATCTTGGCCGCACCAGCTACCATTGCTGGAATTCCTCGAAGCTCGAAACGAGCCAAAGACCTGCAATCCTCTACTAATTCTCTCTCACCCTGCACAACATGGAGTGACATGGCAGTCTGCCCGTCTTTAAATGTCGTGAATTCCTGAGCTCTGGCAACAGGTATGGTGGTATTTCGAGGAATGATTTTCTCAACCAGTTCACCCATTGTTTCAATACCCAGGGACAAGGGGTTTACATCCAGTAGCAGGAAATTATTCGAAGATTTGTTGCCAATTAACACATCGGCTTGAATGCCTGCTCCGATGGCCACCACCTTATCTGGGTCAATATTAGTTAAGGCCTCTTTGCTGAAAAAGCTGGCCACTGCCTGACGAATGACTGGCATTCTGGTTGATCCGCCTACCAGGACAATATTGTCGATATCATTAATAGTGAGAGATGCATCCCTGAGTACTCGCCGGCAAGTGTTGATAGTGCGCTTAATCAATTCCGCACAAATTTCGGAATATTCTGTATTAGTGATAGTGCCCGACCAATCCTGCCAGCTTATTTCAAGCTGGTCCTGCTCACTAAGCTGATGCTTAACATCCATGGCTAATTGATTAAGGATAGCCCTTTCGGAAAAATCGAGCTCAGCATTGTAGCCAGCTTGTTGAAGGATCCATTGAGCAAGAGCGTGATCAAAATCATTGCCACCCAGATTTGTGTCGCCACCGGTGGCCAGAACTTCAAACACTCCCTTCTGCAGACTCAATAGAGAAACATCAAAGGTCCCTCCACCCAGATCAAAAACACAGACCTTGCCCTGATCCTCCGAATCAAGGCCGTATGCAACTGCTGCCGCAGTAGGCTCATTCAAAAGCCGTAGCACATTCAAGCCCGCGAGCTTCGCCGCATCTTTGGTTTGTTGTCGCTGCGCATCATTAAAATATGCCGGAACCGTAATCACCGCACCTTCTAACTCACCCTTCAGGCATTGCTCGGCTCGGACTTTCAGTTTTTCGAGTATGTCAGCGGAAATTTGAACAGGGTCTTTGCTGCCACTGACTGTAGAAATAGCAGGAGAGGTTTCTTCACGCTCAGGATCAAATTTGAATGGCAGAACTTGCGGCAGATTTTGCAGCTCGCTCAGACTCTTGCCCAGAAGACGTTTGGAGGATGCAACGGTGTTTTCAGGGTCATCCACCAGTCCGGAAAGAGCGGCATAACCCACCAAAGGCGACCCGTCAGCAGAGTAACGCACCACCGAAGGCAGTAAGTGTTGGCCATTATCGTCAGGAAGAGTTTCAACGCCAGTTCCACAGAGGGCAGAGACCAGAGAATTGCTTGTGCCCAAGTCAATCCCTACCGCCAGGCGATGTAGCACCTTGGCAGGTTTTCCTCCCGGTTCCTGTATCTGTAGTAAAGCCATATTGCTGCGTCTATGTGCCTGATTTAGATTCTTAATCAGCTATTCATTCAGCCATTCATGAAGTTATCAATCTATAGAGTCAGATCAATAACCCAGTCTTGATTCTTCGCCTGATTCAATTTCAGAAAGCAGCTTATAGAGAAACTGCATTTCATGATAGAGCTTCTTGGCGGAGTCAAAATTCTGTCCGGAAAAATCTTCTGCTAACTTTTCAAGCCGTTGAGCTAGCTTGCCAAGCACATCCTTCTTAAGAGACTCCAATTCCTCAAGAGCCGAATCATCTTTCGGTAAATCTTCCAAACGCTCTCTTAGCTGCATTTGCTCCATGAGCAAATCCATTCCGAGATCACTCTGGCTAACTTTTCCCACATCGAGTCCGTGAATTGACAGCAGATAAGCTGCTCTTTTTAGCGGATCCTTTAAGGCAGCATAAGCTTCATTGATATAGCTACTAAATTGAACTGCTCTTAACTTCTGCTCTTCAGATGCGCCGGCAACCCGATCAGGATGAGACTGGGCCTGCAATTCACGATATTTTTCAGATACCAATTCGATATCCACATCAAATGACTCGGAGATTTCGAAGAGTTGGAAATAATTTTTTTTAAAATCTTGCACTATGAAGGTGTTCTGGACTTTGGTTTGTTAGTGGGGAGGGAGAACCTAATCTAAGTATCATTATTCGACGCTAAATTCATTCACCCTATACTGAAGCTCACTTATCCGACGCTAAAGCTTTCTCCGCAGCCGCATTCGCCTTTGGCATTGGGGTTAGTGAACTCGAAACCTTCATTAACTCCCTGCTTCACAAAATCCATTTCTGTGCCATCGATATAGACCAGGCTTTTAGGGTCTACGATTATCTTTACACCGTGATCTTCGAATACCTGATCACCGACTTCGAGTTTGTCGACGAATTCGAGCACGTAGGCCATGCCGGAACAGCCAGTGGTTGTTACACCGACCCTAATACCGAGCCCGTGTCCCCTGCTGCTCAACTGCTCGGCTACATGTTGCGCAGCGTTTTGAGTAATTGATAATGCCATTTAGCTCGTTCCTTAAATCTTACGACTCACGCTTCTGTTTTACGTCTTCAATAGCCGCCTTAATTGCATCTTCGGCAAGCACAGAGCAATGAATTTTCACCGGAGGAAGACCTAATTCGTCAGCTATATCTTGATTCTTGATTTGAACTGCTTCATCCAAAGAGCGACCCTTTACCCACTCAGTGAGAAGAGAACTGGATGCGATAGCAGAACCACAGCCATAGGTTTTAAATTTGGCGTCTTCGATAACACCGTTATCATCAACTTTGATTTGTAGCCGCATAACATCTCCACAAGCTGGTGCTCCCACCATACCTGTTCCGACATTTATGTCATTGTCATCCATCTTGCCAACATTGCGTGGGTTTTCGTAGTGATCCAACACCTTGTCTGAATAAGCCATTTCTTTCTCCTGGTACCAGAGTGACTAGTGGGCAGCCCACTTGACCTGATTTAAATCGACACCGTCCTTGTACATATCCCAGAGCGGTGAAAGTTCTCTAAGTTTTGCCACTGCTTCTCTAATTTTGCCAATGGCATAGTCTATTTCTTCTTCAGTGGTAAATCGACCCATGCTTATTCGCAATGAGCTGTGCGCCAATTCGTCGTTAAGTCCTATTGCCCTCAGCACGTATGAAGGCTCAAGGCTTGCTGAAGTACAGGCAGAGCCAGAAGACACTGCCAGATCTCGCAGAGCCATCATCAAGGATTCGCCTTCTACGAAATTGAAGCTGATATTCAGATTGCCAGCTACTCGCTGGTCCAAATCTCCATTTACATAGACCTCTTCCATATCTTTTAAACCGTCGAGAAGGCGCTTTCGCAATGAAAGCTGTCGCTCATTGTCGCTGTCTTTCTCTTCGCGAGCTAATCTATAGGCTTCACCCATGCCAACAATTTGATGTGTGGCCAAGGTACCCGAACGCATACCTCTTTCGTGTCCACCACCGTGGATTTGCGGCTCGATTCTCACTCTGGGCTTTCGCCTCACGTAGAGCGCACCAATTCCTTTTGGGCCATATACTTTGTGTGCGGTCAAAGACATCAAGTCGACTTGCATATTTTCGAGATCGATCTCTACTTTACCAGCGCTTTGAGCGGCATCCACATGAAAAAGAATTCCATTCTCTCGAGTGATCTTGCCGATGGCTTCAATGTCGTTGATAACTCCTATCTCATTATTTACATGCATCAATGAAACTAGAATTGTGTCGGGGCGAATTGCGTCGGCGACCGATTGAGGAGTGGTAAGACCATCCGCTCCGGGGTCTAGATAAGTAACCTCAAAGCCCTCTCTTTCCAACTGGCGACAACTATCCAAAACCGCTTTGTGTTCGATTTTGGAAGTAATTATGTGTTTGCCTTTCTTTGCATGGAAATGCGCAGCACCCTTAATAGCCAAATTGTCAGCTTCCGTTGCGCCGGATGTCCATACGATCTCTCTTGGATCACAATGCAATAAATCAGCAACTTGGCGACGAGCGTTTTCCACGGCCTCTTCTGCTTTCCAGCCAAACATATGCGAGCGTGACGCAGGATTACCAAAGTTCGCCTCTAGTGTCAGACACTCAGACATTTTTTCGGCTACACGGGGATCAACCGGGGTGGTGGCTGAATAATCGAGATAGATTGGAAATTGCATTATTAACTCCGCGAATATCGCTATAGACCGGGTGCAGTGGCTCGCATCTCTTCGACGTTCTCACTAACAATTAAGTGTTTCCTGTCCTGATGCTCAGATATACGTTTAACTTCGTTTTTCAATACCAGGTCGGCCAGGCTTATGCCTTCTAGAAATGTATGTATCTGGTCACTAAGGTCTTTCCATAGATAATGAGTAAGGCAAGTTTCGCCGCCCTGGCAGTCACCTTTCCCCTGACATTTTGTCGTATCTACGGACTCATTTACTGCATCAATTATTTCCGCAATAAAAATGGAAGCTGAATCTCTATCGAGTTCATAGCCTCCACCTGGTCCTCGAACACTACTTACCAGAGTCTGCTTTCTCAACTTGGCAAATAATTGCTCAAGATAGGAAAGGGAAATTCCTTGCCGCTGGGAAATATCAGCCAAGCTCACAGGACCCTGGTCTTTATGAAGAGCCAGGTCCAGCATAGCGGTTACAGCATATCTACCTTTGGTGGTTAAGCGCATGAGGCTACCTTCTCAGAACCTAAAACAGGGAGCAGATTATCGAATACCTAAGTAAAATAGTCAAGTATTAAGAGCCAGGCAGGAGCTCAGAGGGAAGCGGCTTTAGATTTGCTCGTAGACTATAGTGGACGGTGCTTTCCCGAAATCAGGATCAATCGAATAGCCAAGGGATTTAGCGATAAGCGCAATAATAGCGAGGTGATGAATACTATGGGTAATCAAGCCCATCAATTCCCTCTCCACTGTACTGGAAATTGCCACAGAGGAGCCCTGATGGTGCACAGATTCCTGAACCGAGACTACTTTGTCATGGAAATCAGTCTCTCCCAGGCTCTGAATTCGCCGAGCCACGCTTGTCACGGAAAACTCCGCCGCAGATAGGTTGTTTTCTATTTCCGGATCCCTCTTTCGAGCATCGTAGTTAATCGCTTCTTCAGTTAAGCCATTAAAGAAGCAGTGAAAACGATCCAGCACATGACGAACATGAGCACCAATTGAGGAATTCCCTTTTGAGGATGCCACATAGTCCTCCTGACTAAGGAGTTCAAGCAACTGCTGACACTGGTCAATGCAGTGACTGCATCCTAAAATCAATTGTGATGATGCCTCATCTGAATCTTCTGCAAGGCTCCGAGCTTTTGTCATTGTATTCACTCATTTTGTAATCGTTACACGAGAAGAATCCCGTGACGGGCAAACCATCAGCTAACTATGTACAAGACCCCATCCCATACAAGTTTATTGCACTACCGCCAGTTTATTGCATAAGCATTGCAAGTTGAGCAGTATAGCTGCCATAGTCTCAAACTCATTAACAGAATTGCTCAAATTTGACCCATATCATGAAAGTCGACCTGCATTGCCATAGTTACTACTCCGATGGAAAGCACTCGCCGGAGTTTTTACTACAGCGAGCAAGGGAAAATGGTGTAAGCCATCTTGCAATAACCGACCATGACTGCATTCACGCTTTCTCACAATTAGATCAAGACTATGATGATATTGAATTGCTGAATGGAGTAGAAATTTCCTGTTTCTGGCAGGGATTAGAAATACATGTAGTTGGGTTATTGATAGATCTCAGCAATGAAGAATTACAAAGCCTTCTCGATTTACAGCAAAGTCATCGTCGAAACCGCATCGATGCCATGGATCAAAAACTTCAAGACCTGGGTGTTAAGGATTTGTCCTCCTGGTTTGAATCCAAACAATGCATCGCTATGACTCGAAGTCATGTCGCAGATTTCCTGGTAGAAAAACAACTAAGCAAGAATCGGCAGAAAGCCTTTAAAAAATACCTCGCCAAGAGAGGCAGAATTTATGTGCCGGCAAAATGGTGCTCACTAGAGGAAGCGGTGCAAACTATTTGTTCCGCCAATGGTATTGCCGTATTAGCTCATCCCAGTCGCTATCCCTTGAGTAAAAGAAAACTCAATAGTCTAACTGAAGAGTTCGCAAACTGCGGAGGGGAAGCCATCGAGACTTCTTACTCCAATATCGATCCCAATACTCGACGACAACTTTCAGAACTTGCAGCAGAATTTAAGCTCTATTCCTCTGCGGGGTCCGACTTTCATGATGAAGCGGCGCATTGGACAGACATTGGCAAGTATCCGGACCTAGATCAACAAACAAAAAAAAATGCCATCTGGAATCATCCCAGATGGCACTATAATTAAATCTGAACTGTGAGTTTATCGTCTTCTAATTGAAGCCACTGCATCACGAAAGATATCTAATAAAGTCTCGTGCTTATAGTCCGTAAACTCACCTGCATCCATAAATATGCCATGCTCTTCACAGGCTTCATATTCCAGATGACTCTGCTTAGCATCATTAATCTTCTTCATAGCCTTACCGCAGCGAGGGCAATCAATATCTCGAACCGTATTGTAAGTCTTGCCAACTTCGGGATCACCGCTGTCAGCAAAATCAGCCATCCAGTCACCCTTTAGCTGCTCTGCTTCACCGTTATCGAACCACAGACCTTTGCAGCTATTACATTTATCAATAACCACTTGGCCGTGAAGAGTCTCGATCTTGAGCTCTTGCATCTCGGAATTACACTTCGGACAGTCCATTCTATCCTCCTAAAAGGCGGCTTTTTATTATTAGGACCCTAACAACAGCTAATCAAACCTTGAATTCTTAAGCTATTCTGATGGTTCTATATGATCTTCGCGACCCAAAGACAGCCACAGAGCCCTTATTATAAGCAAATTCCCGTCAAGACCAAGCAAAAATCTTGCTTAGTTCAAATACTGTTGAACCCCTACGGCATTAAGTCCGCGTTCACATTACTCAGGCTAGGATACCCCTACGTTCAAGGAAATGGTCGGAAAATCACCGACAGGAGGAAAGTCATGAAACGAAGCAGCACATTGCTACTAATTCTATTGATGAGTTTTTCATCCCTATCGTTTGCCCGTGAGGGCTCAGCGAATGTGAGCAGCGCCTGTGCGACTCTCGAGTTTATGGCGAAAATGGTCTCTCTCAACACCATGCTTCCAGATGACTATGACGACGTGGGAGAGATGGTAGCCATGGAAAACCAACTGGCAGAGCTTAATTTGATGGCATGCCAACCAGTAATCCTTACCGGATACAATCGCGGCAATAGCTACTATCTAAATGGGACTCTGGCTTCCACAGACCTGTACCACAAGGCGTGGTATTTCCCCAATGGCCAGCTATTCATGGCTGAGCCAGGAGAAGACACCACAATCTACTATCCTAATGGTCGTGTTATGGCTCATCACTGGATGCATGGTGATCAGGCTATATTCTGGCCAAATGGCTATTTGGCAAGCAATTACTTCAGAGCCTTGGATGAAACCTGGTATTACCCAGATGGCCATATCATTACCTATGAAGCCGGCTATGCTGGAGGAAGGTGGTTCTATCCATTTGAACGACTGGATGGAGGCGTTGGTCAGGAAGTAATTTCCAGCAACTGGGGAAACGAAGACGAAAGTTTTACGTTTCTAAATTTCACCCAGGACGGCAGTCTGTATACAAGTAGCGAAAGAATTCGCCGCAAATTGATATTCGACGATATCGACCTGCTGGATGTTCCGGGGGTATTGCTGCTTGTTACACGGCTATATCAGGCGACTGACTCTGCAAAGCAATTTGCACCGGCGGATATAAATATAACCGGCGCACCTTTCTAGCTTGACTGCTGAATGAGCTGAACCGCCTAATTTAACTAGAAACTGGTTTAGTAGCTGTATTGAATAGAACGGGTTCTCAGAGTTGCAAGATCGATATCTCCCGATTGACAGGCTGTGATATCGGTCTTGCTAAAGATAAATACTTTATCTGTTAGCCTGTTCTCTTCGATTTCTTCACCAAGACCACTGAGGATGACGGAAACATGCTCATCATCCGGTAGCTCACGTAATGTAGCTCCGTATTCACACATGGCCTGATAAAGTCGATCTTCGAACTGAATCAATTCATCCTGCCAACGGTTTGCGTAATCCAACTCCGCCTGTTCAGCTCTCTGCCGCAAATCTCCTGCAAATTCGACAGCCCTGTCTTTCAAAGGCTCTAATTGGCTGTACATTCTATCCAGAGTGGATTCCATTTCTGTATTTGAATCAGGGTCTACAACTTCGGCAGAAACTTCACTGGCGGATTGAAGCTCTTCAATGAGTCCACGCAATTCCCGTTGGCTCTGAGTCATCTCATCCCGCAAGTCTTCCAATTGCTCGCGAATTTGCTGATAGTTGTTGTCATCGATACCGTCCAGCGTCCTCAGAGACCTCGCCGAATTAGAAGCTTGCTGAATCGCATTATTCACGATCAGGGAATAATCAATATTTGCAATCCGGTCCATCATCGAGGAGTAAAAATCACCTGCCTGATTGGAATCTTCAAGGGACTCTGCCTGTAACGCAAAACCTGTATTTGATTCTTCAACAGAGATTTCAGAAACAGGTAATGGTCCAAACGGCATTCTCCTGGCTTGCAGCGCCTGCAAAGCAGTGTTTAATGACGCAAAACCTAATCTGTTTCGGCGATTGGCAAGAGGCGTTCTCACTTCCAGTACAACACCCTGGGCATAAAGATAAGTACTGTCGATGCCACTAAGAGATCTGCTAAACGGAGCCTCGGATTGATTCAAGTCCAGGCTATCTTCAAGAATACCGGCAAAAATATCTATATTGTTTTGCAAGTCTCCCGCATCAAATTCTTCAACAGCTGCGTCTTGTGAAAACAATGGCGCCGGAAAAATCAGAAGCAATACAGTAATAATTCCAGCTCTAGGATTTATCAATCCAAGTTTAGGGCTACTCATTCTTTCTCCAGCACTACGATCTTTTGTTTTACGAGCACTGGTTTTACAAAAAAAAGCTGTTGGATTCAAATTGAACATTGTTCTATCTCACATCATCTTGAAAACTGACGAAACTAGCCAACTGCTGCAGAGATCGAATAGTTTCGTAATCGCTGTCTACCAACTGCTGGTAACCCACTCTCATGTCCTGAAGATCCAATATCCGTTGTTGCTCGAAATAAGCATAAATTTGTTCCAAGTTCTCAGCAGTCGCTTGTTGATTTTGTTCCAACATGGCCTGCATCATGCGTAGATTATTTCCATCCTGGCGATCCTCCATACGCTCTATGGCTTGATTCATTTCGAGCTGCTGAGCCCCTTCAAATGAAGCTAGCATCTCCGTAACATCCGACTGGGCATTTGCACCTGAATTAAAACTGATGGAGAAGCCCTGCTCTGTGGTGGAGAAATTTACGTTTAGCAACAGTACACACAACATGGCGAATGAAGCGGCCGTCGGTATCCACTGCCAAATATCCCACGAAGCATTTCCAGTTTTGGATGTTCGATGCTCGCGACTAAATAATTCAACGCCACGATCCCAATGAGGTACACGCTGTTCCTGCCATGCTTCCAAGCTACTCTTTGTCATCAAGAGGGATTCCAACTCTTGATTGCATTCAGCACAGCTTGCGAGATGCTTTTCCATCTCTTCCCGCATCAAAGGTGCCAGGTCATCTGAAAAATATTCCAGCATTACGTGTTGAGTCTTAGGGCAGGACATGATCTTTCTCCGATACTACTTTCAGTTTTTTAAGCGCGGTATAGAAGCGCGTTTTTGCTGTATTAGTTGAGATATCTTGCATATCTGCTATCTCTTCAAATGTGAGAGATTGATATATTTTTAGTTCGACTATCAAACGTTGATCCATCGGCAGCTGGGCCAACATAGTCATTACTTGTGTGTTCGCCTGGGATTGATCAAGCTTTTCATCTGGCTCAAATCCTGTAGCAGCTGGATACATATCCAGACCATCATCTTCTTCCTGGGACCAGGGTTTTGCCTGAACCATCATAAGACGTTTACGGCGATTCAGATCAACCGACTTGTTGTGGGCAATTCGAAATAACCAACTACTAAACTTGGCATCTCCACGGAATCTGTGAAGGTTTCGATACACACCGAGAAAAACCTCCTGACATAAATCCATGGCATCGGCCGGGTTGCCCATCAACCGCAAACCCTGGTTATACACACGGCTTTCATAACGCTTCACCAGCTTTTCCCAGGCAAAGGCCGACCCATTGAGTGCCGCAGCAATCAGTGCCTCGTCTTCGTTAATCAAAGCCATGGGTTTGTCCTGTCTCTTTCAGACTGTGTAAGCAAACTACGCGTTTAAAACAGGATACTGGTTTTTAAGAGTAAGTCGCAAGCGGGGGAGAAATAGTTTGCCCTATATCGGAGAAATAAAAGGCTACATAAAAGACTGAAAAAAGAAAGACTTACTCAGGAGTATAGGAATGGAGCTGTTCTTTGACAAGGCTGCCCCAGGCCCGATTATAGGGATGAACCAAGGAGGTCTGCCCTTGCAGGTTTTCCATAGGCAAGCCCTTATCTGCCCACTCAAAGAGCGAATGTCGAAGATTTCTCACGCTGGTATAGCCCAGCGCTTCAAGCTCTGCCGCAACTGCCGCAGAACGATATCCTACCGAGCAGTAGACGACGATTGGGCTGGTCTTGTCCTGCACGAGCTTGGATATTTCTATACCAGTGAGTACATTTCTGGCTTCAGCGAGATGACTAACAGCAAACTCATCAGCTTCACGTACATCTATAATCAGAGGTAATTGCCCCGGGTTTGACTGGAATTGGGTTTGCAGGGCATCGACTGAGATAAATTCCACCGCAGGAAACTCATCTTCAATCTTTTCATCCACGTCTTCCCAGCTAACGCCAAAGAAGCCAAGGATGAATGAAGAAATAGACGCTGAAAGTATGAAATATTGCATTGTATTAAACTATCCCACGCTTCTATCAAGAATGATTCTTAATTTTAGAGCGGCGCCGAGACCATATCCAGACGCCAGTTATCGCCATGAACAGAAAAAGAATTGCCATCAGGTCAACAAGGAAAACACCAAACTGACCAAACACTCGACCACTATGAATATCCAATACTATTCTTTCCCAGCTTAGCAGAGACGCGCCGTATCGTTGTTTGATCGACTCTGCTTCAGAAGCACTCAACTCTGCAGCTTCGGACCAGCGTACGCCTGCTGAATCCAACTCAGCATCTACCCAGGCCAAAGCATCAAGATCGGCTTCAACGAGTCTATTGGAAAGCCTCAATATAATGGGCACAGTTGAGTTCACAGATACCTCTGTTGTCTCTAGACCTGTTGTATTTAGACCAGTTGTATCAAGACTTAATGTATCTAGACCCAATCCAATAGAAATAATTTCACCTGGCACTCCGTGAACCGACCCCAGTACCTCTATCAACTCCCCTTCTTCACTGATTAAAATCAATTGATTACCAGTAGCGACGACTGAGCCAAATTCGGTATTGACCAAGCCTGCTAAAGAAGAATAGTTCCCAGAGAGCGCACTTCCATTAAAAAACAGAGCATCCTCAATAAGGCTGACGGTATTGGTTTCGCTGTTGTAACTTGATTCAATTTCAGGAATTTCAATTCCGTACCAAGCCAAGAGTCTTTCCGAACTGATAAAAGAAGAGTCCAGCCCAAAGCTGGAAATATGCTGAAGAAGTATTCCGGTGAATGAAAGCAGCACAACAAACAAGGCACTAGTTATGCCTATTCTTCGATGCAGACTTAGTACTACTTTACGTTTTACCACAACTCGTTGTATTGCCCACTCAGGTATTCAGGGAAGCTGAGAGGAATAATACCAGACGGGAAACATTAGTCATGGCCCTGACAGAAAGAGTGGCACCACTAATGCCATCGATTGACTTGCTCAGCTGCTGGGTCTCAATAATACGAGCACCCATAAACTGGCGTGTAAAAAAATCGTGTTTGATTTCCCAACCCCTGGATTCCCGAAAGGCTAGAACCTGGATATCCTCTATCTGATTATCATTGATCACTATTCCAATGGTAATTGGCTCTGTTTTACCAATCTCATCCAGTATCCAGGCAGACCTGCTGTTATCGCCCCAGTAGCGAGCTCGCAAGAAATCCGGTTTATGCCCCAGAATTTTTTCAGCTATCTCCTTCTTCTCTCCACTTAACCAAACCGTATTACTCTCAGGAAGATTTCCTGAAAAAACAGATGCCAGAAAATCTCCAGGCTCAATATAGTCATTGCTGGCAAGCGATACTGGAAGCACAATCGCCATGAAACTCATGGCAATTAATGATTGAACAAGTTGCTTAATGGTATTTTTCACGTTCTTTCTCACCTTCTCTCTTACTATCACCTTCCTAAAACTGCCATCCGATTCCTGCATTGAAGCCGTCGAGATCACGATCCTTGTCATCATTCTCAAACTGGTAATCCAACTTCAACACGGTGTTATTTGTGAGCCAGTAGTTTAGACCCAGCAGCATTCTGTCGGTGGTGGAATCATTTGCCGCAGCAAGATTACTTCCTGCACGCTCATCAGTACGTTCAAGCCGAAGAAAAGCGCCCAGCTTCTCATTGATCTGATAAGAAGGCTCAATGTAGTAGCCGAATTGCTGATCGCGCCCAAGGCCATTATTACTGAGATCATTGTTAGCAACAGACTCAATTGCACTATCAATATCCCATTGAGCATAGAGAGCTCGTAATCCCCATGGGCCAGATCTATAGACCATATGCGCTTCGCTCAAAATACCACTAAGGTCACCTACCGGATTTCCAAATACATCCAGTACGCCATCCCTTCCGATATTGCCCCGGATGCTTTCACTCTGGGTCATATCGCTTTGGTATTGCATCGACAAACCCAATTCCAATCCAGGAACTCCGGTGTATCTAATTCTTCCCGTGTAGGCAGGGTTATCCATCTCTGCTCTGGCACCACTCTGCCTCGAGTCCCTGATGGCTAATTCACCACCATTGCCGCTCTCGAAAAATAAACCTTCGTGAACTCCGAGGTCATAGCTAAATCCTCCACCGAGACGGCCAGAAAATTTAATGCCGTTAACTCTATAGGTAGAAGGAATGATTCTTGATTCGATACGATTTCGTTCGACGCCATAGAAAGTATTTGGTTCATGGGTCTCGTTAAGAATTCCCATCGGTACCAGATGCATGCCAGCTAGCACACTGTGATTGGCCGAGTAGTCCCATTCCAGATAGGCCTGCTCAAGTTCCACAGCACCCGGCGCTCGCGCGTCATCACTAATAAAGGAATGTTCTACTTCCAACTCGGAATGAAAACGAAGCGTGTCGCTAAATTGGTGCCCGAAGAAAATAACGAACCGCTGTATATCCAATTCTTTGCTTGAGGCACTACTGGTTTCATTGTTATAGAGCATTTCACCGTAGCCGCCGATACGGGTTCTCTGAGTGTTATTACTGCCCACCAAACCATCGGACTGCTCTATGACATCCCCTACTGCCTCGATTAACTCACTGTTCTCCAGACTCTGAATACGAACTGTCGCTGTCTGAGTACGAGTAGATTCCAATTCTTGCTTAAGAGATTCCAGTTCAGCCTGCTGACGCTGAACGATTTCCCATAATTCTTCTACACTTGGCGCCTCTGCCGCCGCGGCTACATTCACACCGCCAACACATAGAGCTGCTGCGATAAGCAGGGATAATTCATTTCTAACTTTCATTAATACTTCCTTCAACCCTTGATAAAAGGCTTGTAGCCCGATAGGAATGAATCATAGATTAAGTTTAATCTTAATGCAAATCATTCTCATTTAGATTTATCAAGTATTCGGAAGCAGCAAAGCCCCGCAGGATCAGGGTTTTAAGCTAAGAGGGTTGGGTGAATCTAAGCACGCAGACAGCGCACTGATCCGGAGTATCCAATCGATTTGGTGGTCGCCTTGTGAGCGACTCTCTACTTGGTCCAGCTTGCTGCTTGTTCTGCGTTAGATCGCGTTTCTAACAAAAGGAATCAGGCGACGGCTTGCTGCTCGCTAAGAAGCTGGCTGGCCGCACCCATAAACGCGTTAAGTGAGGAAGAAATAATGTCTTTGCTGATTGCTACACCGCTGTAACGACGTCCACCACATTTCAGCTGAATATAGGTAACCGCTTCAGCGTCGGCACCTTGCCCGAGGGCATGTTCTCCATATTCCATGATTTCGAAATCAATCTTAATAGCTTGCCTCAGCCCGACAACGAATGCATCGAGCACGCCATCGCCTTCACCGCTGATAGCTAGTTCCTTTCCAAAATAATCTATCTTGGCATTGAAGGTTTCACGCTCATCATTTTTTTCGATGCTGAAATTTTCAAGACTGATGAGTTTTTTATTATTCAGGTAATGCTCATTGAACAATTCCCAAATCGCATCAGGATGAATTTCCTGGCCACTGGCTTCGGTTACCCCTTGCACCACTCTGCTGAATTCAATCTGTAGCCAGCGAGGAAGTTCACAGCCAAATTTATGGGCAAGAACATAGGCGACCCCACCCTTACCCGATTGGCTATTGACCCGAATCACATCTTGATAAGTTCGACCAAGATCTCGCGGGTCAATTGGTAGGTAGGCTATCTCCCAGGTACTGCCTTCTTCATAGATATCCAGGCACTTCTTAATCGCATCTTGATGAGAGCCAGAGAAAGCTGTAAATACCAGATCGCCAGAATATGGCTGACGAGGATGCACATCAATTTGAGTGCATTCGCGAATAACAGAGACAATTTTGTCCATATTGCGAAGATCAAGATTGGGATCAATTCCCTGGCTATACATGTTCATCGCCATCACCACGATATCCATGTTTCCTGTTCGCTCTCCATTACCCAGAAGCGTACCTTCTACGCGCTGAGCTCCAGCCATTACAGCCAGCTCGGCAGCTGCGACAGCACAGCCTCGATCGTTATGGGTATGCAGACTTACAACGACCGCATCTCGATTCTGTATATTACGGCAGAACCATTCAATCTGGTCGGCATATACATTAGGAGTTGCCATCTCTACCGTTGAAGGCAGGTTATAGATAACGGGGTTGTCGGCTGTGGGATTCCATACCGAGGTGACGGCATCACAAACCTCAACAGCAAAATCTATTTCGGTGCCGGTAAAACTTTCAGGCGAGTACTGAAATATCCATTCTGTTTCCGGAGCCAACTCTGCACAGCGCTTAACCTCACTGGCACCGGCGATAGCAATATCAATAATCCCTTTTTTGTCTGTCTTAAAAACTTTCTCGCGCTGAACCACAGAAGTAGAATTATAGACATGCAGTATTGCTTTCTTGGCACCTTTAAGCGATGCGAAGGTACGTTGAATTAATTCTGGACGGGCCTGAGTGAGCACCTGCACGGTGACATCATCAGGTATCTTGTTTTCTTCTATGAGGCTGCGAACGAAGTCAAAATCCGGTTGCGAGGCGGCCGGAAATCCAACTTCTATTTCCTTGAACCCTACTTCCACCAGCAGCTCAAACATCTTCTTCTTTTGAGCTACAGACATGGGCTCAATCAAGGCCTGATTACCATCACGCAGATCCACGCTACACCAGCGAGGAGCCTTATCGATCACCTTGTCAGGCCAGGTTCGATCCTGAATATCGATTGGCTGAAATGATGGGTACTTACTGTGATCAAACATCTCTAATTCCTTTTGGGATTCTATTGTGAGCTTCGGGTCTGTTTAACCTGTGCTCCCCAGTTAATCCGGGGTTCCCAGCCCATAGTTCGAGAATCGCTAGAATAGAGCAAAGTCATTAGTGTTTCTACACATATATTCTACAGATACCGGCATATATTGGCTAATATAGCTAATTTATTAATATTTTGTGTTCATATTAGCTAATCTAAGGAGTATGATGCCATTAAATAGCTTTTTGATACAGCTTCAAGCCATCGACCAACGGGGATAGACAGTGGACCTGGATAAACTGGATAGACGCATCTTAAAGGAATTACAAAGAAACGGGCGCATCAGCAACCTGGAGCTGGCGGAAAAGATAGGCCTCTCTCCTTCCCCGTGCGCAAGAAGAGTAAAACAGCTGGAAGATGAAGGATTTATTAAAGGATCCGTAACCCTTCTCAACGCCTCAAAACTGGAATTGAAACTCATCGCCTTAATTCAAATCAGCATGGATCGACATACTCCCGATCGCTTCGAAATTTTTGAAAAAAAGATTATGTCGTTCCCCGAAGTAGTTGAATGCCTACTCATTACCGGCCAGTCTGCGGACTACCAACTCAAAGTCGTAGTTCCTGACATGGAGTACTACCATGAATTTCTTCTCAATAAGATAACGCGCATCGAAGGAGTAAGTGATGTTCATTCGAGCTTCATACTTCGTGAAGTATTGAATACTACCGAGTTACCTCTGGACCATTTACGCAGCGCCTGATTTCTGAAAGTATATATCCATCAAGGAAACGCCTTCACAGGAGCGCTCAGGGTGGAAAAAACTATCGACTACTATTTATCGCTTATTTCACCCTGGTCTTATCTTGGGCACCAACGCCTGATATCAATGGCCAAAGAACATGATGTGGGAATTAATATATTTCCTATTGATTTTAGCCTTGTCTTCCCCAGCACCGGAGGAATCCCTCTACCGAAACGCTCTCCACAACGTAAAGCCTATAGAATGCAGGAACTCATACGCTGGCGCGATCATCTCAATATCCCACTAAACCTTGAACCTGCCTTCTTTCCAACAAATGACAAGTTGGCAGCATCCATGATCGTAAAATTACGCGAAAGCGATGCCGATGCGGCAGTCAATCTAGCTTTTGCATGTTTGAGAGCTTGCTGGAACGAGGAAAAGGACATCAGCGATAGAGACACTCTCCTGCAATTAGCGACAGACAATCAACTAGATGGAGAGTCGCTTCTTGTAGACATCGACGAATCATTAGCACTCATTGCCAGTGACAGCGAAGACGCCGTACAAAAAGGGATATTTGGCGCCCCTAGCTATGCTTTGGGAGAACAAATTTTCTGGGGCCAGGACAGATTAGAATTCCTGGATAGAGCTCTAGCACAACGCCGCCTCGGCTAGAAAAAGTGCTTAACTTTTTCCTTATAGGATCGGCTCATTTTCAGAGAAGAGCCACAGCTTAGAGTCAAATGAAACTCACCATTGATATGGGATGAAACTTTTTCAACTCTCTGCAGGTTCACAATAGTCGATCGATGAACTCGTTGAAATATCGCCGGGTCGAGTTTGGACTCAAGATCTTTCATGGTGGTGCGCATGATGTGGGTTTCACCTGAGACATGGACACACATGTAGTCGCCGGCCGCATCGATCCAGTCAATATCTTTGATTGGCACAAAGGTAATTGAAGATCCATCCTTGATAGCTAAGCGATCTATGTGATCTCCAGCATCATCTTGATTATCCAGTAGCTCACCAATGGCCGACTCTGACTTACCCGTCAGGCTCACAACCAATCTCAATAATTTTTGTTTTTCATCAGCTACCGAGATCAGAGCTTTTTGATCTGTCGCTTTATTTATGGCCTCCAGCAATCTTTCGCTCTCAACGGGTTTTAGCAAATAATCTACCGCATGCATTTTGAAGGCATCCACAGCAAAGGAGTCGAACGCCGTTACAAAAATAATCATAGGAAGAATATCCACTTGGATATCCCTAACCATTTCAATGCCGGATTTGCCGGGCATTTGAATATCGAGAAATATGAGATCCGGCTCATGCTCAATTATTGCGGACACAGCCTCCTTTGCATTGGCACAACTACCCAATAGCTCTACCTGCGAAAATTCCTTGAGACGCATCTCGAGGCCTTTCCTTGCCAATTCTTCATCATCAACGATGATTACGCGAAGTGAATCGCTGGATGTTTGAGCTTCAAGTTCTGTCATAAGGAATTTTAACCATTACTGTTAAACCGCCGGTTTTGGCATTAAAGAATTCAAGGTCGTGCCGTTCGCCATAAATCTGTTGGAGACGATTCCTGATATTACTTATACCAACACCTTGAGAAAAGGCCAGTATATCTGATTCGCCATCATTATCTGGCAGACCTGGTCCGTCATCACTGACCTTTAATAGAAGATACTTAACGCCCTCATCCTTTCCGGTGCGAGCCGTAATACTGATTGTGCCACCGCTTTCTGATTTGGAGATCGCGTATTTAATTGAATTTTCGATCAAGGGCTGCAATATCATGGTTGGAACCATGGCATTCTCAGCCTCTCTCTCAATATTCATTTCCAGCCGCAGGCGCTCACCAAAACGCACCTCTTCGATATCAAGATAGAGCCGAGAAGTTTCCAGCTCATGTGCGAGGCTCACCTTATCTAGAGGCGAATGGTCGAGGGAATAGCGTAGAAATTTACTCAGCTTCGTTAGCATTCCGTTTGCCTGCTCAGTGGATTCAGACAGAACTAAGGTGGAAATAGCATTGAGCGTGTTAAACAAAAAATGAGGGTTCAATTGATATCGCAACATCAAAAGCTGCGCTTCGTGGGCAAGTGCTTCTGAACGCAAACTCTTCTCTTTCTCTGCCTGAAATAACTGGTAGTACTTAATGATGTAGTAGAGGCCACTCCACAGAAGTATTAGGGGAAATGAAATTCGACCCCATCCATCGAACAAGTCTTCTGTGCTCGCATCAGCCAGACTAATAACTTCGCCATAGGGTATTAAGGCGATATAGTTTTGAAACGGCTGCCAAACCAGCGCAACAACAAGAGAGGCAAACCACGTAACCAGGAATCTGACTACAAAGCCCCGCTCCCAAACCATTTTGTAAAGCTTACGCAAGAGGGTGGTTAACACCACAGCTGCCAAGGCACTCAATGCATATACTAGAGCACGCGGAAAGAGATATTCGGGCGGAACAAAAAACAGATCTCCGAATACACGCAGGGAAACCCAGATCGACCAGCCCACCAGCTGAAAAATCCAGAATTGCTTGCTGCGTATTAGCGCGAGAGTGCTTATGCTCATAATTCTGCTTGGGCTCTCAATTTGATGGGACTATCTATCCAGTGGGATCATCTAGCAGGATTTTCAGTTAGAGCGAAAAGAAATAAAGCCCGCCGCTGCAGCAGCAGGCTTCGGAATGTACTTAGGGAAGCAGACTCGCAACGGCGTCACGCTCTCCCTTCAATTCCTCTTCAGTTTTGTTCATAAGGTCCTGGCTGAAATCATTAATCTCCAGTCCTTGCACGATGGAGTATTCCCCACCATCACAAGTAACCGGAAAGGAGTAAATCAAGCCTTCTTCCACTCCGTAGCTACCATCGCTGTGAATGCCCATGCTAACTGTTTTGCCCGAAGTTCCCAGAGCCCAATCACGCATATGTTCAATAGCAGCGTTTGCAGCGGATGCCGCACTCGACAAGCCACGGGCTTTAATAATTGCCGCGCCTCTTTGCTGAACCGTTGGAATGAAATCAGCCTCAACCCAGGCTTGATCAACAAGATCATTAGCCGCAGCCCCATCAACAGAGCAGTGATTAATATCCGGATACTGCGTCGCTGAATGGTTACCCCAGATAATCATTCCATCGACATCGGTATTATGTTTTCCAGTTTTATCAGCTAGCTGCGCAATTGCCCTGTTGTGATCCAGGCGAGTCATAGCAGTAAACTGTCCTGGACTCAGGTCTGGCGCATTCCGATAGGCGATCAATGCGTTTGTATTCGCTGGATTGCCTACCACCAGGACTTTAACCGCAGGATTGGCGTTGTCGTTTATCGCCTGTCCCTGTGCCGAAAAAATCTGTGCATTTGCTTCCAGCAAGTCTTTGCGTTCCATTCCCGGACCACGAGGTCTTGCACCCACCAGCAAACAATAATCTGCGTCTTTAAATGCCACAGAAGGGTCATCAGATTGCACAATGCCTGCCACCAGCGGGAATGCGCAATCTTCAATTTCCATTGCTGTTCCTGCCAATGCATTCAGAGCAGGAGTGATCTCCAACAGCTGCAGAATCACCGGCTGGTCTGTTCCCAGCATCTCGCCCGCCGCGATCCTGAAAAGTAGTGAATAACTGATTTGTCCCGCTGCCCCAGTGACAGCAACTCGTACAGGTGCTTTCATCTCTTAATCCGATCCTTATAGTGATTGGGCGCTATAGATGCGCCTCGTTTTAGATACTAAATAGTAGAAAATCGTTCTTGAAAAACCAAGGGGCGAAGTATACCAGAAGACAGCCTTAGATGAGAGTATTCCCCCCACCAAGCTCCCTCCCAGTCGTAGCGCCAGAGAGCACAAAATAGAGGCAAGGAATTCAAAATCTGGAAGTTATTCAATACTCGGAGCTATCTGATAGTACGAACCAGGCATATGCGCGATCTATGCAATAAACATTGCATCGCCATAGCTATAAAATCGATACCTATTCTCGATTGCCGATTGATAAGCCGCAAGAAGCATCTCTTTCGAGCAAAAGGCACTTACTAACATGAGCAGCGTAGATTCCGGTAAATGGAAATTCGTAATCATGGCATCGACAATTTGAAATTTATATCCGGGGTAGATAAAGATATCTGTCTCACCTTTAAAGGGGGTGACTTCACCATTTCTTGCCGCACTCTCAAGACTTCGAACCGAGGTGGTGCCTACTGCAATAACTCTTCCACCTCTTTCCTTGCAAGCCTTTATCTTCTCGCAAACAGTCTCATCTAACTCAAATAATTCCTTGTGCATTCGATGCTCCAGAATATTGTCCACACGAATAGGCTGAAAAGTGCCAGCACCAACATGAAGAGTTAGAAATGCCGTATCGATTCCCTTCGCCGTAATTGCATTTAGCAGCTCATCATCGAAGTGCAGGCCAGCTGTGGGAGCTGCGACAGCACCCCGCTGTTTTGCATAGACGGTTTGGTAACGCTCTTCATCAAACTCTTCATCCTCACGTCGAATATAAGGAGGCAATGGCATGTGGCCCACTCGAGAGAGAAAATCCTGAATATCAAACTGCTCGTCAAAGCGTACAACAAAAAAATCACCCTCTCTGCCAATCACTTCCGCCACAGCTTCATTTTCATTTCGCTGAGATACGGAATCAGCAAAAATTAACTTCCCGCCAATCTTGGGCGACTTGCTCGCCTTTATCTGGGCAAGTAAGCACCCATTCTCCATCACTCTCTCGATCAGCAGCTCAATCTTTCCACCGGACTCCTTATGACCATATACGCGGGCAGGTATTACTCGAGTATTATTAAAAACTAGGAGGTCATTGTTATCGATCCTGTCCAGCAACTGATTAAAAATCTTGTGCTCAATTTGTCCTGACTGCCTATCCAGACATAACAATTTACTGGAACTGCGCTTCTCCACAGGAAAATTTGCGATCAAATCGTCAGGTAATTCGAAATGGAAATCTTGCAGCTGCATGCTTCGGCTCAATTAGTGGAGAAATCAGGAGTGCAAGACTATAGAAATTTGCTCAAACCTTAAAGATCATTCGCGCAGACTGCTTATTGCACCCTCCAATTGCGCCTTCGAAACTAGCTGCTATAATAGCCGCCCTTCTCAAGGAGTAGAGAAGCTACCTAGACTCTTAGCGGAATGGTGCAATAGGTAGACACGCAGGATCCAATGTACATCGCGTGTAAAATTAAAATTATTCAAGCAATTGTTTTAAAAGAATATTTTAAATCATCTATTGATTTTTATTCTTGCCAAAATTTGCAAAGTTTTGACTATCAAGCTACGCAAATTCGAGTAGTTCGATGCAATGCCAGTGTGGTGAAATTGGTAGACACGCCGGATTCAAAATCCGGTTCCTTCACGGGAGTGGCGGTTCAAGTCCGCCCACTGGTACCATCTTTCCTGACGCGGAATCTGTCTTATGAATAGAGATGGAGAAGCAGCATCAAGCCATAAACCTATCGTTGTCGAGCAGTCCTACCAATGCTCGATAGATCAACTGTGGAACGCTATATCCGAGCACCGTCAGATGATCAAATGGTTCTTTGAAGACATAGCGGAATTTTCTGCCGAGCCCGATTTTGAAACCCGCTTCTTTGTAGATGCTGGAGAAAGACAATTCACCCATCTCTGGAAAATACTGGAAGTAATCCCCAAAAAGAAGATTGTGTACGATTGGAGATATCTCGAATATCCAGGGGCCGGAGTAGTCACCTTCGAGTTAAGCGAGAAAGAGTCCACTGTCAGTCTTCGCGTTACCAGTGAGGGAATGGAATCTTTTACTGCAGAAATTCCAGAGTTTTCCAGAAGCAGTTGTGAGGAAGGCTGGAGCTATTTCTTACAGGACTCTCTTAAAACCTACCTAAACTCCTAAGCTTCGCCGGCTGTAAGATGCATAATTAAAACGATGATATACAGGCATTATTGAAGATAAAGCCCTTAAGGGATGGGCTCCAGCGACAAATTGGCATAGAATTGATCCATTGATTCACAAGCAACTGAAGCTTACTTAAGAAAAGCCGATAGTGTTAGTAGGAGTCTGTCGTGTAGACTTAGTTCGTGTGTCCGCTGAGCTTCAAGGCTGACTGAAAGAATAGAGGGTAGAAACAAATGAGTTTCGACGAAGATAACAACGAGAATAAAGAGAAGAAGTCGAAGACATTTTTTGGTCTTGAAATGAGTGATGGCGTTGTATACACCGTCGTGGTAATTCTAACGCTCATCTTTATCCGACAGGTATCAATTGTCCTGGATGCCTTGGGTTAGACCTCCAACACCATATCGACTAGCTTTCCCCTAGAAATACTCAATACCTCGCCGCTTGTTCCTATAAGGCTGCGATGGTAAATTACGCGCCTCTTTTACTCACCCTATTTAAATTTACTCACTCATTCGAATTTACTCACCCTATTCGAAAATACCTGACAAACCATCAGGCACAGGAAAAATCATGAGCAGCTATAAAATCGCGCTTCTGGATGGAGATGGCATTGGACCAGAAATAATGGCTGAAGCCATTAAAATCCTGGAACTGGTATCGTCCCGCAACAATATTGATTTTGAATTGATTCATGGCTCTTTCGGAGCCAGCGCCTATTTCGAACATGGTCATCCGTTTCCTGACGTGACAAAACAGTTATGCGATGAAGCTGATGCCATTTTGAAAGGTCCTATCGGACTCAGCCATGAAGAATCCAAGAAAATTCCTGTAGATATGCAACCAGAGCGTGGCGCCCTGCTGCCGCTGCGTCGACGCTATAATACTTTTGCAAATATCCGCCCAGTTTATCTACCAAAGAGCCTCGCACATTTCTCTCCACTAAAACCCGAAATTATTGGCGATGGAATTGATTTCATTATTATTCGCGAATTGGTGGGTGGGCTCTACTTTGGCAAAAAGGAAACCGGCATCAACGATAAAGGCAGACGCTACGTAACTGAAAGCCTTGAATATGACGAAGACCAGATCGCTGCAATAGCCAAGGTGGCGTTTGAGACTGCTCAAAAGCGAAAGAAAGTATTACACAACATCCATAAATCAAATGTCCTCAAATCCAGTGTGCTGTGGAATGAAGTTATGGGTGAAGTCGGACAGGATTATCCCGATGTCGAGATCAAACATATATTGGTAGACGCCGCTGCGACATACCTCTGTCTAAATCCTGGTCAATTTGACGTTATGGTTATGGAAAATATGTTCGGCGATATCCTGAGTGACCAGGGTGGAGGAATTCTTGGCTCTCTCGGACTAATGCCATCTGCCTGTCTAGGTCCAGACAAAGCTTATTACGAACCTTCCCATGGTTCGGCTCCTGACATTGCCGGACAGTCTATCGCTAACCCCTACTCTATGATTGGCTCAGTGGCCATGATGTTAGAAATGAGTTTCAACATGGAGCAGGAATCGCGCAATGTATGGCATGCCATGCAAAGTGTATTCGCTCAGGGAAACTCCACTTCGGACCTGTCAAAACCAGGAAGTGGTGTAAACATGATTAGCACAGATGCATTCGGTGATCTGGTGGTGGAAGAGTTAAGCAAGACTCCCATCGCTTAAGAGTGAAGCGACTTAGACTAAGCTAATAGGAAAATAAGGGTGCGCAATCAGCCTAGCTGATTTGCACTGTGCATCCTCAGATTAATCATACGCATGGTGGCTTTAACCGCTGCCAGCACCTGATTTGAGTCTACTCCTCTGGTCTTGAATTCCTGCTCGCCAATTTCCCAACTGATAATACACTCAGTGAGAGCACTGGTTTTTCCACCCCGCGGGATATGTACTTCGTAATCTACCAAGGCTGGCATCTCGAATTCTCGGGGGCCGAGAATTTTTTCAATGGCGTCGAAGAACGCTGCAAAGCCGCCATTCCCTGAACCTGATGCCTGAGCTTCTTCTCCTTCAAGCTCGACGCGAACGCTGGCCGTACTGTCAACGTTCAAACCACTATTTATATAGCAATTCAGCAGGCTGATGTGGTGATACTCCTTACTCTCCATCACATCGGCGATGATGAATGGCAGGTCTTCAGAAGAAATGGATTGTTTGGAATCCCCAAGCTCCACAACTCGCTTCAATACTTTCGCCTGATCTTCCTTGGACAGGGAAATACCCAACTCTTCCAGGTTATTTATAAGCGAAGCTTTTCCGCTCATCTTGCCCAAGGCATATACCCGTTTACGGGCGAATCGTTCCGGGCTTAGTCGAGTAACGTAGAGATTACCTTTCAAGTCGCCATCGGCATGAATACCTGCTGTCTGGGTAAAAACATCTGCGCCCACAACAGGAGTATTGGCCGCAATCCATTTGCCGGAAAAATTCTCAACCATACGACTAACAACGGCTATACGGGTTTCATCTATAGAGAGCTGCAAGCCTAATTTATCTTTAAGCACCACTGCCACCTCTGCCAGAGAAGCGTTTCCTGCTCTCTCTCCGAGACAATTTACCGTGCAGTGGATTGAATTAATTCCCGCATTTACCGCGGCCATCACATTCGCCGTAGCCAGACCGTAGTCATTATGGGGATGAAAATCGAAATGCTGATCCGGGAACTTAACCATCATTTCCGTTAATGCGTCATGTACTTCCAGAGGAGACATCACCCCAAGGGTATCGGGAAGCAGGTAGTGATTGATACCCATATCACTGGTACCTTTCATTAGACCAAATACATAATCTTTACTGTCCTGATAGCCATTGGACCAGTCTTCCAAATACATGTTTACCACTAGCCCTTGTTCGTGAGCGTAGGCTACTGTATCCCTGATTCCCTCAATATGTCCTTCGAGTGTTTTGCCCAATTGTTCGCGACAGTGCTTTTCGCTGCCCTTGGCTAATAGGTTGATGACCTTGCCGCCTGCAGATTTAACCCAATCCACACTACGTTTGTGATCGACAAAACCCAGCACTTCCACGCGATCATCCAAGCCTTCCGATGCCGCCCACTGTGTAATTCGTAACACAGCTTCTTTTTCGCCATCAGACACGCAGGCAGAAGCCACCTCTATTCGATCGACTTTAAGAGATTGCAGTAAGGATCTGGCGATATTCACCTTCTCATTAGCGGAGAAAGAAACGCCCTGGGTTTGCTCACCGTCACGCAGCGTAGTGTCTAACAAGCTGATATGACGGACAGTTTGTTCGGTACTCATGATGTTTTTCCTGGTTCCGCTTCAAAACAGGCCAGGTTTGGCGCTCAGCCTCGACTTGGCTTATTTTCAGCGGGGGTCGGATTCTAGCAAGAACTAAGGCCTACAATAAACCGGATTGTCACATTTGAACGCAGTTGCACTAGATTGAGATCGTTATATACTGCGCCCTGCACGCAAAATAGTACAAAAACTGACGCAAGCAGAGTATTTGAGGTTTCTATGGCAATTCAGATCTGTGTGCCCAAAGAGGTTCGCCAAGACGAACAGCGAGTGGCACTGGTACCGGACGTTGCAAAAAGACTGGCAACGGATGATTTACAGATAAATATCCAATCTTCCGCCGGCGAAGCTGCCGGTTTCTTCGACAAGGATTATGAAGTCGCGAATATTGTCGCTGACAGCGCCGAGTTGTTAGGAAAAGCGGACATAAATCTGATGGTTAATCCCCCAAGCGATGAGCAAGTCGACCAGCTAAAGGAAGGGTCCGTCCTCATCGGATATCTGAACCCTCATTCGGACCTGGATCGCTTTACGAAACTGGCGCAGAAAAACATCAGCGCATTTTCCATGGAGCTGATACCTCGCATTTCCCGAGCTCAAGCCATGGATGCCCTCTCCTCACAAGCTTCAATTGCCGGTTACAAGGCGGTACTACTGGCCAGTAATATCCTTGGCAAGTTTTTCCCTATGCTCACTACAGCTGCTGGCACCATTCGACCTTCCAAGATACTAATTATTGGTGCAGGCGTTGCAGGTCTCCAAGCGATCGCCACTGCCCGGCGACTGGGCGCCATAGTCGAAGGCTACGATGTCAGAGCTGCAACAAAGGAACAGGTTGAATCCCTTGGCGCCAAATTCGTCGACATTGAAATCAAGGCCGAGGGTGAAGGTGGTTACGCTCGCGAGCTCACCGAAGATGAGAAACAACAACAACAAGAAATCCTGGCCAAGCACGTAGCAGCATCAGATGTCATCGTAACTACGGCGGCCATACCTGGAAGAGCATCTCCACGCATCATCAGCACTGCGATGGTAGAAGGCATGCGCGGAGGCTCGGTTATTGTGGATTTAGCTGCCGAAGGTGGTGGCAATTGCGAACTCACCAAGGCCGGAGAAACTGTTATTCATCAAGGTATAAAAATATATGGCCCTATCAATGTGCCGAGCATGGTCGCCAATCATGCCAGCGAGCTTTATGCCAAAAATTTACAGAACTTTCTGGAACTCTTGATTCAAGAAGGGGCAATCAATATTGATCTCGAAGATGAAATCATTACTGGCAGCCTAATTACCCATGGCGGCGCTATTCATCATGCCGGCATCAAAGAACAATTAGAAGGAGCTTCCTAATGATAGAAGGTCTCGCTGCAATCTATATTTTTATGCTGGCCGGTTTTACTGGCTACGAAATAATTAGCAAGGTTCCGGTCATTCTGCACACACCATTAATGTCTGGCTCTAACTTTGTTCACGGTATCGTTCTGGTAGGTGCAATGTTTGCACTGGGAATTGCCGAATCTACAACTGAACAAGTAATCGGTTTTCTCGCCGTCTTACTTGGTGCAGGTAATGCTGTTGGTGGCTACGTTGTTACTGAACGCATGCTGGAAATGTTTAAGCCCAGCAAGAAAGAGACTGATGGAGAGGGTGCTTAAATGGAAACTATAATCCAAGCCTCCTATATGGTCGCTGCCGTTCTGTTTATCCTCGGCCTGAAACAGATGAGTTCTCCTGTCACCGCAAGACGCGGCATAGTATGGGCTGGTGCCGGCATGGTGCTCGCCACTCTGGTAACTTTTATGGTGCCAGAAATAATCGACAGCGATCAGGCTATAACTAATATTGCGTTAATCGTCATCGCCATCGTGATTGGCGGCGGCTATGCCTGGTATAGCGGCAAGAATGTCGCGATGACAGACATGCCCCAAATGATTGCCATGTACAACGGCATGGGAGGTGGCGCGGCCGCCGCTATCGCCGCTGTGGAAATCCTCAAGGCTCGCACAGAGGCATCCCACGACCTCACCGGTAGCACAAGCATTTCCGATATTCTCGGACCCGATGTCGCCATCTTGGGAATTCTGGGTGCAATAATCGGCACCATATCCTTCAGTGGAAGCATCATCGCTTGGGCAAAACTGGATGGCCGACTTAATCGAAGCAAGCTCTTACCCAAGCAACATCTGGTAAACGCAGTATTGGCCATTATCACAGTTGGTTTCGCCGCTTCGATCTATTTCAGTGCCGACCTCAACACTATTATTATTTTCTACGCGCTAGCTCTTGTTCTCGGCGTCTTCATTACCGTCCCTGTCGGTGGCGCAGATATGCCGGTGATTATTTCATTGTTCAATGCCCTAACCGGCCTGGCTGTGGGATTTGAGGGCTACGTTCTCGGCAATGCAGCGATGATTATTGCGGGAATCGTAGTTGGATCGGCGGGCAGCTTGCTAACCCAATTAATGGCAGTTGCCATGAACCGCTCAGTAGCCAATGTATTCTTTGCCGGTGTCGGCACGGACGCCGCTGCTGCAACGGGAGATGGCAGCGAAGGTGTCATGAAGGAAATTCAGGCCCAGGACGCTGGCATTCTGATGTCCTTCGCTAGTCAAGTTGTCATTATTCCTGGCTACGGCATGGCGGTAGCACAGGCACAGCACAAAATTTGGGAACTGACTCAATTACTGACCGAGAAAGGTGTAACAGTTAAATTTGCCATTCACCCGGTTGCAGGTCGTATGCCGGGACATATGAATGTGCTTCTAGCAGAGGCCGGAGTTCCCTATGACATGATCTATGACATGGAAGATGTTAACGCCGACTTCAAGAACACTACAGTTGCTTTGGTGATCGGGGCTAACGATGTGGTTAATCCATCGGCCAAGAATGACACCAGCAGCCCTCTTTATGGCATGCCTATTCTCGATGCTATAGAAGCTGATAATGTAATTGTCATCAAACGTGGCCGTGGTGCTGGATTCTCGGGTGTTGAAAATCCCTTATTCTTCGCCGACAACACCAAGATGCTTTTTGGCGATGGTCAAAAAGCAGCTAGCGAATTGATTCAGGCTGTTAAAGAGCTGTAGTGGGCAAAGTTCTACTCAAAATTGAAAGCAAAATAGTAAGCAAACAACCAGCTAAATAGTGTTTAAATTAGTTCATAGCAACAAACAGGAAACACTCTTTTGACTGAATCAAGTTCTGACACTCTGCCTCGTGCCGGTCTACTGCGGCGCCTGGCGGCTCTGCTCTATGATAGTTTTTTGGTTGCTGCGGTGTGGATGATATTGGGATTCATTCTGCAAATTATTGCAGGCCCCGACACCAATCAATTGATAGATGGACAAGTTCAGACTGACCCCCTACTTAGCAATATTCTCTTCATTCTCATGACGGCAAGCGCTGCAGGTTTTTATATCTGGTTCTGGACTCAGTCTGGACAGACTCTGGGGATGATTGCCTGGAAAATGAAGGCAGAAGATTTGGACGGTAACTTGATGACCCTTAAGCAAGGCCTGATTCGATTCTTTGCCGCATGGCCTTCGTTTTTTCTGCTGGGAATTGGTTTTCTATGGATTTATGTAGACAAGAACGGTGATGCCATTCATGACAAGCTGTCTTCGACCAAGGTGGTGATAGTTCCGAAATCCCACAAGCCTTTCGAATAATCTCTCTGCAAGTAGATATTAAAAACCTATCGCACCCTCCTCATATAGTAGAGACCAAGCGCAGCGCAAATTCCAATTGGTGTAAGCACTGCTAACAAAGGACTGAAACCATAGAGCAGGCTTGCTGGCTCCATCATTCTCTGCACTATTGTAAATAACAAACCGATGCCTAAAGCGGCAAACACACGAAAACCCATGGTGGACTCTCTTAGGGGTCCAAAGATAAAAGAGATGGCGAGAACTACCAGTGCCAGTGTTGCCAGCGGTTGTAGAAGCTTCTTCCAAAAAGCCAGAAAATAAGTAGCTGCATCCAGACCTTCAGATTGAAAGAAATTTGCAAAACGATACAGCCCGGATATGGATTGCCTATCTGGATCTACCAGCAAGACTGAGAGCAGCTCCGGCGACAAATCTATCTGCCAATCCACTTGCAGATACTCCTGAGTGGAAATCGCTGCAGGAGAAAAACTGCTTTCGCTTACATTGAGAAGCTGCCAATAATTACCTTGCTGACTCTCTATGTATTCTGCTGATTCCGCAAAGCTGCTAGCTGAAATCACCCGATCCTCACCAAGCTGATAACGAGTAACCCCATAGAGGGAGCGACCACCAGGCGCTATGGCATTAATATGAATATATTCATTTCCGATTTTCTGCCAGCTTCCCTGCTCAGAACTAATTGACGCATTCCCGCTCTGCTGAACCGCCTTATTACTCTGCGCTAATTGTTCCAGCGGCGGGGCAATATATTCGCCAAGAATCAGACCGAAGAACATGATGAATAAAGTTGGTTTGAGCACTGACCAGACTATTCTCCAGACATTGACTCCTGCCGCTTGTATTACAACCAATTCATTGTTTGATGCAAGAACACCGAGTCCGATAAGCGCTCCACCTAATGCCGTAAATGGTAGAAGCTCATAAATACTAGTGGGCAAGGTGAAGAGGATAAAACTCAAAGCATTGAGAGTTGTGTAATTTTCATCTGTGTTTCCCAACTCTTCTGCCAGCGCGAACACCAAATCCACAGAAACAATCAGCGAGATAACTACAGCCATGGCCAGCAGCACTGTGTTCCTGATGTGACTATCTATTCTTGTCATGACGAGGCACCAAAACTAAAAAACTTCCCAGTTTCGGATTTTCCATTAATCCATATAGCGATTGCTATGAATGTTAGATGAACCCACCAGAGACCGATTATGGGAGATAACTCTTCGTCGGCTACCATGCCTTTGGAAAATTGAAGCAACACAAAATAGACTGCATACAACAACGCGGCAGGCACTAGCTTGCTATACCTGCCCTGCCGAGGATCTACCCTGCTAAGTGGAACTGCAATCAGAGTGATAATTGGTATCAACAATAGTGTTGATATGCGCCACTGTAATTCCGCCTGATGTTCAGGCAAAGATGAGCCAATTAATTCCGATGTGGCCAGAGTCTGTTCCTCTGTAATCGGTTCGAAACTGGTGGCTTCTGGTAAGAGTATGGACTGCACATCGAATTGACCGATGCTGAAATCTGCAGCTCCAGGATTGCCATCATATTGCACAACATTCTCCAGGCGCATGAAGCGGGCACCTGTGCGCTCATCAATTTCAGGCTGAGCCGATTCTGCAATAATAATTCTGGGACTTGTACTGCCAGTTACGGCATCGGGATTGCTGATAGCCACAAATACATTTTGTAACTGCCGATCCCCTTCTGCACTCACCCCTATACGGTCGGCATGAGTCACTCTATTTCCGTTGCCGAAGCCTTGGAACTGTCCGGCAACAATAAGGTCAATTTCGGTGAGCTGATCCTGGTTCTGTTTCAATTGTTCGGTATTGCGAACGCCCCAGGGGGCCAGCTGCAGGCTTAGAACAGCTACTGCAATGAGCACCACTGCAGACGTACCCATGGTACTGAGTAGCAACCTGCTCTGACTAAAGCCGCTGCCGATGAGAATAACCATTTCGTTATCTGCATACATTCGACCATACGCAAGCAATATGCCCAGAAACAGCGCAAGAGGGAGAATTACCAGAAGAAAGTCTGGTAAGCGATAGAACATGAGGAGCAACAACACATCCGAAGCCAACTCACCGGCCACAGCATCGCCCAAGTATTGAATAAATCGGCTGGTTAGAGCCACCACCAGCAGTATCAGTGTGACTGCCAGCATGACCTGCAGGATTTGCTTACTTAGGTAGCGAAATACGATCACGGGTGAGCCAAATGATTGAACATCCCTGAATAATGACTCCCAGTTTACTTGAATTAGACCCCCAGATCAGCCCAATTAAGCCAGACATTTCAGGAATCAGCTAAAGCAGCAGATTTAGTCTCAGGCTACCCGGGAGTCTGGCTGGCCAAGCAGGCCGGTAAATGCGATAGGAATCTCAGTGATGTGATGTTTGTCGAAGTCGAAGAACACGACTCCCATTTTGGCAGTGCAGACCACAGTCTCCAATGCACTATTGGTAATCTGGAAGCCGATATCGAACCCATATCGACTAAAAAACCCTACCCCAACATCAATAATCAGCTTGTCGTTGGCGAATGATTCAGATTGATGCTCAACAGCGAGGTCAGTAACAACCATTCCGAGTCCGTAGATATTACCTTCGGTAAACCCAAGACTGGCAAGAAACTGCAATCTGGCTTCATGGAGAATGTTCACCATGGCCACACTGTCTAAATGTCTGGCGTAATTTACATCGCTAATTCCAACGGTTCGCTCCATGCTGAACAAAAACTGTTCAGGAGGAAGAACTTTAATTCGCGGCATATCCTCTCCAAATCTTGAATAATTATGTGGCTGCAAACAAGGCCACCGATTAATATCATCAGACAAGAATTTTCCACTTAGGTTCATTTTATTGAGTCAAAGACCGAGGTTTCTTTATGTGATTCTGAGCAGCTAAATGCAATGCCGAAGAAGGCACAACATGGAGTTGCTTAAGTGTTTGAATATCTTTAGGATTATTAACATCAATTATCTGCCGAGCTCAGATGTCTTTACATGGCTCTGGCCTAGAACCCATGGAGTTGTTTTCAAGTATGAAGTATTCAATCAAGACCGGTTCCCCTAGCAAAATCAGTAGCGACTGTGTGGTAGCACTGGTATGGAATAAAGGCACCCTGAGCGATGAGGCAAAAGCCATCGATTCAGCCAGTAACAAGGCAATCAGCAAGATCATTCGTTCCGGTGATTTCTCTGGCAAGTTAGGAGAAACCCAATTAATTCATAACCCTGCAGGGGTGACCGCGAAACGTGTTTTATTATTGGGCGGCGGAGAACGTCGAAAGCTCGATGGCAAGAACGCCGGAAAATTGCTTCAGGCTGGCTTGAAGGCTGCGATGAAGTCCAAGGCTGCCAGTGTTCACTTCGCAACTTCAAGTATAGAAGTTAGCGGTCGCGACGGCGCCTGGTTTGCTGGCAGATTGGCTCAGGAAGCAGAAGTTTGTTCCTACAAATACAATGAAACCAAGAGCAAGAAACCCCCGGCAATTACCACCAGGACTATCAGTGTAGCGCCAAGCTCCGGTAGCAGAAGAAAATCTGTTGAGTTATCCCTTAAACGGGGAATGATCACAGGCAAGGGAGTCAATCGAGCTCGCCAGCTTGGGAATTTACCCGGCAACATCTGCACTCCCAGCTATCTCGCTGCACAAGCCACCGACCTCGGGAAGAAACATGGATCGCTCACGGTAAAGGTTCTCACTGAAAAGCAGATGGCACGATTGGGCATGGGCTCCCTGCTCTCTGTTTCGGCAGGCTCTATTGAAGAGGCTAAACTGATTGTTATAGAGCACAAGGGAGCAAAGGTCGCGAGCAAGCCCCATGTTCTGGTTGGCAAGGGTGTTACCTTCGATACTGGCGGCATCAGCCTGAAGCCAGGCGGCGGCATGGATGAAATGAAATTCGACATGTGCGGTGCAGCATCTGTGATGGGGACCATGGCCGCCATAGCCGAAATGAAATTACCGGTGAATATTGTCGGCATCATTGCAGCCGCTGAGAATATGCCAGGCAGCAAGGCAACCAAGCCCGGTGACATAGTTACCAGCATGTCCGGTAAGACCATCGAGGTTCTCAATACCGATGCAGAGGGACGTTTAGTACTCTGCGATGCCTTGACCTACGCAGAACGCTATAAGCCAAGAAGTGTTATCGATATCGCCACGCTTACCGGTGCTGCGGTGGCTACTTTTGGCTCACATGTTAATGCCATGCTAAGCAATGATGACGCATTGGCCAAGAGCCTTCTAGAATGTGGCGAAGAAAGCCTGGACCGAGCGTGGCAGCTTCCTCTCTGGGACGATTATCAGAGCCTGTTAAACAGCAATTTTGCCGACATAGCCAATATAGGCGGTCCGCGAGCTGGCACTATTACCGCAGCCTGCTTCCTTTCTCGTTTCGCCGGGAAATACAAATGGGCTCACCTCGACATAGCTGGTAGCGCGTGGAACTCTGGTGCCGCGAAGGGTGCAACAGGTCGTCCTGTCTCATTGCTGGTTGAATATCTGAGCCGACAAAAAAGCTAGCAGCCAGAACTATGACCCAGGTAAATTTTTATTCCTTAAAGACCAGTGACAGTCACAGCAGGCTTGTGTTCGCCTGCCGGCTGGCGGAGAAAGCCCGCTCTCTGGGTCATGATGTTTTTATTCAGACCGGTTCTCAGCAGCAGACACAAACCATGGATGAGCTATTGTGGGAATTCAGCCCAGCAAGCTTTCTTCCTCATGCCCTATCCAGCAGTAAGACTGAGAAGGAAAGGATCACTGTGGGCCTTGATTCTGCTGCCAATAAACACAGCGATGTAGTTATTAACTTGGACAGCAATCCCTGCTCAAAACCTCAGCAATACACAAAAATTAACGAGATCATTATTCAGGATGAAGAGATCCTCCAACAGGGGCGCACACGCTTTCGCTTCTACAAGGAACAAGGCTACAAACCGGAAACATTCAAACTCTAGGAATATGCTCTGTGCATATAGGCAATAGGCCTGATTTCCGGCAAATTCCTTCGCCTTTAATGTATACTTGCGCCTTTTCAAATTTCGGCCTTATTGAGACTAGAAAAGTAAAACATGGATAAGACTTACCAACCTCAACAGATAGAAGACCAATGGTATAAAACCTGGGAAGATCGCGGGTATTTTGCGCCGCAGGGCGACGGCGAGCCTTATTGCATCGTCATCCCTCCTCCTAATGTCACCGGCCGCCTTCATATGGGCCATGGTTTTCAACACTCCTTGATGGATGCACTTACTCGGTATCATCGAATGCTGGGTAGAGCAGCCCTATGGCAAGTGGGTACCGACCATGCCGGTATCGCCACTCAGATGGTTGTAGAGAGAAAGCTGAATGCAGCAGGTAGCTCGCGACAAGAAATTGGTCGCGAAGATTTTGTTAAGAAGGTCTGGAATTGGAAGGAAGAGTCTGGCGGAATCATTACTCAACAGATCAGAAGACTGGGCTCCTCACTGGACTGGTCCAGAGAGCGTTTCACCATGGACGAACAGCTCTCCAAAGTCGTTGAAAAAGTATTCATCGACCTCTACGAGGAAGGCCTGATTTATCGAGGCAACCGTCTGGTAAATTGGGACCCTGATTTACACACAGCCGTTTCCGATCTTGAAGTTATCTCAGAAGAGGAAGATGGTTTTCTGTGGCATTTCAAATATCCACTCAGTGATGACAAAACCAAGTTCATCACCATTGCTACTACCCGACCGGAAACTCTTCTAGGAGATTCTGCAATCGCGGTGCACCCAGAAGACGAACGTTATGCAGAATTAGTTGGGAAGTTTGTCGACTTGCCTCTATGTGACCGGCAAATTCCAGTGATCGCCGATGAGTATGTAGACCCAGAATTTGGAACAGGCTGTGTGAAAATTACACCTGCTCACGACTTCAACGACTACGAAGTTGGCAAGCGCCATGACCTCGAAATAATCAACATCCTGACCAACGAAGCCGCCATTAATGAGAACGCTCCTGAGATTTATCAGGGTATGGACCGCTTCGATGCCCGCAAAAAAGTAGTAGCGGACATGGAGGCACTCGGCCTCCTGGAGAAAATCGACCCCCATAAACTAAAAGTTCCCAGAGGAGATCGCAGCGGCGTCATCATCGAGCCCTACCTCACTCACCAATGGTATGTGGCTATTCAATCTCTGGCCGACCCGGCCATTAAGGCAGTGGAAGATGGGGATATCGAGTTTGTTCCCAAGAACTGGGAAAATACCTATTTTGCATGGATGCGCAATATTCAGGACTGGTGCATAAGCCGTCAATTATGGTGGGGGCATCGAATCCCGGCCTGGTATGACGAGGAGGGCAATGTCTATGTAGGCAAAACAGAGACTGAGGCTCGAAGCAAGAATGGGCTAGCTGATGATTTGCCTCTACGCCAGGACGAAGACGTACTGGACACTTGGTTCTCTTCAGCACTGTGGACTTTCTCAACCCTGGGCTGGCCCGACGACCGGGAATTTTTTGACCGCTTCCACCCTACCGATGTATTGGTAACCGGTTTCGATATCATTTTCTTCTGGGTTGCCCGGATGATTATGATGACTCTGAAATTCACCGGCGAAATACCTTTCAAGAAAGTTTATATCACTGGGCTGATCAAGGATGAGCACGGCGACAAGATGTCCAAGTCAAAGGGAAACATCCTCGACCCAATCGACATAATCGACGGTATTGAACTGGAAGAACTCGTCGAGAAAAGAACTGCAGATATGATGCAGCCCCAGCTCAAAGCAAAGATCGACAAATTAACTAGAGACTCATATCCCGAAGGCATAGCCGGCTACGGCACCGATGCTCTCCGCTACACATTCTATTCTCTAGCTTCCACAGGTAGAGACATTAATTTCGATCTTGGAAGAACTGAGGGATATCGTAACTTCTGTAACAAGATATGGAATGCGGCACGTTATGTGATGATGAATGCCGAAGATAAAAAACTCGGCGCAGCAGATAGCAGTCACCAATCAATTGCTGACAAGTGGATTATCAGCAGGTTTGAGCAGACGGCAAAATCTATCGAAGAATCGATGGAGAATTATCGGTTCGATCTGGCTTCCCAGACTCTGCATGAGTTTATCTGGAATGAATACTGCGATTGGTATGTTGAACTCTCCAAGCCGGTACTTTGGGACGAAGACAATAACCCGGAGGCCGCCCAGGCAACACGATATGTCTTAGTATCTATTCTTGAAAAAAGCTTAAGACTCCTACATCCGTTCATGCCGTTCATCACCGAAGAAATCTGGCAACGAGTTGCACCTCTTCAGGGGATCGAAGGCGACAGCATTATGTTGCAGCCCTATCCAGTTTTCTCTGCTGAAAATGTAGACGATACAGCAGAACAAGGCATTGAATGGATTAAAGGGGTGATTATAGGTATTCGAAATATTCGTGGTGAAATGGATATTTCCCCCGCCAAAGCTATTTCGGTATTTCTGCGCAAGGGTGACGAAACGGATCAAGCCAGGCTTGAAAGCTATCGCCTGTATTTGATTAAACTGGCGAAGCTGGAAAGTATTGAATGGCTCGGCAATGAGCAAGATGCTCCCCCTGCAGCGACCCAGCTCCATGGTAATTTGGAAATTCTGGTGCCGATGGCTGGCCTCATCGACACTGAGGCCGAAAGAGCGCGCCTAAAGAAGGAAATCGCTAAGCTGGAGTCTGGTCTTAAAGCGGTCGGCGGCAAGCTATCAAATGCAAAATTTGTAGACAATGCACCGGAAGCAGTGGTAGAAAAAGAAAGAGGCAAACAGGCGAAGATGGAATCGGCTCTCACTGCCTTGTCTCAGAAGTTAGAGCAGCTTGATGATTTGTAAATCGTAACTTAAAAAGGCTGCTCCTCAAAAATAGTATTAATGGGTGTCACTCACAAGAGAGGAAACCAGTAATGAAATTTTTAGCCGGCTTCGCATTCCTAATAGTCTCTATGTCTGCCTCCGCGCAGGACCAAGCACTAGATCAGCTGTCTCAGACGCAAAGTGAAAGCTCCCGACAAATCGAATCAATTATCGTTATTTCAAACCGGACCATGCACTCACTCAGAATTCAGTTACGACAGATGAAAGACCGGCTCTTTTCTGATTTCAACGAGCTAAATGACGATGATGACTTCGATGTGGATTGTCGATTATCTAACGAGGCTCGCACGAAGATCCAAAAGACTAGCTGTTTTCCTGTTTTTCTAGACAATGCTATTTATCAAAACACTCAGGACTCCCTCGACTTAGGCCAATTTGGTCCGCCCGCACTTGATTTCCGCAAATCGGTGCAGACCTTAATAAGTGAAAACGAGGATAATTTCGAATTGCTTCGAAGCAAAATTGTTGAAATGGCAGAAACCAACGATGAATTCGGAAGAGGCCTATTGGCATTTGGAAATAATCAGCAAGAATTTGATTACAGACAGCAGGAATGTATGAAAAAGCCAGCCGTCCTATTCCTATTCAGAAAATGTTAATCGGCTCACTAAGCCAGTTTTAACGGTATTTGATGATCTGGTGACTCAGGATACTGCTACATTATTCAAGTGGGCAGAGAGAGATCTGGATAGAACCATGTTATTTACCGCTGAGTTAAATATCACCGTGCCGGAGAACTAGCTCTAAGAACTAAGCCGCACACTAGAGCCCAGCCGCAGCATCGAGATCAACTGCTCGATAGAGATCATCAACCGCCTGCAATACCTTTCCACGCAATCGCGGAGCTAACTCAGGGTTTTCCTCAAGGAATACGTCAACAATTCCCGCAGCTTCGCTTGAACTATAACCACCCAAAGTAGCATTCAACCAGTTCAAGGGGAAAAAGATATCCCCGGTTCGCTGGATCTCCTCCACCAAGTTCAAACTATCGGCCAGTAGCGCAATCGATTCCTCGTTGCGAATGGGATGGTGAATCGCCGACATAGCATTCAGCACCCATGATTCACGTCGGCGAACTCTTACATCGGTAAATGTCCGAAACAAAGATGCACGGACTGTTGCATCGGCACTGAGCGCCGGCCTTACAAATTGGAAGCGGGCCAGTCGATCCGGGTTAGTAATACGCTGCTCCTGAATATCAAGAATATTTCTCGCAGCTTCGACATTTCGCAGAGCCAGGGCTTCGGCCAGATTGATATACTGTTGTTCCTGTAGAGGCAGGCCTTCTGGGGTCTCATCTCCTTGCCAGATGCGCTGCAAGTGAGAGACCCCGTCTTCCGATAGAGTTACGCTAAGCAATGTAGAAAAATATGGCCCTTTCCTTCCCGGGGTGACCGCACGGTCCAATGCTTCCCATAACGAAGTCTCGATCTCCAGGCTCATCGCTCTTCGCTCGCCATCCTTGAGAAATTGCCAGTAAACATTTCGCAACAAGCCTAGTACCTGCTGAATAAGCAGTTCATCGCTCTCTTGTTCAACAGCTATGGTCGCTGCGTCCATAAACTGCACTGCTGTCAGTGTCCCTTCCAACACTTCCTCAAACAAAGTTTGCCAAGCTACTGAGCGATGAATCGGATTCTCCAATTGATGAATATTGCCGAGCAAGGAATTGCGACTGCGATCATCCAACACGAAGCGTCCGTATCCGATACCGTCCGCTCCAGCAATAATAAAATCGGGCAGAGAGGATGCCTCAAGAGGAAGAAAAGCCTCGCTATCCTCCATCTGAACTCGATATTCGGAAACTTCTCCATCCACTGCTACCGCCAATACCACGGGCTGATTCCAAATCTGATTACGTTGAGCATTACTGTCAGCCTGTCTAATAGTGACACCACCATCGCCCCACTCGCTACTTATGCGTGGTCGCCCGGTCTCGTTCACCCATACTTCACTCCAACCCTGCAAATCTTGTTCGCTAAGTGAATCCAGAATAGTAACCAAGTCTGACCAGGTGGCATTTCCGTAGGGGAATTGCTGAAGATAGAGTCGCAGGCCTTCACGTAATTGATCCTCACCAATCAACTGTTCCAACTGTTGAACTACAACCGGCGCTTTCTGATAGATGATAGCTCCGTAAAGAGAACCGGCATCACTAAGATTCTCCAGCGGCTGCCGTATAGGATTTGTACCCTCAGTACGATCTACGTTATACGCCGTTGGATGATGTGCCTGAAAGAAGCGTAGAGGCAAATTCAAATCCGGGAATGCGGGCCCGGCAATCTTTGCAGCCATGAAGTTGGCGAAGACTTCTTTCATCCATACGTCATTGAACCAGCGCATTGTGACCAAGTCTCCAAACCACATATGCGCAGTTTCATGGGCAATAAGACTAGCCCGTCTTAGTTCTTGAGTACGGGAAGCTGTAGGGTCTAGGAATAGGCTGGAAGCACGATACCAAATTGCTCCAGGGTGTTCCATTCCACCAAACTGAAATGACGGCACAGCAAAGAAAGCAAATTTGTCAAAAGGATAAGGGATGCCGGTATATTCCTCCAGCCAGGTCAGAGCGGTGGCATGGAGATCAAAGATTGCATCACGATTGCGTTGATATTTTTCAGCATCAGTTTCCCGGTGATACATGACTAACTGCCGTCCGTCTCGTTCCGCCGAATCTACTTGTAGCTCACCAACAGCAAAAGAAAACAGATAGGTACTAATTGGAAGAGTCTCATCAAATCGAAGACTATGCCTACCCTCTGTGGATTCTTCTCGAGATAATTGCGCGCCATTGGAAACAGCTTCCCACTCAGCAGGAATATCCAGAGTTAGATTAAAACGGGCCTTCAGACTTGGCTGCTCAAAAACAGGAAATGCGGTGGATGCCCTATCGGGAACAAATAGCGCGTAGAGAAAGTCTTCGTTGCGATTCAGCGCCGCATCGGTACTTTGAAATTCAATCTGAATTTCATGATCCCCAGCTGTAAACGCCGAGGCAGGAATAACAATATGATCAGGTGTAACTGAATAGTCCACGTCCGCATCGTCGAGACTAAGTGAGAAAACATGATCCGCTGGGGCGCGAAAATCCAATACCAAAGGCTCACCGGTATCGACCACATTGAGGCTTATCCTTATATTGCCCAATAAGGCTTGAGAAGCTTCTCTGGGCACACTCAATTGCAGATCGTAGACAAGCCCTGAGACCGACTGCAATCTTTGCTCTGCAAGCTCAAGGGCTACGCCGGGGGCAGGAGTTTCTCGCATACTTTCGATCTTGGATTCCTTAGTAGTATCGATTGTGATTTCGGGGTTGGTCTTGGAACAGGCTAACAATAAGAAAGACAGCAGCAGCACACAAGCCGATTTAGATATCACGCCAATTTTCAAGTAATCAAGCATTCAAGAAGCCAGCTGCTGTATTCTGGCTAGATATAATATATCGCAAAAGATTAATTGGATAGCTTAGGAAGAATTCCCTTGGGAGGATGATACTGAGTGCTGAGTTTTTAGCTCATGCCCTAAGACTGCCGCTCAATGCTACAGGCTTATTCCCGTAAATCTCGAGGCATGCTGAAGACAATGTTTTCTTCGACTCCTTCTAACTCTTCGGGAGCCACGTGACAGATCTCCCGCAGCTTCTCGATGACTTGCTCAACCAGAACCTCTGGCGCCGAGGCACCTGCTGTAATGCCAAACCTGGACTTGTCTTCGAACCAGCTTGTCTCGATGTCATCCACACTGTCTATCAGGTAAGAGACACAGCCTAGTCGTTCAGCCAGCTCCCTTAGTCGATTCGAATTGGAGCTATTAGGCGAGCCGACAACCAATAAGAGATCACATTCCAGTGCCAATTGCTTAACAGCGTCCTGGCGGTTTTGCGTGGCATAACAGATGTCTTTCTTTCGTGGGCCCTGAATGGATGGAAATCGACCCCGCAGGGCATCGATGACCTTGGACGTATCATCCATGGACAAAGTGGTCTGGGTGACATAGGAAAGATTATCCGGGTTTTGAACCTGCAGGCCCAGGGCATCTGCGACAGATTCAACCAGATAGATTTTGCCGCCGGCAGACTCATCGTACTGCCCCATTGTGCCTTCCACTTCCGGATGGAATTGATGACCGATGAGAACACATTCTCTGCCGTCCTTACTAAACTTGATCACCTCAAGATGAACTTTTGTAACCAGAGGACAAGTTGCATCAAATATCTTGTAGCCCTTGTCTTCGGCTTCTTCCTTTACGGCCTGAGATACGCCGTGGGCGCTGAAAACCACGATAGAAGATCGACCTTCGCTATCAATAAGCGGAATGTCTTCCAGTTCATCGACAAATATGGCTCCTCGTGTACGCAGAGTATCCACCACAAACTTGTTATGCACTACTTCATGACGAACATAAATAGGCGCACCAAATATATCGAGAGCGCGATTAACTATATCGATTGCGCGATCAACGCCGGCACAAAACCCCCTGGGGTTTGCCAACCTGATAGATGCTTCAGAGTTTGAGGATATTTGAATATTCATCGTTGTAAATTTGAGCTGCGGTTAATATTAGAGTTAAACCAAAAGTTAGAATAAAAATTAGAGCTGGAATTACAATTTGATTTCGACTGCGTTAACGTCGGCGGGCATTACAGATACAATTTTCGCTTTAAACAGAATTTCCCTGCCGGCAAGGGGATGATTGAAGTCAACATAAACAGACTCATCAGTTATTTTGAAAACAACACCGGGCAAATCAAAGCCACCGGCATCTTTAAACGACACCACACTGCCGATTTCGGCAGGCATCAGCTCATCTTCCAGTAAATTTCTAAACTTGGCAATGGCAAAGCACTGCTGATTGCCTAAATTGATTTCTCCGAACGCCTGCTCTGCAGGTATAAGAACTTCCAGCTCAGAACCAGCACAAAGGCCTAGCAATTTTTGTTCAAAGCCAGGCAACATACTTCCGTCTCCGAGACGGAAACTAGCGGGTTTTCCCTCGAAGTTGGAATCGATCGTTTCACCATTTGTCAGTGACAGCGAAAAATGAAGACTAACTCGACAGGAGGATTCTATTAGGCAAGAGTCCATAATCAGGCAAAACTTCTATATTCACCCTCGCCTTCGATGTTTTCCACACAGCGCTGACAGAGTTCCGGATGCTTGGCATCGCTTCCGACATCTTCACGATGATGCCAGCAGCGTTCACACTTCTCATGATCGGAAGCCTTCACCACAATTTTCAATCCATCTGCTTCAGATGCAATAGCCGTGGCAGGAGCTTCTTCGAGAGGAGACACGCCAACTCTTGATACTATGAGCACAAAGCGAAGTTCTGAACCCAGACGATTGAGAATTTCTGCCGTCTGGGAATCGCAATATAAATCTACTTCCGCACTCAGGCTGGCGCCTACAGACTTCTCCGCCCGTTTCGCTTCGAGTTCTTTATTTACCGCAGTCTTCACTGCCATAAGTTTCTGCCAGAATGCATCATTCAATTCCGCGGACTCAGGATATTCTGCTTCTGACTCACTGAAATTTGAAAGAAATACGGACTCTGCTCGCTCTCCAGGAATACTCTTCCATATCTCATCACCGGTGAAACTTAGAATTGGTGCGATCAAGCGGCTAAACATTTCCAAAATATGGTACAGCGCGGTTTGCGTTGAACGCCTCGCTACACTGTCACTCTGACAGGTGTACTGACGATCCTTTATCACGTCGAGATAAAAGCCACCCAATTCGATAACACAGAAGTTATGAATTTTCTGATACACATTCAAAAAATTGTAATTTTCATAATGGCCAATCACTTCTTTTTGAAGAAGCTGACACTGTCTGGTAATCCAGTAATCCAGCGCAATCATGTCATCGGGCGCAAGTAAGTCTGTAGCCGGATCAAAACCACTAAGATTAGATAACATGAAACGAGATGTGTTTCTGATTCGTCTATAGGAGTCTGCGACACGTTTGAATATCTCATCTGAGACAGTCATCTCTCCGCGGATATCTGTAGCCGCTACCCAGAGTCGCAGTATGTCTGCACCGTATTGCTGAAATATTTTCTCAGGAGCTACCGTGTTACCAATGGACTTGGACATCTTGCGCCCTTCCGCATCAACGAAAAATCCATGGGTTAACACTTCCTTATAGGGTGCGGTTCCATTCATCGCGATTGCTGTTTTCAAAGATGATTGAAACCAACCTCGATGCTGATCCGAACCTTCGAGATATAAATCTGCCGGGTAGCTGAGTTCATCTCTCTTCGACATTACCGAATAATGGCTTACTCCAGAATCAAACCAGACATCAAGAGTATCTGTAACTTTCTCATAGAGCGAAGCATCGTCACCCAATAATTCTTCGGGCTCCAATTGAAACCAGGCTTCGATTCCCTCTTTTTCGATTCTCTGAGCAACTTGTTCGATAAGCGCCGGCATATCCGGATGAAGCTCTTGGGATTCTTTATTCACAAACAAGGTAATTGGAACTCCCCAGGTTCGCTGTCTGGAAACACACCAATCAGGGCTGCCCTTAAGCATCAACTCCATGCGAGCCTTACCCCAATCCGGCAGCCAATTGATGTCCTGCACTGCATCCAGGGCTGAACCCAGTAAATCCTTTTCACTCATGCTTATAAACCACTGAGGCGTGGCACGATATATAAGTGGGGTTTTAGTTCGCCAGCAATGAGCATAGCTGTGAGTGATTTTTTCCACGGCGACCAGCGCTTGGTTTTCTTTCAACTTCTCGATGACATCTTCATCTACTTTGTAAACATGCCCGCCAGCAAAGTCCCCCGCCGCCGACGTGAAGACACCATTTTCATCCACCAGATTAAGAGTGCCAAGACCATAATTCTTACCGACATTAAAGTCGTCAACGCCATGATCTGGCGCTGTATGTACCGCACCTGTACCAGCTTCCGTAGTCACGTGCTCACCAAGAATTACAGGGACATTCCTTTCCACGAATGGATGCTGCAGTTGTTGATTTTCCAGAGCCTCACCGGATACTTCTGCCAGAATTTCATAATTCTCGCACTTGTACCTGGCCATGATTGTGCCCACCATGTCTTTGGCCAAAATCAATAGTTCACTTCCGTTTTCCAGATCGCAGCGAACCAGAGCGTATTGCAATTCAGCATGGAGGCAAACTGCTTGATTTGAAGGCAGCGTCCACGGTGTTGTAGTCCAAATAACAACTGATAGGCTATCGCTTGAGGCATCAACGCCAAAAATGGATAACAACGATTGCGCATCATTGGCAGCAAAGCGTACGTCGATAGCGAATGAAGTTTTGTCTTGATACTCAACTTCCGCCTCAGCCAGAGCTGAGGCTCCCACGACACTCCAGTAGACTGGCTTGTATCCCTTGACCAAATGCCCGTTGGCAACAATTTTTCCCAGAGAGCGGACAATATCTGCTTCATTGTTAAAGTTCATTGTCAGATAGGGGTTGTCCCAGTCACCTAAAACACCGAGACGAATAAAACCCTTTTTCTGAATTTCTACTTGCTTGGCGGCATATTCTCGACAAGCAGTTCGGAAGTCGGCATGGGATATTTTTTGCCCCGCCTTACCCTTCTTTTTTTCCACATTGTGTTCAATAGGCAGGCCATGGCAGTCCCAACCTGGGATATATGGCGCGTCAAAGCCGTTTAAGGACTTGGCCTTTACTACGAAGTCCTTCAGTGATTTATTAATCGCATGACCAAGATGCAGCTCACCATTTGCATAGGGAGGCCCATCATGAAGAATGAACTTTGGTTTGCCAGCATTCTTTTCAGCAATTCGCTTATAGAGATCCAGCTCTTGCCAGTTTGCCAACATACCGGGCTCCCGTTGGGCGAGGCTCGCCTTCATCGGGAAATCCGTATGGGGAAGATTCAATGTGTCTTTGTAATCACTCATGGTCTTAGTACTTCTTGATTTTGCGCTATGCAAATAGCTACTGTGAAACTCCGTTTAAAAGCTCTCTTACCTGATCGACATCGGCAGCGATTTGTTGTTTCAATGCCTCGAGTCCATCAAATTTAACTTCATCTCTAATCTTTTTTCTGAAAATCACTTCAATGGTTTTGCCATAGAGATCTTCATTGAAATCCAGAATATGTGCTTCTAATAACGCTGAACCATCAGCATTACTAATAGTTGGCCTATACCCAATATTTACTGCTGCCGGGTGGAAGCGATCCCCCAACCTGACTTCACAAGCATACACACCGACAAGAGGTATTTTTTGCCGTTGAGGATTTATATTACAAGTGGGAAAACCCAGGCCTGTCCCTAATTGCTGTCCCTGTACCACTTCTCCCTTGATGGAAAACGCACGTCCAAGCAATTGTTCAACTAAATCAAAATTTGCCTTAGCCAATTCTTCGCGGATGTAAGTACTGCTTATTCGCAGACCATTGCGCTCGTAAGCTGCCGTTTCAACGACTTCGAAGCCGTACTCCTCTCCCCGTTGGCGCAGCAGGGAAAAGTCTCCCCCTCTCTTGTGACCAAAGCGGAAATCATTGCCCACGATAAAACTGGCGATGCCTAATCCATTAACCAGAATATCCTTAATATAGTCATCGGCACATAGCTGGCTCAGCTCACGATTAAATTTGAGCTGAAACACATAGTCGATTCCAAAACTCTCCAGCAATTCTAATTTTTCCGAAACCACTGTCAGGCGCGCCGGACAATCATCAGCCGAGGCAGCAAAAAACTCCTCAGGATGGGGCTCTATCAGAATTACCAGAGAAGGCAGGCTAAATTGCTCAGCCTTCTGTTTGAGCTGGTCCAGTATTAACTGATGACCAAGGTGCACGCCATCAAACTTACCAATGGTGGCGACGCAGCTCTGCTGCAACTGAGAAAAACGATTCGGATCTTCAAAAATGATCATATTCAGTGACGTACCGGAAAAGCGCGAAATTATACTCTTTTATCCAGAAACTGTGCAGGATTGATTGTTACTGAAGTGAGACTCGTGGAACCAGGAAAAGTCAGGCCCAAGGGCGGTTTACTCGTTTTCCGGGGGATTTCCTGTTGAAGTCAGCCCTGCCTTTCCTTTCCGGAACATAACCCTCGAAAAGGCCAACAGGGCGATAATAATCACACCCTGCCCAATCAGAGCATTCACTACGGAAATGGTCTCAGGACGCATAGTAAGCAGGATCAAGTTCACTGCTGTCGCCAAGGCAGCGATTAGCAACAGCCCTGAAAGGAGAATCTTTAATATTGAGGACAACTTTTGCATGTTTAGGCTGTTTCTTCCAATTTGTGAAAGGATATGAAGTGCTCATATCCTTCATTGCCGAGAAATCGAGTTAGGGTCTTCGCGTCGGTCTGCCGCGCATCTACAATTATCAGTCCTTCCAGTGAGTCACTGAAATTGGGGTGCAGATTAAAACAAACCAGTTTCCCATTAACCGAGAGATAGTGGCGCAGCAATACCGGCACACCTTTGCCGGGATTACACCGACCGATCAACTTGCTGAGCATTTTAACATTAGCTAACTCCGTTAGCATGTTTTCTGTCCATACTCTGTTGTGTACTTTGTGAGGCAATAGAGGCTTCACCAACTGATCAAATTCACTAGCCCGGAAATTAGTTAGCATGGCATCGGCTATCAGCGATCTTGCCAGGTCGCTATATTCCCTCGAGATACTTACCGAGCCAAATAATGTGTGATAGCGCGGATTCTCCACTAATATTCGCCCAATTCCCCGCCACAGCAGGTTAAGAGCAACAGGTTTGCGTTGGTAGTCGGGATGGATAAAGGACCTGCCCATCTCTACAGCTGAACCCAATTGATTAATAAACTCCTCATCGTATTCATACAACGAACGGCTATAAAGTCCCTTAACGCCATACTTAGCTACGATCTCGTCAACCAGACCTACCCGATAGGCACCAGCTATTCGATGATTAGCCTTATCCCAGAGAAACAGATGCAGATAATGAGGATCAAACTCGTCAGAGTCTTTAGACAGGCCTGTGCCCTCACCTACCGAACGGAAGGTTACCTCTCGAGCAACTGCAATTTGCTCCATGATCTCGCCGAGGCTCTCAAAGGGAGCGCAATAGACATCGAACTCCTCATGCTCTATGAGCCTATATTGCTGAAGATCGGAAAGAGTAGATTCCAGTCCTTCATCCATTTCCTTAAGAGGAAGTTCATCGATGCCTTGATGATCGGATTTTGCCTGCACGATCGCTTCGGGGCCCAGTGCTTCGGTACTTACCCGTATGTATTCTGTTATAGCTATCGGACTTTGCAGAAGTCGTAATTCTGTTGCAGGAACCGGCTTGCCAAAAGTAAGAGGAAGCTCAAAGCCCTGCTTATTCGCTAATTGCCTGGGCAGTAGCACAGTTCGCAGACGGGGATGAATAAGACCGGCACCATAAAACAAACGACTGTTTCTGCCGCCTACGTGAACCGGCAAACAAGTACACTGATAACGTTTGATCAATTGACCAACCAATCGATTCCAAGGTCTATCCTGAATCCTGCGCTGACTATGCTCGTAAGCGGAAACCATACCTGCAGGGAAAATAAGTACGGCACCATCATTCTTGAGGTGTCTGTGTACCTGTTTAATGCCGCCAACATTTCCTGATGCATTTGAGGACAAGACATCAACCCCTATAAATATATCTGCTAACTCCGGAATGCGACGTAGCAGTTCGTTGGTCAACACCTGCAAATCCGGCCTGATACTGGCTATCACGTGAGCAATGGCAACGCCTTCCAATCCGCCCAAGGGGTGATTGGCAACGATTAGCAGCGGACCTGAGCGAGGAATCTCATCAAGGTTTTCTGTGTTATTTATTCGCAGGCTAACGCCCAGAGCATCCAGGGTATATTTTAGAAATTCGTGAGGCGTGGAGTTTGGCGGACGCTCGTCATAGATCTTGCCCAGTTTATCCAGGCCCAGAGCAAATTCGAGACTGGCAGCAAGTGCGCGGGGCTTGAGTGGGATTCTGCAAGGATTAGTCATTTTCAGGGTACTGCCTAACTAGCTCTTTTTCGTGACGCCAGGCTTTATAGAGAGCCATGATACCGGGAGGCTTATGTCCCTGACGTCGGTTAGCATGGCCTAGTTTAAACAGCGTGCCATATTGCTGCAACAGAGTCTTAATAGCCTGGCCCAAGCCAGTATTGCGGTCCCATATATTTATCGACTCTGAACTTGCTCCATTGATTTCAATTATCTCAAAGTTCTTACCCATGGTGAGATCCTCGGTATTCTTGAATTTCAGATCAAGCCGACCGTAATAGAAACCTGGTATGTCTTCGAATATCTTATCCAGAGAATGGGTCAATTTAGAGTCAATTAGATGAGCCGCATCTCTGAACACCGCCCCTCGACAGTGACTGGCTGAAAATACCAGCCGATAATCCTCACCTTCTGGAATTACATCTTGCCAGCGTGCTGAGTGGCGCTCTCTGTATAGATGAAGAAGTTCCCCCGCCCTTGAATCGGCACCTACCAAAGCACTCAATGTGGAGACACCATCACCAGTAACATAGGGTGTGTATTTAAGGGTAAGCGATGTGATCTGTCCCTTACTCTCGTCTGGATGACGAACATAGAATACGCCGGCCTCAGCTTCCCACTGGCTTAGTTTTTGAAATTGAATGCAACCTCCTTTGGGGAAATCCTTGATATACATAAGGAGTTCATTCTCATCGGCTAGCAATTTAACGCCCGCTCCCCGGCACCCCATATTAGGTTTTGCCACCAATGGAAAATCAAAACCGGCTTGTTCGAGGTTTTCTAGTGCTTGTTGGTAGTGTTTATCCCCATCATCACTCTCAATTTCCAGCAAAACCCATGGAAGTATATATTGACGCGCATACTTCCCTGCCGACTCAAACACATCGGATTTAGCTACTCCAACCATCCCCGATAAGAAAATTGCAGGATTCGCAATAAGCGGAAGACTGAGACTGCGATAGCGAATGGAATATAACAACCACTGCACACCAACAGGAAAGTACATTAACCAGCTAGGCCAGAATTCGAAAAAGGAAGTTGTTTTACCAGACAAATCCAAAGGCGGCATACCTGAAGCCACATGGGACGAGGCTTCAGTTTCATTCATAATGTGGCACTGACAACAAGGTTTCGCTTGATTCCGGAACCCTCATGACGACATTCGTAACTACTTTCATAACTAGTAAGACCCTGCATACTCTAAATAATTTTCCCTGAGAGTAATATATAGTTGGGATTATGGCATCGGCCAGCCTTGGCCTCAATGAAAGCCCGCGAATCAACTCAGCGAAAACCTGTATAGGAATGGCTCGCAGCAGAGTCACTTGTTATAGCGTCAGTTATATAGAAAGACTGGCAATAAAAGATAAGCCACTGCTATTATTCCGCTCAATCCGACTACAGGCTTCAGCCATGCTAGGCAAGATCCTTCTAACTCTACTGGTCTCCATCACTGCGTACATCTATGTTCGGCAGCGCAATATGAAAGAATCCAAGGATAATTCTCCAAAAGCGCGGAAACAGCAAGATAATTCAGAAAACAAGATCGAATCTGACATACAGGAGACATCAACCCTGAGCGCAGATCTTCGCCTCGGCGCCTATATGTTTCTCGCGCTTACAATAGGCTTGGCCTGCGCCCTCTATTACTTCGACTGGCAAGATGACCACAGGATTCTTACGGTAACTCTACACGGTGACAATCAAGCGGATACCGTGACCTATGAGGTCTATAAGTACCAACTGGGCGAGCGCACTTTTACCACTCTCGACGGACTAGTGGTAACAGTCGCCAGCAGTGAACGAATGGAAATAGACGGACTTAATCCATAGATTCCTTGCGGAGTAGCCCCTATCTCACAAACTAGCAACAAACCGATCACTGGTGGTGGATTCAAGGCAATCAACTACGTCATGTCCTGTGCTCGTAAAGTCGGTGCCGCCAACCTGGCCGCTGCCGTACGATCAAAAAATACCTGTAAAGCCTGCGCGTTCGGCACTGGAGGCCAGCGAGGAGGTCTTCACAATGAATACAGCAATAGAATTGAAATCTGTAATAAGAACATTCAAGCTCAATTAAGTGATATACGTGACCCCATACCTAGGGAAATATTCGAACAAAATTCCATAGCAGAATTAGGAGAACTCAGCGGAAAGCAACTCGAAAATCTCGGCCGCTTAGCCACACCGCTGTATAAGAAAGCTGGAGAGAAATCCTATGTTGCCATTTCCTATGTTGACGCTTTCGAAATAGTATCCTCCAGAATGAAAGCCTCGGATCCTGAGAAGTGTTTCTTTTACGGTTCCGGCCGCTCATCCAATGAGGCCGCCTTCATCCTCCAGCTTTTTGCTCGTCTCTTTGGCAGCAATCACGTCAACAACTGCTCCTACTATTGTCACCAGGCCTCCGGAGTTGGCCTGGTGAATAGCATCGGGACAGGGACTGCGACAATCAGATACGGAGATTTACATCAGGCTGACTGCATTTTTGTCTTCGGCGCTAATCCAGCCTCTAACCATCCACGATTTGTAAAAGTACTTCTGGAATGCCGACAGCGCGGCGGTAAGGTAGTAGTTATCAATCCCGCCCGCGAAGCTGGACTTGTGCGCTTTGCCTCCCCGAGCAATTTCAAATCCATGATCAGCGGTGGCGGAGATGTTGCTTCTCATTATTTCCAACCCAATGTTGGTGGCGATGTTGCGTTAATTAGTGGAATTGCGAAATCCCTGATTGAGTCCGGAGATGTGAACCAGCAATTCATCGAGCATCACTGTCTGGATTACGAAGCCTACGAAAATTTCATCAATACTCTGTCTTGGGCAGATATCTGCAGAGAATCCGGCTTGGAGCGGCATCAGTTTGACGAGCTCGCTCAACTCTACAAGGATTCGGAGAAAACCGTGTTTTCCTGGGGCATGGGACTGACACATCACAGTAATGGCACTGACAATATTGAAGCCGTAGCCAATCTAGCCCTACTGAGGGGAATGATTGGTGGTGCTGGCAAGGGGCTATTACCGCTGCGAGGACATAGTAATGTTCAGGGTGTGGGCTCAATGGGGTTTACACCCAAACTAAAAACATCTCTTTTTGAAGCTATCGAAAGAGAATATGCAGTCAGCTTGCCGACTTATGAAGGCATGGATACTCTTGCCTGCGTGCAGGCTGCCGCGAAAAATGACATTGATTTCGCCCTACTTCTGGGCGGGAATTTGTTTTCGGCCAATCCCGATACCGCTTTTTCCTCCAAGGCGCTCGACGCCATCCCCTTTAAAGTAATGATTAACTCCACTCTTAATCAAACCCATATAAATGGTGTTGAGGGCGAAAACCTTATCCTGCCCATAAAAGTACGCGATGAGGAGAGCCAGCCTACAACGCAAGAATCCATGTTCAACTATGTTCGAATGAGTGACGGCGGGTTCGACCGAATAGAAGGCTTACTCTCAGAGGTAGATATTGTCAGCAACATTGCTTCTCGAGTCGTCGACTCAGAGTGCTTTGATTTCAGGGAATTTAGCAAACACAAGTCTATCCGCCGGGCGATTTCCAAACTGGTTCCTGGATTTGAAGCCATGGCGAAGCTCGATGAAAGCAAGCAAGAGTTTCATATTGATGGCCGACATCTAAGCAAGCCGGAATTCCCGACTAGAAGCGGCCGAGCTTCATTTAGAATTCCCGAAAACACTGATTGGCAGCGCAAGACAAGCTCTGCCCCACATGAATTCACTCTAACCAGCGTTCGCAGTGAAGGTCAATTCAACACAATTATATATAGCGAAGAAGATGTCTACCGGGGGCAGGCTCATCGTCAGGTACTATTCATGAATCCTGAAGATATTGAAGAGATGGGGTTTAGTGTTGAAGAGAAAATCGACGTCTCGAATGAAACTGGGATTATGCGGAATTTAGAACTGGCGGAATATTCAATAAGAAGAGGGAATGTAATGTGTTATTTCCCTGAAGCGAATGTGCTAATTCCGCAGCAATTGGATGTCCGCAGTAGGACACCCTCTTTCAAATCCGTTTCCGTTCAAATAAGTAAATCCAAAAAGAAAACTGCGTAAACTATATCTGAATAGTTCTATTAGCCCGCGTGTTTGCCGTGCCGGCGTGAGGAGGCCGGCTCCAATGCAAATTCAAGCATTTCATCAAGGTCACCATCCACATTGATAAGCACTAACTGATCTTTATCCAGTGAAAATACGGCTACCGCATCCAATGTGTTTTCATTCAAATTCATGCCTACCAGAACCCATACCTGCTCTTCTGAGTCTCGCACTCTGACTATAGTTTCCCAATGCAGGCTATCGTCTTTTGCCAGCAACGTCTGCTCAAAATCGACGCTATTGAAATCGATGGATCCGTCTCCAGGCAGAACGTTATAGACAGCTACTTGAACACTATCCATTTCCGAAATGTTAGCTTCATCGACTGTGATGATGTCGAGAAAATTAAAAATCCCCGAACCCACAGATACTGCAAATTCCTTCTCCAATCTTATATCAGGCATCTGCTCTGCAATTGCATCTCTTACTGGCCGCATTGAGCGATCCGAGAAAGACATACAAGCAGTAAACAGCGAGAGAAGAACGATTAGCAAACTATTTTTCATCACAATATCCTTTTGGCGAGAATCATTAATTGATTACTGAGACTCTCTCTAATCAACTTCAATATCCACCAGTTCGTCGATATCAAAGCGTCGACCGACTGCGCTAATATCATCAGCAGAGATGTCACCAACAATATTGACCAGCACTGTCTCGCCGGGCTCTGCAACCATCAAGGCTATACCATGAATGACTTCGGAGTCTTCGGATAATCTGAAATAAATATCCACATGATCACTATCTTCACGGATCCTGACTACACGCTCCCAGCCCTGATTATCCAAATCGTCGGCGATATTGGACATAGATGCTGAAATCTCATCCACATCAATATTCTCACTCTCGAAAACATTTACAGTCACTCGCATAAGCTTCGAGATAAAGTCAGCCGCCTCTTCGTCTTCATTGCGAATAAGGTTAGTTACCATATTCAGCAATGGAGCCTTTAGGCTAATTTCCACACTGGGCTCAGCACTGGTAATGGCTCTCAGAGTAGAGAAATCAACATAGCCAGGATGGTCTTGAATATCGCTGTCTGCCGCCATGGAAATGGGAACAATTCCCGCTATAAATACTACTGCTGCTATCTTCTTTAACATTTTCATATTGTTACCTCACTAATAAATTCGAACTTTTAAATTTTCAGTCGGATTAGCCGTATAAGCGAATCCGGTCTACTTTCTAAATAGGATCATTCTGAAGTGGATCATCATCACTCAGTCTTGCTCGTTGAAACGAAGCGTTCAAAGAGTCCTGCAATGGATTTACCAGGAACCGCTCACTTATCATGACTTCCGTTCGCTGATTCACCTTATTCAAATAATCAATTGCTAGATTAAGATCTTCCAGGGCTTGAGAGATTTCCTCCGGAGCATACTGGGGACTAACTTCTGCCACTACCTGCGGCACAGACAATTCCTGATTCTGACCTTGATTCAAAAGAGAAGAGCTAATCATAATTCCGAGCACCGTGGCTGCAGCGACAGGAACACCGACTCGCATAAATACAGGCACGGTATTAATCAAATTCATCAATTGACTGATAAAAGAACCATTGCTCGATGACGAGTCAAGATTTCCTTGAGTCTCCGAATTGGACAATCTATGGATTGGTTCCAATACATACTCATTACAATCAACTCTTGGAAGCTCTAGAACAGCATCCTGGACAGTCTGGGCAAAACGAAACTCTTTGGCGCAATCCGCGCAGTCATGCACATGTGACATGAAAACACCCTGCTGTGTTTCACTCAGATCTCCATCCAGAAAACCGTCTATCTGTAACTGAACGAAATAACATTGAGAATCGCTACTATTTGTCATTACTTTTACCTGTTACGTTTAATTCACGATTAAAACGTTCCTGATCATTGCTTAAACTGCTTTGTGATTTTGAATTTCCAAACTGTTGCTCAAACATATTTCTAAGGCTCTCGTTCTCGCGCAACTTTCGTCTTCCTCGGTGCAGATATACTTTCACCTGACTCTCGCTGATATCCAGACTCGACTGAATATCCGTATAACTCAAACCTTGAACATCGCGCATAATAAGAATGCTTCTAAAGGGATCATCGAGAGACTTAATGGCTTCCTGCAATCGAGCCTTGAATACTTCCTGGTCGATGTTGCCTTCATCACTTTCAGAACCCACCTGTTCTTCAACTTCTGCGTACTGATCAACATTGTTTTGCGAAGGTCGCTGTTTGCGCACATGATCAATTACCGCGTTGTGGGCTACCCTCATCAACCAGCCCCCAATCTTATTGTGATCAATCTTCTGCCAGTGCTGCCACAGCTTGATGAACACTTCCTGAGTCACATCTTCCGCATCTTCTTTTGCGCGCAGGCTATAGTGGGCAAAGGAATAAACCTTCTGCCGGTGCTGAGCTATTGCCTGTCGGTATTCTGTTTGCAATTGTAGATAAAGACGCGGGCTTAATGAAAAAGTTACAGTAGACCAAATAATGGGCTTACAACAGCCCTAAAACCGAGAAAAAGCCCCGAAAATCAACGGATCTAAAGGCGGTTTCATCTCATCTCGCCATTCGCTGCTTCTATTCATTGATATACTCGTAAACCTGAATTTCCATAAAAGACCCATGCATTGGGCGATATTTCATGACAAAGGCTCTCAATCTCATCCAAGCCCTGTTTCTGGTAGCTCTTGCCGGGTTCGCAGCTGCCTCTGAGGAATCCCTCGTCTTGGGAGATGGAGTCTCTCTCAAAGTTCTATACTTTGCTCCCGAAAACACCCAGCAAGCCCCTCCCTTGGCGATGCTTATACCTGGGGGTTCCAGCAATGAATTCATGGCCAGGGCTCAATTCTGGCTGGGCAAGGAGTTTGTGGAGCGTGGCTGGGCTATAGCGATCCCTATATCCCCAGATGGAATTAGATTTTCTGAGCACAGCGCCGATGTTTTTCCCCGAATCATCGAGTATTTGCACCAGGCACACCGCCTGCGTAATGGAAAACCCTTATTAGTAGGCATCTCTGGTGGCGGCAGTGCTGCGTTGGAAATAGCGCTGAATAACCCAGATGAATTTAGTGGCGTGGTAGCCACTCCAGGGCGAGTAAAGCCAGAATCAACACCCAAGGCTCTTCAGGGATTACCTGTATACCTGCGGGTAGGAGAGAAGGACGATTTCTTATGGAATCGCACCATGGATCCTCAAGCAGAGATGATGCGGGCGGCAGGCGCCAAGGTTGATGCGGCACTGGTCCCTGATGCCAGACATATATTTCGTCTGGACTGGGAAGGCCTTGAAGTCTGGCTGAAGCAAACCCGGTAGCATCAAAGACACTACCGAGATTTGTTATTCTCCGCTAAAAACTAGGTATTTCTAAAACCTGGCTTCGAAAGCCTGATTTCTAGAATCGATCCTCTTTTAGAACCTATCTTCTTCTACCCAGTAATTGATGACTACGCCATTTTCAAATTCAACGGAAAGAGTTTCAGTTCTTTCTTCTTCAACATCTACGGAAAATATCAGAAATAGCCCTACTTCCGTGTCCTTCTCGGAACGGTTTCGGTATTTCCAAATTTCAGTACCGTCAGCATAGTTGAGTTTTGTTATTGGATCGCCAAATGTATTGGCTACCCAATTCTGATCGCTAGCACCCAATTCCAGTCTCGCCAGATCTCCTTCATTCCATGAAGACTGCAAAGAACGTGAATCGGAGTCCACAGTAACCAGACATCCTGCCAAAACCAGGCTCATCGCCAATAAAAGTACCTTTTTAATCATTTGTCCTTCCCCGCTTTGATAGATCATTAGAGCTTCCATGTGTACTAAGGTTTTAACTACAGTTTTAACTACACTCAACTACAGCTCGTAGTACGATTAATTCAAACAAATTCTCCATTTAGTGCAGAATCGTCTTTTATCTAAAGGATTGACGCCGCCAGGACGAAAAAGTTACAAGAATTAGAATTATTTGTTTGATTCTTACTGATAATAACTATCGCAGATGAACCCAGCCTGAACTTAGCTGGCTTAGTACATAATGAGCCTATCCCGGAATATCCATGTCGCGTCTAAATAATTTGTTCCCCTTATGGGCAGTTCTTGTCTCTATCTCGGCCTTTTACTTCAATACTCAATTTTCGAGACTCGAAGGCTTAATCGTTCCGCTTTTGGCCTCTGTTATGTTCATCATGGGCCTCACTCTAACTCGCGACGATATTTACCGAATAGCCAAGGACCCAAGAGCAATCTTTGTTGGGGTACTTCTGCAGTTCCTGCTCATGCCTTTTCTCGCCCTAACTTTGGCAAACATGCTTCAGCTATCCAACCAACTAACAATTGGAATGGTGTTGGTAGGAAGTTGTGCAGGAGGCACAGCATCCAATGTAATCTGCTATCTGGCAAAGGGAGATGTTGCGCTCTCAATCAGCATGACGATGGTTTCGACACTGGTTGGGGTAGTAGCCACACCTCTACTTTGTACTTTTTATCTTTCGGAAACCGTAGACGTTGATACGATAGCATTGCTATTTAGCATTCTTCAGATGGTTTTCGTTCCAGTTTTGCTTGGCTTTTCAGTTAATCATTTTTTCCACAAACAGGTACTGAAAATTGAAGAGCATTTACCCAGCGCATCCATACTCGTCATTTTACTAATAATAGGTATTGTAGTTTCACTAAATTCCGGACGATTGCTCGACGTAGGATTGCTGACTCTGGCAGCGGTGATCCTGCATAATTTGAGCGGAATCGCAGGAGGGTTTTATGTCAGCCGCCTGCTTGGACTAGATCTCAGGCAGAGCCAGACTATTGCTATCGAAGTAGGAATGCAAAACTCTGGATTGGGCGTAGCTCTGGCTCTTCAGTTCTTCTCAGCAACCGCAGCACTCCCAGGAGCTCTATTTAGCGTATGGCACAATATTAGCGGCTCAATTCTGGCTTCAATCTGGGCGAAGAAACGAACGTCTCTTGAGTATCTCCTGCGAGATGAAAAAAATGAAGAATTACCGCTTGCTGGGAGAAAAACTAAACCAGAAAAAGAATAGGCAAGTTTTATAACAATTGATTTAATATTCTTATGGGAATGTTTTTCAAAATCTACTCTTATACTTGACTTTGGATCAGATGAGCATACAATCCGCGCATCAAAATTTTATGTGTGCGAAGACAATGAACACTTACTCTATTTACAACATCATGCTAACGGCTGTGACCGAACTAGGTCACCAGTTCTGTTCGCGCGTGGTGAAGAACTGGGAGATAAACCTGGAGTGATTTTCTGAAGAATAAGCTATTGAGCTTCGATACAAAGAAAAGACCTCTACGTTTAAATACCTAGAGGTCTTTTTTTTTACTTATCTTTTATTTAATGCTGGCCATTCATGGCTGGCACTGGGGAACTATTGTGCAAAATAAACTGCACAGAAACATAAATCTGATCTATGGTCTGGCTTTTTTTCATAGCTTCATGATCATCGTTCCGGTAATCGTGCCCTTCTTCATTTCGAAGGGGCTTAGTCTCGCCGAGATTTTCTATCTGCAGGCGGTCTACGCCAGTACTATCGTCGTGCTGGAAGCACCTTCTGGATATTTCGCAGATCTATTCGGTCGTAGAACGGCATTGCTAATCGGCAGTGTTGTTCACGGTATTGGATACCTGTGCCTGAACTTTGCTGATGATTTATTCTCGCTAATTGTCTTCGAAATTATCGTAGGTATTTCCGCCAGCTTGCTGTCGGGAGCAGACCTGGCTCTGTTGTACGACACGCAAAAGACATTGCGGGAAGAAGGAACCATCGATGACGGAAAAGGAATCGCACACCTTGGGTTTATCAAGAGCAGCGCTGAAGGTTTGGGGGCATTGCTCGGCGGCGCTCTGGCCCTCTGGTCATTCGATATTCTAGTTGTGGTCCAGGCACTGGCAGCATGGATGTGTCTTATCCTCGCCCTCGGCGTGGTTGAGCCACCCTACAAGAAAGAGAGTCAGGGGGTAGACCATTTGGGAATAGGCAGAATCCTCAAGCACTTGCTACAGGGAGATCCTTTACTGCGAAAAATTGTAATCGCGATTCCTCTGTACAGCCTGGCGACTTTTCATGTTGCTTGGCTGATGCAGCCCTACTGGGAGTCTCAGGGAATATCCCTGTCCATGTTCGGAGTGCTCTGGTGCAGCCAGAGTCTAGTGGTTGCCTTAGCCAGCAAATTTGGTTTTGAAATCGAACGCAGACATGGAGCAGCCTATGCCCTGACACTAATGGGCCTGTTACCAATCGTCGGACACTTCGGTCTTGCCTGGTTACAAGGCTGGGCAGGCATGGGACTGGGACTGCTTCTGTTTGCAAGCCGAGGCCTCAATCAGGTGATTCTGGTCAACGCCCTGAACCGAAGAGTGCCTAGTGAATTTCGGGCGACCGCAAATTCATTCACCAGCTTCTTGTTTCGGCTGAGTTTCATCATCACCGGTCCACTGGTGGGATATGTAGCTGAGACTGAAGGTCTTGGGACAGTACTGACATTGTTAGGGGTCTCATCAATCGCTCTGTTTGCTGTGGTGATGCTGCCACTGATTCAGAGTGTCAAAGCGCCGGCTGCGAGCCGCTGCGTAAATTAACCCTCCCCACTAGGGGGTAAACACATACACAACCCCTCCCGTATGTGCTTACCCCCATTTTTTTATTCTCAGTAGAAAAATGCACCATAAAGGGTCATTTTCTCCTCCGCAATAGCCACTCCGAATGGTAGATAGCTGATCCATCGCTTTGCCAATGGAGCTTTATAAATGGTCGTGGTACAGTTTTGCTTCGAAGCAAATTGGTGACATAAATTGTTAATTCAGGCTTGTTGCATAAGTGTCAGCCTGACAAAACAATAATCACAAGCAGGAGATTAATAGATGAAACTTATTACCGCCATAATCAAACCCTTCAAATCAGACGATGTGCGCGAGGCACTATCTGAACTGGGCGTAAGCGGGATGACTCTTACCGAAGTTAAAGGCTTTGGCAGACAGAAAGGCCATACCGAACTCTATCGCGGAGCTGAATATGTGATCGACTTCCTTCCCAAGGTTAAATTGGAAGTAGCTGTTGAAGACAGCCTCGCGGATCAAGCGGTTGAGGCAATTTGCAAAGCTGCAAATACTGGCCAGATTGGTGATGGCAAAATTTTTGTCAGCAACCTTGAGCAATCCATTCGTATAAGAACTGGAGAAACCGGAAACGAAGCCCTCTAGATTTAATGCATGGCGCTCTATCGAATAATTGTTTGATCATAAAAAGGATTGCTATGATGCCCAGAAAATTTCCATTAGCAAAAAGTTTCTTCGCTCTAATTCTGATTCTAATCCCTTCGCTCGCCAGCGCACAGTCGGCTGAAGTGAGTGGAGCCAACACTTCCTGGATTCTAACGTCAACAGCTCTTGTGCTATTCATGACGCTTCCAGGGCTCTCTCTTTTTTACGGTGGCCTGGTGAGAACAAAAAATGTTCTCTCGGTGTTGATGCAATGTTTTGCCATAGCCGTGGTTATTTCTGTGTTGTGGCTGCTGGTTGGATATAGCATAGCCTTCGGCCCATCTGAATCTGCTTATTGGGGTGGCCTCAGTAAAGCTCTATTCAATGGCGTAGTAGTAGACTCTGTGTCCGGCGATATTCCAGAAACAGTATTTGCATCATTTCAGATGACTTTTGCCATCATTACTCCGGCTCTTATAGTTGGTGCCTTCGTTGAACGAATCAAATTCTCCGCTATGTTGATTTTCTGCAGCCTGTGGACCCTGATTGTCTATTTTCCAGTTGCTAATTGGGTCTGGGGCGGCGGCTGGCTCGGACAGATGGGCCTGATAGATTTTGCAGGTGGCACCGTAGTTCACGTAACTGCAGGTGTATCTGCCTTGGTCACCGCTCTGGTTCTCGGACAGCGAAATGGTTTTCTAACCGCACCGATGATGCCCCACAATCTGACAATGAGTTTTATCGGAGCAGGTATGCTTTGGGTAGGCTGGTTTGGATTCAATGCAGGCAGTGCTCTCGCTGCTGACGGCAGTGCTGGAATGGCAATGTTTGTTACCCATATCTCAGCTTCGGTGGGTGCCATTACCTGGATGATTATTGAATGGATCAAGTATGGCAAACCCAGCGGTCTGGGCGCCATCACTGGCATGGTAGCAGGGCTTGCTACCATCACACCTGCTTCAGGGTCAGTGGGACCAGCCGGCGCTCTACTCGTTGGAGCCAGCGGCGGCATAATTTGTTACTTTGCCACTACCTACTTTAAAACCAAACTTCGAATCGATGATTCACTGGATGTATTCCCCGTGCACGGTGTTGGCGGAATAGTAGGAACACTGCTTGCCGGAATCCTGGTTTCCGCGAATCTGGGAATTTTCAGTGGTAACGGTTTCGCCGAAGGCATGACCATGGGTTCACAAGTAATGGTTCAGGCAATCGGCATTCTTGCTACAGGTACTTATTCAGCTTTAGTCACTTTCGGTTTACTGAAATTTGTCGGCATCTTGACTTCCGGCATCCGTGTCTCAGCGGAGCAGGAGCAGGTAGGACTGGATATTACTGAGCATGACGAGAAAGGTTATTCCATGTAGGGTCACTAGCCCTATAAAAGAAGGAACAAGAAAGGCCGGCGAGCAAATACTGCAAAGCCGGCCTTTTTTTGCGAGTAGTGAACCCCTAAGAGCTTTTGCGCAGAGTAGTTATGGCATAAACCAGTTTGTTGCCTTCCAGGTCAGTAAAATGAGTAGAAACCAGACAAGTTGACCTACCATCTTTTATTAACTCCCCTCTTAACAGGAAGCGTGGACCAAGTACCGGAGCGAAATAGTCTATTCGCATATTTACTGTCGCCGACCAATTAAACTCTTCCTGAGTCTTGAACAGTGTTCTAACTGTATAGATAGAAATCATATCCACATAGGTTCCAGTGAACCCTCCGAACAGCTGCTTACGTGGGTTCAGTAAATGCTCTGGCAGATGAACATCTACTTCCACCAAGCCATACTCTTCTTTCAATACCTTCCATTTGCTGGATTCCACCAGATCCCCGGCGTTGTGACCTGGCTTTAAAAAAATCGGGCGACTGGGATCAGTTTCATCGTTCATAAATACATCCTGCTGTGTTCAGATTGGTCCAACTTAATAGACAGAAAATTAGTGCATAAAAAAAGGGGTCATTAATGACCCCTTTTTCAGCAGAAGACTTCAGTTATTCAATAGCTGATAAATTCTTCGTATGGCTCTGGGGTCCACGCCCGGTCCTCGTATTTGAGCAAAGCTGGAAGAATGATTAGTCATATCGATCTGTTCAGCTGCCTGATCCGCACTCACACCTCGGCGGTGCATGGCTGAGGTCTTCTCCCAGAGATCTCTGAGATAGGTTTGAAAATTACCAATTGGTTCGCGGCTCTCCATAACAGGCCCATGACCAGGCATCCATTTATCAAAATCCAGCGTTTTTAATCCTTCCAGAGTCTCTGGCCATTCATCGACATGACCATCTCCCATATAAGCCAGCCCCGGAAGCATCATATCTCCCGTAAACACCAGCTTTTCCTGAGGCAAATAAATCACCACATCACCACCTGTATGAGCTCTTCCAAAATGATGTAGTTGAATTTCACGACTGCCATTGGCTGTGTCCTGAAACAAAGTCATCTTGCGATCGAGAGTTATATTCGGAGGCGTAGGCACAACTTGCTGAATAGCAGCAAGGTATTCTTGTTGCACTCTTAGTCTTTCCTGTAGCCCAGCTTTACGGGAAGTATCGGATTCCGCAGCAACTTGGCGCTGGAGATTAGCTATTGTCGCTGGAACCGGATCCGAGAAGCTCCTGAAGGTTGATTCTTCCAGAACATTTCCCCTCTCTCCATTGAGCTTGATGCGGGTGTACTCATGACCGATGATTTCGATTCCCTCAGGGAACGATTGATTACCGTGAGCATGATCGAAGTGATAATGGCTGTTTACCAGATAGCGGATAGGCTTATCAGTTAGTGCCGGAATGGAATCAAGCAAGGCCTGGGCGGCCGCACCGGTAACATGTGAATCCACCACCAGGGTATCGTTCTCCCCTACCAACACCATGGCATTACTCATGGTAAACACCGAGCCGGTTCCTGTTGCGAACCAGACTCCTTCAGCTACCTGCTGAAAGCGATGACTATCGGTTTCCACAATGGTGTCTTGGGCCAGCAACATAGCTGGCCACAACAGAACTGCTCCCAAAAGAATGGAGACTGAATAGGTAATTGGTTTCAGAATGTTCTTAGTTTTCATGCTCTCGTCCGTTTTAGTTTTTATAGTTTGGGAATACTGATCAGGCACATTAGCTTATCACGCAAATACTGTCCAGAAACTCACTGGAAGCCTCTTGTTAGCTACTCCTCAGCATTCTGAATGATCACTCAGAAGTGCTTTCTCCATTTAAAACAGAACCCATGTGTAAATTGAAGTAACCAAATCACTGCGAGTAACGTCTTATTAAGTAGAAAATGGTTAATTTGACCAATTCGCTAGCCAAAAACGCTAAGAAACAATCTAGGCAATAGAACAAAGGAAGGTAACTTACTGTTTTTATAGATTATTTATTATTGGCAAGCTAATTGCTCTCTTAACGACATAAGTGAGAAAAGTAATGAGATTCAACAGTTACTTAATCCAGGAACTTCTACAAAGATTTAAGACGGCAGCCTTTAAGAAAGGACTGCGAAATGAGGAACAGAAAATGAAAGCTATCAACCACACTCTGCGATTTGGAACTTCAACTATGTTGGCGGTCGTCCTTGGCAGCTATCTATATTCATCATCTGCCCATGGCGCGGAAGTTCAGAATATTTCCAAGATTATGGGCGGCGTACGTATCGAAGCCCAGGATCAGGTTGGCGATATATCATCAATTAATGGTGGCATCGAGCTTAAACGAGGTGCCCACGCCAGAGATATTGATACCGTCAATGGCGGCATCGAACTTGCGGATGAAGTAGTTGTCGATGACGCAGAAACCGTAAATGGCGGAATCGATCTTGGAAATAATGTCACCGTAAACGGATCTCTCGAAACTGTTAATGGCGGCATTGAAATAAGATCAGGCTCAACCATTGAAAACAGCGTTGAAACTGTAAATGGCAGAATTCGACTAACAAACACTCGAGTCGGTGACAATGTCGCAACTGTTAATGGCGACCTTATCCTTCGAGATGAGACTGTTATTGAAGGTGACTTGCGTGTCGGCGGTCGTCGTTCTTTTTTCAGCCGCATGTTTAATTGGAACAATAGCAAATCTGATGTAGTTATTGATGGCTCATCATCAGTAAGAGGTGATATTCATTTATACGAAGAAGTGAATCTTCGCATAGAGGATGGTGCTGACGTTGGGGATATAATCGAACACTACTAGATCTGAACCAGCCGTTAATCGCTCCAGAATAAAAAAGGGGACATTGATTATCAATGTCCCCTTTTTCATGAACTCCTACTAAATAATAGCGGAGTGACTTCCTATCCAGCTTATTCCTTGTGTTCGTAGTGACCCATCAACATGCCGGTTGCCAATATGTGGCCATCTGCAGCCTCTAACAACTGATCTTTGTTCAGTCCAGTTTCCAAACCTAGATCAGCATCCAATGCGTACACTCGAAAATGATAGGAATGCAATTCGCCGTTCGCCGGTGGGCGAGGACCGAAATAACCTGTTCGTCGAGTACCATTTACACCATTAACTATATTCATACCATTCACGCTTAACTCGGCATCGCCAGCCATGCCGCCAGGCAGACCCGAAGCTGAAGCTGGGATATTGTATACAACCCAATGCACGAATGGAGTTGGCATCATGCCCAACTCAACTACTTTGGGATCATCTAAAATCAGCGCCAGCTGCACAGTACCAGCAGGTAGATTAGACCAGCTCAAATCTATGGATGTATTATCTCCATATGCAGAATATTCCAAAGGAATAGTTCCATGATGATCAATTACAGAACTAGTAACTGATATAGTTTCTGGCGCATCAGCCGCAAATATTTGCGCGGATAGAGCCATGGCAAGAGTGCCTGTTAATATTCCTAAAGATTTCTTCAAATTTTTCATTTTCATCTCCTCAACATTTTTATCTTAAGTTCATTATTTGTATTAAGCTTTTTTTAGAACCGCTTTATCAACTTTCTCAGCTTTTTCTCGAAGCAAATACTTTTGCACCTTTCCCGTAGATGTCTTGTCGATCGGACCAAAGATTACTTTCTTGGGTATTTTGAATCCTGCCAACTCTTCTCTACAATATGCTATCAATTCCTCTACCGATAATTCATGCCCAGACTTCAGACTAACGAATGCGCAAGGCACTTCACCCCATTTTTCATCACTACTGGCAACAACGGCTGCTTCAAGAATACTGGGGTGCTTGAACAAAACCGACTCAACCTCGAGAGAGGAGATGTTTTCCCCTCCTGAGATAATAATATCCTTCGACCGATCTTTGATCTGCGCGTAACCATCCTCATACCAAACAGCCAGGTCCCCCGAATGAAACCAACCACCTTCAAATGATGCTTCAGTAGTTTTTTTATTTTTCAAATACCCCTTCATCACCAAATTCCCGCGCATGAATATTTCCCCCATGGTTTTACCATCCTTGGGAACCGGCACAAGAGTTTCAGGATCTGCAACCATCATTTCATCCTGAAGCGGAGCGCGAACACCCTGCCGAGCCAGTAGCTCAGCCCTGTCATCAACACTCAGCTCGGCCCACTCTTCCTGAGGCGCACAAACTACGCAGGGGCCATAAGTTTCAGTCAGGCCGTAGACATGAGTCACGGCAAATCCCATATTTTCCATACCTGCGATTACTGCAGCTGGAGGCGCTGCACCGGCAGTCATCGCTGATACTTTTTGCTCTATTCCTTGTTTTAATTCATCAGCGGCATTAACCAAGGTATTCAGCACAACCGGGGCTCCGCAAAAATGAGTAACACCATGTTTCTTGATGGCATCAAAAATTGCCACATCGCGAACATGGCGAAGGCACACACTGGTTCCTGTCACTGCAGCCAGACCCCAGGGAAAACACCAGCCGTTGCAATGAAACATTGGCAAGGTCCACAGGTATACGGGATGAGCAGTAAGCTCCCAACACATATTATTTGATATGGCGTTGAGGTAGGCACCGCGGTGATGAAAAACTACACCCTTGGGATCACCTGTTGTTCCTGATGTATAGTTAAGCGATATGGCTTGCCACTCATCTTCAATATGAAAGCATTCATAGCTGTCATCTCCTTCTTTGAGAATATCTTCATAGTTTTTCTCTCCGAGAAGTTCACCCTGATTGAAATAAGGGTCGTCTATGTCGATTACCACAGGCTTTACTTTCACCAATTCGATGGCAGCTTTAATAGTATCGCTGTATTCCTTGTCCGTGAATAATACCTTGGTCTCGGCATGATCGAGTATGAAGGCTATAGCCTTGGCATCAAGACGTACATTCAGTGCATTTAGTATTGCGCCTGTCATCGGCACGCCAAAATGCGCCTCGAATGTTTCGGGAGTATTAGCCCCCATAAACGAAACAGTATCACCCTTGCCAATTCCCATCTTCAGGAGAGCTGATGCGAGCAAGCAGCAGCGCTTATAAGTTTCAGACCAGGTGTAAGTGGTATCACCATGAATCAGAGATAACTTGTTAGGGTAAACACTAGCCGCCCTTTCCAAAAAGCTTAATGGAGTGAGGGCGGTGAAATTCGCCTCGTTCTGGTCCAGGTGTTGTTCATAGATATTTGTAGTACTCATAAATATTCCAGATCTCGTTTGTGCTTGATCATCATGCTTTATGGCAGCTAGTGATCATTATTTTATTGTTCCAAATTCTGTTCTAAGTTCCAGTCACACCAAACCCTTCGCTGAGGCTTGCTAGACGAAGTCCATATCCCCAGCCGTGAGCCACCAGGCACCATAAAGTGTTTCCGAAGAGGGCCCAGGGTTCCAGCTATTGCAGGGTATCTCAATACCTAATTCATTCTCAATCGCCCCATCAATGCAGATACTATCTACATAGCTTTTTGTAATCCACATCTTAAATCCCTGAATTCCTTCTTCTTGCGCAACTAGCTGATTTAATGCAGTTATTGCAGGGGTAAGTGCCTTTTTAGCACAGACTATATCCATAAGCAGGCGATGCTCACCATGGAGCTTTAAAACAGCAAATGCCAGAATATTTCCATTCTGGCTATCACTTACTATCACTGATCTGTACTGTTCAGATTTCGCAAATGGGTGATCGAAGTATCGGTACTTAATATAGTCCCAATTTCTGACACCGATTATTCCCTCTTTAAAATCAGGATCCATTAGCTGCCAGAGGCTATTGAGTTGATTCTGGTGCTCGACATTTTGTTCGTCGAAATCAACATGGGAATACTGAGAAGAAACAGTGTCAGCATGTACTAAGGGGAAAACCATTTCCACAAAGTCATCTGTTTTTTCATACAGCCCCATTCTTATGGAGATATTCATGGTTTTTTGATTCGGAAACCCGAACCCCAGTAAGTGATTCACCGTATTACCGATTTCTCTCTCAAGAAAAGTTGCCGCTACCTTAAAAAATAAACTGCCTCGCCCATATTGATTTCTAATATCGGGATGGACCATTACATCACAGGGCTGAATAGCCATTGATGGCTCTCCAAAATAGGATATCTCCCTCGGCGCACCTCCATAGTGAGCTACTATCGGGCCCTTATTCTCAAGTCTTGCTACTACACAAGTACCTTTGCCCTTACTGTATTTCCAGTTCCAGAGATCTTTGTCAAAAATCACATCAAAACTTTTCTCAAAAAGCTCCGAGATATCTACGGGCTCAAAAGAGTGAATGTCGCTGTACTCCGCTCCCCCATATTCCACAGAGGCTTCGTTACCTTGCTGAAACAACAGGATTCGAAAGCAACGTCGCTTGTTTATGAATTCTTCTTCGACGAGTCGTAAATGTTCCAAATAAGCATCGGCTTCATCCACAGGGATGTCAGATTCACCACAGAGCGTAGCCTTATGCTTAACAAGCAGAGGAATAAACTTTGCCAATGATCGTATGGCGTCTTCTCGGCACTCATATTCCTCAAGCAGTTCATAAGTTAAGCGTTCTGAAAGTTGATGCAAGGAACTGATATTTGCCAGCGGCGAATATTCGATCCCGGAATCATCATCAAGAAATTCACCAAACAGAAGCAGCCTGCCCTTGGCAGATAAAAGTCGACGAGCCTTACTCAACATTCCTAGCTGATCAAGGTAGCAATAGGAGCCTTCCAGCAGAATTAAATCGAAAGTATCGCTTTCAGGAAATGCTACGAATTCTTCCCGGCAAATTTCCAGCTTCTGCGAAGGCTTAGCTTCAGTAGCAGAATCGAAATGAGGATCTATAAACAGAGTACTAATTTCGCGCTCGCTGCAATCCATTGCCAACTGTCGAAGTGTGCCGCCAAAAATCAGCACTCTTGCTTTAGTGCCGGGAGTACCGGGAGTAACAGAAGCTTCGAGACTATTTTCAATCAAGGAAATCACATGCTCACAAAAGCTCGATTGCGCCTCTATGAGCGTGATGGATTCAGAGAATTCCTGCTGCTGATGATTTTTTGAGGTATCTAACTCAATCTGGAGAGGCGTAGAAAATAAGCCGTAGTGATAAAAACGACTATCGCCGAATTCCAGATCCAGAGTTCTAGCGATGATTTCCTGACTAAGCTGACTTGGGACAACTTGCATGTAAATTAGCCCATCAGGCTTCTATTTATTGAACTCTTGTGTGCTCGAATTCTTGGATTAATGATTTCTTAGCTTATTGTTTTCTAAGGGGCTATTTCAATATGACTACAGCAATATAACCCGCCTCTGCAGCTTTGCAAAGCCTCTTTCCTTACCTTCGCGGCAGCTACTGCGGCATATTGTCTCTCCCCGGAGCATATGGCTTCCTCTTTATTGTAGAATGAGCCCCATGGAACAGAATTCCCAATCCAAACTCACCGATTTCATCAGCCTTCTAATTCCCATATCCAGCGGGGGTGGTAGTGTTGCCCGCCAGGGATTACAGCGCTTACTAGCCCTGAGAACCTTCGTAACCATAAGCAGCGTGATCGGTCTGTTAATCTTTCAGAGCCTGTCACCTCTGGATATCCCAGTCAGATTTATCAGCTACCTAATATTGGCCATCTCTATCTCCGTTCTCGCAGGCTATTGGCGACTCAAATCTTCCTGGGTAGTCAGCAATATGGAATTGTTCATCTATGTTTTGGGTGATGTGGTATTCCTCATAATATTGCTACTCAATACTGGAGGTGCGGGGAATCCCCTGATTTCCTATTTACTGGTTCTGCTGGCTTTTACTGCCACACTTTTGCCCCGACGATTTGTTAACACATTCGCAATAGGCAGCATTCTTCTCTACACCTCGTTCTTATTACTCGACCTTAGCGCTGAACACGATATGCCAATTGGATCCGAAAGTGAGCAGGTGACTTTCCAATTACACTTGGTGGGAATGTGGGTAATCTTTCTGGTCAGCGCCATACTTATCACCGTGTTGATCACCGCGATGGCGTCGGCCATTCAGATAAGAGAACTAAATTTGGCTGCGGCAAGAGAAAACGAATTAAAGAACGAGCAATTAGTGGCAATAGGCACCTTGGCAGCAGGCACTGCTCATGCACTGGGAACACCTCTCTCCACCATGGCAGTTCTGCTTACTGAACTGGATAAACTGGATGCAACTCAGCTTCAACAGAGCGATATTAAGGAGGACATTAGCCTGCTTAGACAACAGGTTACTCGGTGCAAACACTCATTGACGCAGTTGACGCAGTACTACAACAAAGACAACTCAGATAAGGGCGAGAGCATAAGTCTCGGAGGGTTCGTCTCAGATATCAGCGATTACATCATCAATATCCATCCGACTGCCTCAGTTAAATTTGAACTTGATGGTGATCCGGAAATCCGAGTTACTTCCGACCTGAGTGTAAAGCATGCCCTCATCAATATTATTGAGAATGGCATTAAGGCGGCCAATTCCAGCGTCCAGGTGAAGTACAGCATGACAGATGACGATCCGCGATTACTTGAGATCTCCATAGTGGATGACGGCCCTGGCATACCTGCCGAAGTCATGGAAAATATGGGAGAGCCGTTTATTTCCATGAGGAAGGAAAGTATGGGGCTTGGAATATTTCTCGCCAATGCTGCTATTCATAAACTTGGCGGCTCGATCGAAATGTTCAATATGAAAAAAGGCGGAGCTAAGACTATTATCAAACTACCACTACCTAAGCGGGAAGAGAGTTAATGATGCCAGACTCCATGCCACAGATTTTACTGGTGGAAGATGACGAAGTGTTTGCCAGGGTAGTCAGCAGAGCATTGACCCTCAGGGAGTTTGAAGTAAGCCATGGCAGCACTAGCGAGCAAGCTCTCGATTTATTGAAGGCCAAGAGCTTCGACTATGCAATTCTAGATCTAAACCTCGGCGGAGAAACATCATTAAGCCTGATACCTGAGCTAAAGCAGCGAAACTCGGCGCTTCGAATTCTGATTCTGACAGGGTATGCCAGCATCACCACGGCGGTAGAGGCTATCAAGCTGGGTGCTGATAATTATCTGGCTAAACCCGCAGATACAGATGAAATTTTAAATGCATTACTCACAGTGGATGAATCGGAAACAGCTCCTGTTGCCGAGCACGCTGTTATGGAACCCATGTCAGTTAAGAGGCTGGAGTGGGAACATATTCAGAAGGTGCTAAATGAAAATGATGGAAATATTTCCGCCACAGCTCGTCAGCTGAAGATGCACCGTCGCACACTGCAACGGAAATTACAGAAGCGTCCTGTAGCCAAGTAACAGCCATTAAAGGGACTTAACGCCGACCCAGTGGTGTCTGCGTCAGATGGCGGCCTCCATCGAGAATCAAAGTCTCACCCGTTACTATCTGTGGACCGGAAATGAATTGCAGGATTCCGTCGGCAACTGTGTCAGGCGTAGCCGTCAAGCCTAGAGGTGAATGCTTTCTTTGAGACTCAAGCAGAGCTTCATATTTTTCATCTCCAAGTCCCTGGCGAAGCCAGTCTCCTTCGATGAATCCCGGACATACAGCATTGATCCTGACCTTAGGTGCGAGAACACGAGCCAGTGACAGAGTCATTGTCACCATGGCTCCCTTCGATGCAGCATAAGCGATGCTACTTCCTATACCGGTTACTGCTGCAGTAGAGGCCACGTTAACAATAGCGCCACCGTCTTCCTGAGCCTGCATGTGCGGGTTCACAGCTCGAGTCATTTGATAGCAGCCCACTACATTTACACCATAAATACGCTGAAAATCTTCAGCGTCCAAACCATCCAGGTTCTCGTGATCGACGAACTTGGTAGTACCGGCATTGTTGACCAGGATATCCACCCGCCCCCATTTATCTATTGCTGCCTGCACCATGGCCTGGCAGGCACTGTCCTCGGCAACAGAGCCGCCAAAAATAAGAGTTTCTACGCCTTTTCCTGCCCCCAGCTCTTCACACGATGCGGCGACTTTGCTGGCACCCTCGGAATTGGCGTTATAGTTGATGACTACATTGCAGCCAAGTGATGCGAAAAGCCGGGCAGTTGCGGCACCAACCCCGCTACTGGATCCGGTGATAATGGCGACTCGGTTACTTAAATCTTTCACGCTGTCTTTTCCTCGTATTTCTTTTCTCAATTCTCGAATCTCGCTAAATTAGCACAGAATGTCGGTAGCCCCCTAAAACAGCTGCCAAGAGTCGCATCACTGGAAGCATTCTCACGATAAAAGGAGATTACATTTCCCCAATGAAGGGTTACAATACGTAACACTTTTGAAGCCGCAGCTAATATGTTTGTGACGTCGGCTAACCCCATTGATTTTATGGGTTTTTCGTCCACTAAAAACAATAATCCAAAATACTAATAATCCGCCCAGTTCTGCTTAGCTCACCGCTTTCAGAGCAGCGGACAAAGATGTGCTCGAATTAGCACAAACAATAGATAATTTTATTAAAAGGCAGGGCTCTAGTGAAACAACAGCACATAGTATCAGCAGCAATCTTAGTGGTAGTCGTATCCTGGATGATAATTCCTCGCGATTCCGACAGCAACGCTATTGAGCAGGCTCCCGAGGTCAGGAGCATTGCCGCCATTCCCGAAGGCGAATCTGCCGGCGAGAACCCCGGAATACTCACCGTTCGAGCAGTACGCCTCAGTCCTCAACCTTATACCGAAAAAATCAGAGTACGAGGTAGAACCCAGGCGAGCCGTCACGTGCAAGTTCGCGCTGAGGAAGCCGGCAGAATCATAAGCGACCCTATTGCCCGTGGTGCCAGAGTGAGCGAAGGCGACGTACTCTGTGAAATTGCTATGGATAATCGAGAAACAAATTTGATGGAAGCGGAAAGCCGCCTGGAGCAAGCTCAGTTTGAATACGATGCCTCAGTGGATCTGCAGCAGCGAGGACTACAATCGGACGTTGTTGTCGCACAGCTTAAAGCTGCATTGCAATCCTCACGTGCTGCTATCGCACGGGCTGAATTATCCATTACTAAAACCAAGATCAGAGCACCGTTTGATGGAGTCGTTGAAACTCGAGTAGTAGAAAACGGTGATCTTTTGAATATAGGAACAGTTTGCGCTTCAGTTTTAGATGATAGCCCTATGTTATTGATCGGTCTTGTTCCAGAACAGAATATCGATGGAATCGAAATCGGTGCCCGTGTCGGAGCTGAATTAATAAATGGTTCACTACTTAGCGGGTCTGTTAGTTATCTTTCCAGAGCAGCAGATACTGCATCACGCAGTTATCGAATTGAAATTGAAGTCGACCCTCAATTTGAAGGTCTTAGAGAAGGCATCACTGTTGAGCTATTGGTTGATGCTGAAGAACTAACCGCCCATATGATTCCGTCTTCTGCGTTGACGCTTGACGACAATGGAGTCATCGGCGTGAAGACAATTGACAACAACAATATGGTGAACTTTCGGAATATTGAAATAGTTGGCGACAACACGAACCAGTTGGACCCGGGCGTCTGGGTAACTGGCCTAAGCGGCAAAGTAAGTCTTATTACTATTGGCCAGGAAATAGTTTTTCCTGGCCAACAAGTTGAAGGCAATTACGACTGGTCTAATTAAGTCGACCAAACCACATTAGCTTTCAATCAGAGCAAGCAATATGACTAATTATATAGACGCCGCGGTATCTAGATCGCGAACCACACTCAGTATTTTCGTTGCCGTAATGCTAACCGGTTTTGTTTCCTACCTGGCAATTCCAGTGGAATTAAATCCTGATGTGGCAGTTCCAATTGTTATTACTACAATCATTCACGAGGGTATTTCACCGGAAGATGCAGAACGGCTATTAGCCAAACCTGCAGAACTGGAATTAAAAACAGTTGATGGCATCACTTCGGTCAGTTCATTCTCAAGCGAGAACGCCGCAACCATCGTTACCGAGTTTGATATTGATTTCGAGTCGCAATTTGCATTAAGCGAAGTTCGAGAAGCAATAAATAGAGCCAAGGCGCGTTTTCCTGCAGATACCGAAGAGCCCTTAATTCAAGAAGTCTCGGCTGCTACCCTCCCAGTTGTGCAGATCGCAATCGGCGGCGAAGGCGTTCCCGAGAGGGTGCTATTGCGAATCGCAGAAGATTTGCAGAGAGAGATTGAAATATTGCCACCAATTCTCGAAGCAACCATGGTTGGAAACCGCGAAGAATTGCTCGAAGCCGTTATCGACCCGGCTAAGCTAGAAACCTATGGAATTCCCAGCTCCGCGATCATTCAGACTGTAATGGGCAATAACCGATTGATTCCTGCTGGCCAGGTTGATACCGGCGGCGGCAGCTTTGCAGTTAAGGTTCCAGGCTTGATTGAGACAGCAGATGATCTGTTTGATTTGCCTCTCGCCTCAACAGACCTCGGAGTTTTGACTATATCTGACATTGCCGATGTTCGGCGAACTTTTAAAGATGCCACCCGCTATTCCTATGCAAATGGCTCCGCTTCTATTTCCCTAAATGTGATGAAACGAAAAGGCGCCAATCTAGTACAGGCAATGGAGCAGATCGATGGTGTAGTGCAGGCGATGATACCCAGCTTTCCTCCAGCAGTCAGTATTTCCTATATCAATAATACAGCGCCTATTGTTGTCGAACAGAATATGGGCCTGCAGGGAAATATGGCTACGGCTATGATACTAGTGCTATTAGTAGTAATTGCATCAGTTGGTGTTCGTTCTGGTTTGTTGGTAACACTTGCTGTTCCTTTCTCATTCTTCTTTGCCTTTATCATCATTCGCATGTTGGGCTTCACCTATAATTTTATGGTGATGTTTGGACTACTTCTCGGCCTCGGAATGCTAATTGATGGCGCCATCGTCATGGTGGAATTTGCAGACCGGAAAATGGCAGAAGGGCTGGATGCCCGAGAAGCATATAAGAAAGCAGTGGAACGCATGTTCTGGCCGATCATGGCATCGACAGCGACAACCCTTGCTGCATTCTTACCTATCATGTTTTGGCCAGGAGTCACCGGGCAATTTATGAGTTACTTGCCAATCACCGTATTTGCCGTGCTCACTGGCTCCTTGTTTTATGCCCTGTTATTCGCTCCGACAATTGGCGCACTCATAGGCAAGTCCAGCGATGCAGACAAGGCCTATCTCCGAAGCCTGGAATCTGGTGATCCGCGAAATACTGGTGGCATAACAGCTTTTTACGCAGCTGCTCTTGAGAGGGCTGTAAGATTTCCAATTACGGTTTCCGTATTGAGTCTAGTCACTCTTGTAACCATCGTTATGGCCTATGGTCGTTTTGGTAAAGGAGTAGAGTTTTTTACCGAAGTCGAACCGAATCAGACAACAGTTCAGGTATTTTCAAGAGGGAATTTCTCTCCCTCCGAATTACGAGACATAATGCTCGACGCTGAAGAACGAATTCGCACAGTTGGCCATTTTAAAGGCATTGTTACCCAGTCCGGCGCGGGGCAACAAATGGGAGGCTTTCAACAGTCAGCACCTGATCTAGTAGGCTCTATCTTTATTGAAATGACAGATCGTAGAGACAGAGACATTGACGGATTTGAAGTAGAAAATGAATATCGAAGAGCTATATCAAATCTGCCAGGAGCAAGAGCTGAGGTAGTATCCGTAGCACAGGGACCTCCCGTTGGAAAAGCCATTCAGTTGGAGCTTGCTGGCGATGATCTCGATGAGCTATTTGCCGAAGCTGAACGCATTCACGATCATATGGAAAATGGTATGAGTGGTCTCATCGACATTGATGACACTACACCTGTTCCTGGAATCCAGTGGGAGATTGTCGTAGACCGTGCGCGAGCTGCCATGTTGGGAGCGAGTATGGCGGAAATCGGAACTGCAATTCAGCTGATGACTAACGGCGTTTTCATGGGCGACTATCGACCCACCGACAGCGAAGAAGAAGTTGATATTCGAGTTCGTTATCCGGTCGAATACCGCGGCCTTGATCAGATCGACAGCTTGCGAATAAGCACTCTCAACGGACCCGTACCACTGAGCAGTTTTGTAACAAGGGAAGCCAAACCCGCAGTAAGTTCTATTCAGCGCGTTGATGGCGACCGTGTTGTATATATCCGTGCTAATGCTGCACCCGGAGTAGTTGCCGATAATAAGGTACAGGAACTTGAAGCATGGATTGAAGCAAATCCGCCGCGACAAGGTGTGTATCTGGAATTCCGTGGCGCGAATGAGGAACAGGAGGATTCCGCAGCCTTTCTGGTGACGGCATTTTCTTTGTCAATGGCCTTAATGGCTATTCTCTTGGTAACTCAATTCAATAGTTACTATCAGGCACTTCTTATCCTGTCGTCAGTTTTACTATCTACTGCCGGGGTATTGCTGGGGCTTCTCACTACAGGTCAAACATTTAGCATTATGCTTACTGGTATCGGAATTGTTGCCCTCGCTGGCATTATAGTGAACAACAATATCGTATTGATTGACACTTACAACCACCTTCGCAACGAACACAAGGATTGGTCTTTACAGGAAATTATTGTTCATACCGGTGTGCAAAGACTTCGCCCCGTATTCCTGACCACATTCACCACTGGCTTTGGACTATTGCCCCTGGCAATGCATGTTTCCATAGATTTGATTGGTGCCGAGGTCGAAGTTGGTGGACCCATTACCTCACAGTGGGTGAGTCTTGCGTCTGCGATCGTGTTTGGTCTTTCCTTCGGTACCATCCTCACATTAATCGTGACTCCGGCAATGTTGGCACTTCCAGACAGATTACGAAACATGATCGGTCGAGCACCAAAGCATATGCCGATAATGGAAGCCGAGCTAAGTAATTAGACCCCACCATAAAGAAAGCCGTAGGTGTTTTTCAAACAAGCACTTACGGCTGATCCATATTAAAAATCGGACGTTCGTTCGATAATAGTACTATTCGCTGTTTTCTTAGAGTTGGTTTGTGACAAATTGTAATCGGTGAAAAATCCACAGCTTACTATGTTAATATTTTTTCACTTCGGAGTTTTTTGCTTAATGGATATGTAGAGAGTTTCGAAGAGCTAAAGTTCGGGGCTTGTGAGTTTTTCTTTGTTCCCCCCTTTTCTAAAGCATTGAGTTGCTTGCAAGCTTCCGCTTTAGCGCCTTAATTTCAAATGTACCCGCCTCAAAGAACCTCTAGACTCTAACTCTCTGTAGTCCATAACGAACAGCACAAACAAAGAGTGCGCACGTTCTCTTCTTGCTTACAAAACAATGAATTTCTCTAGATTGAGCTAGTAATCACGGAAGGAATTGACACGCCGACTACCAAACATCTCTCTGTGTAAATCCGATGCAAGGAACAACTGTCGTTCAGTAATCGAAATACTGAATTTGAGGAAACTATATTTGGGATCATTAGTAGCTAGCGTTCTCTCAGCTATGCCCAAGCGGAGTCTAAATAATCTGTCTGCAGCTTCGAGATGTTCTACTCGCTTATCATCAAGACCTCTATTAAGCGCAGTAACATGCCATGAAACAACCTTCCTTAAACCGTCTTCAAGACGATAGTCGTTGTCGGGAAACAAACGGTTATAAAGTAATTCCATGTAGGCAAATTGATTATCAACAGCAGCCCAGTTTTCCATGGCCATTTCACTCTCTATAATTCTGTCCAGGATATCAATTTGAGATTCATGATAGAGCCCATTATTCACTCTTGCGACATTAAGAGCCTGCTTGTAATAAGACAGAGCGCTCAAGAAGTCACCCTGCTCTTCTCGAACACGTCCCTGGTCGACTAAAGGATCAATTTGCTTCCTATCATAGGCACTGTACTCCCCCTCGGGCAGAGATAGAGCTTCATAATTCTCATCTACTTCAGGGACAATGCCATCGATAATATTAAAATAGAGTGTTTGAGCGTTGAGAGTGCTGGAGAGCAGAAAAAGGGGGACTATGGCAAATAGCTTCGCAGTATTGGAGAGAGGATTAGCCGCTGGGGCCATGTCTATTTCTGCAGATATACCCATGCATATGCACCCTTAAGTGACTTTCACTATGGCGCAAAAAAATGGACTATTCAATAGAAATTGGCAATTTTTTAAGAGGGCTTCGAGAGAAGAAAAATTGACTTCATTTTCAATAACTTAATGTCAACTAGCCAAGCTATCGATAGGTTCGATTGGCTATTATCGCTTCCATAAGTAGCAAAAGCATTACCAGGCACAGTATCCACCACCAGATTCTCTGTGGCCGTTCGAGCTCCTGAATTAACTGAGCCGTCTGCACCGCTGAAGTCTGATTGGGGTCCGTATCTGGATTAATAATGGCGTCATAGAGACCTGATACTGCGGTTCGAGCAAAGTTTGACTCCTCCGCAATTCGATTAACTGCGTAGCTCATTTGATTACCATCTACTGTTGCATCGATAAGCCCGGGTTGTTCCGCGGTGATCAGGAATGAGTCATTAGCAAAGGTTATTGCCGTTCCACTTGCATCAACAGCCTCCACATTCAATGCTGCACCGGAAGGATCCAGTGAGAAATTATCTCCAATTTGAAAGTTGCGCTGACCTGAATCTGCCTGAACCAAATGGCGGAGGGTTTCATGAACAAAAGGCAAAAATAAACCCTGTAATGGTAGATTATTCCATTCCAAATCCATGGCCGAAGCAAATAGAATTACCTTACCGCCCGTTCCATTGTCACCAACGTTGCGCTCAGCCAGCGCGGCTTCGGTGTTATCGAATCGCATCAACACATCGGACTCATCAGCCAATTGCAAAGACCAGTGCCCCTGAAATCGGGCAGACCAGTCGCTACTTAGCGGACTTAGAATGGGGTGGCGCCTATCAAAGTCTGCAATCACTAAGTAATCATCATTAGCTAAAGAACCAAGCCCTTGAAGCAATGCAGGTGAGATATTACCGAACTGCCGATTAAAAACATCCGGTTCAACTTGATCTCCAGGCGCAAGAAACAGAGAACCGCCTGATTCAACATATTCATTTACAGCCTGAGCTTGAGAGGTATTAAGATCACCAACATTTAGTAGCACTGCAACATCGCTTTCTCTAAGCGCAGCAGCACTTAATTCAGCAGGCTCAATAGATTCCAATAAAAAGGGAGATTGGGCTGCACTGCTAACAGCGAGCCCGAACCAATGACCCTCGTCATCGAACCAATCATCAGAGGCTTCACCATTCACCAAAAGCACGCGGATTTTCGGCAACACATCGACTGTAAAGAAATAGGAATTATCAACGCTAAAACTGTCGCCGCTAAGTCGCACTTCACCAATATGACTGCCCTGATCATCGAAAGTGCTGCTGAAACTAATAACTTGCTCAGATCTATCGGTCAAATCAATCGCCTGTCTCTCTATCAACTCATCGTCGATAAATAGACTTAACTCACCTTGGTCGAGGTGGATCGTGCCAGTAGATCTCACTCTGGCTAGCACTTGTTGTTCCTCTGCGTCTTCCAATACCTGCAGAGGAGACCGCACTTCAGTTATCGCCAAATTACTACTCTCTTCGGAGCCTACATCGATACCAGTAAAACTAACTCCCGGAGCGAGTTTCCAGCCATCTTCAGCTTCGCCTAGCGCAATACCCTGAAAATCTGAAATAAGATAAATAGAACGATTCTCATATCGCGACGTCTCTAATAGTTGATCCGCCAATCTCAGGTTCGGCATATATCGAGTAACACCGTAGCCTGCCTGATCGAAGGAGTTGATTAAATTCCGCGCGCCGTCCAAATCGGTATCAAGCTCTCTCACCACCTCGGCTGAATTGGAAAAACCCAGAAGAGCGACCTCATCTCCCGAGGAGAGACCATTCACTATATCAAGCGCTGACTCCTTCGCCTGATCAAAACTGTCGCCGTATCGCATGCTCATAGAGATGTCTAACATCACCACAACAGACTGCGGATCCGCATCCAGCAAACTTGCCACCGACTGATCAATCAAAGGCCTGGCAAATGCGAATACAAGCAGAGCAATCAACAAGGAGCGAAGCGCCAGCAACAACCATTGCTGTATATGTTGAAAGAGGATTAGCTTTCGCGATGTCTTTTTAAGAAATCGAATGGAGCTAAACATCAACTTCGGTGGTTTCTCTTTACGAATGAGGTGAATCCCAATAGGGATCAACGCTGCAAGAAGGCCGAATAAAAATATGGGAGTAAGAAAGACCATTTAGAAACTCTTCGCCCTTTTACTCATATAGGATGACAGCGCTTCATCCAAAGGCTTTGCCGTATTAAGCAGGCAGTAATCGACACCGCTGCTCTGGCACTGTTTTTTGCAGTAAGCAAGGAACTCATTAAGGTTATCCATATAGGCATTACGAATTGCAGCTGGCGTAGTGATATAGGACTCATTATTTTCCATGTCGATAAACTCAGACGCCTCATTGAATGGAAAATTCAATTCCGCATCATCCATAACATGAAAAGCAATGACATCATTTCCCATGGCACGCAGATTCTGCAGGGTACTGATGGTTTTCTCTTCATTTTCCAGCAGGTCTGTAATTAAGATCACCATGCTTTTCTTAGTAAGCGAGGATGCGAGATCTGTCAATGGCTTAACGGTATCGGTCTTGGTGCCGTGCTCAATCTGAGACAGAGTCCTCAAAATTCTCATCATATGGGGCTGGCGACATAGAGGTGGTATATAGTCCCTAACCTCATCATCGAAGGTGATTAGCCCCACCGCATCCCGTTGGCGATTAATAAAATATGCCAGCGCCGAGGCCAGGGTAATTCCATAATCCAGCTTACTCATTCCACCAGAGGTATAAGCCATAGAAGCACTGCTATCCAGTAGAATCATACAGCGAACATTAGTTTCATCTTCGTACTGCTTAATATAAAACTTCTCGCTACGGGCGTAGAGCTTCCAGTCAATATGACGCATGTCATCACCACGCTGATAGTGGCGATAGTCATTAAACTCCACACTAAATCCCCGGTGAGGACTCTTGTGCAACCCTGATAGAAATCCTTCCACGACTACACGAGCTCGCAACTCCAGATTATGGAGTCCAGCCAGTACGCTTGGGTCTAGAAAGTTTATTGATTCAGCCATTTCATCCTGCTTGTTTTGTTAGCCCTGAGACAAAGATCGACTGCTAAATCTCAGCAGAAGGTGCCGGCACTTCGTCCAGTAGTCGCTGAATCACATCATCGGTTGTGACTCTTTCTGCTTCGGCGTGAAAGTTAAGCAAAATTCTATGGCGAAGAACAGATGGAGCAAGTGCTCTTACATCACCATAGGAAACGTTATATCGACCTAACAATAGAGCCCTGACTTTTCCTGCCAAAATTAGATTCTGTGAAGCTCGAATACCTGCTCCCCAGCTAATCCAGTCCTTAATAAACTGAGGACTACTCTCGTTCTGGGGTCGAGATGCATGAACCAGTCTTACCGCATACTGGATTACTGCTTCGGCCGCTGGAACCTGTCTTGCGATACGTTGGAATTCCAGAATATCCTCACCACTAATTGGGTGAGACAGAGCTGTGTCATTAGTCTGGGTGGTATTACTTACCACAGTTACTTCATCTTCCTCTGAGAGGTAGCCCAGCTCTATCTTGAACATGAACCGGTCTAATTGAGCCTCAGGCAGAGGATAAGTACCTTCCAATTCGATAGGGTTTTGTGTGGCCAAAACAAAGAATGGCGCCGTCATCGGGTAGGTCACGCCCGCCGCTGTCACCTGTCGCTCTTCCATAGCTTCCAGTAATGAAGACTGGGTCTTTGGAGGTGTTCTATTAATTTCATCCGCTAGTAGGATACTGGTAAAAATAGGTCCCTTTACAAACTTTAGAGTTCGCTTACCGTTTTCCTCTTCAACAATTTCTGAACCCACAACATCTGCCGGCATTAAATCAGGAGTAAACTGAATTCGGCTGAAGTCCACCTGCAAAATATCCGCAACAGTTTTGATCAACAGAGTCTTCGCAAGCCCGGGAACACCTGTTACCAAACAGTGTCCTCCAGCAAATAGAGCAATCAGCAATTCATCGATGATATCTTCCTGGCCGATGATAATTTTCTGAATCTCGCCAACAATTTGATCGCGTCCATCCTGCATTCGCTTTACGAGTGAAAGATCATCTTGCTCCTCAATCCCTGCGCTTTCTGTAACTTCCGCAACATCCGCAACATCTGCAACTTCAGCAACTTCTTCTGTATCTGTCATGGGTGGTTCCTACCTTTCAGTGACTAAATGCGTAAATAAGAAAATTGATTCCGATCTTATACGCTTCGTTCGTGTATTTAGTGGGGTAACCCTGATAGAAAGTATGTTCCCATCCATCTCCAAGGTCAGTGTTGTAATTCGCGACCATCATAACTCGGCCATCGTCGTCTAAAACTGCATAGACCTCCGGTGGATAGCTGGGGTCATCCAGCCTCATATAACCACCAAAGTCCCATGTAACCATTCGACCAGGCACCTGGGCAACTTCATCTATATCAAAGAATATATGGAAAATCTCATGACTGGTATCCAGCTTAACTATTTCTCTTTCTGGAAACAGTTTGCCCATTTCTGCGAACATATCGTCCAGATGAGGCTGCCCCCAAAAATCGTCAACCATAACGAAGCCACCACGGAACATAAATTCGCGCAGAGCCTCGACTTCATCTGGTGAAAAATTGGGGCCACTGGAAGAGGAACCGATAGGAACTCGCTTCCAATTCATATAAAGAAAAATATTCTCGTAGAGTTTAGGATCAGTGAGCTCAATATAGGCATGGTTCCTGGGGTTAGTATCTACGTTTGTGTATCGGTTTACACCACGAAGAAAATTCTCATCGGAATCAGGATAGTCCGTATCCCACCAGCCACCCCTGCGACGCATACCATAGCCGCCTCGACCACCGGCATGATTGGTATATTGACCACGCATCCAGATAAAATCTGTAATCTCAGTTCCATACAGTGACAAGTCCTCGTTATCACCAAATTGCAAAACCTGAGCGTTGGCCATAAATGGCAACAAGCTACAAAGCAATACAATCAGTGACAGGGACTTGAGAAATTTCACTGGATGGATTCCCCATCTACCGCTTGCAGTAATATTTGCTGCGCTCGTTGATAGCTTGGCGCAGTTTCAAGAGCCGACAACACATTCTCTTTTGCCTGCAGTGCCTGCCCGTTTCGCAGATAGGCTTCTGCAAGATTTGTCTGCGCTTCCACTGGATCATCTACTTCCAGCTTTAATAAAACTTCGTATTCAGTTACTGCAAGCTGACTATCCCCAATTTCCTCAGCATACTTCGCCTTCAATTGGTGAACATCACTGCGATATGGATCAACCTGGATTGCTCTATCGATATAATAATCTGCTCTATCAAAATCTCCTTCTTCCAGAGCTGCGTCAGCAAGAATCATCGCCGAACCATAATCGTGCTGCAGGTTTTGCAATAAAACCTCTAACTGCTGCAACTGAGCTTCCCGATTACCTTCCTGCTCGTAAATTTGTGACAACACTAATGGAGGACTGGGGTAGCCTGTGTAGCTGGGCAGGATATTATAAGCCGCTTCCAGAGATTGCTTTGCTTCAAGAAAGCTCTCTTCCTTAAATAGAACGATACCCAGCTGTAGATGAGCCTGAAAATCTCTTGGGTTGTCTTCAATGCGATCACTCATATGCTGCTTGAGTGAGGCATTATTATAAAGCTCGGCCAGAATCGCGCTGGAGTTCTCTCTTACTCCATGACCGTGACCCTCTCCTTCGTCTGGCACATCTTCTGTATGCACATAGACATTAATTTCAGCGACTCGCTGATCTATCCAGCCACGAAAACCTGAATCGAACTGGTTAAGAGACTGATCAAATACCTCATTAAACCTATCACCATCTTCCTTAATAAAGGCATACTGCTTAACCAGATCAACCAATTTTTCGAAGCCGTATTCCTCTGTTATATAATCAACAACCAGATAGGCTTGAAAATAGGCGAAGCCCAAATCTGCGTTGCTTCTTGCTCCAGAGAATCCAGAATCCAAATCTTCAACATGCAATAGTTTGTCTTGCTCTGCAGCGCGAACCAGGTCCAGACCCTGATCACGTCCCCAATATTCTCTGCCTTCCTTCTCTTCCCACACTGATATGCCTTCAGACAACCAGCGTGGCATTCGGTTAGCTGTCATTTGCAGAGTGATCACATGCATAAATTCATGCCAGACTATTTCCTGCCAGTTGGCCGAGAGCGTGTCGGGAGAAATCAGCGTAACAACCTTGCCAAAACAGATGCCGACGAGAGGTCCTATGTCCGGCAAGCCTACAGAACGTACAGCAAAATCTTGTGAATCTTCAAAGACTTCGATAAGGATTGGGCCTTCGGGTTCGAAACCGTATTTCTCGGTAAGAGTGTCCCAACCTTCTTCGAGCAGAGGCTCGAGATAGGGCCAAAGAATGTCGGCATCGTGATCACTCATGTGAACCTTGAAGTGTTCACTCTCCAGGGTTCTATAAGTGGCTAGAGTGTCGAACACCGTAAGCATATTCGAGGTCATTACATTGAAGGGATCGTTTTCAAAACCGATCTCAAGATTTCTCCTGCCTTCGTCTTCCTCACCCAGACGAATTAGATTGCCGCCCAGAACCGTATATCCCTGCCAGTATTCAGGATCAGCATCAATGGATGCCCTGGCAAATTCCACAGCTTCATCGAAGCGATAATTTTTACCGAAGGTGTCTGCAACATCGCCTAGGAACTGAGGATTGCCTGGACTAAACCCTTCCACAGTAGCGAGATAGCGTTCATAGTCTTCAAACTGCTCTTCCATCATTGCCTGAGAGGCAAGAGTGCTTAGAGTTTTCAATGATTCAGGATTGAGAGCCAGTGCCTGAGTAAAATAATCCTGAGCCTCTTGCTCTCGACCATTTAGTAACAGCAACTGAGCATAGGTCTCCATTGCAGGGACATAATTCGGGTTGATGGCCAAGGCTCTCTGAAGAGCTCGCTCGTCCCCCACTACACTGGCTATACCAACCAGCGCCGGGGTGTATCGGCTATTGAGGTCCAGAGCTTCCTGATAGGAACGCTCCGCATCGGTGGCATTGTATTTTTCGAGAAATAGATTACCCCACAGTACATGGGCTTCGAGATTATTTGGATTCGCCCTGGTGGCTTCATTAAACAGACTGTTGGCATCATGAAAGCTGTCCATCAACCAACTCGCCAGAGCAACCATAGCTACATCTTCCGAACTAAACACCAGGCCATCGTTATAGCGATCTACTGCCTGTCCAAGTATTTGTCGTGATGCCTGCTTGTCGCCTCGAAACTTAAGCACACTGCCGTATTGAACCAAAGTACGAACCGGTGGATCCCCAAGGCCCTGAACTACGGCCTGTAGAATATTCAGCGCCTCTTCAGATTCACCGACTGTTCGTTTGATTTCCGCTAGCTGAGTGCTAAGAAAGGGAGAGCTTGCATAATCTCCGTCTTCGATTGCGGCTTCCACCACATTCATCGCTTCCTGATAATTGCCCATCATGGCGAAAGCACGACTGGCTCCCACAAGCCCTTCATTGCGATCCAGTCCGTCAGCCATCTGAAAAATATCGCTTGCTGCTGCATAGGAGCCAGTAAGAAGCAGTTGCTCGCCTCGAAATAGAGCCGACTCGCCAGTATTAGTCTGCGCAACTTGCGCAGTTAAAGTAGCTGGCGTCAGAAATATGGCAAACAGCCCTGAGGCCGCTAATAGACGCAAATATTTACTACTGAGATATTTGTTCATTATATTGTCCTGTCGTTCTCGCCAATCCAATCAACAACTCTTCCATTTGCTGCCAGTAATCGGCTTCCAGAAAATCGGCTTTTCTGCCGCGCAGAATAAATACTGATCTCTCCAGGTCCTGCATCTCTGACTTAAGCTCAAGAGCTCGAGGCGAGAGAACTTCATCACTAACGCTGAGAGAATCTATATAGGCTATTTCAGCCAGTCTTCCGTCAATTTCTTCGATTGTCGGGTTCAAGGAAAACAGAGCATCTCCGTTATCATCCAAACCTGCGTGTTCAGCCGCAAGCCTGCCTTGTTCTTCGTAAAACTGCTCTACATTATCTTTCGCATAATTAAATGCTTCTAACATAGAGACTCGATTATTCTTGTCTCTATCCCCATTGCGGCCATCCAGAGCCTCGATAAAATAACGAGAGAAGATTGGGTCATATCTCTCACTGGATGAACGTGTTGAAGAAATGACGACTCTTCCCTCAGCAGAGAGGGAAGCAGAAAATCCATAGCTTGCACTTGTTGTATTCACGATAACCACATCTTGTTGGACAAATTGATCCAACAATTGTGAAAATTCATAACCTGTAATATCGGGTCCAACAATATTGAATTTTGATTCTTCCTCTTCTCCTGAGCCGTGGCCTATCAGGAATAAGGTAACCTGATCGCCGGTATCAACGTCCGCAGCGAGAGCACTAAGATGTTCTTCGATACCTGCTCGGTTTACCGGTCCATCTATACGCTCCGCGCCTGGACTATCTGACTCCCCGCGATCAAATAGCAGAATGATGGTATCCGAGCTATAGCCATAATCCCTTGCAAGAATATCGTGAAGAGAAAATGCCCATTGTTGAAATCTCGCCTTGCTTTCATCACCGACAGTGGGTCCCGCCATGATGACTGCATACTTATTTGAATCCGGTGAGTCAAGAAAATAGGCATAGTCCTCGGTGCCGTCTTGAATCGCTGTTTTTTGATCAAGAAGATCTTGTGCAAAAAGGGTTTGCACGGAAAGAAAGGGGCTAAAGCAAATTGCTATAGAAACTACCATCCTCTTAACAAGCGGATGAGAAATAGTCTTCGAGGGAAGTAACATCGAAGTAAAAGTCGAAATAGCCATTAGGACAATCCCCTTATTCGTCGACTCATCCAATCTACGCAAAGCAGCAGTATAAGAAGCGCTAAAATCCAGGGTCTATCCCAAAGATCAATCTGAACTTCTTCCGAATAAGCATTAGGAGTGAACTGAATTGCATCGGAAACTGAATCAGCATCTTGAAGACTAAAATAACTGCCTCCACTGGCTTCAGCTATCCTGGCTAGTAGGCCGCTATCCAATTCTGCATTTGTGTACTCCCGAAGCGAAGGTGTTACTACGAATGCTGTACGTTTTTCCAGACTGGCACTGCTTGATTCACCGGCCGCACTGGCAACATCTACCAACAAACTGAATATTCCTTCTTCTTCCACTACAAAGCTGGTTCTGTAAACACCGTCGTCTTCTATATCCCACTCCATTGGAGTATCGATTACAGCTGCAAGAGGATCGGTGGTTTGCATCCACACCGTAGCATCGTTATCTGCTTCATATTCGTCATTGAGCACGGTGGCGGTAACGTTAACCTCATCACCAACATTGTAAAATTCTCTATCAAATTCTATGGTGATGCGATCCGGTGCCGACACAGCTAGCCATCGCAACATCTGTCGCCATAATGTTTCATGAGATTCATCTGCAGAAGGCAGCATCATCTGCCAACGCCAGGTGCTGGCTGAAGTTATAGACATACTGCGGCCGGAACCATAACGTTGAGAAGCGATTAGTGGCAGGGCTTGATTCTGGTATTGCAAAAGTGGGTGTTCCAGTAAAACAGTAGCACCGGGCTTAATACGTCCAGTGACATAAACACCTTGTAGCTCAGGTAATTCTCGCCATGCTGCGAAATTATCAGAATCATCGGCGGCCAATCTTAAAATGGGGGAAAACTCACCATTGCGTGTTAGCCGTGGATAGAACAGCTCTCCCGTGGGATGCTCTCCCCGCCTGATGCCGCCGCGCAGATGCCCCGGAAGAAAACTCTCTTCAACCAAGGTGATTGGAAGAATATCTGCAATGGCTGTATCGACAAACTCTTCATCGACCATGCCGCTCATTAGAAATCCACCACCGCGTTCGGCCACGAAATCTTCAAGCATCTGCAATTGATCGTCATTAAAGAAATCCTGCTCGATATCACCGAGCACAATAGCTTCATATTGATAGAGAGCTTCTCTGTCTTCGGGGAATCCACTGCTTAACTCTGTAGGGGATTCAATACCCTGACGATAGTATTTTTCAGGCCCGGTTTGCAGATAAGTTGCCAATCGGAGCGAACTATCTCCAGCAACGGCACGCCTGATAAATTTGTATTCGTTTCTTGGGTGCCCTTCCAGATACAAAATATCCAGTGCATCTTTTTCGGTGTTATCAACAAGAAAGCTGTATTGGTTATTCTCATCAATAATTTCATCGCTCTGTAATTCAACACTTAGATCATAGACGATAAGTTCCGGCCGCTCCGGAGTTAGCTCGAGATCATATCTTTGAGTTACACCTGGCGCCCCTAAAGTTAACACTTCACTTGCAACTGAAGTGTCTCCATCCATTATTGCTAGCTCAACTTCCTGTCCTTCGTAGCCTTGATGATTCACTGCCACCTGAACACTGAACACTGAACCTTCCAGTACCGTCTTGGCGGCACTTACATCGACGATACCAATATCCTGTGGAATATTTTCCTGACCGACACCAATGGTGAAGATCGGTATCTGGCGCGCGCCAAATTCCTGAGCAATGGAGATAGGATCACCGTCATTATTGTCTGCACCATCGGAGATCACCAGGATCCCACCTAAAGGCAAGCCATTGAGCTGGTCATCCACATAGGAAAGAGCCTGATCGATAGAAGATGTTGTCCCCTCTTCAGTCAGATCTTCTACACCGGCTATACGCTGGGTATTTTTATCGAATCTGAAAGAACGAATCTGAAATGACTCCGCCAAAACATCCAATACTCCATCAGTGAGTATTTGTTGTTCCACTGCGGCCTGTCTTGATTGCCCACCTGCAAGATCTTCGATTGACATGCTCTGGGAATCATCGATTAAAACACCTAGATAAGTTTCCTGAGGGGAAACCTGCATGATGTTTAGCACCGGCCTGAGCAAACAAAACAGCAGTATTATTAGCACTGCAGATCGCAAGGACACAAAATAGGATTTCCAGCCGACACTGAGGGGGCGTGTGGTTTTCTGATAAGTGAACCACACCGCAACCGCTATCAGAATTGAGAGGAAAAGAAATATGAAAGGACTAACACCATAGGCAAAGCTTAAAGTGCCTTGCTGAAGTGCGGAAAAAAGATTTGGTTCAGTGTATTGCATTTTTACCGGGCCGTTTCAGCTGACCCCTGATTCTCTGACAATACACGATAGTATTCTTCAACCAGATCTCTGTACTCATCCGGTATGTCTTCATCAACTGACGCATAAAGCTTGTTATTAATATTATCCAGTTCGGCCTGGGCACGAAGAGCCCCTTCCAGTTCGGTAATGGGCTGTAGTAATTGTCGAAATAAATCCGGCTGACTGAGGAAGTCTTCTATGTCTTGCTGAGTCAGCTGTTGCTGGATGGATCGGGCATTACCTATTTGGGAATTATTTCCCGAAGTATCAACTCTTCCGCCCCTGCCTGCTTGCTCACTATCTCCGCGAGCACCGCCTCCAATCTGTTGTCTGCCTCCAGCTTGTTGACCCTGTTGCTGCCCTGCTTGGCCACCCGGCTGATTGCCGCCGGGTTGATTGCCACCGGCTTGAGCCTGTTGCTGAATCTGATCCTGAAGCTGTTGAGCTAATTGTTGACCCTGCGCTAGCTGTTGTCGCATCTCACGAATCGACGGAGCCCCCTGACCTGGCTGGTCTCCCGGTTGACCCCCGGCTTGACCATTCCCATCTTCGCTTGCTTCGTTAAATGCCAAGGCCTGTTGCTCAAGGTTTTCTATTTGCTCTCGTAGACGTGCAGCATCATTTGCAGCCTGTTGAATTTGATCCGATGCTGAACCTGCACGAGAAGGATTAAGTGCCGCAAGACTCTGGGCAAATTCTTCGATATCGCCTTCCAGTTCCTGCTCAATGTCCACCGAGAGATTCACCATGCCGTTTCTTAAAACCCGGTTACTGGTTTGCATCTCTTCCCGAATCGGCCGCAGTGCACGAGATGCTTCCTGAGCCTGGGACATCAATCGCTGATCATCATTATCACCACGGGCAATAATTGCTCTCAGCATATCTTCAATTTCTTCGAGATCTTTTTGTTGTTGTTGTTGCGCTTCGATCAATCCCTGCATGTCTTCATTGCCGCGAACTGATTGTCGGGTCTGCCCTAAACCTTGTTCTCTGTTGGCATCTTCCAAGGCTTCTTGAAGTTGACGTTGCTGTTGCAAGAGTTCCTGCCCCCGCTGGCCAAGGTTCTGGGCCAGCTGATTTACCGAGCTCTCCGATTCCTGATTTAGTTCACGCTGTTGCTCGCGCAAATTTTCCAATGCTTTCTGGCTACGTGCAGCGGCAATGGAGGCTGAATCGCTTTCTGCTGCTTCCTGCATTTGCTGGGCAGCCCGCTCCAGCGCAGTCTGTGGTTGCTGCTGGCCACCGGATGAGGATGAACTACTGGAGGACTGTGACTGGGATTGTGATGGACTGCCAGAAGACGCCTGGGACGATTGCTGAGACTGTGACGACTGCTGCTGCCCACGAGACAATTCCTGCGCTAGCTGCTGTACCTCCCTGCTTAATTGTTCCTGCTGACGCTGAAGGCGTTCCAACTCACGACGTTTCTGCTCCTCTGTCATCTGGTCTTCACGTCGAGCAAGATTTCGCTGAGCTCTAGTTAAGCCTTCCTGACGACGGGCTAATTCTTCAAGCTTGTTGGCTTCTTCGCTATTCTGCGCGCCGCCACCACCGCCACCGCTATCAGGCGTCTCGTAACGGTTTTCAAGTTGTCCCATTTCCATTTCAAACAACTCGCGCAGGTCTTCCCGTTCTTGCTGAGCGCCTCCGCCACCACCACCGCCACCGCCTTGCTGTTGCATGGAGATGTCTGTGCGATTGATACTGGCTTCCGCCTTCAATACAAATTGAAGCGCTAGCTGCTCTGGCTGTAGCGCGCTAGTGACTTGCTGTTTGTCGAGTTCATCTGCGGCAAAATTCATTTGATCAATAGCAAGAGACAAATTTTCAACCGCACTATCATAGCTGTCGTCTGAAAAGCTCAGTCGCTCAGCCAAGCGATCAATAGATTGACGTGCTCGATCTGTCGCTTCGCGCTGAGATTCTGAAATTATTTCTGCGTCCGCATTGAAATCGTCGACAGAAGTCTTGTTCTGTCGATTTTTGAGCTTCCAGGTTGCTGCGATAATATCTTTTTGTATGGAAACCAGAGCGCTGCTATCGCCACCACCGCCGCCTCCGCCACCACCACCGCCACCGCCACCCTGTTGAGAGCGACGAAATTCCTGATCAGTTGGAATTACTTGCAAGAAGTAGATATCAGAAATTACTTCGGTGGGATCAGCAAGGCCGTTGTTGTCTGCGAGAGTCAGGTAATAACTAACAAAATCCCCTGGTTCTACTTCGAGATCTTCCAGATAGATAAGCTCATTACCCGAAGCATCTTTGACATTTTGCTGCGGAAGAAAATCTACCAATACTTCATCTGAACCAACCACACTGTAGTTCAAGTTAAACTGGCTCAGCCCGTAGTCATCGCTGGCATCTATCTCCAGCACTACTTCTTCCAGAGGCATTACTTCCTGATCTTTTCCAGGACGCTTCAAAGCCAGCTCCGGCGGAGTATCTTCGATGGAGCGAATGAAATAATCCAACGGATTGCGGGTTTCCATATCGGAGAAATCTTTCGCTATGATGCGATAGACACCATCCTGATTTACCGTGAAGCTGCCGCGACCTATGAGACCATCTAAGTCCAGTTGCAGATCTGAATAGGGAGCTTGTGGGTTTATCGCTTCTTCATCGTCAGCACGAAAACTTTCTTCGAATTCGATGTTCGCGGTGGCGATCGCTTTATTGAAAGTGATTTCAAAATCGACACGGGTTCCTTCAGGAACCACCATGTCTCCGCTATTTTCTTCTTCGAGATCTTCGATGCCTGTGTAGTCTGGATAATCGAAGGCCAGATCAATCTGCTCCACCTGTGGCAGATCGAAGAGGCTAATCTGATACTGAGGAGAATTATTCTCGCCGCGCTCATCAAAGGTTACGTAATAAGTAGTGTCTTCCTGAAGGGCAGGAAGGTAATAACTATAGGTTCCTGATTCACTGCCACTGGCATCTCGATTCATGGTGACATCACGCCAGTTAACGTTGTCATTCTGAAGCCGCAAATTAATACTGCCTGGAATCGCATTGTTCACCCGGGCTACAATTGTCAGGCTGTCGCCACGCTGCATTTCCAAACTTCCAGGCTCCACACTGATTTCAATGTCGGGGAGTATTTCCACCACGGTCACTGGTTCGCTAATGGCGAATGGCCATATCAGCCTGCTGCCCGCTGTGTAAATAGCTTCAGAGCTAATGAAGATGATAGCTACCACTGCCATAACGGCAGCAGCCGATGATAGGGATACCCAGGATGCTCGAGCCGGAGTAACGGTCTCTACATTCTCTTGTTGCAGCTGAACATGCTCTTGCGCATCCTGCCAGAGCTGACGAATAAATTGTTGAGAGACACCCTTTTTGCCATGGACAAGATCTTCCTCGCTAAATTCTAATGAGGTAAGCAGCCGCTGTTCGAGGTCGGGGATATGGTCTTCTACATAATGGGCAAGATGACGATCGTCGGTGTGGCGACGACCCAATTGCCGTGAGGTTTGCCAGAGCAGCACCGCCAGAGAAGCAATTAGAGCTGCAAACAGCCCAGTGGTAGCTGTCTTGTTTAGTTCCAGCCAAGCAGAGAGGCCACTGAAAACCAGTACGATCAATGACAGTGAAATTAGGAAATAGCCAGACTGTTTCAGAAAAAACAGGCGGCTTCGTCGGCGACGAAGGTTTTTAAGCGTTTCTCTTAAACTATCGAAAGTGGGAGACGACATAGAGGCTCTTCTGGCTAATGTAATATTATGACTTGCTTAGGCTTCTAAATACCCTGCTTTAAATGTCCAGATTTTCTGAATTCGAGGTCCCAGACCTCGATAAATCCTGACTTAGATGACCCTGCGCGAAGGCGGATTGTTTCAGCCATAGACGCTTAACTATCCCATTAAGTGTGCCGGTAACGCAAGAGCTTTGCGGCAGCAAAGCGGACAAACATGCTCTGAGATCAGATGGCCTGAAAAATGGCCGTTCACGCCATGAAAATAGCTCCAAAAAGCCTCTTTTTAGTCCGGACAACCCATCTCCGCCGGACGATAATATGAGGAGTCTTCCGGGAAGACATGGATATTTCCCTTAGCCAGCTCAGCATGTAACTGATCCAGGCTGGAGTGATGCTGTAGATCCTTCAAGGTAACGGACGTAGGTCTCGGCAGCACAATGACTTCCCGGGCCGCCTCTTCCAGTGCATCTTTTGGGCTTATCCAGCGATGTTCGAGAATTTCATCGTTATCAACCATCACCGAAACAGGCTCGGTGATCGGGCATATAAAGAACCAGGTGCTGAACCGTCTGGCGAGCTTGGGCGGAGTAGTCCAGTGTGCTGTATGAATCAGGCGATCAGCATCAATCTCAATTCCTGCCTCCTCTTTGGTTTCGCGAACAGCAGCCCTCACTGCCGCCGGATATTCCAGCCCCGCTTCATCTTCTGAAAAATCGCCCTGGTCGATTCGGCCTCCAGGAAATACCCAGTGACCACCATGAAATACCAAAGCCGAATTGCGGCGAAGCAGGAGTACCTCTAATTCAGATTGAGTCTCTCGAATCAGTACTACTGTAGCTGCCGGTACCGGCTCCATCTCACTCATACGCACCTATTTCTGCTAAATTCTCGGATAGTCACCATGATAACTAAATGAGGCACTAATAACCCCTTGATTGAATTAAATTGAGGACAAAGAAACTGCAGATTTAAGAGAATCCATTGCAGACTGACAAGCATCGACATAGAATCCAGCCAGTTTTTTACCAGAAGTAAAGCCAGACACTACAAGAGGATAAGCAATGAGTATTGATTTCAAAGATAGAGTAGCGATAGTAACTGGAGCCGGTGGCGGACTCGGCAGACAACATGCACTGGAGCTCGGCCGACGGGGAGCAAAAGTAGTTGTAAATGACCTAGGCGGTTCAGTGGATGGCAGCGGCGGCTCTACCAGTGCTGCAGAACAGGTGGCCGAAGAAATTCGCGCGGCAGGTGGCGAAGCTATATCCAATGGCGCATCGGTAACTGATCTAGAAGCCGTCCAGTCTATGGTGGATGAGGTCATGAGCAAGTGGGGCCGCATCGATATTCTGGTTAACAATGCGGGAATTCTTCGAGACAAGACCTTCTCCAAACTGGAGCTGGATAATTGGCATGCCGTTATCGATGTCCATCTAACCGGAAGCCTCAACACCACTAAATGTATCTGGCCAATTATGGTGGAGCAGCAATACGGTCGCATAGTAATGACCACATCAACCTCGGGGCTTTTTGGTAATTTTGGTCAAGCTAACTACGGTGCTGCAAAACTGGGACTGGTGGGATTCATGAACACCCTTAGATTTGAAGGCGCGAAGTACAATGTATTCACCAACTCCATTGCACCTATAGCCGCCACTAGAATGACAGTGGAATTGCCCGGCTTTGAAGACAGCGCAGAACGCCTTGCACCGGAACTGGTAACGCCTGCAGTGGTGTTTCTTTGCTCAGACAAGGCGCCTAATGGACGCATCATTCAGGCCGCAGGTGGACGCTATTATTCTGCCGACGTGCGAGAAAATGTGGGAGTGGATCTTGGGCTGGGCGCCAGTGTCGAAGACATAGAGGAAAATATCGAAACCATCCTCGACATGAGCTCAAATGCGGGGATTCTTGAAAGAACCCCCCATCGTTAGTCCTGATTTAGGATTGAACGTTTAATTAGATAAACTGTTAGATAGATAGCCCAGGGTCAAGCTTGCTGAATTTAACCGGCAGCTTGATCCTCGGTGACTTTCTTCACCGAATCTCTTTCCTTGATCCGAGCTATCAAATCCTTCATTTCCGGATACTGTTCCATTACATTCCAATCCCATGTGGCCCTGCAAACTCTGGCCACCACGCTTACCGAATAGAGAAAATATAAATCAGCATATCCAAAATCTTTTCCTGCCAGCCAGGGGTCATATTTAGCGATCTTTGCGAGAGCGGTAAAACCTTTCTCCAGCGCTGCTTTTACATCAGCCTTCACTGAGTCAGGGGCGGGCTTCTCGAAGAAAACATCACCATAGAGTCGTCGACCCGGTAATTCTATATACAGTTCAAGATAGCGAATCAATTCTTGCGCCTTTGCCTTTTGCCAGGCATCAGCCGGATAAAGCGAAGCACCGGTACCAATGGCTTCAATGTAGTCAAGCATGACACCGGATTCTGTTAAAAAGCCCTGATCGGTTTCAAGACAAGGCACCTTCCCCATTGGACTGTGGCTTAGAAAGTCCGCTTCCTGATTTGGTAAGACATGAACTTCCTCATATTCTATGCCTTTCTCAATCATGGCTGCTTTCACCATATTGTAGTAGTTACTGTATGTCATGCCGTACAATTTGATACTCATATCTATCCTTTTGAGTTTGGAGCTCCCAATCCACGTTTGGGTGGCAGAAGTGAGCCCTGAACTTACATTGTTGATTGTTGTTTTGCAAAAGTTGAAATCTCTTGCAGTTGCGAGTTGAAATGAGAACAGACAAGAAAAGAATACTGCTGCTTTCAGCTTATGATGCTGCCAGCCACAGAGCATGGCGCACACGTCTGGAAAAACTTCTTCCTGAATATCAGTGGACGCAACTGGTCTTGGCCCCGAGAAATTTCAATTGGAAAATTCGTGGAAACAGTTTGATTTGGGCGCACAAGGAAGCCGAAACTTTAAAACAGAATTACGATCTGTTAATCGCTACTTCCATGGTAGATCTCAGCAGCTTGAGAGGCTTCCTCCCTGAATTGGCACACATACCAAGCATTGTTTACTTTCATGAAAACCAGTTTCTCTATCCCATGGCACAGCAGCGAGTGGAAAACATCGAGCATCAACTGGTTCCGCTTTATTCTGCGCTGTGTTGTGATGAAATTGTTTTTAATTCTCGCTTCAATCAGGAAAGTTTTCTAGAAGGAGCCAGAAGTCTCATAAAAAAATTGCCGGATAAGCTACCTAAATCCATTCTCGAAAAACTGGAATCAAGCAAGGTGATTGGAGTTCCTCTAAGCCTGGAGACAAACCCCAGAGAATGTCTGACAAAAGAAAACGCAATAAAACCCGCAGCAACAGGCAAGCCAGTACTCGAATTACTCTGGAACCACCGTTGGGAATATGACAAAGGCCCTGGCCTGCTATTAGAAGTCATAAAAATGATTACCGATCAGTCTCTGCCGATCAAAATTCATATAGTTGGCGAAGGATTTCGCGAACAACCCGTGGAATTTTCAGAGATAAGTATTTTACTCAGGCAGCATGAACAAAAGCTTGGGCTGAGTGCCGCTGAATTCGGTTTCGTCGACGACGTAGGGAAATATCAGACTTTGCAAGGCAGCTGTGATGTAGTGCTCTCCACCGCACTTCATGATTTTCAAGGCCTGGCTATTCAGGAGGCCTGCACAATGGGCTGCACCCCATTGACGCCGAACGATCTGGTGTACCCGGAATATCTTGATGAAAAATTTCTCTATCAGCGCGGAGACAATGACAGGGCTTCGGCATTGGAGATAGTAAAGCGACTAAGGCTGTGGCTGGACATTATTAATTCTAATGGAAAATTGCCGAAGGCTGAGCTTGAGGACTACGAACAGGAATCACTTCGTCAGCGCTATCAATCACTAATTGAAAACATGATTGCAGCTAATGATCGCAACTCAGGGATTTAATCTTTGTTTGCAAACAAAGACTAGCTAATTAACTTCTTCGAGCAGATAGGGATTTGTTTTCTGACCAATTTGAAGGTGCGGCTAATTAACTTCTTCTAAAAGGGGGAATATTATTTTCTCGCCAATTTGAATGCGGCCGAAATCTATTACTGGATTATATTGTCGTAACAACCAGATAGGAGTGGAATATCGATTTCTGGCAATAGTACCGATATTGTCATTTCGTCTCACCGTATACTCTTGCACATCTTGAATTCGATAGTTCGCAAAAAATTCAGTCTGCAATCCTGAATGAAATTCTCTTCGCTTCAATTCAAATTCCGCAATATTAACCTTGGAAAAATCGAGCTTTAACCGATCACCGATAATTACCGGGTCCCTGAATTGCATACTGTTTAAACGTCTGACGTCCCAGGCTCGAATTCCCAGCCAGTCGGCATAGTGACCAAGGGTTTCAGACGCCTGAATTTCTACTGAGTTGTTACTGGCCACTGTGTAGTCGGAAGGATCTGCTGACAGGGCTTCGGCTAATTGTTCGTTACTTTGAGCAACATCCAGCGCTGGATCAAGAGCGACTGCCTCGCCCTCTTCTTCAGTCACGTCCGAATCCAATTCCTGATTATCAGGCAAGACAGCTGCAGGTGGCAGCGACTGCTCGTTCAAGGCAAGTGCAACTGAGCTTTCAATTGGCTCTGCAGGTACAGGCTCGTTGCTGACGGTATCTGCTTGAGGCGTTTCTAGAATAGTTTCCTCAATAGTCTCTGCAAGAGCTACGGCAGGCGTTTCTGTAATAAGCGCCGCTGCAGGCTCCTGCTCAGCGGAAGTAGGTGGCTGACTAATATCAGCGGCCGCCAGTTGCACAGTACTGCTTTCAAACCCAGGTAGAGTTAATTGCTGGCCGGGGTAAATGAGGTGGGGGTCCTGCAATCCATTCACGCCTAAAAGGGCTTGTTCGGTAACACCGTATCTCGCGGCAATCAATGAAACCGTATCACCTCGACGAACTGAATAAATACCATCACTTGGTGCTGACTGTGGAGACCCGCCCGGAGTCCCTGGAGAACTATTGTCCTGAGGAAGAAGTAATCTTTGACCGATCGCAATTCGATTGCGACTGGCAAGCTGATTCAGAGATACCAATTGCCCGACAGAGGTATTAAAGCGACTAGCGATTACCGACAGACTATCCCCACGCTCAACCACATAAGCAATATCGGGTGTTTGAATTGGAAATTTGAAATCATCGGAAATCAGGGCTAACAAATTGCCCTCCGGTACAGCTTCTCGCCGCACCTTCATGGTAAACCCTTTAGGAATTCGTTTATTTCCTTCCCAGACCACGGGGCGTAATGCTCGATTATCATCACGTAGTTGCTCTAGGCTTATACCGACAGATGAGGCAAATACTTCGGCATCGATATAGGAGTCAGTCTCGACCTCCCTGAAGTCCGGAGCAGGGTTTAATCGAATATCGCCAAAATATTGTCGAGCATTGTTTTCCACTTGTAACACAGCAAGAAACTGGGGGTAAAAATTTCGAGAAGCAAAGCCGAAGGCCCTACCCTTGTAAGTGGCAATGATGGTTTCAATATCAGTAGTCTTGGTATCGCGAACAGCTCTGGCGATTCCACCAGCCCCATGATTGTATGCTGTCAGTGCCAAAGGCCATGTACCCAAAACGCTTAGGTTATATTCCAGCAGGCTCATTGCTGCACTACTGGCCAAATAGGGATCCATCCTCTCATCGACAATATGATCGATGCGCATAAATCTCTGCCCTGTCGCCCTTGTGAACTGCCACATCCCCGCCGCCGAGGCACTGGAGAATGCGCCTGGATTAAATGAAGATTCCACATGAGGTAATACGCCGAGCTCTATTGGCAAGCCCTTCTCCCGAACTACCTGGTTGATATGCTGGCGGTAGGCTCCTGAACGTTGCAAGCCACCAAGAAAACGATCCGACTGACCTAGTTGCCAGCGGACATTGGAAGCCGCCGTACGTAAAGTTTGGTTGCTGACATTTTCAGGCCACAGGGCCAGCACGTCTTGTTGAGATTGGGTGAGATCATCCCGCTTTCCGGATGCCAGTACCTGTAATTCTTGCTGGATGCGGGTTCGATTAGATTCGATATCACCACGGTTCAACGGCAAGGCTTTATAGATAACGGAGAGATGTTGAGAGTCGTGGAGAAAGCCACTTCGGGTGTCAACTTCGGTATAAACCCTAACCCAGAAGCCAATAGCAGGCTCCAATTCTGGAGGTCGGGGAAACAGCGCAGGATCCTGAGCAAGAGCCGATCCGCTCAAGAGAAGAAGCAAACCGAATATGAGCCTTTCTGGTTTCAGTATTCTGAACATACAGCCTTGCATAAATCCGAAGATTAGCTCCTGAGCACAAATTGGTTTAGACGGGCTAGAACATAGCAATAATGAGCTATATCGCCAAGTGCTAATTAATCTTCAGCAACGGTAAATCAAAAGATTTCGAGAACAGTAGCGCATTCGGAGTAATGCGCGGGGATCTTAGGGAGTGTCGTCCAGCTCAGTACCTTCTTTGACTGGGATCATAAGGTCTTCGCGAGTCACATTCATATAGAGGATGACATTAGAGGCAATATAGATAGATGAATAGGTTCCAATCACTACGCCGATGATCAAGGCAATGGCAAATCCCTGAGTAGACTCTCCACCAATAAACAGGATGGAGAACAATACCAACAAGGTAGTTAAAGAAGTGATCAAAGTTCGGCTTAGGGTCTGGTTGAGGGAAATATTTACCATCTCAAGTGGTGAACCTTTACGCAATCTCCGAAAATTTTCTCTGATGCGATCCGACACCACGATGGTATCGTTTAAGGAGTATCCGATGATAGCCAGCAGTGCTGCCAGGGTATTGAGATTAAACTCCATCCCAGTTATAGAGAAAATCCCCAGCGTGATTATTAGGTCATGAGCAAGTGCTACCACGGCTCCCATTGAGAATTTGAATTGAAAGCGCACGGCGATATACACCATGATGATTCCCAGGGCCACCAGCATACCCAAGCCGCCCTGCTCAGCAAGCTCTTCACCTACTTTGGCACTCACATAGTCTGAGCCCTCGAGAGTGATCTCGCTGCTGCTATTTTCGCGAAGCATCGCCGCGATTGTTTCTCCAACTTCAGCCGCCTGTGCAGCCTGATTCTCTATGGCAACAGTCTCATCTACAGGCAGAAGTACGCGAATCTCACGATCGGAACCGAAAGTAACTACAACTGCATCTTCATAACCATTACCACTTAGTGCACTGTTAACTTCACCAAGATCTATCGATTCAGAATAGGTAAGCCTTACAGAGGTACCACTGGTAAAATCTAGACCTAGTTCTAGCGACAGTGTTGCCAGGGAAATAATCGACACAAGCACTAATATGGCGGAGACAATTGCCGCCGGCTTGCGAATACCCATAAAATCAATTTCTTTATTTAACATAAGCTTTTCATCACTACCCGATAAATCAGGCTTCGACTTCTTTTATCCTTTTCTGGGCACCGATGGATATGGTCTCAACATTGCGACCACCGTATATTAGATTGACTATCGCCCTGGTACCTACGATTGCCGTAAACATAGAAGTCATGATGCCTATCATCAATGTTATGGCGAAGCCCTTAACCGGCCCTGTGCCGATGGTGTACAGCACGGCAGCCACAAGAAAAGTTGTCAGGTTTGCATCTAAAATTGTGGTGAAGGCTCTATTGTAACCAGCATCGATTGCCTGTTGTGGAGGCACCCCGAGCGCAAGTTCTTCCCTGATACGAGTAAAAATCAGCACATTAGCATCCACTGCCATGCCCACTGTTAATACGATACCTACGATACCCGGAAGCGTCAGAGTCGCTGGCAGAATGGAAGACATAATTGCAAAAATTAGTAGAATGTTCATGATCAGCGCCGCATTAGCTGCTAAGCCAAATACGCGGTAATAGGCAAGCATGAAGAGTACGACCAATGTTGCTGCCACCTGTACACCAAGAATACCCTGTTCGAGGTTTTCCCGACCCATGCTGGGCCCAATTACGGATTGCTCTACAATCGTCATCGGCGCCGCAAGAGAGCCAGACCTGATAAGCAATGCCAAATCATTTGCTTCGCGAGGATCCAGACCGGTGATACTGAATTGCCGACCTAACGCGCTGCGAATAACCGCATGCATGATCAAGCGCTTATCTTCATAGAATTCGGTTTCTTCTACTTCATTGCCTTCGGCATCGAGAGTGACAATGGTTCGTGATTTGGTCTCGATTAAAAGCACATCCATGAGACGGCCAACATTGTCGCGAGATATACGATTAATCTGATTTCCACCCTGACCATCGAGGTTCAAAATAACCTGAGGCAAACCATTCTGATCAAGTGACGAAACAGCATTGCTTACTCTGTCACCTTGCAAAATCACATCGTTATCAACATTGACTGAAATGCCGTCATAAATATAATTCTCGTAGGAAAGACTTGGGGAACCTAACTCGGCTTCCAGATGAAATTCCAGCGTAGCGATCCTCTGCAAAATTCGAATAGCCTGAGCAGGGTCTTGAACACCTGGCAATTCAACAACAATTCTATCTGAACCTTGTTGCTGAACAGTCGGCTCAGAAACTCCCAAGGCATCTACTCTATTTAGGAGAGTGGTTCTATTAGCCTGCAAAGTATCTCTTTGAATCTGCAACATTACATCCGCTGACATCCTCATATCGAGAATAAAAACACCTTCCGCATCGCGATTCTGGAACTGTAATTCAGGAAAACTATCGATCAATGCGGAACGTCCTTGCCTTCTCGCCTCTTCTGTGGCGAATCGCACTTCCAGATGGGAGCTGTCGACTATATTCAAACCGCGACTGCGAATTCGTTCCTCGCGAAGGATAGTTCTTACATTGCTTTGGTTGTCCTGCATGCGGCGCTCGATGGCCGCATCCATATCCACTTCCATAAGAAAGTGAACTCCACCCTGAAGATCAAGACCAAGATTCATCTTGCCAGCACCAATGGCCTGCATCCAGCTTGGTGTAGTTGCTGCGAGATTAAGCGCAACGATATAGTCGTCTGTAAGAGCATTTTCTATCGCTGTCTTTGCACGAAGCTGATCTTCCAAACTGCCAAGACGTACAAGCACAGATCCATCGGAGTTTTCTTCACCAAAAAATTCAACCTGCGCTGCTTCGAGCGCGGTTGTTATTACCGGCGTATCTCCTTCGGTCAACTCCAGGGATTCATGGGAAATTTGTAGAGCCGGATCGTCGGGATATAGATTCGGAAGGGAATATAGAAATCCCAGAATCACAACGAGTAGGACCAGAAGGTTTTTCCAAAGCGGATATCGATTTAACATATAAAAGTCTGCCAGCTTATTTAGTTCTTACTCACCAGTCGACTCAACCGACAGCGAGAAAGAAACTAGATTTGCTTAATAGTTCCTTTAGGTAGAGCTGCTGCAACTGATGATTTCTGAACTTTTAATTCAACCCCTTCAGAAACTTCAACCGTCATATAGTCTTCACCAACTTTGGTGACCTTTCCAAGAATGCCGCCTGAGGTCATCACTTCATCACCCTTGGAGATTTCGGTTACCAGATCTTTATGCTCCTTGGCTCGCTTTGACTGCGGACGCCACAGGATCAGATAGAACAGCAGAAACATACCGCCGAACAGGATCAGGTTATAAGTTAGGGAAGGTTCACCACCCGCTTCTTGAGCGTAGGCCACTGGAAATAGTAAGTTCATTGATTATTCTCTATATAAGGAGGGTCACAGTGTTGTTTCTGGCCCGCATAGTTATCCATATTGGGGATTATTAGTCCGAATTCAAGCCCAATTCCTGCTGATCCAGCTGAAACTGGCTGACAAAGGCGCTCAATCTACCTTGTTCTATAGCCTCGCGCAAACCCGCCATTAACTGCTGATAGTAATGCAGATTATGGATGGTATTGAGCTGAGACCCGAGGATTTCCCGACACTTGTCCAAATGATGCAAGTAAGCACGGGAAAAATTCTGACAGGTGTAGCAGCTGCAGTTCTCGTCTAGTGGCCCAGTATCCTGTCGGTATCGGCTATTTCTTAATCTCAAAAGCCCTTTCGATGTGAACAAGTGACCGTTGCGCGCGTTTCTCGTGGGCATAACGCAGTCAAACATGTCGATGCCATTACTAACGGCATGGACGATATCCTCCGGAGTACCTACACCCATCAGATAGCGCGGTTTGTCAGCGGGCATCTTTGCCGCGAACTCCTCTACAACACTACGCATCTCGTCTTTTGGCTCTCCCACAGAAAGACCGCCGAGGGCATAGCCGTCAAATTCTAATTCTTTTAAGCCATCCAGTGAACGCTGGCGCAGGGTGGAGTACATTCCTCCCTGAACGATTCCAAACAAAGCTGCCTGGTTATCTCCGTGGGCTTGTTTGCACCTTTTCGCCCAGCGCATGGAAAGCTCCATGGAGTCCGAAGCTTCTGTTTCGGTAGCCGGGTAAGGCGTGCATTCATCAAAGACCATTATGATATCGGCCCCTAACTTGTGCTGAACTTCTATGGCGCTTTCGGGGCCCAGAAAAATTTCAGCACCATCCACTGGAGAACGGAACTTCACTCCCTCTTCCGATATCTTGCGCATTTCTCCCAGACTAAAAACCTGAAAACCACCAGAGTCTGTCAGAATAGGTCTTTCCCATCCGATAAAGTCATGGAGATCGCCATGCTGATTGATGGTTTCAGTACCTGGGCGCAACATTAAATGAAAAGTGTTGCCTAAGAGGATATCAGCGCCAGTATCTCTTACCTGTTGAGGGTTCAAGCCTTTAACAGAACCGTAAGTTCCGACCGGCATGAAAGCAGGCGTAGCGACTTCTCCACGGGGGAAACTCATCTTTCCGGTGCGAGCTTCACCATCGATAGCGCTGATTTCATAATTCATGTGACTGGCTGACATTGTCGATGACCTGGAGTTCTGTTTAGTGTTCTCGGGTGGCATGGAATTTAATATCCGGCCAACGCTCTTCCATAAGGTGGAGATTAACTCGCGTAGGAGCGAGGTAACTAAGGTGACCGCCCCCATCTATTGCCAGATTGTCATGGGCTTTCTTACGAAATTCTTCTAGTTTGGCATTGTCTTCTGACTCCACCCAGCGAGCGACGTGAACCGTAACCGGCTCATAGATGCAATCCACCTTGTATTCGTCTTTTAGGCGAAAGGCAACAACCTCGAATTGAAGAACCCCGACTGCCCCAACAATTAGGTCATTGTTTCTTAGCGGCATGAATAGCTGAGTGGATCCTTCCTCGGCCAATTGCGTAAGGCCTTTCTGAAGCTGTTTTAGTTTCAGAGGGTCTTTTAAACGAATGCGACGAAACAATTCAGGAGCGAAATGAGGAATGCCTTTGAACTTTAGTTCCTCTCCGGCGGTAAAGGTATCGCCAATCTGAATAGTGCCGTGGTTGTGCAAACCAATTATATCGCCAGAAACTGCTGTCTCAGCTTGAGAACGATCACCTGCCAGAAAAGTTACGGCATCGGCAACCTTCACGTCCTTGCCGATTCGACAGTGCTTCATCTTCATGCTCTGCTTGTATTCTCCGGAGCAGATACGCATGAAGGCTATTCGATCTCTGTGCTTCGGATCCATGTTTGCCTGAATCTTGAACACGAACCCGCTGAAAGCAGGCTCTGAAGCTTCGACTACTCTGCTTTCCGTAATTCTGTCTTGAGGTGCAGGCGCCCATTCGACGAAATCATCCAGCATCTCTTTCACACTAAAGTTACCTAGCGCGGTTCCGAAATAAACCGGAGTCATCTCGCCACGAAGATAGGCCTCTCTATCAAATTCATGACTGGCGCCTTTAACTAATTCGATCTCATCCCGAAAGTCTTCATAGTAGCTTTCCAACAGATCCTTAGTTTCCTGACTATCCAGTCCTTTAATGCGAACCTCATCGGGAACCTGATTACCCTGACCTTGCTGATAGACATGAATGGTATCGGTATAAAGGTTGTAAACGCCTTTGAATTCCTTCCCCATCCCCAGCGGCCAATAGATCGGAGCACACTTAATTTTCAGAACAGTTTCAATCTCATCGAGGACATCGATAGGATCGCGAATATCCCGATCCATCTTGTTCACGAATGTAAATATTGGCGTATCCCTTAATCGACACACTTCCATCAATTTAATGGTGCGCTCTTCCACACCTTTGGCACCGTCTACTATCATCAATGCGGAATCAACCGCGGTCAGTACTCGATAAGTGTCTTCCGAAAAATCTTCGTGACCAGGTGTATCAAGTAAATTGACCATCCTGTCTTTATAGGGAAACTGCATTACAGATGAGGTGACGGAAATTCCTCTTTGCTGCTCCATAGCCATCCAGTCCGAGGTCGCATGGCGATCGGATTTCTTACCCTTCACTGTTCCAGCTATCTGAATTAGCTTGCCGAACAGAAGGAGTTTTTCGGTGATCGTGGTCTTACCGGCGTCTGGGTGGGAAATAATAGCCAATACCCGACGACGCGCAATTTCACCGCTTAGAGATTCTGTATCCATAGTCCTAAGTAAAAAGCCTTAATAAGACCTTTTTGCCTGATTGAGATTTTTTGGATGGGTGTGTTCAAAAAACGGCGCGATTATAGCAGCTGTGAGGCTCTAAAGGGTAAAAAAGGGAGACGTGCATTCACCCTGCTGAAGCCTGTCAGGAGCAGAGCTGAAGAAGAATTAGACGCAGAGCTAAATCAGCGCCCTGCGACAGGGTTAGGCTAAACGGACTCGATTGCCCGTTTCACCAAATTATTCATTAATGGCATCTTGTATTGATTGTGAGCCAGGCTGCGAGCGCCTGCACTGGCAGTAGCCGCGATTGACTCGGCGGAAGCGCCATCATGGGAGCGTCCATTCACCGCTGCCTCAATCTCCAGTAAGCGCCTCGGCTTACACTCCACAGCTCCACAAACAAAACGAGAATCCTCAATAGTATTGCCTGAGACTTTCATCGCAACAGCCATACTTACCAGGGCAAAATCCCAAACGTTGCGATCAGCAACCTTCTCAAAATAGAACGTGGCGTTCGCCCAAGTCGATGGAATACGAACAGCCGTTAGTATCTCGCCTTCACGAAGCGCCGTTGTGCTCTCAATATCGATCGCGGGGCCAACGAAATAATCTTCGGCGGCAAGGATACGCTCACCTTCGTCGCCGTTGATAACCATGCTGGCTTCCAGCGCCACCAGAGCAGGCGCAGTGTCCGATGGGTTCACTGCCACACAACGACTGGCGCCAAACAGGGCATGTTCCCGATTCATGCCCTCAGGCGTATCCGCGTAGCAAAGATTTCCGCCTGCGCGATAACAATCCAGCCCACGGCGGTAATACCAACAGCGTACATCCTGACTGACATTTCCGCCGAGGGTTCCGATATTTCTAATCTGCAAGCTGGCTACTCTGCCTGCCGCTTGCGACAACAAACTGTAGTTCTCATTAATAAGAGGATTAGTCGCTATCTCGGTTAGTGTAGTGAGAGCACCGATCTCGATCCCATCCTCCGTTTCCCTTACGCCGCGAAGTGATTCGATTCCATTTAAATCAATCAAAGCCTCTGTGGTCTTGGCACGATCTTTCAACCAGCCATAAGTATCCTGGCCTCCACCTAATAACCAGGCTCGGTCGCCAAGGCGAGCGGCCAAAGAGATTGCGTCTTCAACTTGCACCGGCTGGTACAAATCCATATCTGGCATGACGTCATGAGATGACATTGCAATCTCCCTAGAATGTATTGAGTTTAAGTGGAACCGAATTGACAGTGTTCCCTGCCAAGTGATTCACAACCATATCAGGTGTTACAGGGACCCGATTAAACAGATGTCCGTCAAGCGCATCGGCAATAGCACTGGTCATGGCCGCTACCGCACACCCCTGAGAAGGCTCTCCGATTCCCCTTCCTCCCATGGGATTAAAAGGATCGGGTATGTCAGCCGCCGCAGTTGCCATGTTCGCTGGCACATCGAGCATGGAAGGTAATTTACTCTGATAGAGACCTACATTTGCCGGCAAACCATTTTGTGGATCGTAGACGTGACGCTCATAGGCTGCCATGCCGATTCCCCAAACTCCGCCACCATTCATCTGCTGAGAAAATCCCTGAGGATGCATGATGGTGCCGCAGTCAGCGACTGCTACGTAGTCCATCACTTCAATCTTTCCAGTGTCGACATCGATCTCGATTTCAACGAATCCTACAATCTGCCCAGGAGGTGTACCCTTCCTTTCCAGATTATCTTTGGCGACTCCGACTAAACCAGTTCCAGCAATACCTGCAACGGCACGCTGGGTGATTGGGTTAATATCGTCCGGAAATTCTGCGCCACTGTAACGGCCACCTAGTTCAATAGCTTTCTGCGCAGCTTCGGCGTAAGTCATTCCCGTTGTGGAATCATCGGTTCTAAAAACTCTCTCATCACCAATGCTGTAGTCGTCCACTGAGCCGCCGAATTCGCCAGCCGCGATCTCTTTCAATTTAGTGAGTGCATCCATGGCCGCCGCATAATTGGCACGACTGTGAGTGAAGATAGTATTACTCCCTCCCTGCACTGAACTATGGGGTAAATGTCTGTCGGTTCGTGCATGGGTAATCTGGCAATTATCCCAATCGCACTGCAACACTTCCGCAACGGTTCGCGAAGTTGACGCATACGAATAAGTTCCGAGGTTTCCGACCCCGCTATGAATCTCGATCTTTCCATCTGGATGAATGCGAACCAGACCGTCATAACCGTAACCGCCAGCACCGTGATAACCCTGACCGACGCCTATGCCTACAAGCTTATTTCCTCTTCGACGAGGTGTGTTGACCTTGTTTTGCCAGTCAAACATCGTCGCTCCCTTGTCGATAGCCTGCGCCATGAAGGCACTAGTTACCGGCCCTTGAGCTTCATAAATTCCGGAGTCACTATTAGGAGCATTCAGGCGCCGGAACTCGACCCTGTCCATACCCAGCTGGTTTGCTGCCTTATCCATGATTGGAGCCAATACGGCAGCCATCTCATTTTGACCTGGGCCGCGTTGGGCGCCACGAGGCGCTGTATTGGTGAATATTGGAATATTGCGTAAACGCATTGCAGCGGGCTGGAACAACACTGAGATATGCCCGGCGGAAGATGAGGCGCTGTTTTGTCCCGTTGGCCCACCATCACTTACGATAATCAAATCAACGGCAGCAACGGTTCCGTCTGCTTTAAGACCAGTCTTGATCCAGCCCTGCATTCCTGGCCTGCCAATACCGATATAGAATTCTTCTTCACGAGTAATGCGAAGCTGAACCGGACGATTTAACAAACGGGACAGATTTCCCGATATGCCCATGGTTGGATAGCTGGTGCCTTTGGATCCAAACCCTCCTCCGGTGTTTTCGTTAATAACACAGAGGTCTGCCGGGTCTATTCCCAACATCGCTGCAAGCCCATTATTCACCGAGCTCTGACTTTGGGTGGAAGCATGGAAATAACATTTTCCGTTTTCCCAATACACCATACTGGTGCGTGGCTCCATACACTGGTGTGGAGTACCTGCGGTAACGAATGATTCTTCAACGATCACATCACACTGGGCAAACTCGGCCTCAAGCTCGCCGTATTCCCACCCAGCCGTAAAGTCTCCATCAGGCTCCTCACCACGACGAAACTTGGCGATCTCTTCCGCCTTCCACTTAACTGGCTGAATCCTGCCCACTAAAGCTGTGTTCTCATCACCTTCCGGCGCAGTGAGCACCATGGCATTGCCTTCCGGATAGGCATCAGGGCCACCCTCCACAAGACTGTCCAGTGGATCGACTACAAAATCCCGACGTTCGAATTGGACATTAATCTGCGCAAGCGCATTTTCTGCGATGTGTTCAGATATCGCAGCAATCGCAAGAATTGGCTGGCCTATATAAGTGACATATTCACTGGCCAGCATTGGATTCGCTGGCGGAGCAGAAGGAGGTAGATCATCGGCGGTAATAATACCGACCACTCCATCCATTCTGAGAGCAGCAGATGCATCGATACTGACAATTCTGGCACTGGGCATTGGGCTGGTTAGTAGCCGCGCGAAGACCATGCCTTCACGGCGAAAATCCTCAGCATATTTTGCATCGCCGGTGACTTTGCCTTCAACATCAGGTGGTACGAAATCTTTTCCAATGTGCATAAAAGTCATGCGATAAGCTCCGCAGCGCGCATCACGCCATTCAAATAGTGATCATAGGCTCCACAACGGCAGAGATTACCGGACAAACCTTGTCGCGCTTCTTCTCTGGTGGGGTTGGGGTTGGCTATCAGCAAGGCTGCCGCTGAAACCACTTGCCCTGGAGTGCAGAAACCGCATTGCGGGCTCAACTCCTCAATAAAGGCTTGCTGAACCGGATGCAAGGTCCCGTCCGCTGCTCTCAGGCCTTCTACTGTGGTGATCTGTTTACCCTTAACTTGCTGAGTCAGCACCGAGCAGGAATAGTTAGCGACATCATTGATCATCACTGTGCAGGCTCCACACTCGCCCCGATTACAGGCCAGTTTTGTGCCGGTCAGATTAAGACGGTAGCGCAAGGTGTGTGTCAGTGTTTCCTGTGGCAGCACATCAACTCGACGGGTGCGACCGTTAACGTTGATCGAGATTAGTCGCTCAACGGCTCCAGCAGGTCGGCTGCTGGCGGCGGTAGCCACATAGTATCCAGCACCCGGCACAGCTGCGGCAGCGGAGTAAATAACCCCTTTAATGAAACGCCTTCGCGTTATTTTAGGATTCACAGTGTTATCTCCCTGGTTCAGTTTTGGGGAGGTGGGCGACGGCTTAATGCCCACGTCTAATTAGTAGAACTAAATCCAGAGGATACCTCTGGAAAGCGGTCGTTTTTGTTCTTCTTGTTGAGAATTTCTGCTAACGAGACTACGACTATCACTGGAGAAAATCAATGCTGATTCTGCGAGCTCAGAACTGAGCTGATCAGAGATAAACCGGAAAACCCTCGAAGCCAAGCGAGCAAACGCAACCATGTCGAATCCATGGCTGCTCAATGCTGATTAGCCTATGGCTGGCGAGGGCTTTGCACTACAATGGGTCCCGTTAGAAACAGATTCCATAAGGAGCTCTTTGATGGACTTTATCCTGTCTGAAGAACAGCAGGCACTGCAGAATTCAGTTCGACAGTTTGCCCAAAAAGAATTGCCGGATATTGCCCGGCAAATAGAAGAGAGCGACGAGGCTCCTTCTCTCGAATTAAGAAAGCGTTATGGCGAACTCGGCTACCTCGGCGTAAACCTTGATTCGAAATACGGTGGCGCAGGCATGAGTCATCTCGACGCCGTAATCGTACTCGAAGAAATTGCAAAAATTTCCATCGCGGTTGCCTTCCCTATTTTCGAATCCTGTTTTGGCCCTAGCCTGGCCGTCGCTCACTTTGGCAGCGAGACCATGCGACAGAAAATCCTGCCCCGGGTTTGCTCCGGAGATATTGTTGTGGCCGTATCAATGTCTGAACCCAATGCCGGTTCTGCACTTACCGATCTGACGACACAAGCAAAGATTGAAGGGGACAAGGTAATTCTCAATGGAACCAAGCGCTGGTGTTCGGGTGCTGGCCATTCAGAATGCTACATTGTTTATTGCCGAATGGATGGAATTTCCGGCGCTAAGGGTATTGGCGCCGTATTGGTAGACAAGGGCACGGAGGGTTTTAGTTTTGGCAAACGCGATCACCATATGGGCTTTCGCGGCGTCTATAGTGCAGATATGTATTTCGATAATGTAGAAGTACCCACTGAAAACATTCTGGTCCCCGCTGGTGGCTTTGGCAAGCTCATGGACGCATTCGACCTCGAGCGCTGCGGCAACACTACAATGTCCCTTGCAGTTGCTCAGTCCGCTTTCGACTATGTACTGAACTACGTTCAGGAGAGAGAGCAGTTTGGTAAGTCTCTGGTGGATTTTCAAGGTGTGCAAATTCAAATCGCTGAAATGAAAATGAAACTGGAAGCTGCCCGCCTCCTTCTCTATCGAGCAGTGGTAAATGCAGAGAAGGGACTTCCTTCTATCGGTGAATCGTCAATTGCAAAATGTTTTGCCAATGAAACTGTGCGCGAAGTTACTGGCAAAGCCATGCAATTGATGGGTGGTTATGGTTATTCTAAAGAATTTCCACTTGAGCAAAAATTACGTGACGCTTGGGGTTGGGGGATTGCCGGAGGAGCTATCGATATTCAGAAAGTTAATATCACTTCTGCGTTGGTAGGCAGACGCTTCAACCAAAGAGCGAAATAAACCTTATAAGTAAATTCACTAAAATCAAACTAGAGAAGCGGGAATGAACTAGTGCAGGACTGCGTTTTCGGGTCGGGCTTTGCTTTCAGCAAACTCCGGGTGAAGGATGTCTGCAGCCTTCACTAATAATAAATCATGTCTGCTCAATTGATCGTATTCATCAATTGCATGAACGTCGATATCTTCAAGCAATACACACACCACATCGTCATCTTCCATATCCACGACAATACATGGCTTGAAACCTACAACAGTATTTAAGGAGGCAAGCGATCCTACATCACAGCGATATATAGGGTAGTTCGCACTGGTCTGTTTTAACAAACCATAAGATGTAAACGCGACACCAAATCCTGCTGCAGCGACGATGTGAATGATTTCAATAATATCGGGATCAGTGAGATCAACACGAACTGTGTCTGAAATTAACTTCTTCTTGCGCAGCTGTTTTTGATTCACCAGTTTCAGGAACAAACTGATATCTTCCTGATTCCACTCAAGGGTTTCTTCTTTTTCAGAGCGCGTACTATCGGAAGACAAGCTTAAAACACTGGTCTCAATAGTGAGGTCTTTTATTTCCGTGTCGGGGGGACAAGGGACAACCATAGTGACAGAACAGTAGCCTTCACTACTCTCCGCACTCAGGCGCCACAAAAAAGGTATTTCGGCGGTAAGCTCAATCATTTATTCAATGCTAATACAGAACTGTGAGTGACAATATAGCACAATCTGACCAGCCGCTGAATCTTAATCCAACAGCTATTCCAAACTACCAAGCCAGGGTAAAACACAAGCACTTAGGATTGACAGCTCAGACATTATCAAAGTACTACTGTTAAGCCATTGAGTAAGCAGGAATTTTGGAAAGCCAATTACTGTAAGATTTTTTCCACAGAATCTGTGGATAAGTCAGTGTATAAATCCTCGATCCTCCCCCCAAAGCATGAAATTACGTAAAATCCTTACAAATTGACTAAATTTTAATCAATGAGATAATTTCATGATTATCAGTATGTTACATGTTTTGGAACGTTTGTATTCAAATAAAACCTGCTGTTTTTAAGGGTATTATGACCACACCGTGATTTATGTGCATAAATTATCGAGGAAAACGTAATTTCAAATATTAGAAGCGCTGTTTATTACTGTTTTTATTGAAGTTTTTTGAGCTGCAATACCGTTCGTTCTTAAAGCATTTTTTCAGCCCGGGCGGTCACAGCTACCAAGCCCCGATACTTCAGGTTGATTTTGCAACTAGGGGGCCCTGTTTGCACCCAGCGGTGCTCTGGGTAGGAGATTTACTCCAAGCTAGCTATTGGGCTCAAACGAGTATGGAACAGGAGAATAAATGCGGAGAACGGAGGCTGCCGTTGCAGCCTGTCTATTCTTTCGGAGCTGACTAATGACTTAAGGGGCTTACTTGCCAAAGAGTGCGTATACCGATGGCACCAATATGAAGGCGCAAATTGCCGCCAATAGCACATCGCGATCAAGATGATAGTTAACGAGTGTGGTATCGGGCAGGTTCATAGCAATAACCCCGACGATAATTATCATCAACATAAAGAAATTTTTGCTTAGCATTAAAGCAGCAAGGATTAGAGCTAATGAAAAAACAACAATATAGTTATTTTCCAGCCCAAACCTGGACAGCGTTTCATTGGCTATAGCTATTCCCAGGGTAATGAAAACAACTACACCGTAGGCCAGGAGCCTAAATCTATTCTTATTCAATTCCATAAATCACCTCTTATTGAAAAGTACAACGCTCGGAGCGTCTCTTCGTTTACTGCGGATCATTTATTTCAACTAATGGTCATTCGCAAAAAGCTGAGAACTGACTATAGAATGGAATACGGCTTCGAAGGGAAAGTGGGCAATAAAGCATGAACTGGTTCACGCTCTGATTGTGCGCCAACCGACATTAACAGGGCACAATAAATTTATATCTTGAAGTTAGTGGGAAAAAGAAAGGATTCTAAACTGTTCTGCGGGGGACTTATTCTGGGACTAATCTATTCTGCAACTAATCTATTCTGCAACTACACGAAGCAGCTGAATGTAATCAGTGAGGCCCGCGAAGATTTTTTCAATTCCATCTTGTTTCATGGTGCGCATACCATCAGACAGGGCTTGTTCTCGAATCAAGGCGAGCTCAGCCTTTTTGTAAATCAATGCCTGCAGTTCATTGGTGCCAATTAACAATTCATGAATACCAGTTCGACCTTTGTAACCAGTATCACCACAATCAGTACAACCCACTGGACCCATCAACTCAACAGTGTCGAGATCGATATTCAATGTCTTAAAGTCTTCCTCGCCATAGGCATCCACCAGATGGTCGAGTTCTTTCTGAGGCGGCTTGTACGGCGCTTTACACTTCGGACACAGAGTTCTCATCAAACGTTGCGCCAAAACTCCCAGCAATGCGTCAGAGAAGTTTACCGGGTCTAATCCCAAATCAAGCAAACGCGTAATGGTCTCAGGAGCTGAGTTGGTGTGCAAAGTAGACAATACAAGGTGACCCGTTAGCGACGCTTCAACACCAATACTGGCGGTTTCGTGGTCACGCATCTCACCAATTAGAATCACATCAGGGTCAGCACGGAGAAAGGCGCGCATAGCGGTGGCGAAGGTGAAATCAATTTTCGGTAGCATTTGAACTTGCTGCAGTCCGGGTTGAGTAATCTCCACCGGATCTTCTGCCGTCCATATCTTACGCTCTGGTTTATTAATATGGCCAAGAACCGCGTGCAAGGTAGTGGTCTTACCCGAGCCTGTGGGCCCAACCACCAGGAACAACCCATGTGGGTGAGACGAACGCTCAATAATTTTTTCGTAATTAGGCGGGTCAGATTCAGCTTTTCCAGAGGCAGCGCGGAACCAGCTGCCAGAATACGCAGTACCGCACTTTCACCCTGTACCGTTGGCACAGTGGCAACACGCAGTTCTACTTTTTTACCTCGAATCTTGAGCTTACACTTACCATCCTGAGGCAATCGCTTTTCCGCGATATTCAATCTGGAGATTACCTTGATACGGGCAATCAGTGCCGCACAATGTTCCTTGGGGACATTTAGCAAGACGCGACAAATACCATCAACTCGGATTCTTACGCCACCAGGAGATTCGTCCTTACCTGGTTCTATGTGAATATCCGATGCACCTAGTCGATCTGACTCAGTGATAATTCGATTTACCAGCTGAATTATTCCCGAGGTTGCAGCGAGGCCTTCGTCTTCATCATCTTCATCGCTGCCGGTTTCAATCTCGATACCACCCTGCTCATCGAGAGCAGAGAATACGTCGTCAAAACCTGCCTCCATATCCGCATCAGAGTCTCCCCTGAGGAACTGTATGATATGTTCAGGTAATCCGACACGAAATACGTAATTTCGCGCATTAACTACACCCTGAATTTCCATGATGCGTTGATAATCTGAAGGGTCATCGATAAGTATGACCGCCTCTTCCTTATCACCCGCTACAGGTAGCCACAGGTTGCTGCGCAAATAGCTGATACCAATATTTTCCAAAAGTTCGAGTGGCAATTCATGTTCGCTATCGTATTTCATATAAGGAACACGGTAATAGTGTTCCAAAGATTTACCGATTTCGTCAGCCTCGATATTGTAATCTTCCATCAATGTACGAGTGGTGGACCCGCCGTACAGGGAAACTTTGGTTGTTAAATCCTCAAGTTCAACACTGGAGATTTTGCTCTTTTGTACAAGATAATCAAAAGGTCCCTGAGTACTTTGAAGTGACGAGCGAAACTGCTTGGCCAACATCTGACTGACCATCATCGCGTGCTTCAAATCTTTTTTAGTAAAATCCCGATCGCCTTCGAAATTAATCAGCTGCATAACACCTAAAAGAATCTCATCTTTAATGGGCACAACAATCTGTGATTTCACTTTCCAGCCTTTGGCTTCAGTGAAACTGCTATCGAACTGGAGGCGTGGATGAATGTCTGTCAGCTCTTCGCTGTTACAAACATCTTTGATAATCAGTGAACGCTGACTGAGAGCGACATAACCTGCAAGAGAAGTCGTACTGAATGGAACACGAATTTCAATTGAATCGTCGTCTTCCGGATCGCCACCACGAATGCTGGCAAGAATTTCTTTTCCGTTGTCCACGGACTGCCAAATAGTGAAAAGACGTACTCCGAGCAAGTCCAGCAAATCTTGCTCGACCTCCTTCATGGCAGCAGCCAATTTTTTACTGTATTTCAGTCGTTGATAGATTTTCGACAAATTCGCAACAAATTCATCGTGCTGCTCCGGAGCTGGCGCTGGAGCAGGGTCGTTATCTAGTACTACATCGTCTGTGGATACTGCGTCTGTCATAATTCGATTATTCTACGGCAAGCTCAGCAAATAAGCAGCTTCTAAGCCTCATTTCTCCAAATCCGTCAATTTTTCGCGAACCCCACGGAATCCGAGCTTGTGGCCGATAAAGCTATAACAGCTAAATAGACCGCCCACACCAGAAAGTCCTAAAAATGCCAGCAAATTCAATCAGTTTCAACCGGTTTTTGTGCTTATTCTGCCTACAAATGACTCTTATTCCCCTGACTTATGGAGAACTTCCCGCATTTTCTCACAATGATCTGCAATGGTTGGGAGAAAGAGTTTTTGCCAATGAGTGTGCTTCTCAGTTTGAATGTCTCACCAGCTGGAATGAAGGAGAAGACTTTCCCTCCCTCGGCATTGGACATTTCATATGGTACCAAGCCGGGCAAGATGAGATTTTCGAGGAAAGTTTTCCGGCACTAATAGAATATTATAGACAGGAAAATTACCCCCTTCCCCAGTGGCTCTCGGAACTGGCAGTGATAGATTCTCCTTGGAGATCTCGCAATGAGTTCTATCAAAATTTCGACAGTCAAGCTATGACCGAACTAAGACATTTTCTCGCCGACAGCACAGAAATTCAGGTCGGTTTTATCGTGCAGCGAATGCAGCAATCACTACCCTCTCTTTTTAGCTCCTTGAGCACGGATGAGGCAAGCATACTCGAATCCCGTTTCTATACTTTAGCAAACAGCAGCAGTCCTTATGGAGTGTACGCCTTGATAGACTATGTGCATTTTAAAGGGTCGGGGACGAAAATCACTGAGCGATACCGGGGTCAGGGATGGGGACTTGTGCAAGTGCTTCAGCAGATGAAAGAGGGTGAAGCTCTGGATGCATTTGTGAGATCGGCAGCTGAAGTACTCGAACGGCGAGTAGCCAACGCCCCGACTGAACGAAGAGAACAGCGCTGGATTCAAGGGTGGAAAAATCGCCTGACAACTTACTTACCCCCCTAAGCATCCTTGCTGCCAAGGCAAATACCCTTTACCCTTCACTTTCTGTCTTTAACTCTTAGCGAAGAGCTTGGTTTATACGCTCGGTTTTTCCTATTTTGAAGCAATAGTTCTGAAGCACTTGCAGTAAATTTTCCTGAACAAACAGGTCTAGATACTCCAAGCCATCATCATTCAATACTCAAAAAGTAAAGATCATGTCCCTCGAACGCTCGAACATTGAAAAAATGAAAGGCTATACACCTGGCGAGCAAAGTGCTGAGCCAGGGCTCATTAAGTTGAACACCAATGAGAACCCCTACCCAGCTAGCCCTGAAGTGAATGCAGCATTGCAAGCTATCGCCGTAAAAGACTTGCGGCGCTACCCTTCCCCTATGGCCAATGACTTCAGACAAGAAGCCGCCAGACTTCATGGAGTAAAGCCAGAGAATATTCTTCCCACCAACGGCGGAGATGAATTATTAAGATTGGCGCTCACCACTTTTGTGGAGATCGATCAGAGTATTGCTATAACAAGCCCCAGCTATTCCCTCTATCCAGTTCTTGCCGAGATTCATGGCTGCAAGATTGAGGAGATTCCTTTAGAAGATGACTGGTCAATGCCTGCTGATTTTGCTGAACGGCTAATCAATAGCGGCGCTAAAATGGCCATCGTAGTAAACCCCCATGCTCCTTCAGGATCTTTGCTACCGGTTTCCTATTTTTCAGAACTGGCCAGCAAGTTTCCTGGCGTACTGATTATCGATGAAGCCTATGTGGACTTTATCGATCCCGAGCAGAACTATGATTCCATTCCTCTAATCTCAGAGCACAAGAACATTTTGCTTCTTCGAAGCCTGAGCAAAGGATACTCCCTTGCTGGATTGCGATTCGGTTACGGTATTGCAGCAAGGGAATTGATCGATCCGATGATGTTCAAGACTCGCGATAGCTATAATACCGATCACATCTCTCAACAACTGGCTAGCGCAGCTCTAAGATCAGTGATTTATTCCAGACAGACATGGAATGATGTGCGGCAATCCAGAAATAGCTTGGGCGAAAAATTGAATACTCTCGGCTTGAGCTGCATTTCTAGTCAGGCCAATTTTCTATTGTGTCAGGTTCCCGAATCAATCGGGGCAGAAGCTCTTTATGAACAACTGAAAAACAAAAACATTCTGGTGCGTTATTTCGATCAAAATCGTCTGCGGGATAAGTTACGCATCTCAATAGGCAGCCCAGAAGAAAACTCCGCTTTGATCAAATCAATCGAGGAAATCCTCCAGCAGTAGAGCCGATGAGATTAACTCTGGTAACCGAGAATATTGACAAGATCGGATCACAGGTCTAGAACTAGAGTGTACAGCACAAGGCCGCCAAGCCATGGCTAAAGACATGACTGAAGAAGAGAAACCTCAGAGCGAAGAAAGACACCATTTCTGTCCTAGCTGCAAAAAACCATTGCGCAGGATTGACGGTAAAATGGGTCCGTTCTGGGGCTGCACCGGATTTCCGGAATGCAGAGCTACCATGAATGACCTAAACGGAAAGCCCTCCAAGGAAGTTGATGAGCACTATCGATGCCCTGTCTGCACCAGAAGGATGGTTCGTGCGGAGAAAGAAAAAGGCAATTACTGGTTCTGCAGCGGTTATTCTAAAGGCTGCAAGGTGACATTGCAGGATGTAGATGGTATTCCTGAGGAGGGACACCGCTGTGGTCAATGTGGACATCTATTGGTTAAACGGGAAGGCAAGAACGGTGTTTTCTGGGGTTGTAGTGAATACCCTGAGTGTACTGCCAGCTATCCCGATAAGGACAACAGGCCCCTGATTTGATTTTCGGTTTACTCAATGTTCGCAAGAAGACTTCGGCAGTAATTGCCGGCATCGTCATTGGCGCTACCTGCTTGTGGGGCTTGGCGATGTGGCAGGATATTCCGAGAGAAGAAATTCTCAACATCCTTTTTGGGGTTCTGCTTATGTTGCTCGGCATTATGATAATAGCAGTTACCATTGCCGGTATATTCACTCTTATACGGAAAATTTTCGCAGCAAAAGACTAATCAGGGCAATGGCAACTCTCTGGACATGATCAGGGCATCTTCTTTGCCTTCTGCGCTAGGGTAGTAATTCTTTCTCTCTCCGATCTGCCTAAACCCCATAGAACGATACAAATCTATCGCGGGTATATTCGAAAGTCTTACCTCGAGAAAACAAACTTCGGCTTCCAGCTTGCAAGCTCGATCCAGCATCAAATTGAACAACTTTCTGCCATAACCGCGGCGCTGATAGTCCGGATGAACACAGAGCGTAAGCAAATGGCACTCGCCGATCGCAACGGACATTACACCGTGGGCTGCAATGGATTGCTTATTGGCCAGAACCCAATTTTGATAACCAGAACGCATACAATCGACGAATATTCTCTTGGTCCATGGATGCTCATACGCTGCAGATTCATTAGCAGCAACAATATCCAGATCACTACTGCGCATAGTTCGTGCAAAAAAATCTGTAGGTGGTTGAAGAGGTGGTTGAATATTCGAAAGCATGATCTTATTCTGATTCGGCGAGTCTTCTACGCAGCGGCTGTAAATCCTGCCACACTTCTTTTTTCAAAGCTGGGTGAACAAGCATACTGTGTAGAGATTTTGTCACTGTAAGATTAAAACTTTCGCAAGCTGACTTAAAATCCCGCAGGCTGGAATCCTCCCCAAGGATCAACTCCTCAGAACGAGCTGCAAATACCAGCAAATCACCAAATTGATCTTTGTGCTGGCGCATCTGCATAAACCCGGATAAGGCCTTTGACGCTAATTCTGCGGAGTTGCTGTCAAGATCCAGATCGGCAGACAGGGGCCAGGAAAAATTCTCTGCTCGAAGGTCGGATACCTCTACATCAATAGAGAGTGCCAACAAAATGGCCTTCATCAATGCCATGATCTGGGCATCTTGATTGGAAGCATTTTGGTGGGGTACTTCGTTAACCAGCGCCAGGGTTGGTGTAATCTTGTAGTAATTCAAGCTAAATCGAAGTTCGGCAGCCTCCTCCGTGGAACCCTCCTTATCGAGAGCCTCATCTGTAGTCGAATCTCTTCCAGCACTGCCACTTTGCACTGTCAGATCTTCTTTTTCGGGGCTGATTGCTGGTTTTCTGGAGGTAGTTGCCCCTGCTCGCAATTCATCCAGCACGGAATTGCCAGACGATGCACTGCTCCCCTTTGAATCTGAGACATTTTCGACAGGTCGCTTAACCGCAGACGCTATTGCAGAGAGTGATGGTTCATCTGAATCAGGCGTTTCGTCGAAGTCATATTCGGGAGAAGGTTTGGCGCCAGGCAATACCACACGAGGGAAATAGCTCTGTATTCCCATGGTTTTCAGGTATTCCTGTCGCTGAGTTTCGTTCATGCTGGGTATCACGATCTATCAATAGGGTTTAGCAAGGATATAGAGTTGAGTTCGCTTATTCTAGCTCGCTGGTAGCGGCATTTAATATACTTGTTTAATTACGCAGCAACAACTTGGCTACTACTCATCTACAACAAGTACTGGCCGTGGAAACAATATTGGCGAACAGCATGAAAATTGAAGTTAGGCATTATTCATGATTGAATCCGCCTTCGTTAAAGAAGAGGTTATACATGAGAGCCATAGTCTGTAAGTCACATGGTCCTGCTGAAAACCTGACACTGGAAGAAATAGACGATCCGGTTGCAGGTGAAAAGGAAGCTGTTGTAGAGGTTTATGCCGCCTCACTGAATTTCCCAGATGGATTACAAATACAGGGGAAGTACCAGTTTCAACCCCCCATGCCGTTTACACCGGGCTCGGAAGTCGGCGGCGTGATTCGCTCAGTGGGATCAGGTCTCGAAGGCTTTGCTGTGGGTGATCGGGTTATGGCCACCCCAGGAATCGGAGGTCTTGCCGAACAGGTTGTGGTGAAGGCTGAAGGCTTGCGAAAAATACCCGACAGTATGGACTTCAAAACCGCAGCCAGCTTCGCAATGGTCTATACCACTTCATATTACGCACTAAAGCAACGCGGCCTTCTAAAAGCCGGGGAGACACTACTGGTTCTTGGCGCCAGTGGCGGCGTAGGTTTGGCTGCTGTTGAATTGGGCAAGCTAATGGGAGCAAAAGTGATTGCTGCAGCCAGCTCCGACGAAAAACTGGATTTTGTTAATGCGCTTAAACCTGATGCCTTACTGAATTATGGTGATGGAGAATTAAAAGAAAAGGTAAAAGAACTTACGAATGGGAACGGGGCAGACGTGATTTACGACCCCGTAGGCGGAGATCTCTTCGATCAGAGCTGCAGATGTATTGCTTGGAACGGAAGACTATTGGTGATTGGTTTTGCCAGTGGAAGAATACCGGAGCACAAGGCAAATCTGGCCCTGCTAAAAGGATCATCTATGGTCGGTGTATTCCTGGGGCGATTTCGAAAAGAAGAACCGGAAGAATATGAGAAAAATTTTACAGAACTGCTAAGCATGTATGACGACGGCAGCCTTAAACCCATAATTACCGAGTCATTTGCCATGAGCGATTACGTGGATGCATTTAATGTATTTACTGAACGCCGTGTGATGGGCAAAGTAACTCTGGAAATGAAAGCAGAGAATTAACAGAAGTCGCTTTATGTTAACAGACGAACAAATCCTTCAAGATCTTGAAAAACTCAAGACCATCGCTGCAGATCACAAGGCAGTGGGTTCCGAGTATGAAACCGAAACCGCCACAATAGCCGGATTGGAACTGGATGTTTTTAAAAACATTCCTGAAAACCTTGGCGAGCTGTATAGAAAGGGTCTGGTGGCGGGGGATAAAGATTTTCTTGTCTATCAAAACGAAAGATTCTCATTCGAAGAAGCTTTCGATCTAGCTCGCCGCATGGCACGGGTGTTACTTGAACAATTTCAGGTGAAGCCCGGAGACAGTGTAGCTGTGTGCGCTCGAAATTCTCCGGAATGGTGTATCAGTTACATGGCCATCTCTCTCATGGGTGCCATAGTTGTACCAATGAATTCCTGGTGGAAAGGCCCTGAGCTTAAATATGGGCTCAATGACAGTGGCAGCAAACTGATATTTATAGATCCGGCAAGACTCTCCTTACTCGAACCTTTTCTCGGGGAACTGAACGTCGAGATTGTTCAAATCAAACCGGAGTTGGAAACCGTGTTCCCTGAATTTTACGAGCTAGCAAAATCTGTTGAGCCGCTCAGTGATGAGGAAGTGGAAAGAATTGGCGTCAAGGCCGATGACAATGCCACGATCATGTACACTTCTGGATCCACCGGAATGCCAAAAGGTGTGCTCTCCAGTCACCGCAGTATTATCAGCGCTCTCTACACCTGGAAGTTTGTTAAGGAAATCAACGAAATTCTACGGCCGGAATTAGTAGAAGAAAATCCCGAATTTGATCCAGCCCTCTTAGCCAATGTTCCTCTGTTTCATGTCACCGGTAGTCATGCCCAATTCCTCGCCAGCTTCGTCTATCTGCGCAAATTTGTCATGATGTACAAATGGGATGCCGAAGTTGCACTCAAGCTGATCGAAGAGGAGCGCATTTCTGTTTTTCATGGCGTACCCACTATGGCTTGGGAGCTGATGCAATCACCCAATTTTGATTCAACGGATATCAGCAGTCTCCGAGGAGTGCAAAGTGGAGGCGCCCCACGACCACCCGAACACCTGAATATGATCATGGAAAAATTCCCGGACAAAGCTATTCCCGGGCTAGGTTATGGCTTAACTGAAACCAATGCTATCGGTGCAATTATTTCCGGCAAATTTTACGCCTCCAGACCGGATAGCACGGGTCGACCTACACCACCTGTCACTTCCGTAAAAATCGTAGATGAACAAGACAATGAATTGAGTCTTGGGGAAATAGGCGAAATCTGTATCAAGGGCCCTACAGTCATGAAGGGCTATTGGAATAATCCTGAGGCAACCGCTGAGGTAATCAAAGACGGCTGGTTTCGTACCGGTGATATCGGAAAGCAGGATGACCTGGGCTTCCTGATTATTCTGGACCGAGCCAAGGACATAGTAATACGAGGCGGTGAGAACATTGGCTGTGCCGAGGTGGAGTATGCAATCACTGAGCATCCTGACGTTAATGAAGTTTCAGTCTATGGTATTCCCGATGACCGCTTGGGTGAAATAGTTTGCGCCTCAATAATGATCAAATCAGACAACTCTCTGGACAGCCATAAACTGCAGGCTTTTCTTCAATCTCGCATCGCTGCATTCAAAATACCTGAACGCATGTTCTTCCAATACGAGCAGCTACCCCGCATCGCAACAGGCAAGATTGCCAAGAAGGAACTCAGAAAGAAAACCATCGAATCCCTCGGCTTATCTCTAGCATAGGTCCCTGTAAACACCGCACTTACTGAGCACTATCAACTCAAGCTATTCCCTGGAGGACTAGCGTCACATTTCTCCAATATTTTCTTAGTTTTTCCTGAAGGTTTTACGCCTGTCTAACGATAAGCATTTATGAGGGCACTTATTCATGTAGGTGTTTATGCAGATATCGGAAGAGAGAATCGCCATGAAAGAAAAGAATTGGGATGACTCACTGGAAGATGCTAAAGAGTTCTTTGATTCCACAGCTATTATGCAGGATGAAGACTCTGAAGAGAGTATTAACATTAGCGCTAAGCCCAGTGGCAATATCACTGCATTACGACGACGCATCGAAGAGCGTATGGACAGCAAACGCATCGACCATGAATTCGACTATGATGATTTGGACGAAATGCTCGACAGCATGGAATAATACTCAGCCCGCTGTATTGGCTTAAGTAGAGACGCATCATAATAGTCCTCAGATATGCCCCACAGGGGCCGTTTTTCGGCGGCTCCTTCCCCAATAGCAGCCTTAAAATAAGGTTTTTTCATCACCTCAAACAATCTCTAAAAGCGCTATTAAGTATTCAACATACATAGGGTATGATTGGTCGCTCGTTTTACTCGAATAATCAAAAAATGACATATTGTGTAGCCATCGCTGTGGATGCAGGGCTTATTTTCTGCTCCGATTCCCGTACTAATGCCGGTATCGACAAGGTTTCAACCTATAGCAAGATGTTCAACTTCGGTATCGATGGTGAACGACAGCTGGTCATTCTTACCGCTGGCAATCTGGCCACTAGCCAGGCCGCAATTGCAAAGATCAAAACCGACATTCGCCAGAATACCGAAGTCAATTTGCTGAATGTCGAAACTATTGATGATGCCGCTGATTATCTGGGAGATATAAGTAGAGAGCAGCAGGAAAAACGAACCGTAGAAGGCAAAAAATTTGAGGCCAGCTTTATCATCGGCGGTCAAATCGGAGCCAGCACCCCTCGCCTGTTACTGGTCTATCCAGAAGGTAATCATATTGAAACATCCGCTGACACTCCCTATCTACAGATAGGCGAGAGTAAGTATGGCTCACCAATTCTGGACAGAATCCTCACCCCGGAATTAGACCTGGACACATGCGCCATGTGCGCCCTGGTTTCTATGGACTCAACTCTGAGAAGTAACCTTAGCGTCGGACCACCAATAGAGACCACTATCTACAAGAATGGCAGCCTCGTTATTGATAATTATCATCGCTTCGAAGAGGACAGTGAGTTTTTACGTGATCTGAAGAAATCCTGGGACAAGCTTCTCAAGGATGCCTTCCGTCAGATGCCCCCGCTTTCCTGGGCAACTAACTGGGATAAATCAAGCCGTGAACGAAACGGAGCTTCGTAAAAGCCTGATCTGAGAGTACGAAGGGGTAAGCATCTTCCAGCCCCATACTCCGGTTAAGACTATTGAGCATGATAGTCAGCTGTGACCATTTCTGAAGAGTTTCCTCGATATCATCCAGATGACCTGCACCCAACTGCTGATCGAACGCTGCAGCTGTATCAAGTGTATCTACCATGTGCAGGTAATGTGACCATACTTCGGCCCAGTCCTCCCAAGGGTGAGATTGCGCATAATGACTGACCATAGCCGGATCCTTGGCTGTCTTGCCCTTATTCGCATAGTAGTCCTTCAGCGCCTGATCATAGTCTTTTGATTCGTCCCCGAACAATTCGCGAAACTGAGCCAGCTTCTCATCGGTATTGATGAGCTTGGAAAAATAGTAATGGCCGCTTTCGTGACGCAAATGCCCTAGCAGGGTTCGGTACAATTCCCCGGAGAATGCCCTGGCTTTCTCCAAAGTGACTTGGTCGGCTTCAGCTATATTTACTGTAATATGCCCATCGAAATGACCTGTGTTTACATGGTCTTCGAACACCTGGGGATTGGAACGTTTATCTTCAATAAAACTAAACGCCATGCCCAAAGGGTCCTCTTTCTTGCCTTTCAGTGGAAGACCGAGAGAAAGTAGTGAATAGATAAGACGACGCTTGGCATGCTCCAGGCTCTTCCACCAACGCCTTCTTTCCGGCCTAAGTAAATTGGGGATGGTGTGATTGAGACTACAGGACATGCAATATGCAGAGTCCTCATCAGTGACAAACCAGTTACAAACATTGTAATCGGAAGAGTTTTTACAGAATTGTCTGGATGGCTCGGCCATCAAAGCGTCATCGGAATACATCTCCATCGACTCTGGATCAAATCCGACTTGATTGTTGCAATTCAGACAACTGGTATTCTCAAAGAACAGTGTCTGACCACAATTGCAGCGAAAGTTTTTCATATATTATTTGTTAGGTAAAAACCAGGTGTCTGCGACTTTCTTATGTACGGAGGCTATTTCTAACTGTAGATCATCGATGTATTCCAGAAGCCCCTCATCCATGAGCTTCCCAAGCTTCCCTCGACCAACGATACGCAAGGTTTTTTCCACCTGCTTTGACACCTTCTCTTGATTAGGCAACTTATGAAGAACCTTGGTGATGGTAATCAGGTTGTGGGTCACCGAACGAGGAAACTCTTCGTCTCTAAGCAGGAAAGTGACTACATCTTCACCGTTGACTCGATGTTTCACATGTTGTCTGTACATCTGATAGGCACTTTGAGACCGAAGTACGTTCATCCATAGGATATTGTCATATGGCTCATCCGCGGCGGCCTGATCTTTTGATTTAGAAATCGAGGAAAGCAGATTAAAGGAGCCCACGTCGACGATTCGCGTAGTCATGTCTGCGCGCTCAAGACTTCGACCCAGCCGCACAAAACTATATGCGGCTCCCCTGGACATGGTTCCTGCCATCAAGCCTGAAATTTGCTGACAGGACGAAATAATGGCCTCTAATAATTCGTGGCGCGGTCCGCGAGAAATTCCCGAGGATGCATTTTCCTTGGCAAAATAGTAAAGCTCATTAATTTTCTCAAAAGCTTCGGAGGGCATAATCTCCCGAGTAGTTCGAGCGTTCTCACGGGTATGCGCCAACATATCAAGAATGGAAGAACCATTGTTCTCTGCCAGCAAGAATTTAACTACACTACGCTCTACCGCCTGCTTGTATCGAGCATCAAATGCCTCTTCACCGCCGGTAATCTCAACCAATGACCGCCAACCGAGCTTGGTACCAGTCGGTAGATCCAGCAGCAATGTAGAAAACACGTTCAATAGCCGTGCGGTATTTTCGGCACGTTCCAGATATCGTGCCTGCCAGTAAACTCTCTCTGCAACTCTAGATAACATAGTTCTATGAGTCCCCTACTATCCAGGTGTCTTTACTACCGCCACCCTGTGAGGAATTTACAATATAACTACCCTTGACCATTGCAACTCGCGTTAAGCCGCCTGCCGTTACATAGGACTTATCTGCCTGCAAGACGAAAGGTCTCAAATCAACGTGTCTTGGTTCCACTATTCTGTCACCCAAAATAGGTACGGTGGAAAGAGATATAAGTGGCTGGGCCATGTAATTCCTTGGATCGGCCTTTATTCGACGAGCGAACTCTTCCAGCTCTTTCTTGCTGGCCTGAGGACCAATCAACATACCGTAGCCTCCGGACTCATTGGCTGGTTTCACAACCAGTTTATCGAGATTTTCCAGAACGTGTTGACGCTGTACCTTATCGATGCAGAGGTAGCTGGGGACATTGGGAAGAATAGGCTCTTCACCAAGATAATATTTTATGAATTGAGGCACATAGGTGTAAATAATCTTGTCATCAGCAACTCCCGCACCCGGAGCATTCGCTAATGCGACATTGCCTTTTACCCAAGCTTTAAAAAGGCCGCTAACACCTAACACTGATTCTTTGTTAAACACAGAAGGATCAAGAAACAGATCATCAATTCGTCTGTATATTACATCCACCTGGGACAATCCATCGACAGTCTTCATGAAGACCCTGTCTTTCTCAACAACCAGATCTCCACCTTCCACCAGTTCAGCACCCATTCTCTGAGCAAGATAGGAATGTTCGAAATAAGCTGAGTTATAAACTCCTGGAGTTAGCACTACTATCTCTGGAAATTCTTTTGGCTCGGGAGAAATTGCAGAAAGCATGTCGAACAGCTGATCTGGATATTCAGTGACTGGCTGAATATTGTAGTTCTCAAATAGTTCTGGAAAAACACGCTTGGTAACTCGTCTATTCTCCAGCATATAGGACACGCCGGATGGCACCCTAAGATTATCTTCGAGTACGAAAAACTCACCGGTATGGTCTCGAATTAAATCTGTTCCGCAGATATGAGCCCAGGTATCAAAACGGGGCTTGATTCCAACGCACTCTTTTCTGAAGTTACCGGAATTGAGAATTAGCTCTTTGGGAATTAGTTTGTCTTTAAATATTTTCTGATCGTTATATACATCATGGATAAAACAATTGAGAGCTCTCAACCGCTGCTTCAATCCCAAACTGGTGTGATTCCACTCCTTCTCGGCGATTACTCTGGGAATAATATCGAACGGCCACTCTCGATCTATGTTCTCCCCGTCACTGTATACCGTGAAAGAAATCCCCATGGTCTTAATTGCCAGCTCAGCAGCAGTCTTTTTTTGAAGAAGCTCTTCATGAGTAAGGGAACGAAGGTAGCTTGCCAATCCACGTGCAGGTTTACGAGCATAACCAGGACTACTGATTATCTCATCGTAAAACTTGCCAGAATTATAAGTTTTCCAATTGACTCGCATTAATCTTCCACCGCTTGAGGCCGCCGATTGATACCACTAATAGAATGAAATATTAGCACATGCAGCCACCATCATGCTTGCGAAGCGTAGCAGCTGATTTAGAGAGGCCAAAATAGGAGGAGCAATGGCAAGGCAACCGTTACAATTACAATCTCTAGAGGTAAGCCCATACGCCAGTAGTCACCAAATTTGTATCCCCCGGGCCCCATAATTAACGCATTATTCTGATGACCTATAGGGGTGAGGAAAGCACAAGATGCCCCTATAGCGACTGCCATGAGAAAGGTATCCGGGTTTAGTTGTAAGGCTAAGGCGATGTTGTAGGCTATTGGAGCCATAAGAATAGCGGTTGCCGCATTATTGAGCACATCAGAAACTGTCATGGTAACAATCAATATCACAGCAAGAATCAAGACCGGGGACATGTCCCCGGTGACATCTAGAATTCCATCCACCAGCAACGTCGTTGTTCCTGTAGTTTCCAAGGCAGCACCGAGAGGGATCATTGCCCCTAGGAGAATGACAACAGGCCAATCAACGCCATCATAAAATTCTCGAACCGGCACGATATTAGTAACCGCCATGACCACTGTAGCAATACCAAGAGCTAGCTGTATGGATATGAACCCTACAGCAGCAGCAGCGATAGCTAGAACAAAACTGAGCACTGCAGGTACAGCCTTCTTAGCTTTGCCGAATCCCAAATCACGTTTGGCAAGCGGATAGCATTCCATTTTCAGAATCGCATCTTGCAAGGCTTCTTCCTCTCCGTGAAGAAGTAAAACATCACCGACTTTTATTTCGAAGTCACGGAGTCGATTGCGATGGGGCGTGCCTGAACGTGATGCCGCCAATAAGTTAATATCGTATCTACGATTGAATCTAATTTGGGACGGTGTCCGACCAGCGACATTGGAATTCGGAGTCACCACGACTTCAGCCACTTGAGAATCTTCGGAGTAAAGAATTTCCTTTCTCGCATTCTCCGCAGAAAGCATTTGCAAGTTATGAGTGGTAGCGAAATTATCGATGTCCTCATGGGAGCCCTGCAACATTAATAAATCATTCTTGGCTAGCGTGTGATAACGATGAACTACAGGTAGTTTTTGTTGTTTATGAACCATGGAGAGGAGATCCATCTTCCCTTCAGCCAAAAGATCTTTGAGCTCTCCTACCTTCTTACCCAGTAACTCAGTTTCCTCTGTGATCTTTAGCTCAAATAAGTATTTCTCTACGTCAAACAATTCCAGGCCAGCTGTCTGCTTGCGCACCTTCACCAACTTCCAACCTACAACTAGCATGAATACAATTCCACAGAAGGCTATACCTCCACCAACAGGTGAAAAATCAAACATGCTGAATGCTTCACCGGTCACTTCTTGTCGATAATTGGCTATTAAAATATTAGGAGGTGTACCTATCATAGTAACCAGACCACCTAAAATAGACCCGAATGACAAAGGCATTAGAACCGTTGCAGGTGGCCGGCCAGCTTTGGTAGTTGACTGTATTGCTATCGGCATCAATAAGGCTAGAGCTCCCACGTTATTCATAAACATGGAAAGAAATGCGGCAAGGAATGTTAAAACAGCGATATGAAGATAGGGCTGGGAGGATAAGGGCTCAATCGTCTTGGTAACAAAATCAACGGCTCCTGATTTCGTTAACCCAGAACTTACAATAAGCACTAGAACTACCGTTATGGTAGCCGGATTACCAAATCCGGAAAATAATTCAGCCTGGGGTACCAAGCCAAAGAAACCAGCTACAAATAGCGCACCTAGTGCAACGATGTCGTATCTGTATCGCCCCCACACCAACATCACCAGAAGAGCAAAAAGTATGACCAGCAGAGTTGTTTGTTGCCCCGTCATGAAATCCTCAACTCAATTCAAATTTCAATTCAGCGACTCCTTGCAGAGAAGCCTGCAGGCTGTCTCCTGCACCCACAGCGGCAACTCCAGCTGGAGTTCCGGTGTAGATAAGATCTCCTGCTTTAAGCTCATAGAACTTCGAAAGCGCACATATTATTTCAGGAATACTCCAGATCATTTCGCCGAGCGTTGCTTGTTGGCGCACAGCCCCATTAACTTCCAATGAAATCTCTGTGGATGCATTAAGCGAGCACTCAGAGACTGGCTTTATTGCAGAAATAGGAGCCGAATCATCAAAACCTTTGGCTACATCCCACGGCCTGCCGTTGCTCTTGGCGATCGCCTGCAAATCTCTGCGCGTAAAGTCTATACCCACCGCGTAGCCGAAAACGCAGTCCTCAGCGCTTTCCAATAAGATATTCTTACCACCGGAAGACAGCGCTATTACTAGTTCCACTTCATGATGCAGGTCATTGGTTGCCTGGGGATAGGGAATATTCTGATTGTCAGTAACGATAGCAGAGGCCGGCTTGCTAAAAAAAACAGGTGGCTCTTTCTTGGGGTCGCCACCCATTTCTTTTACATGATCACTGTAATTTCTGCCCACACAATAAATTCTATGGACCGGAAACAAAGTCTCACAGCCGCTTATCGGTACAGCGGGAATTGCTGGCGGCGTAAATACGAAATCCATCTTCCTAAGCTCCTGCTTCTATCTCAATATTCATGGCGAACTCATTAGCTAGAATGAATCGCAAACTATTTCTTCGCCCAAACCCTGAGGTGATGGCACTTGCATATCAGGGAAAAATTGCAAGCCCGTTCGTCTTTCCAGTTCTTCAATTGTTACACGTTGTTCACAATATTCAGCATGCTGCGCTGTGTCCTCTCTAAAAATAAAGGCACTGTATGAGTCCATATTGGAAATCAATTTGAAGTATGCCTGCGGCGGCAGTGATAAACCCGAGCCAGCGTCAGCAGCCATGATTGGCCCGCTCACGACAAAAACCTCTACCCCTCGCTGAGAATATTCATTAACTGCCATATCCAGCCGAGACCAGGAACCCAACCTTAAAAACTCAGGTAACGGTGCCATGTTGCTCAAATAATTCAATTCATCCCAATACGGAGTGCCCGCAAAGCTGGACATAGGTACGAGGCGACCGCGATCATCAGAATCAAATTGTATTTCACTGGTGAGGTAACTATTTTCCTCTTCATTGAGGAATTCTGGCTCGATGACCCGCAAACCCCCTTCCGCTTCCGCCTCCAATTGTGAACTAGCTGTCATTAGACGATCAAGCAACCAGCGCCGAGGAAGAAGCGAAGCTACACCAACGGAATCCGGCATGACTTTATAGGCCAGCCACTGAGCCTGACCATTATTTTTATTGACAGCTGCTGCGAAGAGGTGGCGAACTACGATTTCAATAGAGTCGTCGTTTAACGAATTAGCATTCGAGACGGGACACGCCCCCATACAATGGGAGATATGAACCGTCTCGGCTTGAATCGCTGCTGAAGCGAAGAGCAAACTGAAAATACTAGCCCATTGGGTAGAGATGCTGGCTATGTACTTCATCACATTGCTTCATTATTTCGTCAGTTAGAGTAACGTCCAGTGCAGCAAGGGAATCATCCAGTTGATCAGCAGTTCTGGCGCCAATCATGGTAGATGCCACAAAGTCGAAGTTCATACTCCAGGCTGTCGCTAGCGTTACGGGTGACATTCCAGCTTCCTTTGCAATCTCCATGTATTTAGCCGTTGATGCCAAAGTTCCTTCATTCACGAAGCGAGAAGCCATGGCTGCCTGACGCGGATTGTTTTCAGCCATATAGTCACCGAACCGGGAATTATCAGGAGCTTTATCTCCATTGTATTTCCCGCTGAGTACTCCTCCACCAATAGGAGAATATGGCAACAAGGAAATCTTCTCGCGCTGACATACTATGGCCAACTCATCGAGAAAGCGTCTGTTCAGCAATGAGAAATTATTCTGAATCGACTGAAACCTGGTAAGCCCTTCGTAATGAGCAATGGTATTGCTCTTGGTCAGGCCATACGCATTCTCGTTAGATGTCCCCAGGTAACGAACCTTTCCAGATTGCACGAGCCGGTCCAGTGCCTCCATGGATTCCTCCATGGGGACGATAGTGTCAGGCCAATGAACCTGGTACAGATCGATATAATCCAGACCCATTCTTCGTAGAGAACCCTCTACAGCTGTTTCGATATGAAACCTGTCGATAGCAGTGAGACCATGACGAATAGGTGGCACAAACCAACCCGATGCCGCCCCGGCAACTTTAGTGGCAATAATCAAAGAGTCGCGGGGACGAGTCTTAATCCATTCGCCGAATATCTGTTCGGTGACGCCCGCTAATTCAGCTGTGGGTGGTACTGGATATACTTCAGCGGTATCGAAGAAATTAATTCCACGCTCATAAGCCGTATCCAATATTTTGAAACTTTCCTTTTTGTCACTCCAAGTGCCGAAACTCATGGTTCCCATACATATAGGACTGACTCGCAATCCACTGGTACCGATATATCTGTGTTCCATACTTCTTCCTTCTTTCTTAAGTAGATAATGTAAATAGAGTATTAAACCGGAGCTGAGCAATCATCTCCAAGATAACCACCACCACCGCAGTAACTATCATCTTGCACCTGAATTCGTATGCCATCCGGATCAGAAAAATACACTTCCGGAGTGCCCCCTTCGATACCGCCACGATTAGGCATGCGCATGCTAACCCAATGTTGCAGTGGGTCGGTTTCACCATCTGCTCTCGCAGACAAGCCATAGCCTGTTAGCTTGGCAAGTATGTCAGCGACATCAAAATCTGTAATCGAGAGGCTTACGTGATCGACTCTTCCAGGATTCGTTGGTGCTCCTTCCTGAGAGCCGCCAACATACATAAGAAATTGCTTGCCATCACCAACACCTACGATAGGGGAAGTTGGCCCTTGATAAGCTTGATAAGATTTCCCGAAAATCCGTGTATAAAATTGATTCGCGCGCCCATTATTTGCTAAGAAGTTAGTAAAATGATTTAGGTCGATAGTACGAAAAAGGCCAGAATCGGGAGCAGGCTCCACAGCTTGGCATAGCGAGCCAGTGGCGCCACTGCCGCCGCAATGATCTTCCGGTGACAATTGATATATCAACCCTTCAATATCAGCAAAAAACAATTCCTGCGTCCCTGAGGATGCGCCCCCCCTATCCTCTCCTCGAGTGGAAACCCAAGAGCGCAGTGCAACATCCAAAGAAGCCTGACGCGGACCTGCTCGATTTGTTGGCTCAATGCCAAATGCAGCGAGCTGATCACTGACAGCATTTAAGTCAAAATCCTCAACACTCAACCCAACATGACTAAATCCAGGCTGCTCGCCTGAACGCATTGGTGAAAGTGAGAAAAATCTTGGCCCGTCGCCAATTTGCAAGCATACAGTGTCCCCTTGCCGGGACTGTATTGAGCAGCCAAATATGTCCTGATAAAACTTGAGGGAACGATCGACATCAGACACTCTGAGGCCGAAGCTATGGAGTTTCCTTACTTGAATTGGAGAATTGCTGCCCTGAGCAAATACTGTTGGAGCCAGAGCGAAAGCCGGTAAGGCCTTAAGAAGGGAGCGTTTAGTATGGTCGATAGCGTCGGAATGAAGTGGACCGTGGCTTATTCTTGATTTCATGACTGTGAATCTCTGAGCTTGGGAAGTCGGGACATCATAGCCAGAGTGCAGTGCCAGCGTCTAGGGTAGAGGCTAATTTTCCTCTATACGGCCTATCTCTTTGACCCATAATTCCATGCCCCCAGCCATATGAGACACATTCTCCACCCCCATTCTCTTCAGGCTTTGTGCCGCCAGCGCTGAGCGCCATCCCTTATTGCAGTAAAGGATTATCTCCTGGGCATCATCAAATTCCTTACGGTAGTAAGGACTCTCAGGATCAATCCAGAATTCGAGCATTCCGCGGGGTATATGGATGGAGCCAGAGATTTTCCCCTCTCGCTTTACTTCTCTTACATCACGAAGGTCGACAAGAAGTAAGCCACTCCCTCCTGACTGCAACTTCGAATCAACCGAATGAGTATCCAAGGAATTGATTTCACTTTCAGCCTCAGCCACCAATTCTCTAAACCCTTTTGTTAATTTCATACTAAAATTTCTCCCTGAATATTTTCCAAATCACTCGCCACTGATCTTTTTTTAACGTCTCGAGGATTTCACCATGGCACCACCGCCGGAAACTACTGCGCCAAAAACATTGCCTGAAGAATCAACAGCAACTCCTTCTGGATTAGATCCTTCGGGGTAAGCTTCTACGGTTCCATCAATGAAGTAATCCACAATGCCATCCAGCAAACTGCCAACCCGGATCCCTGCATGCCAACCCGGGTTTCTCGTATCATCAAACTCGGACTCCGAATCCGCCACATAAATTGTGTCGTCATCAGTAATGTAGATGCCACTTGGTCGGCTGAAAGACTTGAATTCACCTATATAGTTTCCGTTTAGATCAAAAATCTGTAAGCGGTTATTACCACGATCACCAACGATCAAGCGATTCCGTGAATCTATATCCAGAGCGTGTGGAGTCTTTAATTGGCCGGCATTGGAACCCCACCCTCCCCAATATTTAATCATGTTTCCATTGCGATCGAATTTTACGATTCTGGCTACAGTGTCAGGTGTCGCATTTTCGTTCTGACCGCTGTGACCATCACCCACATAGATATTGCCATCTGCATCGGTGACGACATCACATGGTGTTTCGAGCAAGGCATCGCTACCATCACCTGCCACTCCGGGCTGCCCCAAGGTCAACAAGAGCTCTCCCTCTGGGCTCAATTTGTATACCGCATGACCCATGCCATTTGTATTGGGATTAGAGGGATCAGGTCCCTGACCATCGGTCACCCAAATATTGCCATCTCGGTCCACATGCAAACCGTGGGGAAACAACATAAGGCCACCACCAATGGCAGCAACCACATTGCCTTCAGGATCTATCTTGAGAATGGGATCCAGGTTTGATCCTGCGCAGCTATTTGATCCACATCGATCTATCGCCCAGAGATGTCTGCCATCGGGGTCGATATCCACGCCCGCCGTAGACCCCCATTCTCTGGCGGCCGGAAGGTTCACCCAACCATCAACGGAAGAAAACGGATTAGGCCGGACATTTATCGGCTCCAATTGTGCGAGGGCCACAGTTGAGAATGCTAATACAGCGAAGCCACTCAGCAGAGAGATCAGAGTCATTGGGATATTGTGTCTGTGATTATTCATCAGGATTGAACTCCATTAGGATATAAGCCAGCCTTGTTAATACCTGAACTGGCAGATACAAATCTGAACAGGCATTGCAGATTAAAACAGTAGATTGGCTATTGCAATGAATAGAGAAGCAACGAGAGGGAAGGAGCTTGAGGTAATCAGGTGAGCTTAATTCAGAAAAAACCTAAGGCAGGAATAGAGATTGAATTTGTCTCTTCAATTCTACCTCATCGCCCGGACTGAAACTCCGATAAGAAGCTACAACTTCGCCCTGCTGATCGATCAAATAAGAAACCGGTAGACTGCGAACTTTATAGGGTATGCCAATTTCACCTTCAGGATCAGCGATCACGGGATAGGATACTGGATTGTCCTCAAGAAACTCCAATCCGTCTTCGGTATTCTCATCCACGTTAATGGCAATGATTTCGAACTGTTCTGTACCCAGCTCATTGCGTATCTTTTCATAGGCAGGCAAAGATACTAAACAAGGAAGACACCATGATGCCCAGAAATCCACGAAGACCACTCTCCCTCGATAATCGGACAGAGTGATGGTATCTCCTCTAGTTAATTCAATTCCACTAAAATCAATCGCCAATTCACCTTCTTCCTGGGCAAGAGCAGGCAAGGTCAGTAGAAAAGAAGCGCAGATACAAAGAAATGTTTTAGAAAGCATAGCTGAGATTTACCGCATATGAATAACTTGTTGTGAATTGCAGAACACCATCGAGATCTCTGACCAGTGGTACTCGGCCCGATACGCCGACACTCAATTTATCATTGAATATATATTGAACCCCAGGTACAAAATCCAACCACTTCCCTCCCGTATTTGGGATTTCAAAGCTGTTCCTCTCGTCAGCAGTAGTTTGTCGATATCGAAGACCCGCTGAATAAGCAAATTTGCTACCAATATTCTGACTGATTCCGAGGGCGAAATTTATTTCATCACCAAAGACATATTTCCTGCTGTTCTCATCATCGTTTATTGTGTAGTTTGCTGACACATTGAACTGTACGGTAGCAGCTTGGTTGAACGCGTAGCTATAGCTGCTCCAATATATCTCACCCACAGACCCGCTACTGGGCTGCATATCTTCCGACAGAGTAAAAAGGCCACCATCATCATCTTTACCTATGGGCAGCCTCGCCCCAGCGCCGAAACTAAGTTCATGGCGGGAGAAAGGAGTTATGTAGAAAGGCGTATAGCGTAATAGCAATACTCCATCCCCCAGCCCTGAAGATGAATTTTTACTAAATGCGCTGATACCAACGCTACGTTCATGCTCGATATAAGATATAAGACCTGAAACCGTCCATTTGTCAGCTAGTCCATAACTGGCTGAGATTACCTGGGATACTGAAGATCTGGACAAGCCAGTCTCATCCCTGATCTCGTCGCTACCTTGAACGAGGTCACTCATCTCGTGAATTTCTGTGCTGTAATTCAGGTAGAGATCTCCAGGCTGAGTGGAGGAAGTATCCATAGCGCTTAATAGCGGCACTCCGGCACAACTACAAGTCGCCGCAAAGCTGCTACTTGTGGATGCCATCTGTAACACAAACAAACTTAGCGATATCAGGATAGTTTTCATAACAGTCTTCATGGCTGTATTTCTGCCCCTGGAAAGAAAGCTGTCCAGGCGTACCAGTAAGCGACGAATGAATTGGTCTTCTGCAACTGCGTTCCTGTCCGTGGCCCAGTAACGGCCGTTCCAAATACATCCCACTGATTGCCCTCATTGTCCTGCATCACTACAGGCAATTGATTTTCGACAGGTGTAAAATCCAAAACTGTGCAATCTTCCAACTGACGATTAAAGGCAACACCAAAGTTTTGATTGGAACTTCCGGTTGCCACTATGTCCATATCTCCTACTCGCTCATTAATAGTGGTAATTGCCGCGGGGAAACGGCTTATCGGGTAAACTTTGGACGCCTGGCCTACAGTAATACCTAGAACTCTTTCCTTTCTGTGGAGGCGGTCATCCAACAAATTGTCCACCTCAAATAGCAGAGAGTTATCCTGTCTGAAATTGCCATAGGGGTAAGATCCATAAGGCCTGCTAAAACCGGTATTACTCGTGAGCAAAGTAGTTTCGGGATACATCGCTGACCAGGTTCCCCAGGTAGTCTCAACAACCTGGAATTTCTCTGGAATGCGCAAAATATCCGGTCCCGCAATTCCCTGCTCGAGCATCTGAGACCACAGTGTTTGGGTCTCTCGATCATACATGACGAGATTGGAATTATAGAGGAAGCCGGATGTACCAAATGTCTTGTCAGTCGCTTCGGAAAATCCTTTCCACATCATTGCCGAGCCCGTCAAAGGACAATAGCTCAAAGTAAAAGCCTGCTCCTGTCCTTCAAACTGAAATTGCTCGTTGATTACTTCATGCCAATCGAGGACCTCGTGGGGATAGGCACGCACCTCATCACCAATTTTTACACCTACTACCAATTCGTTTTGTTGAATTCCCGTTGAATCAAAATCCTGAGTAAATAAAGGAAACTCAATTGCAGGAATTGCATCGGGACCTGCCGCCCCTTGGATAATCTCTGCCGCAGGCACCGAAACATTGGCAATAACCAGTGGGTTATCTATGCCATTGCTGGGATCAGGTTCCGGGCGCATACAGCTGGAACCTCCCCCGTCGGCTATTACTCCACCGCCTGCTAGTGAAAATAGAACAGGGGCTTCACTTATCAGCGTAAATTCTGCCCAGTAAGAAACTCCGCCGGCAATTATGCTTGGCACGGAAAGTGTTGCGCCGCTAAAAGTACTGGCTTCTGATATGTCAGCATCTGTTAACTCATCAGCACTGGAAAATTGAAACTGCAATGGATCGGTGCCAGTTACCAGAGTGAGACTTACACGAAAAACCTGATCCCCCACCTGAACTACAGGAAGACTCAATGTGTCTCCACTGAGAGTTGCTTGCTGCCCGTAAGAAACCGCTCCCTGAAGCAAAAAACCACTAAGCAGAAGGTAACGAAAAGCCTGGCTCCATATGCTCGATTCTTTCATTATGCGCATTAGTCTGATTCCCCCGCAGAACTAGTGTTATAAGGATCGCAACAGCAGTAAGCGACCTCCAGTTAATCATCAGACCGGAAGACAATACAAATAATTTCAATGAGCTTAAGAGATAAGCTACTCTGACCAACAGAGCAAGGAATGCAGACCAAGAAGCCTAGGGGCAACTCGATTAACCCTATGTGATTCCGGGATGGAGAGGAATCCTACTCAATAAAAAGGCAGTGTCGAACCCAACACCGCCTTTTTATGAAATTCCTCGTACTAGCGAGTAACTGTTACCGTTACATTTCGGTAGGTGAACATCGAGCCATCACTGGCTATGCCGCGCAATACATATTCACCAGGTTCATCGAAAGTTACCGTGCTTTCCCAGCGATTATTTTCAGGCACTTCCGGGATAGTGAAGGGAGGTGACCAAGGAGAATTAGCGTAGACACGAGTATCTGTGTAGGTCTTCATCTGAACTGGATTAAACGTGGCTCTATCTGCAGGGCCGCGATAAATAGTCCATGAAAAACGCAGTCCGGGACCGGACTGGGCTGTTATCGATGAAGGTGGTCGATATATCCGGTCCGGCGTGCTGGGAACTGCTCGATTTGAACGTGCTGGCAAATTATCGGGATCATTGGCGATAACAGCTAAGTCCATTGATTGACCAACACGTGCTGAACGAAATGACTCTCCTTCTACTCGCAACTCTGGCGGAATATTAGTTCGCAAGCGATCATCGAGAGAACCAAATGAACCGCCAACCTCGGTAGAAATCACCTGAGGATCGATGCGATAGTCTGCCTTGAGTGAACCGTAAGCTCGCGCCAGATGGCCCTGAGTAACCAGAGTCCACACCACCTCATCAGTACCGAAATCCGCTGGCACATCAATGGTAAACAAGAATGGATTGCGTCGAGGGTAAAAATGAGTGGGCTGACCCTGATCTGATTGGGAAAAATCATAGCCGTCTGCCCCAAGATCATCCAATTCACCCGATTCCACGATACTAAAATAGTTGCTCGAGCCAATTGGGACATCGAACTCCTGTTCCCAATTGGAATTCATATAGCCGAAGAACAAAGTGTAGCCACCATCGTCTGCGGGCCACCAGCCTTCATAGGCTGGAGAAGTGATTTCACCAGTGCGCTGCATAAATCGCCCTTGGGCATTTGCAACAGAGGCACTCATCAACAACACCAGCATTACCATCACTAACAATGCCGGGGCCATCAAATATTCGGAAATTAACTGCTTAACGCTTTTCATGCTTAATCATTTCCCTGTGCAACATTGGAATAAACAGGCTCCGGCGCCCAGCAAAGCGGACAGCCCGGATCATAATCATTTCTATCTTCCATTAACGCTCGACGGCTCGCCATCTCCGCCTGAAATTGCTCTTCTGTTAGGTTAACTGAATAACCCAGATCGATAAACATATTGGAAACCGAACGACGTCCAGCACCGCCCCAGTTTCGAGCATCGGCAAGATTAGGATTGGCAGCAGTAGTATCCATGTAGGCTATAGTGTGCAATATGGTACCTTTCGGAAGAAGCGGAGCCTTATCGTCCTCGTACACATATTGCTTCACCCAATTATGGTCGTAGCCAACACAGTTAAGGGTGAAGTTGTTATGTCCCCAGATTGCTTCCAGACACATGCGCACACCAGGCGCATGCAAGTGCGGCTCAAAGGCCATAATCTTGGTGTGCTGCTGTAACACCACATAGTTATGTACTTCCTGTCCTGCCTTGTTCGGCACGATATCCAGATCGATGCCATTACCTGTTCGAGGTCCGTTATGCCTGTATTCAGGCTCATAACCTCGAGGAAAGAAGGTAATGCCAAATTCCAGGTGGCCAGTTGTTTCACGACCATTTGAATGCATATGGGCAGCGCCCAGATGCAGTGCGGAACCTGCTGCCAATAAGCGACCAGCCTTCTCGGAAAAGATATCCGCGTTGCGGCCTATCTCATGAATAGGCCAGCTCACTCGAGTGGAAGGGTCAATTGCGGTGCCATCCTCATTCAATATGCCACTGCTGTAGGTCATATGATGAAAGACGTAACGCCCGCCCACTGTGCTCGTGCTTTCTTCAACAGGAATGTTATTCACTTCACGAACTTCGACAGATTTTACATAACGGTCTTCGGTTAAGCCCGTTGGCACAAGACCTATGTCACCCCACCAGTCCGGACCAATCGCAGGTCGGGTTTGATCGCTGGAGCGTAGAATCAGCTCCGGCTCGCCAAGAGCCCAATCGATGCCATCACTAAACTGAAGTGGCTCGGGCTCATTGTCAGGGTTACCTCTGAGAGCACCGTTATTTGTCCAAGCCTGAATCAGAGCTAATTCCACATCAGACAAAGAATAGTCATCTTTAAAGCCATCGATACCCATGTCCTTCTCAACAAAGAATGGAGGCATGGCTCCCATGCGGTCTCGAATAGCAGTTCGATACATGATGACTGGGGCCCATGGACGAACCTGATCGTATGTCAGTAATGACATCGGCCCACCGCCACCTGGCCGGTGACAGCTCTGGCAGCTGCGCTGCAAAATGGGGGCTATATGATCAGCATAGTTGACGTTGGCAGAATCGATATCGAAATCTGCAGCGTCATAATAATGAGGCTGGTGGTTAGCGATGCTGGCATCGTGAGCCTGTGCGAAAACCAATACAGGGAACGCAAGCCCGGCAATTGAGAGAAGTGAAAGAAGTTTTCTGGCTAGCATTGTTTTTCCTCCAGGAAGTTCGTTCTTATTTTTTGATCTTTAGCTTATAAGTCTGAAGCAGAGAATCTATAGGCTTTCTGCTAATGAGTGCTCAGAGTTTAGCGCAAATTCTTACGGTTCTAGGGCATTTTCACCCACAAATCACATAATCTTACAATTCAGCCTTGAAGAATATGAGCCAAATCGCTCAAAGTCCATGTCTGAGGCTTATTCCGGCAGAGCAAACGCCGTAAGCGTAGTACCTGCTGCTATCAGTACATATTGGCGACCATCCAGCATATGTGTCACTGCTGCCGCTCCCCAGATTCGGGAACCAGTCTGATAATGCCATAGATTCTCACCTGTCCGAGCATTGAAAGCCATGAAATTACCCTCGTGGTCTCCGGCAAAAACCAGACCTGAAGCTGTAGTCATTACTCCACCAAATGTAGGTGAGGGATAGGTAAATTCCCATTCGAGATCACCAGTCTCAATATCCAGCGCTCTGAGCGCACCGTAGCTTGGCTCCTCATCGATAAATATCACGCCACCGAATGAAGCCTGCCCCGGAACCAGCTGAGGCTCCTCGGGAACAAAGGTCGCACAGGTTTCCCTCGCTGTGAGGTAAAACAGCCCCAGCTCCGGATAGTAGGAGGGAGGCATGAAATTGGTGCTTCCCCAAGGGTCAGGCACACAGCCCTCACTGCCATCGTTTAGCACTATAGGTCTGCCATCGTCATCGAGCTCTCGAGCCCAACTGGTTGCAGTGAAAGGTGTTCCTAACAGTAATTCCCCGGTTATTCGATCGAGCACATAGAAGAAGCCATTACGATTGCCAACCATCACTACGGAGCGCTGCTCACCGTGCCAATCCACATCCGCTAGAACCGGCATATGATTGGAGTCCCAGTCATTTAGATCATGGGGCGTAAACTGATAATGCCACCGAAGCTCGCCGGTATCTGCGTCCAGAGCAACTAAAGAGTTGGAATAGAGATTGTCTCCGGGACGAGAATCACCGTAGTAGTCAGGGTTCGGGTTACCCACTCCCCAATAGATCAGGTTCAGCTCAGGATCATAGCTGCCATTCATCCAGGTTCCACCGCCGCCCCGCGCCAATATGTCTGGATCATCGGGCCAGGTTTCACTACCAGGTTCGCCTGGGCCCGGGATGGTATTAAAACGCCAGAGCCTCTCACCTGTTTCTGGATCAAAGGCGTCGATAAATCCTCGAGTGGCGTACTCCCCGCCTGAAATCCCAACAATTACCTTATCTTTCACAATTAAGGGAGCCAGAGTTGCCGAATATCCTTGTCGATAATCTGCCAGCTCGATATCCCAGAGTAGATCCCCTGAACGTCTATCAAATGACAACAGATGCGCATCCAGTGTGGCCATGAATAGTTGATCCCCCAGCATGCCGAAACCTCGGTTCACTGGAGCGCTGGCACCATAGGTCAGATCATTGGGAAGATTACGCCTATACTGCCAAAAGCGGCGGCCGCTACGGGCATCTATCGCCCATGCATAATTATTGGACCCGGTAACATAGAGCACTCCGTTGTCGACCAATGGCGAAGTTTCAAAACCTCGACCTCTGGTTGTGGTGCCAGTCTGAAAAGTCCATTCAGGCCTGAGGTTCTTCACATTTTCCAAAGTGATCTGCGTCAATGGGCTATGACGTTTTCCGCTGTAGTCTCCCGAATAAGTTAACCAACGAGTTGGGTCTGCAAATCCAGCGGCGATTTCCTCATAACTCGGCCCGCTGCTGTCTTGGGCTAAGCTCATTTCAGTTAAGCCAAGCAGACATAGCCCCGCAACTAATGCATGCAAAGACCGCAGATGAAGAGGACGAATAAAAAATCTTGCGTGTTTCATAAGTTCAAAACCTGAGTTAACGAGAGAGATTGAGAAAGCTCAGAATGTCATCCAGTTCTGAATCACTGAGGCTGGCCTGGTCGAAGACCGGCATAAGAGAAGGCAGGTCTCTACGTACATTTGTTATGCCATTCTTCTCAAAGGCTCGAAGCTGTTGATAGCTATCCATGATTTGAATGGAAAAAGCATCTTCACCTTTCAGTATTCCAGTTACAGACTCCCCAGCGGAAGTAACTATCTCAATAGGTTTAAATCGTCTCGAAATTGCAGAACTGGGCGCACGTACAGAATTTTTAAGTGAAGACTGTGTTCGTCGTGAAGTAATACTATTTAAACTTGGGCCCAAACTACCACCGAAACCCTGAGCTCGATGACACTGAGAACAGTTCTCCGTAAATAGCTGCTGTCCACGATTGGAATTGCCTTCAAAGGCTTCAACCGAACCCCCTACAGCAACACTTCGAAGATAACTCACCAGCATCCATATTTCTGTGTCAGGAAAGCCATGGGGAGGCATTATACTGCCGGAAACTCCCTGCTGAATTATATCGAACACACTGCTATCGGTAGTTTCGCTACGGGTCCAGATCAGAGTTAGATCCGGCGCATCAATCGTACTGATTCCTCTGGCATCTGCTCCATGACAGGTAGCACATTGGGCTCTGAAGATAAGTCCACCTGCTTGAGGCGCTCTCGGATCGAACTCCAGTGGATTATTCCGCTGCGCGAAGGCTGAACTTGAAAGTCCAACTGACAACAGCAGAAAAATACTAAATATTACTTTTATAAACAATGGCTTGTGTATTTTTTTCTTCTTATTATAAAGCTTCATTTCTTGATCTGCTTTTTGATTTGTTTTTGATCTTTTGAAATTTCGTATTCAATTTTCAGCATGTACTCTTAACTGTACCAATGACGATAGTGGCACAAAAATCGCTGATTCATACTAACAATAGACTACTCAATACTCCACTCAATCAATATCTCAATTAAGCGACAAGTTAGTCGCTTAATAAACAACAACAGCCAATGATTACCCCGCTTTCATTGACATTCGAAGGTGCTTGGTTTATTTGTATACCAGATAAATGCTTAGCTGATTTTGGCTAACAAAAACCGTATTCAGAACTAACAACATAATTAGAATAATTGAACCACGGAGAAGAAAATGACCGACAGCAGCAAGACAAGGCAGAAAAAATCAATTAGCGGAATGATTACTTCAGTTGGCGCGGCACTAGCAGTAGTCGGAGCAGTACTCGGATTACAGATGAGTCAGTCTTCGGCTCAATCCAGTAATTTCCAGGGCGGCGCTCCTCAAGTCAGTCAAGCACCTGATATGACTAGCATCCGCATACTCTTCCCTGCTGGCGTGCGCTCATCCTGGCACACCCATACCTGGGGACAATTACTAATGATTGAGGAAGGAGTCGGGCTGCACCAGGTTCGCGGGCAGACTATTCAAGAAATTCATCCAGGCGAGCCTTGGTGGACTGGCCCGGATATTGAGCACTGGCATGGTGCCCATCCTGAAACCGATGCCCATCAGTTAACCATTTACGAAGGCACTGTTGACTGGCTCGACCCGGTAACCGACGAGCAATATCACGGCATGCGACTTCGCCCCTAGACAGCGGTTTGATAGCAATCAAAAAAAGGGCGACTCCACTGGGAGTCGCCCTTTTTTGTGCCCCCTAGGCAGCTCTATCGCAGCAGCTTCTGCATAAAATCCTGCTTTCCAAAGCGAGATGGATTGTCCACCCAGGTAAACAAATATATACTTCCGCGCTTAGCCGTAACTGAAGTTACAGCACAGCCATAGGGGGTATGGACTCATGAAAATAAATACACAGAGACTAATAGGCATTAGCATCTTTAGCTTATTACTCGCCAGTTGCGGCTCAGAAGAGCCTGCAATGCCTGAGCTTAGCTTCGAAGAATCACTACAAGAACAGCTTATCAAGGCTCAGCCAGGGGACGTGATTAATATCCCTGCCGGCACCCATCAGATGACTCGCAGCCTTTCTCTTAACGTGCCAGGTGTCACAATCAGAGGCGAAGGAATGGACACCTCCATTCTCTCCTTCAAGAATCAAATTCAAGGAGCTGAAGGCTTACTAGTTAGTGCCGACGACTTTGTTATTGAGGATCTAGCCATCGAAGATACCGTTGGCGATGCATTAAAAATAAACGAAAGCACAAATGTGGTAATTCGCAGAGTTAGAACGGAATGGACTGCAGGGCCATTAACAACAAATGGCGCATACGGAATTTATCCTGTTCAAACCGAGAACGTGCTAATCGACGGATCCGTTGCTATAGGCGCTTCAGATGCTGGAATCTATGTAGGCCAATCTACTCAAATCGTCGTTCGCAATTCACGTGCGGAATACAATGTAGCCGGAATCGAAATAGAGAACTCCACTTTCGCCGATGTCCACGACAACATTGCAACTAACAACACCGGCGGCATCCTGGTATTCGATTTACCAAACCTCCCAGTGCAGGGCGGCCGTAATACCCGTGTATTCGACAATGAAATTTTTAACAACAACACAGAAAATTTTGCCCCTGAGGGTAATATCGTCGGTAGCGTTCCAGCCGGAACAGGCTTAATGGTCCTGGCCAACGACAGCATCGAAGTCTTCGGTAACAATTTTGCCGATAACCAGACTGCCCATGCTCTAGTAGTTAGCTATTTAATCAATGAAATTCCCTATGATGACCCCAACTACGACCCCTTCCCTGAATCCATATACATTCATGACAATCAATTCAGTAACGGTGGTCAGAACCCGGACTCAGAACCGCTGAACATGCTCAAAGAAGCAACCGGACAGGCCATTCCAGACATCGTTTGGGACGGCATGGTAGTTCCAGGCAAGCAGCCAGAAGAAATTCTATGCATTGCAAACAACGGCGGCGCAAGCTTTGTAAATCTTGATGCTGCTAATGGTTTCGCGGAACCTTCTTTCGACAGCTCGGTACATCAGTGCAGCCTGCCAAGTCTTTCTGTTATTTCTCTTAGCTCCGCTTCGCAATGAGAACTCACCATATGCGCCTGCCTGTCTTGGCGGGCGCTCTTTTGATCTTAATTGCTGCCTGCTCAGAACCCGCACCGATATTCCATGAGTCGGAGCGACCCTTGCGCCTTTCCGACTGGCAACTGTTTGACCTTTCCACCGAAGAACTTACTCCTAGCGAAGCCAGCCTGGTACTGCACCCATCTAATCAACTATTTACCGATTACGCTCACAAGATGCGTACCCTCTGGATTCCTCAAGGCCTGCAAGCAGAGCTGGTAGACGAGGAAATTCAATATCCCGTGGGAACCGTTATCAGCAAAACTTTTTACTACCCTCGCAATGGCCAGGGTCAACTAGTAAAAGTCACTGACCCCGGAAACGAACACATAGCCTTAGGCGACCACCAACTGCTCGAGACCCGTTTACTGGTACATCGGCAAAATGGCTGGGATGCTTTCCCCTATGTATGGAACGAAGAACAGACCGAGGCGTTTTTGCGAGTAGCAGGAACCAGCACCTCAGTCAGTCTCCAAACTGAAAATGAAGATCTGGACTTCATGTATTTTGTGCCGAATGAAAATCAATGTTCAGGTTGCCATACTACCGATCATCCGGATGGCGAAATGAAACCACTAGGCATTATAGCCAGCCAACTGTCTTCACCCATTTCCGATGCCCGTGGTGATTTTGGAATACAGACAAGCACCATTTTGGAGAAAGGCTGGCTAAACGCACAACCCGCAGACCAAGGGACTATATCCTGGAGAGACGAATCCGCCAGTCTCGAAGACAGAGCCCTAGCGTATTTGAACATTCATTGTGCTCATTGCCACAACCCTGAAGGTGCCGCAGACACTTCCGGCCTGTTTCTTGATGGCTCCTCTGACATAGATGTTTCCATGGGCCTATGCAAACCGCCAGTAGCTGCAGGGGGTGGCGCAGGAGATTTGCAATACAGTATTGTTCCTTCAGATCCAGACCATTCAATTCTGGTATACAGAATGGAGTCCAGCAAACCTGATGAGATGATGCCCGAGTTAGGCCGCTCGTTAATTCATACCGAAGGCGTTGCCCTGATTCGACAGTGGATAAGCTCAATGTCAGGCTCTTGTTAACAAGAATCTTGAAACCTAGAAGAACAATTGCACATAGCCCCAGTTCAGCATGCATTGTAGACTGAGGCATGTGTAATTTTTAAAAGAAGCTCAGGTTTGTTGCGTAACTTTCTGATTCTTTCCATTCTAGTTCTAAGCCTCAGCGCATGCTCTGATCAGGCCGGCGTGCGCAGAACCTATGTCTTAACCACTGGCACAACCGGCGGCACCTATTATCCGGTGGGTGTTGCACTGTCTACTCTGGTCACAGCCACCGAAGAGAGCCCCTTCGCGCTCACTGCAATTAGCTCCGCGGGCTCCATGGAAAATATTAAATTATTACGGGATAACCAGGCACAGTTCGGCCTAATTCTTGGGATTTTCGCAGCCTGGGCCTGGGACGGCGAAGGACCAATCCGCAACCCCCAGTCCCATCTGCGCAGCATCAGCGCCATGTGGCCAAATGTTGAACACTTCGTATTACTAAATGAACTGGTAACGGATGGCACCCTCAGCGACCTGAATAATCTAGATGGTGAAAGATATGTTCTTGGCATGAGAAATTCAGGTGCAGAACAAACCGGCGCCTTTATATTGGATGCCCTTGGCATCGACTATGCCAATAAATTTAATCTTGCCTACATGGGGTATGGAGCAAGTGCCAGTGCACTTCAGGACGGCAACATAGTAGGAATGAATGTTCCTGCCGGAGCACCGGTAACATCAATCACCCAGGCATACGCCCAGCTAGCCGGGCGCATGAGAGTACTGAATTTTTCTCAGCAAGAAATGGATGCAGTGAATGCGCAATACCCCTTATGGGATTTTTATGATCTGGCACCTGGAACCTACCCCTATCAGGACGAAGTAGTTACCACCGCATCAAGTCCCAATGTATTTGTTGTTCGAGATGATGTTCCCGAAGAAATTGTCTATCAACTTACCCGCCTACTCTGGGATAATCTTGCCACCTTGCAGGAAATTCACAGCGCAACCAAGCAAATGTCGATTGAAGACGCTCTGAAGGGAAACCCCATACCACTGCACCCCGGCGCTCTCAGGTACTATCAGGAAAGACAGATCGACATACCCGATCATCTATTTTGAAGAAAACAGTTTTTGACAAAGGCTAAATCACAATGAAAACCATCGGCTTGATCGGCGGAATGAGCTGGGAATCCACCAGCACTTATTACAATTTGATTAACGAAGGAATCAAACAAAATCTGGGCGGTCTTCACTCGGCAAAGATCGCCATGTACAGCGTAGATTTCGATGAAATCGAAAAACTTCAGCGACAGGGTGGCTGGCAGGAAACAGCGTCCCTTCTGGGTGATGCCGCAAAATCCGTGGAAGCCGCTGGAGCAGATTTTCTGCTCATATGTACTAACACTATGCATAAGGTGGCTGACGAAATTGGCTCCAGCGTATCCATACCGCTACTACATATTGCCGATGCCACCGCTCAGCAATTGTCTAAAGACGAAATGAAGCGAGTTGGTTTACTCGGAACTCGATTCACCATGGAGCAAGATTTTTATAAGAAACGGCTTCATGAAAACCATGGCATTGAGGTTCTCACTCCTGAGGAAGCCGACAGACAAGTCATGCATGACATTATCTATAAGGAACTGTGCCTGGGCATCATTAATGATGAGTCCCGCGAGCTTGTACTAAAAATCATTGATTCCCTGCGCAAGCAGGGTGCAGAATGCATAATCCTTGGTTGTACCGAAATCCCCTTGCTGGTGAAACAGAAGCATACTGAAGTTCCTCTGTACGACACTACTGCCATTCATGCCGGCGCGGCAGTTAACTACGCACTCTTAAATGATTAGTAGAAAAGTTAAATATCAAAGAGCAATCTATCTAAGAACAAGCAGGCAGCAATGAATGAACTAATTATGGGGACAGCTACTGTCTCATTAACAACTCTCTTTGCCACAATCGGGCCACTGGATGTCTCAGTTGTCTATGCAGCACTTACTGCCGGCGAAGCTCCCAAGAGAAAGCGGCAGATGGCCATACGTGGCTCGATAATAGCGGCTGTCATCTTGGTTTTGTTTGCCCTGCTCGGAGAATTCTTATTGGCAGGCTTGGGTATTTCATTGGCAGCCTTGCGCACAGGTGGTGGAATTCTGCTGCTGCTAATCGGGATTGATATGGTTTTTGCTCGCTCTTCCGGAAGCACATCCACCACCGATGAAGAAGAGCTCGAAGCCATGTCCAAGCTGGATATTTCTGTGTTCCCTCTAGCCACACCGCTAATTGCAGGACCAGGAGCTATGGGAGCTGTGGTGTTGCTAATGGCGAACACCGAAGGAGAGCTGATCCTGCAAGCCACAGTTATTGCTTCCATACTCGCTATGGTTCTACTGACCCTAGTCTTGCTATTTGTTTCGACAAAAATACAACAGGTGGTTGGAGTAACTGGTATGCACGTAGTATCGCGAATATTCGGCGTTCTACTCTCCGCACTAGCCGTGCAATTCATTTTTGATGGTATTGCCGCAAGCGGTCTCATCTCCTGATTACGGAGATTGCATGAGAATTAGAAACGAACAGCCGTCAGATCTCAAAACTATATACAGAATACTCAGCTCAGCTTTCCCCGCAGAGGAAGAAGCAAAGCTGGTTGATGGACTTCGGAAAAATGCCATTCCCACAATTTCCCTAGTAGCAGAATCGAAAGACGGGCTTATTGGTCATATCTTCTTCTCTCCTGTAAGCATTGACGGTCATCCTCTGCTTAAGATTATGGGTCTTGCCCCTATGGCTGTTCTACCCGAGCATCAGAATACTGGAATAGGGTCCGCCCTGGTTGCGGAGGGACTAAGTCAATGCAAAGCATTGAACACGGGCGCTGTGGTAGTTCTTGGTCATTCAGCCTATTATCCTCGATTCAATTTTGCTCCAGCTATTCAATTTGGGTTAGAGTCTGAATACGATGTTGCTGATGATGTATTCATGGCCCAAGAGCTGGTGAAAAACTATTTGAACGAAGTGACCGGAACGATCAAATACCATCAAGAGTTTCACAAGTTAAGCTGATAAGACTTGAGGTAGTGACGACCTAAAATAATAATTGGAAGCAAGGAAGGCCAAAGCGTGATTTTTAAAAGCAAAGTACCCGATATACAAGTGCCCGAGAGCGACTTAACTTCTGTGGTTCTTACACGAGTGGACGAACTTGGCGAAAAAGCCGCTCTGGTAGACGGCATCAGTGGTCGCAGCATTTCCTATCTTCAACTACGGGAATTGATTGCCAAAATGGCTACTGGCCTCCATCTGCGAGGATTCAAAAAAGGTGACGTCTTCGCAACATTTATGCCCAATGTCCCTGAATACGCAGTGGTATTCCTTGGCGTTGCCTCTGCCGGGGGAATAAACACCACTGTAAATTCACTGTACTCTACATCAGACTTAGTCCACCAATTTAAAGACTCAAAAGCAAAATTCCTTTTAACCATTCCAGATTTTCTCGATCGCGCACTGCCTGCTGCAAAAGAGTGCGGTATCGAAGAAGTATTTGTTTTGGGCGAATCCGAGGGGCTGACTCCCTTCTCCGATTTACTAGACAATGATGGAAGCGCTCCAAATATAGAAATTGATCCGAAGAAAGATTTAGTCGCCCTACCCTATTCCAGTGGAACAACCGGGCTTTCAAAGGGCGTCATGCTTACCCATGAGAACCTTATCGCCAACATGGTTCTCTCTTGCCAGCCTAACCCAGTCGATGAAACTGACAGCATGATTGGCGTGCTCCCCTTCTTTCATATCTATGGCATGGTTCTTATTCTTAATCTCGCCATCTATCGCGGTGCGACACTGGTAACAATGCCACGGTTTGAGCTGGAGCATTTTTTACAGATGGTGCAGGACTACAAAATCACCTGCCTAAATTTAGTACCCCCCATTGTACTGGCCCTGGCGAAACATCCTCTCGTTGAAAACTACGATCTATCAAGTGTCAGAATAATCGGATGTGGAGCGGCTCCTCTGGGAGTAGAGACAGAACAAGCCTGCGCTGCGAGACTTGACTGCAAAATTCATCAAGGCTATGGGCTCACCGAAGTCGCTGGCGCTTCCCACGTTAATCCTGCCGACGGTATCAGCAACAAACCGGGCGCAGTAGGACCGGTTCTACCCAATACCGCATCCAAAATAGTTGACCCGGAAACAGGTGAGCAACTTGGAGCCAACCAGCGCGGAGAAGTTCTCATAGCTGGTCCTCACGTTATGCCAGGCTATCTCAATAACGAAGAAGCAACTCGCAATTGTATAGACGACGAAGGTTGGTTTCATACGGGTGATATCGGATATGCCGACGACGACGGCTGTTTTTACATCGTAGATCGCGTTAAGGAACTTATTAAATACAAAGGCTATCAAGTCGCTCCGGCTGAACTGGAAGCTTTATTGGTCAGTCACAGTGCCATTGCCGATGCCGCTGTTATACCCAGCCCCGATGAGGAAGCCGGCGAAATTCCAAAAGCTTTTGTAGTTTTGAAAGAGGAAATCAGCCCTGAAGAGATCATGAAATTTATTGCGGATCAGGTTGCACCACATAAGAAAATTAGAAAACTCGATATCGTTGATGAAATCCCTAAGGCAGCATCCGGGAAAATTTTACGCCGAGTTTTAGTTGAGCAAGAAAGAGCCAATCAGAAAAAATAATAAGGAGATTGATATGGACATGGCAACTGCATTCTCAAGTATTAATTGGTTATCGGTTATAGCTGCGGCTGTTTCCAGCTTTCTAGTAGGCGGACTATGGTATGGACCATTGTTCGGCAAAGCCTGGATGGAAGCATTTGGATTTACTGACGAACAGCTAGCCGGTCGCAATATGGGCATGGTATTTGGTGTCGCGCTATTACTAGCCTTTATCGCCGCCATTAACCTGGAAATGTTTATTGGTGCCGAGGCAGACCTAGCCTTTGGAGCAAGCGCTGGTTTCGCCGCTGGTTTCGGTTGGGTTGCCACTCTTCTGGGAATTCTCTATTTGTTCGAGGCACGCTCTCTAAAAGCGTGGGGTATTGATGCCGGATATTGTATTGTTGCCTTGACGCTTATGGGCATCGTACTAGGCGCTTGGTAATACAATCATCAGGATTGGAATTGGCTCAGGTTCTTGACCCGAGAAAAGCATTACGAGGAAAGACCTGAAAGTGAGCAAAAGTCAGAACAAAGTTGGATTTGTATCTCTGGGCTGTCCAAAAAACCTTGTGGACTCAGAACGTATACTTACGCAGTTACGAACTGAAGGTTACGACGTTGTAAATTCCTATGATGATGCTGAATTGGTCATCGTAAATACCTGTGGTTTTATAAATTCAGCTGTTCAAGAGTCACTAGACACCATTGGCGAGGCACTAGCTAAAAATGGCAAAGTTCTAGTGACTGGATGCTTAGGCGCGAAGAAAGATGAAATTATCGAACTTCACCCCAATGTCCTGGGAGTTACTGGTCCACATGCTTATGAAGAAGTAGTAACACAAGTCCACAAGCATCTGGCCAAGCCGGTTCATAATCCATTTACAGATCTAGTTCCACCACAAGGAGTAAAGCTGACTCCTAAACATTATGCCTATTTAAAAATATCGGAAGGTTGTAATCACCGCTGTACCTTTTGCATTATCCCTTCAATGCGTGGCGACTTGGACTCACGACCCGTAGGAGATGTTTTAGCTGAAGCTAAACGCTTGGTGAATGCGGGCGTCAAAGAGTTATTGGTAATTTCTCAGGATACGTCTGCTTATGGTGTCGATGTAAAATATAAAACAGATTTTTGGGATGGCATTCCCGTCAAGACACATATGCAGCAGCTCTGTGAAGAGTTGTCGAAACAAGGTGTTTGGATTCGCTTACATTATGTTTATCCATATCCTCACGTTGACCATATCATTCCATTAATGGCGGAAGGGAAAATCCTGCCGTATTTAGATATTCCCTTTCAGCATGCCAATAAACGTATTCTTAAGTTAATGAAGCGTCCCGGCAGCTCTGACAAAGTGTTGGAGCGAATTGCTAAGTGGCGAAGTATTTGTCCCGAACTAGTCATACGTTCAACTTTCATCGTTGGATTCCCAGGTGAAACTGAAGAAGAATTTGAAGAGTTATTAGCCTTTTTAGAAGAAGCGCAGTTAGACCGTGTTGGCTGCTTCAAATACTCTCCCGTAAAAGGAGCCCGCGCCAATGATTTGCCTGATCATGTTTCGGATAAAGTAATGGAAGATCGCTTGCAACGCTTTATGACCGTGCAGGCTGAAATTAGCGCGGCGAAATTAGAGGCACGAATAGGTCAGGAATACCTAATATTGATTGATGAAGTTAATGGTGAAGGAGCTATTGGCCGCTCTTATATGGACGCACCTGAAGTTGATGGCAAAGTCTATTTAACCGATGAGTTTGACGTTCAACCCGGCGATCAAGTTTGGGTGCAAATAATTCATGCAGATGAGCATGACGTTTGGGGTGTTCGCGTAAAAGACTAAGTAGCTGATAAGTATAGCCTTTATAACGATTTATCTTAAGCTATTGATAGTTCACTATTTTATATAAAACCAATGGCGAATAGGCAATTCCGTCAGGACTGCTTCCTGTCTCATATTCTCCAAGGATGGTTCTGGATTCAATATCGACGGCGAGAACTTTGTCAGCAGCGGAAAGTGAAATCAGCAGTGTGCGATCATCTTCGTAGAAGATAACTCCCTGAGGGCTGGAACCCTGTAAATCCATCGAGCCCAGTTCCTGCCCACTACCAACATTAAAGAAGCGCAATTGTTCCGTTCCCATGTCAGGTACGACAGCATAACTTTCATCATCTGTTAACAAGATTCGATAAGGCCATTCAAAGCCTGACCATTGCCTGATAATGCTTCCGCTTTTTGCTGAGATAACTGAAACAACTTCTTCATCGTTGCTGCCTACCCAGATTTCAGAGCCGAGCTTATTTGTCGTAATTGCCTCTGGCCTATCGGGAACATCAATAGTTGTTATCAATTCTCCATTTACCACATGGACTACCGACACGCTGTTCGAGTTCATATTGCTTGTGTAGGCAACCCTACCGTTTTCTGAGAGGGCAACCATGTGCGATCCATCTTGTCCCGTACCTATGGTGCGAACGACCTCTCCGGTAAGATAATTTACTATTACTAAAGTCTGGCTAGCTTCCGAGGTGACGATCACTTCCTCCTGACCAGGAAGAAAAAGAATGCCATGGGGTCTAGGGTAGTCACTCAGATCGATAGTTCGTGCCACCTGTAGATTTTCTATATCAAAAACTGTGAGGCTATTACCGCCGCTGTAGTCGGTGCCGATAGCCCATCGACCATCATCGCTTACAAGTAACTCATGAGGTCCACGCCCAGTAGGCAAAGTCGCCAGGAGCTCACCCGAGCCCAGATCGATGAAACTGGCATCGTGACTCGCCTTATTCAAGACGATCAAGGTTCCCCTCAGACCTGCCGCTGGCTCGGCCCAGCTTAATAAACTGGAAGAGCCCAGGAGCAGAAGACTTAAGCCCATGAGTAGATTCTTCATAGCATTTCCTATAACGCCAAATTTAAGTATTCAACTCTGTATCAGAGAAACCTTGCCACAAGTTGTGCTCATTTTTCCAGCACTAACTGCTGAGAATGTCCTTATCCCTTTTCATTTTCCAAACGCCTGTTTATTTCTCTTCCACCGTATAATGCTGAAACCGAAGGAGAACCCTGTGAAGAAAACGATCAAGATCCTATTTATATTGCTATTCCTCCCTGCCTCTACGCTGAACGCTGACACCTTGGATAATGCCCTATCCCTGTTTGATTTTGCAGAGACCACCTATCCGGAGTTGTTAAGCCCCGCACAGCCTGAAGTGCAGGAAATTCAGGGGTTCTATGTCCGTTACTATGCCGATACCGAGATCTATCTCGGCGTTCGCGGTGACGATATCTATGCCATCGGCGGCTCTATCGGTTCAGATCTTATGTATGTAGGAAAAATAGATAGTTTGATTGAACTTGAATCTACTGACATCAGCGATGCCATCTTTAGTAATCAGCGAGTCGCCTGTAGCTATTATGCCGACAATGCTTTCTCTTCAGTGCTGGATATCAAACGAAATATCCTCTTCACCGGCGATTTCGATATTTCTGTTGAAGGTGACCAGTGTGTAATCAGCAGCAATTCCATTCCTAACCATGATTTCAACGACAATAGCGCGGGCTTTGCCACCAATGTCAGCGAAGTCGCTGCCGAATTTCGCATACCCATAGAACCAGTCTTTGCCGATTCCACCACCGCCATCTCTCTTCAGACAGACAACGCCGTATTACTTAATGGAGTAAAGGTAGATTTGCTAGCAGCAGGTTGTTTCGGTGTGGGTGACGGAAAAATAGGCTGTAACGATATGAGCCAGCCGTGGAGATACGATCCCATGAGTCCACTCGCCCAATTTGGAACCGATCAACATAATGCCCACACCCAGCCCGATGGCACATACCATTACCATGGCAATCCGGAGGCATTGTTTGATCAGAATGGGAACGTGGAGTCCCCGGTCATCGGGTTTGCTGCCGATGGTTTCCCAATATTCGGCAGCTATATCAATGACAACGGTCAGGTTCGAGAAGTACGCAGCAGTTTTATGCAGAAAACCGGAGCGCGCCCGAGTGGCAGTGACAGTCCCGGTGGGAACTATGACGGCACCTATGTTGACGATTATGAATATGAACAAGGCAATGGTGACTTGGACGAGTGCAATGGCATGATGCGCAATGGAAACTACGGTTACTACGTAGTCAACGAATACCCATGGATGATCTCCTGTTTTAAAGGAACCCCAAATAGCTCTTTTAACAAAGCTGGTGGGCAAGGCCCTCCTCAATAGCTAAAAAGCAGCAAATGACGGTGACAAGAAGCTAACTAGTTTCACAAAAAAGGACCAACAAGCAGAGGTTTGCCCAGAAGATCAATAATCTGGTAGTTTGCAGTATCGAAGCATGGGGAAGAGAACCCGTTTCCCCGTGTTTTTTGAATACAAATCAAACGGAGTTATCTTTTGAAATACAGCTGCTTTGAAGTTTCCATTGAAAATAATATCGCCCATGTCGTTCTAAACAGACCGGAAAAAAGAAACAGCATGATTCCAGAATTCTGGGACGAGCTTCCGGCAATCATCCGCGAACTAGATAAAGATTCCGCAGCAAGAGTGATAGTCCTGTCTTCGACCGGCCCACATTTCACCTCCGGCCTGGATACCTCTGTATTTGGAAGCAGTATCGAGAGTCATGACAATCCCGAGACACTTGAAAAACTAAACCGACAGCGCAGCGCAAAACTCTACGACACCATACATTACATGCAGCAAACATTTACCTGCCTGGAGGAATGTCGGGTGCCAGTATTGGCGGCTATTCAGGGTGGCTCCATAGGTGGCGGAGTTGACCTGATTACCGCCTGCGATATGCGCTATATGACTGCAGATGGATTCCTTACCATATTCGAAATAAACATTGGCATGACCGCTGATGTCGGTACATTCCCGAGAATTACCAATCTTCTACCGGAGGGTGTAGTCAAGGAACTGGCATACACAGGACGAAGAATGCCCGCCGCCGAAGCCAAATCTCTGGGCTTTGTAAATGAGGTTTATGCCGATCATCAATCCATGCTGAGCGCAGTCATGGATATCGCCCGAGAAATTGCTTCGAAAGCTCCACTAGCGGTATATGGAAGCAAACGAATCATCAACTATGCTCGAGATCATTCAACTGCAGACACCCTGGATTATATAGGCATCTGGAATGCCAGCATGCTGCAATCAGCGGAGATCAACGAAGCAATAAGTGCTGGCTCCGAGAAGCGTGAAGGTGACTTTGCCGAGCTTCCGGCAGCCCGACAGAAAATGAATGTTGGTATTACTGATTAAATCCTAGCACTCTCACCGAATGATCCATCTAGTCGAGTTCATCGTATGGTGTTATGAATCAACTGCGAGACCCTTCTCTTCTGATTGAGGGTGCCTGCTCTATGCCATAGGCGGAGAGGCAGGGATTGCGGTTAAAAAAGCGGATCTTTAGATCTGCTCAAGACTGACGGCGCTTAAAACATGGAAGCTCACAGATGATTAAACCACTGTTTGGTATATTAGTAGTTCTGTCTATAAGCCTGCTGATTGCGCTGGCGGGTTCTCAAGGCAGTGTTTCCACCGGTTCACTACCGCTGTTTTTTGTATGTGCCTGTGTGGGGTTCATTCTCCATTGGTTAGTGTTCATACCCGGATTTGTCTATCAGACCGAGCACTACTTCGATTTGACGGGCTCTCTTTCCTATATTGCAGCTATCTTGCTGGCAATAAGCACTCACCCATATCTGGATTTACGAGGATCTGTTATTTCCGCTTTCATTCTTATCTGGGCAGCACGGCTGGGAACATTTCTTTTTCTAAGAGTGAAAAAGGATGGTAAGGACAGTCGATTTGATGAAATCAAAACTCGCTTCTTTAGATTTATGTTTACCTGGACCCTCGGCGGAGCTTGGGTTTTTATAACCATGGCCGCAGGCTTAGCTGCAATTACCTCCACAAACCAAACTCCAATTGGGATCTTTTTCTATGCAGGAATAGTGCTCTGGATATTCGGCTTCACAATTGAAGTGATCGCGGACAGACAAAAAAGGGCATTCAGAAGTGACACCACTAATAAAGGCCGCTTCATAACATCTGGCTTGTGGTCTATGTCCCGTCACCCTAATTACTTTGGCGAAATAATTCTCTGGATTGGAATAAGCGTAATGGCTTTTCCAGCTCTAGTTGGATGGCAATACCTCACTCTGATCTCTCCGCTATTCGTTGTCTTTCTATTGATCAAAGTGAGTGGTGTCAAATTGCTGGAGGAAAGTGGACTGAAACGCTGGGGAAATGACTCCGACTATCAGGAATATCTAGCGAAAACACCGGTACTGATGCCATCGATAAGGCGCTCTTAACTCAGCTAGCTTACACATTATTCAACGAGGGCGGCTTCACGATAGCTAGCAGAGGTCATGATAAGCCTGATACTGCGTGAGATAAACATGCCCACCCAAAGCTTCAAGGAAATCTGATTTCTGAAGAATATCCATCACCGGTCCTTTCACTTCAGACAGGTGCAACATGACTCCCTGCTCGTTCAGATTGTGATTAATCGACTCGAGGGTTTCCATCGCGCTGTAGTCAACTTCATTTATCGCCGTGCACATCAGAATCACATGACCAATCTCATCATGCTGATACAGCCGCTTCAAAATCAATTCTTCAAGACGAATGGCGTTGGCAAAGAACAGGCTCTCATCAAGACGTAGCGTTAGGATTCGCGGACAGGTCTTTACACGATAACGTTTCACGTTTCGAAAGTGTTCCGTTCCTTCAACCAATCCAACTGCAGCTATATGGGGTCTGGAAGTTCTGTACACATGCAATAAAAGAGAAATCAAAACCCCAGAAGTCACTCCCGCTCCCACACCCAAATAAAGTGTTAGTACGATAGTAGTTACTACTGCCATGCAATCGCTACGGGATATTAGAAATGTCTTTCTAATAATTGAAAAATCTACCAAGGACAGAACCGCGACGATAATCGTGGCTGCCAGAGTTGCTTTGGGTAAAAAGTACAACATTGGAGTAAAAAGTAAGGAAAAAATACCGATCAGCACTGCCGTATAGATACTTGCTGCTTGCGTTACCGCGCCTGCATCGAAATTCACTACGCTTCGAGAGAAGCCGCCTGTTACCGGTAAACCTCCAGAAAATGCCGATGCCAGGTTTGCCGCCCCCAAGCCTATTAATTCCTGATTACTATCGATTCTCTCTCTGCGTTTATTACCCAAGGTCTTGCCTACGGAAATCGACTCTACATACCCAATAATGGAGATCATAAATGCGGGAACCAGCAATGGCTCAACCAATGCCATTGAAAAAACAGGAAGTCCAAAGGCAGGTAAGCCGCTGGGTATATCCCCGACAACGGCAACACCACGAGTATCCAGACCAAACACAACTACCAATGTTATAGAGGCAATTATGGCCAATACCGGAGCTGCCCTTGAAGCCAGACCCGATGTCTTTCTGGTCAATCCTGCCTTCATCAACATGACTGCCAGATATTCTTTGCAAATATACAAGAATGCGATAACGCCAACCGCCATTAGCAGCGTGTCCAGGCTGTAGTCGCTTAATGAGGCATACAGCGAACCGATCAGTTCGGTGATACTTTCGCCGTGAGACTCAATACCAAACACATGGCGAAGCTGGCTTAGCACTATCAGAATTGCCGACGCGGTTATAAAGGCTGAAACAACAGAATGAGATAGAAAATTCGAGAGGAAACCCAATCGGAAAATTCCTCCGAGGGTTAACATGAGGCCTGACAGAGCAGCCAGTGTAATTGCTGCCGCAAGATAATCCGTAGAACCGGCTGCAGCAACCTCTGACAGAGCCGAAGCCGTTAATAGCGATGTGATAGCAACAGGCCCCACCGACAAAGTGGAACTGGTTCCCAGCAATGCATACATTATCAGTGGAAAGATGCTAGCGTATAATCCAACTTCCGGTGGTAGGCCAGCCAACAGGGCATAAGCCAAAGATTGCGGCACAAGCATAATTGCAACGATAAGCGCCGCAATACCATCGCTATAAAAAATATCTCTGTTGTATCCCTTTATCCAGGCGGAGGCGGGAATTAGTCTACGAATATTCTTCTCTCGCTTTTATCTTGAGGGGCTCAATCTGTTTTTGAACTTTTAGTGTTTAACTCTTAGCTTTTTCAGTTTTTTTTCAGTTTTTTCTTTCAGTTTTTTACTTCATTGAGATTTTTTGGAGCGGCCAACCACTCTCTTCCTTTTAACATGGCATGCCAATAAATTGGCGGCAATAGATCAGCTTTTAGTATCCAGGCTAAACGAGTCGGTTTAGTTCCTTCAAGAAGCCAGCTAGGAAAAGTTGGTAGTAACTTACCGCCATAACCAAATTCCGCCAGCACGATTTTCCCGTTCTCCACCGTGAGCGGACAAGAGCCATAGCCATCGTAGCCTTTACCCGCTTCTCTTCCAGCCATTACATCATAAATATTCTGAGCAACCACCGGCACCTGTTGTCGCACTGCAGCCATAGTCTTGGCATTCGGCGTATTGAGAACATCTCCCAGGCCCCAAATATTTTCAAATTTCTTATGTCTTAGAGTGAACTGATCAACATCCATCCATCCGCCATCGCCTGCCAGAGCACTATTAGCGACAAAATCTGGCGCTTTCTGTGGAGGGCAGACATGAATCATATCAAATTCTTCTGCCACCAATTCTGAGTCTTCTTCATTGGCTGATTTGAAATAGGCAATTTTCTTTTCACCATCAATCTCAACCAGATTGTGGTTTAGTCGTAGGTTCGCTTGATATTTATCGATATAAGATTGCAACGCCGGCACATAGTCGGCTACACCAAAGAGAACTCCGCCAGCATTATGAAAATCAATATCGATATTTTTTAGAACACCGTTTTTAAGCCAGTGATCCGCCGACAAATAGAGCGCCTTTTGTGGGGCACCGGCACATTTTATTGGCATAGGCGGCTGAGTAAAAATAGCCTTCCCCGATTTTAATTCCTTTACCAATTCCCAAGTATATGGAGCAAGCTCATACAGATAATTTGAAGTAACGCCATTTTTTCCTAGCGTCTCTCTAAGCCCTTTGACTGCATCCCAGTCGAGAGTTAATCCTGGAGAAACTATCAAGTGTTGATAAGCAATCTGTTGCCCATTGTCCAATTCGACCAGACTTTCCCCTGGAATAAATCCGAGAACTTCCTGCTTTATCCAGGAAACACCGGAGGGAATTAAATCCTTGGTCTTTCTTCGCGTTGAGCTAACATCGAAGACTCCGCCACCAACCATGGTCCAGCCTGGTTGATAGTGATGGTTCTCTGCCGGATCAATCAGGGCTATTCGAAGCTTTGCTTTACGTTTGAGCAAGCTGGAAGCCACAGAAATGCCACCGGAACCTGCACCAACTATCACAATATCGAATAGTGGCTTCTCCGCACTCAATAGTTTCGCTGACTTTGTTCCCTCTGTTATCTTGCCATCGTAGTATGAAGAGATAGCGGAACTCACATCGATTCCTGCGCTTTTTCCCTTCTCTATCAATTCTTCTCTGGAAGCTCCGGAACTGGCTTGTACTGCTGCCCACAGGCAGAATGAACGATTCCCTGTCCGGCAATAGGCATGAATTTTTTTACCGGATTCCAATATTTCTTTTAAGGCGGCGACATCTTCAGTTGTTTGCTCGCCTGCTTTGAAGGCTATATTGACGGTTTCTATACCCAGTTCTGCAGCAGCGCTGCTAATCTCTGAAAATGGAATCTGTTCGGCAGACTCACCATCCGGACGATTACAGACGAGTAATTGCACACCAGCGTCCTTTAAACCCTGAAGCTCAGACACAGCTAATTGTGAAGAGACCGCGAACTCTTCATTGATTCGAATTGGATTCATTTTAATTCCCTTTAAGGCTGATTCTTTTTTCAGAAACTATTTGAAAGCATTGATGGGCAGTTTGAGATAAACCATGCCATTGTCTTCTGCCTCAGGAAAATCACCTGCTCGCATATTCACCTGCAAAGAAGGCAATATAAGATGAGGCACTTCCAGCGTTTTATCTCTGGCCTCTCGCATCTCTACAAACTCCGCCTCACTGATAGTTTCATTTACATGTATGTTGCCTGTTATCTCTCCGGCAACTGTAGTTTGATACTCCAGCTCTCGCCCTTCTTCACCATAATCATGACAAAGAAATATTCGCGTATCTTGAGGCAAGGCAAGTATTTTCTGGATTGACTGATATAGCTGAGCCGCATCGCCTCCTGGAAAATCTGCTCTGGCAGTTCCACTATCTGGCATAAATACCGTATCTCCGACGAATGCCGAGTCACCGACTAGATGAGTCATGCAGGCTGGAGTATGCCCCGGAGTATGGATTGCGCGAGCTTCAAGCTTACCAATGCTATATGTCTCTCCATCTGTGAAGAGGTGATCAAACTGGGAGCCATCACACTGAAATTCTGTTCCTGCGTTGAAGATCTTACCAAAAGTCTCTTGAACCACTATGATGTTTTCACCGACGGCCATTTTTCCTCCAAGCCTTTCTTTCAAGTAAGGCGCCGCAGAAAGATGGTCTGCATGGACGTGGGTCTCAATTATCCATTCCACCGTTAGCTTATTGTCTTCGACGAATCGAATTATCCCATCCGCCGATTCATAACTTATTCCACCCGATGCATATTCAATGTCTAAAACCGAATCCACAATGGCGCAAGAATCCGAATCTGGATCTTTCACCACATAGCTAAAAGTATTACTTTCTTTATCGAAGAAAGGGGTTACTTTTGGTGAAATTGCTTCCAGTTTTAACGCGCTATTTCCAGTCATGGTAGGTCTCTTCTTCTATCGAACTAGTTAACCGACATTGTACTCTATGAATCTTGATTCAGTTCAGACGTGATACTGCAGATCAAACAATTAGCAGCCATATTGCCCAACAAGCCAGAGCAGTTACTAAGGGAACAACCATCATAAGAACCATGTTTCTAATATGTAGCATTTGTTTTCTCCTAAGGAGTGTTAATTAAATGGGCCTACTCTAGATAATTGCAGTTGTCGTGCCAACATTAGAGATGTTCTTTTAACATGCTGTTATTAATAGAATTATTGTTGTTTTTCATTTTTTGGAAGAACCCACGGCATATCATTTAATGTCATATTTGTCTGTGAGATTGTCATTTATGTCATAATTGACACATAAATTCGATGACTAGCCTGAGAGTCAATAGAGGTGAAAAAGGACAAAATGATTGCCACATCACAGTAGAGAGATTAGCAGAGACATTACCATGGGCACTGCGATAGAATTCTCTATCGCAGTGGAGAAGCAAAATGAAAGCCAAACACCTTAAAGAGAATGGATTTACACTGATCGAATTGATGATAGTGGTAGCAATCATCGGCATTCTTGCTTCTGTGGCTCTCCCTGCTTATACCAATTACCAGAACAGGGCTCGTTTTGCAGAAGCGATTCTCGGCATTGGCTCATATAAATCTTCAATAGAAGTGGCTGCAGCTGCGGGTCGCGTTAACGCTGTTGCTGATCTCGATGCAGGAGTGGTAGGAATTGCTGCAGGTATTACCCAGGATGCAACCACCCACGGAATTGACGTGGTAGACGGTGCTATTACCATTACCTGGCAGTCTGACGGCACAGATCTCGCGGATGAGACCTATATTCTCTCAGCGGGCGGAATCGCCCCTCCCATTCAATGGTCCGTTAGCGGCACTTGTGTCGACGGCGGTTATTGCTAGCCCCCTTCTCTATACTTGCTTTTTCTCAAGGCAAGACTTGCAGCCCTGCGTTCAGTCATTTACTTTATCGCTCCTTAACGAGGAGAAATCATGTCTTGGCAAGATGAAGTTGATGAACTAAAAAAGCGAGAAGCGCTGGCCAGGAAGATGGGCGGCGAGGAACGAATTGAGCGCCAGCATAATAATGGCCGACTTACCGTTCGTGAACGCATCGATGCTCTCGTAGACCCTAACTCCTTTCATGAAATTGGCGCACTCGCGGGCAAGGCGACTTATGATGCCGATGGCAAGCTGCAAGACTTCACCCCTTCTAACTTCGTACTCGGCACGGCAGACCTCAATGGCCGCAGGGTCGTTATTGGCGGAGATGATTTCACCGTTCGCGGCGGCGCAGCCGATGCCAAGGTAGGAGACAAGTCCGGCTACGGTGAGAAATACGCCCTGGAGATGCGACTACCTCTGGTCCGCCTGATAGATGGCAGTGGCGGCGGCGGCAGCGTAAAGACACTCGAGATGGTTGGGCATTCCTACGTTCCCGCCCTCCATGGCTTCGAGACCACTATGAAGCTTATGGGCCATGTGCCTGTTGTCTGCGCTTGCATGGGCTCTGTCGCAGGACTGGGTGCTGTGAGAGTCACTATTTCCCATTTCTCCCTTATGATTAAAGACACAAGTCAGTTGTTCGTGGCTGGCCCGCCAGTGGTGGAGCGCGGATTTGGCAAACCCGTTGAAAAAAATGAACTCGGTGGTTCACACATTCACGCAAACGGAAGCGGTGCTGTAGACAATGAAGTGGGATCAGAACAAGAAGCTTTTGAAGCTATCGGGGAATTCCTCTCATACCTTCCCCAAAATGTTTGGCAGCTACCACCCGTAATCGAAAGCAAAGACCCAACGGACCGTCGCGACGAGTCTCTGCTGTCTGTTATTCCTCGGGACAGGCGCCACATGTATCAGATTAAAGAAGTAATTAATTCGGTTGTCGATCTGAATTCTTTCTTTGAAATAAATCCCGGCTACGGTGAATCACTTGTCGTTGGACTGGCTCGGCTAGATGGTCACTCCGTAGGCATTATGGCGAATGACACAATGCACCATGGAGGCGCAGTGAACGCCACTGCATCTGAGAAGATGATGCGTTTCGTCGACCTCTGCGACACATTCCATATTCCCCTATTGAATCTTGTAGACAACCCAGGTTTTCTAATCGGCACTCAAGCTGAAGAAGAAGGAACAGTTAGGCTAGGCTCAAGAGCACTGATGGCCTGTTATCAGGCTTCAATCCCTTGGGTTTCGGTAATCATTAGACGCTGCTACGGAGTAGCTGGTGCTGGCCACGGAAATGCAGACGGATTGAACTTGCGTTACGCCTGGCCTTCCGCAGATTGGGGCTCATTGCCTATTGAAGGAGGAGTACAGGCTGCCTATAAGCGCGACATCGAGTCCTCTGAAAACCCCAATACCCGGCGCCGCGAATTGGAGGATATGCTGGAGCAGTATCGCTCGCCGCTAAGAACGGCTGAAGCTTTTGGCATCGAGGAAATTATTGATCCTCGAGATACCAGACCTCTTCTTTGTGATTGGGTAAAGCAAGCATATGAAATCCTGCCGAGTCAGCTAGGGCCAAAATCAAGAACCCCCAGGCCATAGCCTTTACAAACAAAGCTGAGATATTAGACCCTGACTAGAAATCAAGACTTAGCCGACTTCTTGGGCCCTTTGCTCGCACCAGTTTTCTTGGAACTACTGCTAGCAGCCTTTTTATCCCCTGGCTTTGAGCGCGCTTTGCTCTTAGTTTTTATTTTTCCTTTCGTTTTTGACCTAGGCTTATCTTTCTTCTTTTTACTTGCGTCAGGTTTAGACAATGGCCCACGATCTTTTCGTTTGAACGGCTTGTCTGCCTGGTCTTTTTCAAGATCTCGAGATATGTTCAGCGTTTGACCTGACACCCAGACTTTCTTCAAATCCTTGAATATCTCATGCGGCATATTCTCTGGCAGGTCAATGAGGCTGTGGTTATCAAAAATGGTAATGCGACCAATATTTTCACTGTCGATGCCCGCTTCATTAGCGATTGCACCAACAATATTCCCAGGCATCACTTTATGGTTATGGCCAACCTGAATTCGAAATCTTTCCATTCCCTTGTCAGGAGGGCCAACCTTACGAGGGGGCCGAGCAGCTCTATCACCCCTCTCTTTTCCTTCTCCGCCTTCTCTGCTGCGACGAGGTTTACGCTCCTCACGCCGGCTTTCTTTTTTCGCGAAGTGATCATGCTTGGGTATTGGTTTGTGCTGCAACAAAAGTGGAGTGTCACCCTGAACCAAGCGAGCGAGGGCTGAGGCAATTTCAAGAGCAGGTACATTATGTTCCTGCTGATACTGCTCAATGAGGTGGGTAAACAAGCCGAGATCTTCGGTTGCCAGAGTGTCAGAGATAGCCTGCTTGAAGGTCTCTACACGCTTGTCATTTATCAATTCCGTCGATGGCAACTCCATCAACTCTATCTTCTTTTGAGTCGCTCTTTCTATTGCGTTGAGCATTCGTCGCTCACGAGGGGCAACAAACAAAATGGCATCCCCTTCACGACCCGCTCTTCCGGTACGACCTATGCGATGGATATAGGCTTCAGTGTCATGGGGAATATCATAATTCACAACGTGACTGACTCGATCTACATCCAAGCCTCTGGCAGCAACATCGGTGGCTACCAAAATATCCAGCTTACCTTTCTTCAATTGATCTACGGTTCGTTCGCGCTGTTTCTGGGCAATATCTCCATTCAGAGCTGTTGCTGCAAAACCTCGAGCCGAAAGCTTATCGGCAAGCTCGACAGTGGCTATTCGTGTGCGCACAAAGATAATCATGCCGTCGAAATTTTCGGCTTCCAGAATACGAGTCAGAGCATCCAGCTTATGCATGCCGCTTACTGGCCAGAAACGCTGGCGAATTAGTTTCGCTGACGCCTTTGTAGCTTTAATGGTGACCTGCGCAGGATTGTTCAGGTGTGCCGTGGCAATTCGTCGAACCTGTTGCGGCATGGTGGCTGAGAACAAAGCAATCTGTCGTGTGTCTGGAGTTTGTTCCAGAATCCACTCAACGTCATCGATAAAACCCATTCGCAACATCTCATCGGCCTCATCCAAAACCAGCGTCTTGAGATTGTCGAGTTTCAATGTGCGCTTACGCATATGGTCCATAACTCGACCGGGCGTACCTACCACTACGTGAACGCCACGTTTGAGTGCACGAATCTGACCGCTGTAGTCCTGTCCGCCATAAACGGGGAGTACGTGAAAACCTTTAATGTGATTAGCGTATTTCTGGAAAGCTTCCGCGACTTGAATAGCCAGCTCTCTAGTAGGAGCTAGCACCAACACCTGAGGATCTTTCTGCTTTATATCTATTGCGGATAGTACAGGTAGTGCGAATGCTGCAGTCTTGCCGGTGCCCGTTTGTGCCTGTCCAAGCACATCTCGCCCCTCTAGCAATAGAGGAATTGTTTCAGCCTGAATTGGTGATGGGGTTTCATAGCCCACATCATTGAGCGCCTTCAGTATAGGGACAGAAAGCTCAAGCTCACTAAATGGAACAACTGCTTCGGAAGTCATTGGTTAAACCTGATAATAGTGCCCAACAACAGTATTGGACATTGGAAAATGAGGACGTGCAGCGCGCAAGCGAAATACTAGTCAATTCGCGTGTCTTTCAATACTCGATTTTATTGAATTAGAAGGGGTGCAAGTCAAAGCGGTGCGCAGCATAGACGCTCTGCACTGCCAAGTCCACTTCTTATTGGATACTAGTCGTAGAACTGAATCTTTCCAGCAATGCCTGATGCTTGCTCAGCGGCTCAGTCAAACCCATCTGCTCGATAAGAGCGAGGTATCTGGGCTGCTCAAGCACAGGCTCAAGGAATTGAGAGGCAACAACAAAGGAAAGCCCCGGGTCTCTGGTCTCGAGTGCATGCTCGAGCCAGTCCACGCAAGTTTCGTACTCTCCCCGATGACAATATATTTCTGCTATCTGGAAAGCTCCGGTATCGGCTTCTTCTCGTATAAGCTGGTCCAGTATCAGATCGGCAGCACCTAGATTTCCGCTGTCGAAATTAGCCATTGAGAATACCTGATCGATGAAGAAGTCTTCTTCGGTATCCTGAAAAAACTGAAATACCTCGTCAGATCTATCCTGCAATATCAATACTATACTCAGGCCCACTCTCAAGCTGACATTGTCTGGCCTGAACGTTAAAAACTCCCGATACTTCTGCTCTGAACGAGCATAGTTATGAACGATAGCCTCTGTATCCGCTTCGTCTCTCAAAATGGAGGGATTAAGCGGATCAATTTCCCGCGCCCTTTCAAAATGCTCCAAGGCTTTGTCATATTCTCCAAGGTAAGAAAGCGACCGAGCTAGCTGAGCATGAGCAATGTCGCTATTCGGGTTAATTTCCAAAACTTTTTCAAAATCAATAATCGCACCCAGGAAATCCATCTCAAATGATCCACGGTGGATAGCCAGGGCGCGGTGAGCGATTTCATTCTTAGGGTCCAGCTCAAGGGCACGATCTATAGAAGCCATCATTAACTCAGAACCCTCGGCAAAAGGGATAATTCCATATTGAGAGACTGATGATGTCGCCAATGCAAGCCGTGCATGGCCATTGGCAAAATCTGGATCAATTTCGACTACCTGTAACAGGATATCTCGAAGCTCAATGGTGTCTTCGATTCTATTGCTGTTCTCCCTTAGATGAGCAGCCTGTAAGTAGAGAAGATAGGCATCTGGGTCCACCTCTTCGGATATACCAGGGCTAATACTTGAACTCGCAACTGCACTGGCAGCTACGATAGTCGACTCACCCAACAACTTGAGCTCCAATACGGAACCAATGGCAGCAGAAAGCTCATCCTGAAGCTGAAATATATTCTCAAGCTCTCGGTCATATGTTTCTGACCAGAGATGGCTATCTGACTCAGCTTCGATAAGCTGAGCGGTAATTCGAACCTGGTTATTCGACTTTCGCACCGAGCCTTCCAGAATATGATTCACCCCTAATCTGGCAGCCACCTCCCTCAGATCCAGCCGCTCCCCCTTTAAAGCAAAGGAAGAAGACCGGGAAGTCACTTTCAAGTTGGGGTTTTTTGCCAGGACATTAAGAATCTCTTCAGAGATGCCGTCGGAGAAATATTCTTGATCCTGTTCGGCCGACATATCGACGAAGGGTAAAACGGCGATTGAGGCTTCGTTGTCTGAGCTTCCTGGAGCTTCCCGCCCTGCTTCCGGCTCCGCTTTCTGAATGATCTCACCCTGAACCTGATCAGCTACCTGAGGCTCATCGCTGTCTCCAAGATAATTGTCCCAGATCAGAATTAGAACGGCTGCAGCCAGAAAGCCAATGATTACTCGTTCAATCTTGCTACTTCTTGCATTGGCAATATACTCTTCCGGACTGACGTCTTCGCTGCGCTTGAGTCCCTCAGGTGTTAACTCGAAAGCCCAGGCAAAGAAAATCGCAAAGGGAAATCCAACTAGGCTTATATAGAGAATAATGGCATTGAGCGATTCAGGGAGATTAAGAGTAGGTACTACAGTGTCGGTCAGCTGGATCACAAACCACGCGAGAGCGAGATAGGCGACACCTACCTTAACTACATTACGCCTTTTTAGTTCGTCCCAGAGACCCACAGTTAGTATTTTCCTAATTCAGACAGAATATTTTCGATCTAAGACAGTAGAGCAATTACTTAGCAATAACAAGAGTTTGTATCGGCTAAGCACGTGGATTCAACAGCTCTACACTGACCTCTTGCCGCAGCGGGTAAACAGCAGGACCAAACTGATTATAGACAGCCACGTCAGCTGCATCGCGGCCATAGCCCACCGCTACATATCCAGGCTTCATCTCTGGTCGCGCAGGGTCAAATCCATACCAGCGCCCACCTACATAGGCTTCGAACCAGGCATGCATATCCATGGGTTCCAGTTGATAGCTGTAACCAACCACCATTCTGGCGGGAATACTCAGACTACGGCACAGGGCAATCCCCAGATGGGACAGGTCACGACACACACCGGATTGTCTCTCATTCACTTCAGTTGCAGAAACCGGCACATTGCTGGTGCCAGGCTCAAAGCGGATACTAGCCTTTAACCACTGTTCTATGGCATCAACCTGATCATAGCCAAGAAGTTTTCCTTTAGTAATCTCCTTGGCCATCTGACCGAATCTTTCCGATTCGCAGTAGCGACTTGGTAATAGATAAACCAGAGTTTCGTCTGGAAGGTTTTGCACATCGATAAAGGGAGCGCCCGGCGCTCGTTCAACAGCATCACTTGCTTCAACTTCTGCTGATGTATGAATCGAGAACCGTCCCGGTGGTGCAAGTAATCGTTGGCAGAGATTCCCATAGCTGTCGGTGAACTCCTGAATAGGCACGTTTGGAACCAGCTTGTATTCCTCGCTGGCTATCCACTGCTTGGCACCGCTTCGTGGCCGCAGCATCAATATAAAAGGAGTAGGGACCGCAATTTCAAATTCGAAATCGCAGCTGGTTCTTAATAGCATGGGATAATTCTCTGGATGGAAAAAATCGAGGCGGCATCATTGCCGCAAAGACTGATGAAGTCAATAGAGTGCTTTCCATCAACAGAAGCAATCTATCCGTAAGGAACCTTTCAATACTTCCAGCTTCTTCATTAACTTTTTTATTTACTGAACAGGCTCTATACGCAAGAGAGCGCCATCTTCCTCATCTGTCAGAATATAAAGGTAACCATCGGGGCCCTGTTGCACATCACGCACGCGATGCTTTAACTCAGTCAATAAACTTTCGCGGCGAATTTCACCACCACGACTATTGAAAACAATTCGCTCCAAATGACCAGTGTTAGGTATCCTTCCCACCATCATCGAGCCCACAAACAAATTCCCCTGCCATTCAGGGAAATGCTCTCCCGTATAAAACGTGATAGCAGTCGGAGCAATGGAAGGCCACCAAAGAACTTCAGGGTCTACAAATTCTGCCGACTTTGGAAGATCAGATACTCGGTCTCCGCGATATTGCCTGCTGTAGGAAACTATTGGCCAGCCGTAATTTTCCCCTCGAGAAATAATGTTGGCTTCGTCACCACCTTGAGGCCCGTTTTCACTAGCCCACAGATCTCCTGTTTCTGGATGATAGGTAAGCCCTAGTTGATTGCGATGACCCACCGAGAAAACCTCGGGCAGGTAATTGCCATTAGCAACAAAGGGATTGTCATCCGCCGCGGAGCCATCGTCATTAAGCCGCAGCAGCTTCCCATAGTGAACAGTAGGGTCTTGAGCATAGTCTCCAAGACCGGCGTATACATAGGCACCACCCACCGACATCATTAATTTATTGTCTGGAGTAAAAAGAAGAGTGGATCCTGAAATACCTCGATCTAATCCCTTTGTTTCGAATATCTCTTCCACTTCGGTAAGTTGGTTTTCGATCAAGCGACCTCGAACTAGAGACACAACCTGTTCAGGTTCGCCTTCGTGTTCAATAGCCTTGTTGTAGCTCAGATAAATCAGCTGATCATCATCGGGGTGGACTGCGATCGACAACAAGCCAGCACGAAACACCTCCGAATAAACTTCAGGCACACCGGGAATATCTATCAGCTCTCCTGAGCCCGCCTTCACTACCCGTAGCTTCCCTGTATAGCGTTCGGTAATCAGTATGTCGCCATTTCCACGAAAGGCCATGGCGAAGGGGTTTTCCAGGCCATTTGCCACAGGTACCACTTGAAATTGCGGCACTTCGAAGCTACTCATAATTACCGGCTCGGTAATAGAGGGCAAGGTCTGATTAGCTTCTTGAGCAATGGCGATACACGGCAGGGAAAGCAATAACAATACACTAATGGAACGGAAGCTGACTGGCATGTTAACTAGCATAAGTGTCCGCCTATTTTTATTATTTAGTAGGGATGAGACTGAGAATAAACCCGCCAAAGGCAGCAGTCCAGCGAATGACAGTGGAATTTCACCACTGGAATTGTAAGCAGACGCGATATCTGCGATAAATAGCACTTTTTGTAGCGGCAATCAGCCCGCTAAGCCTTTATTCAAGCTACAGAGAACCTACAGAGAAGTGCGACAGGAAGACTAAATGAAAGCAGTTAGAGTCAAAGAATATGGCGGCCCAGAGGCCATGTGCTACGAAGATATCGACGTACCCAGCCCGGGTGCCAACGATGTGCTGGTTAAAGTAGAAGCAGCGGGAATAAATTTTATAGATACCTACCAGAGGTCTGGGCTCTACCAGATTCCCCTTCCTGCCACTCTCGGCCTGGAAGCTGGCGGTATAGTCGAGGAGGTAGGCAGCGATGTCAGTCTGTTTAAAGCCGGTGATCGAGTTGCCTACACCAATGTAGCCGGTGCCTACGCCGAATACGCTTCGGTTCCCGAAGATAAATTGGTAGCCCTTCCCGATGGCGTATCATTCGCCGAAGGTGCAGCAGCCATGCTTCAGGGATGTACTGCACACTACCTTTCCCAGTCCACCTACAAGATTAAAAGTGGCGACAGCTGCTTGATTCATGCTGCCGCCGGAGGTGTAGGCTTACTTCTTATACAGATGGCAAAGATGGCCGGTGCTTCTGTTATCGGTACGGTATCCACTGAAGAAAAAGCCGAGCTAGCTCGAGCAGCTGGCGCTGACGAAGTCATACTCTATTCCGAAACAGATTTTGAAACTGAAGTTAAACGCATTACCGATGGCAAGGGCGTGAACGTTGCCTATGATTCAGTAGGCAAGACAACTTTTGACAAGAGCATCGATTGCTTGCAGCGTCTGGGTTATATGGTGCTATATGGTAATGCCAGCGGGCCGGTGACTGAATTCAATCCAGCAACGCTGGGACCCAAAGGTTCATTGTTTCTGACTCGCCCTACTCTCTTTGACTACGTGGCTGACCGCGAAAGCCTGGAATGGCGTAGTGGTGATGTATTCAATTGGATCGCCGAAGGCAAGCTGAAACTACGGGTCGAACATTTCTTCCCTTTGTCCGAAGCTGAGGAAGCCCATCGAGCACTTGAAGGCAGAAAAACCACGGGCAAGGTTATCCTTACTCCATAAAACAACATCTATCACTATAAAATAAAGTATCAATCCAACTCTCAAATATAGAAAGGAATTAACATGCTAAATCTAAGAACGCTATTAATAGCCGGCCTACTTTCAATGACAGCCAGTCTCTCATTGGCACAATCAATTGATCTCGGTCGCGGCGAATTACCGGTAACTGTACCGGAAAATTACAATAGCGAAACTCCGAACCCGCTCATCATTTTACTTCACGGTTATACATCCAGCGGAGCCAGTCAAGATTCATATATGAAGTTCAGTAGTCTTGCAGACCGCTACGGTTTCCTTTTCGTTGCACCGGACGGCAACAAGGAACCCGGCGGGGATGAAAACAGATTCTGGAATGCGAGCCCTGCCTGCTGCGATTTTTTCCAAACTAAAGTCGATGACTCCGCTTATGTGCTAAGTATCATTGATGAAATGAAATCAAGCTATAACATCGATTCGAATCGCGTGTATTTGATCGGACATTCAAATGGTGGCTTCATGTCTTATCGCGCAGCCTATGATCATTCCGCAACAATTGCTGCAATCGCCAGTGTGGCAGGCGCAAATCATGCCGAAGAAAGAGGTGCCCCGGATAACCCCGTTCATATTCTTCAAATCCACGGCACTGCAGATGGCACAATTGCATACGATGGCTCCGAAATCGGCGGCAACAACTATCCCAGCGCCCTGCAGAGCGTAAGCAGATGGGCGTCATACAATGGTTGCGATGCCGAAGGCGCAGAACGCGAACTTCGTGACCTTGAGGCAAGCATCGAAGGCCATGAATCATCTGTACTGCTATTTCAGAAAGGTTGTCAGACCGGCGGTTCTAGCGAACTATGGACAATTGAAGGCGGCTCTCATGTACCCAGAATATCGGCAAGCTTCAGCGAACAAGTTGTAGAATGGCTATACGCCCACCCTAAAACCAGTGCCAGCTTTGCTGACTAACTGATCAATAGAATAGGCAAACCCGCTTGAGTATCTAAAGAGGATTACGACTGTTTATTGTGGTCATCATTTTGATGATCACAATAAACACGGCTCAACAAAGACCTAGTGCAAGTCCGGCTGGCACCCTTTACTACAATCCCAATAAACGCTTATCCACCATCACCGGCTGATTTCCAGCTATAGAAACCACCGTATCCATTTCCTGAAAATTTGCTGTCTCAGAAGCGGCGGCGGATTGTAAGGTTACCCCATTCGCCTGGTAAGTAAATGAAGTCTCAATCCCTCTTCCAGTCTCTTCGGAAGTAACAATAAGGTCTCCGATGTAGTTGATGGTATTGGGCAGAATTGTAATTATTCCGCTACTTTCATCCAGATCTATTCTTGACGCATTATCGTTTCGGTTGAGTGTCGGGTATATGCTGCTCAGGTAATATTCGCCTGCAACGATGTCTTCCATTCGAAATTTTGTTTCACTAAGCCTGCTAATGTTTTGCAGATTTCTCACCCTCAACTCTGCGCCGGTTTCCACATTAGTAAAGACAACATCCCTAGCGGAGAGAGGTCCTTCCGAGATTACATTGAGCAGTAATATTGCATTGGCCCCTTCACTGGCTGAATCCGCGGCCATTAAACTCGGTGAATTGGCTAGGGCCAGGCATACCATTAGTGCTAGGAGTTTCTTCATCATTCGATTTCTCTTGGAGAGTGGGTATTATTCGCCAGAAGCATGACACTGGCTATTCCCAAATACCAGAGTAGGTTTTCTTGAATCTCCCCTATTTTATGGACATTTTGCCTGTTTCCCATTAGTCTCCTTGCAGATGTGCCTACTAATTAACGATAAACACAAGAAGGGAATACACATGAAACCCCGACTAATCGCTCTACAGAATTTGCTACTAGGCCTCACTGCTGCCATTGGCGCTAGTGTGGCTCAGGCTCAAAGCGGGACTCCTACTTTCTACGCGGACGCTCTTCCCGTTTTTCAAAAGAATTGTGTTGTCTGTCATCAGCCAGACGGACCTGACGTAGGCGGCATCTCAGCCCCTATGTCCTTGATGGATTACGACCAGGCTAAGATTTGGGCGCCTCTTATCAAGAATGCACTCGTTACCGGTTATATGCCTCCTTGGGGAGCCCATGAGCGGCACCGCGGAGAATTCAAGGACGAGCGTTACATCGAAGATTCCGAATTGGCTTTGTTGATCAACTGGGTTGATGGTGGAGCGCTGGAAGGCAACCCTGCAGATGCGGCAAATCATCAAGGCCTTGTTGCCAGCTCCGGAGACACAAGCATTCCTGAATCAGGCTGGTGGATTGGCGATCCTGATCTTATAGTTCAATTTGAACGCCCGGTGACAGTCCCAGACGAACTGGAGGACTGGCAACCAACAATTCAAATGCCGGTTCCTGAGGGAGCACACACTTCACCAAGATGGATTTCGCAGGCAGAGCTTGATCCTGGCGGACCATGGGTTCACCACATCGTATCCAGTCATATGGGCGTAGGTGTTCCAGGCCGCGGACCATTTAGCTATCCCGAAGGATGGGGCGTGCTAATGCCTGAAGATCCATTTATCACCGTCAACATGCATTACCACAAGACACCAGGAGAAGGCACTGCGGTTCAGGATTTGACTCGAGCTGGCTTCGTTTTCTATGAAGACGGCGACGTAATTGATCACGTAGTAGAAACCAATCTACTCCCACACAACGGCTGGACTATTCCCGCCGGTGACTCCAACTACGAAGTGAATAACACCCACGAAATCGAAGAAGATATCTACCTCTTATCCATGGGTCCTCACATGCACTATCGCGGCAAGGCCATGCGCTACGAATTGGAGTATCCAGATGGCGAGCGAGAAGTTCTTCTGTGGGTACCAAAATATGATTTCAACTGGCAGTTCCTCTATGAATACAAGGAACCGAAATTCATCCCTGCAGGTTCTACCATGCACATGAGCTGGTGGTTCGATAATTCCGAGGGCAACCGCTGGAATCCTGACCCAACGGCCGATGTGGTTTACGGTCCTGAGACTACTGATGAGATGGCCAACGCACGAATCTATTTTGCGCCTACAACCCCTCGTGGCATTGTAGTGGGTACCGAAATCCCGGAAGATATATTGGATACTGCTCGGCGGGCAGACCAGAGATCACGGGAACGAGCGAATCTACTCGATCTAAGTCAAGACGATTTTGATTGGTTAACTGAAGATAGCGAATAAGCAACGAAGTAGAAAAAACGAATGGGAAAGAGGAAGAGAGAAATCTCTTCCTCTTTTTTTTGCTTAGCTTTTTGCCTGGCTTTTCCCTTAGCTTACGGTGACCGGAGTCCAGGTCTTATGACGAGCGGCAACTGTTTCAACTGAGTGCTTGCACACTCCAGACTTAGCGATCAGTTTTATCTCACAAACATCACAACGCACACATTCCTTGAAGTCGATATCCGGGCCCCTGATAGCGCCAGTCGGGCATGCATTCTCACAAACCTTACAGACATCACACTGAGGAACCCGCGCTATCTTCCATGGCGAGAGAAGCGATGTTACGCCCAGCGCCGCTCCCAATGGACAGGCATATCGGCAATAAAACCGACTAACCATGGAAGAAGCCAGCAGCAAGGCGATTAGAATACCCCACAGTAAAATCGACTGGCTAAAATAGAACAGTGTTCCAAAAGGTTCAAAGTATTGAAATACGCTTAGCTCACTGGTAAATGCCAAGACAATCAACACGGCGAGAATACCGTATTTGATATAGAGGGCCTTGTCATGAATAGCTTGAGGGAGTTCACGCTGCAATTTCTTGGGAACAAAGCGCGTAAGGAAATCCTGAAGAGCACCAAATGGGCAAAGAGAAGAACAAAATACCCTGCCCCAAAATAAGGTAGTAACAAGGGTAAAAATCACCAGTAACAACAAGGGTAAATCATTGAGGAACATCGAAGGCCCAAGTTTGATGCCGTTAGTTATATGAGAAACCGAAAGGAAAGTTCCGTCATAAAACCCAAGATAGGCGAGAGTAAATGCGAGGGTTACCCAACGAAGCTTCGCGCTCTTGCGCAAAAAGGAAGTCATAACCATCGCCAGCAGCGCTAACAGGGCTGCCACTTCAGGCCAGGATGCATTGTTGATCAGGCTTTCGAAAACACCTTCATCTTCATAATCGCCATAGTCATCGAAATCATATTGGGACGGAGGCAAAAACTCGGGTGGAACGGCAGTCCCCTGAGCTAATGCCAGCGCAATAGGTGGCACCTGGTATTCCACCTGGGGGAAATCTGCATAGGAATTTGCTTCGATGCCAGAATCGTAGAGAACGGTAAAAGGCTGTGTAATGTCCACATTCTCATTCAGAACCAGCGCGCCGGCGAACCGTACCTTATCTTGAATCTTGCCATTATCAGCACTGCCTACATAGACGAAACGTCTACGCTCAACAGGAAACACTTCTTCACCCTGCATGACTGCAAGACGCTCCTGGCGAAAGGGGCGCGAGGAATTACCATCAATGCCAACCAAAAGCATTTGACCATCGGGTACTCGATTGCTGGCTTCTCGATCGGCTCGGGAGTAATCATCTTCTCCCACCAGTAACTCACCGAGCATTTCGTGCCCCATAAAGGCGAGAGTAAGATCCAACTCAGTAAGATCTCCTTCCAATACTGTAAAATTTTCCACCAAGCCGTTTTCAATCATCTCTTCCCAGGACTGTTCCTGGAGCAGAGCCATGGCTGTAGCGCTGGTATTGCGATTTGCCACAAATGAGGAGTCAGCGAGATAGGCTTGAGCGACCTCTCTCGCAGCATTGCGAATACCGCGAGTAGTTGCCCAGCTTGTAATGGTGGCTCTGGATACGCCATTTACATCACGACCGACTCGAAAGCCATCGCTTACTGACATACCTTTGAATTGGAATGGAAACTGTTCGGTATTGAGGAAATCACCACGAATGCTCTTATACGACTCGCGGTAAAAGAGGACTTTGATTCCGGTGAGGGTTCCTTCAAGGTCGATACCAACCAAAACTTCGATTGGCGCACTGTAACCAATTTCTTCCGGCGGGTAGTCTGGCGTTTCAAATAGATAGCCTAGCAATTCTGGTTCGCCACCAACCTCAGCATCGGCATATGCCCTATACACGGGCGGCTCACCTGTTTTTTCCGAGAAGCTATCAGCTCTGGGCATCGCCTCGTTGAGCGACTCAATTTGTTCCGCTGTCAGGCCCGCCTGACCATAGGCTGATGAGTTCGCCAGCAGAAGAAAAAGCGGGAAAAGAAGCGTGAGTCGCGCAAAATATTGGAGAGGAACTCGAAAAAAGTTCATTGAAGCTGGATTAGGAAACTGCATTTATTATTTTTTTCCCTGTTTTTCGTACGCAATCTGCTCGTCAGAGACCAGCGTAGACTACCCCAATTCCCTGCGCATATCGAGCCAAACCACCCTCTGAATTGTTTCAAAATGTGCCTAAAACTGATTCAGAATCCAGCCTGAAAGCTGCTAAGATCATCTAGGTACACGATACTCATTCTAAGGAGCAGATCATGTTAAAGATCGCTAAGACAGTTACGGCCAAACCAAACAAGCAAACACCTCTTCTGTCAGCTTTTTTCCTATTCATACTATTGATTAGTCCCGTCCACTCTTCATGGGCTCAAGCCGCGGATACAAACATGACTGAAAACGAAACTATAATCCGTGAATTCGTCGCTGCCTGGTCAAATCTCGACGCCGATGAGCTCGCCACATATTTCACCGAAGATGGTACCTACTACAATATGCCTACTCAGCCGATCTCCGGCAGGGAGAATGTGCGAGATTTTATTGCCAATTTTATGCGGCCCTGGGAAAGCACAGAATGGGAAATTCTTAATTTGCTGGTTGAAGGCGATATAGTAATGGTTGAGCGAGTGGATCACACCGTAGCTCTGGGCAATAACATCGACCTGCCCTGTCTTGGCTATTTCCTGATGGAAGATGGCAAAATTAAAATGTGGCGCGATTATTTTGATCTTGCTACCTATACCAGTGCGCTCTCACCTCAATAAGGAGGCTCCCTAAAAGAAGCCCCTTGAAATTTGTTTCATTCCAAGCAGGTAGGAAAAGTAATGACCAACTCCCGACAGCGAAAGCTTGGCATCTTGATTGTTTCAACCCTGCTTTTATCCTTTACTAACAGCCTCGCACAGGAAGAAAGACCCAGAGCTCGAGATATTGGTCTTGAAATTGGAATTTTTGAAACCGGGGCGCTAAATGCCATAACAGATGTTACTGGGGTACGAGTTGGCCACGAGACTGTAATCGAAGGTGATGACATTCGCTCAGGTGCCACTGCAATTATTCCTGCTCCAGGAAATCTTTACACCAATCCTATACCTGCCTGGATACACATTGGCAACGGCTACGGTAAAATGATCGGTGAAACTCAGGTTCGCGAGTTTGGCGAAATCGAAACCCCAATCATTCTTACCTGCACGCTCTGCGTATGGAGCGCTGCCAGCGCCCTCAAAGACTGGATGTACCAACAACCTGGGATGGGCGAACATACCCTCAACCCTATCGTCGGAGAAACCAACGATAGCCGTGTAAATAATATGTGGGCCGACCCAATCGGTCATGATGAAGTGTTCGCCGCTCTAAACAATGCCAGCTCGGGTCCTGTAGCAGAAGGTAGTGTCGGAGCAGGAACTGGCACTCAAGCCTTTGGCTGGAAAGGAGGCATCGGAACGAGCTCACGAGTCTTACCGGAAGAATTGGGCGGCTATACAGTCGGTGTTTTAGTTCAAACCAATTTCGGTGGCGTACTCAATATGAATGGAGCACCTGTCGGCAGAGAATTGGCTAACTACTCATTTCGAGATTATGTAATTCCGAAAGGCTCTGACAGTGACCGAGAAGATGGTTCCATAATGATTGTTGTTGCTACCGATGCACCCCTGACTGCCAGAAACCTGGATAGAGTTGGCATGCGAGCCATCATGGGCTTGGCTAGAACCGGTTCCTCAGCCAGCAATGGATCTGGTGACTATGTTGTAGCTTTCTCTACCAACCCTTCTGTTCGAAAACCTCGCTTCAGCGACTCCCCTGTGGCCATCGAGGTTTTGGTTAACGAGTCCATGAGCCCTTTATTCGCCGCGACGGCAGAAGCCACCGAAGAAGCAATCTACAATGCCATTCTGAAGGCTACTACCGTATCAAGCACGAGAGGAACGTTGGAAGCTATCCCCCTCGATCAGTTGATTCCATTACTCGAGGAATATGAGGCACTGAACTGGAATAGCAGAATATCTCAATAGGGAGCTCCTCATTGGAGAGCTCCGCACCAAGCTGATTTTTGTCAAAAATCACGCTCCATACTCCCCCATATGTAGGAACAGCAACAATGATCCATTTCCTGCAGGCCTATTGAGGTTTTCTGACAAATCCACACTTTCCAATGATTTTGTCATCACCCTGCTCAAACTGGACATAATTGGTCGAAAAATAACCAGTTTTTCCTAAATTTAGGGTCCCAACGGCCAATATAGAAACAGGGGGTTAATTCCCCCTTAACAACCGGTTTCTTTTGCCTTAGCTCAGATTTGTAAGAATCTTCCGAAAAGCAGACTTTTCGGCGCTCACAGCGGACAAATGCATAAGAAAATTGGACATTTCGAGTGGAGAATCATATTCTCCATACACGCAGTTTCGAGAGTCTGCATGCGGCTCTGTGCCCTGGCATAGGGAATGCCTGATTTCTCGAAAATCTACGTTACTCAAAGCCTGCTCAATTGAGGCTAAACAACTTTACTTCTATAAGGGGAAAGTAAATGACAACACGACCTAAGCTGGCGCGGAGAATCCTTCCTGCCGCCATAGCGCTTGGTTTGTTAGCACCGGCTGGCTATGCGCCAATGGTGTTTGCACAACAGGCGAACGATGTTGAAGAAATTGTTACCATCGGTTCACGTCGCCCACAGCGTAGTGCATCAGATTCATCGGTTCCAGTAGATGTAATCAGTGGTGATGAATTCGCCAATATGGGTTTTGCTGATCTCAACGAAATGTTGAAGACTTCAGTACCTTCATACAACGTAAGCCGTAACGAAATCTCTGACGCTGCCACACTGGTACGCCCAGCGACTCTTCGCGGCCTGCCACCCGATAACATTCTTGTTCTGGTAAACGGCAAGCGCCGTCACCGTTCAGGTGTTATCGCTGAGCTGGGCGGATCACTTTCTGCCGGTTCTCAGGGTGCGGACATCTCAGCTATTCCAGCTTTGGCGTTCAAGCAAACTGAAATTCTCCGTGATGGTGCTGCGGCACAATACGGTTCTGACGCGATTGCAGGCGTAATCAACTTCGTACTTAAAGACGATCGAGACGGCATGACTCTTGAAGCCCGTACTGGTGAGTTTGGCGAGGGTGATGGTGGCTTAGTTCAGTATATGGGTAATATCGGTCTGCCTTTAGGTGACGACGGTTTTATGAATATTACTGGTAGCTGGAGTGAGCAGGATGCTACTAGCCGATCGCTTCAGCGTACTGATGCTACAACGCTGATCAATGCAGGTAACACTGCAATTGCTTCTCCATACGCTCAAGTCTGGGGCGGTCCTGAATATCGCGATAACTGGAATGTATTCTTCAATTCCGGTATCGAGCTTTCAGACACTCAGGAAATTTATGCGTTTGGTAACTACGGAGCCCGTGAAACCGAAGGTGGTTTCTACTTCCGTAACCCAAATAATCGTAGCGGTACTTATACCAACGACGGCGTACGTGCTGTTGTAGATACAAATATCGCAGCCGGTCAAACTGGAATCACTTCCAACTGTCCAGCTCTTGCTAGCCCGGGTTCTGGTTCAAACGGTGTAGCTCTAGACGCAGGAGTTGTAGCAGCTGATGCAGCAGCACTTGGCGCTCTTCCAGCTAACTGCTGGGTTATGAATCAGCTTGTTCCTGGCGGATATACTCCGGCCTTCGGTGGCGCACTGAAAGATGTGAGCTTCGTTGGTGGTGTTCGAGGTGAGCTAAGCTCAAACCTTACTTATGATGTTAGCGCGAGCTACGGTCGTAACAAGGTAAGCTTTTTCCTCAACAACACATGGAACCCGTCCAATGGACCAAACGGTATCGTAAATGGCGCTCTTCAGCGTGATTTCGACATCGGTTCTTACGTTCAGTCAGAAACAAACTTCAATGCAGACTTTGTCTACACAATGCCTGTTGATGGCTTTGCTTCAGACTTGAGCATTGCGTTTGGTACTGAGTGGCGTGATGAGCGTTTCGAAACCATTATTGGTGAAGAAGCGTCTTGGAATTCTGGCCAATATGCATTCCAAAACGTAAATGGTTCTAACACATACAGCGACGGTACTACTCCTCTGCCTAACCTGAGCATCGGTGCTCACGGTTTTGCTGGTTTCAGCCCTGCACAGGCTGGCCTCTGGGGTCGTTCAAACTTCGCTCTGTATACAGAAGCAGAAGCTGATATCACTGACGCATTCACAGGCTCCATAGCACTTCGCTACGAAGACTTCGAATCTTTCGGTGACACTAGCAACTACAAAATTGCTGGTCGATATCGCTTAAGCGACACTCTGACTCTACGTGCTTCCTACAACACTGGTTTCCGTGCTCCGACTCCTGGTCAGGAAAACGTAACCAAGCTTTCAACTATTACAGTTGACGGCGAGTTGCAGCAACGTGGTCAGATTCCTCCAGGCAACCCAATCGCACAGTTCCTTGGAGCTGAAGAATTGACAGCAGAAGATTCCGCTAACTTTTCTGCTGGTGTTGTTTGGGATGTGACTGACGATATCAATGTAAGTGTTGATTACTTCAATATTGAATTGGAAGATCGTATTTCACAAACTGGTACTATCGATATTGCTGGTCGTCCTGTACCTGCTGGTCAGAACTGCCCAGGCGCTGCAGCTAACCCTGCCGGCAACCTGGCTCTTTGCCTTCAGGAACTTGGTGTACCCGGCGCGTCTGACCTGAGCTCAGTATCCTTCTATACCAATGATTTCGACACCACTACAACCGGCGTTGACATTGTTGCTACATGGGATCTGGATTGGGGCGACATGGGTAACGGTACTCTAATCGGTGCATGGAACTGGACTGAAACAGAAGTAGATAATGCTGGTTCTGAAGTAAGCCGTAACCGTGTTGTTGGTCTTGAGAATTACAACCCCGAAAACCGGGGTGTATTCACATACAACCACTTCTACGAAGACTTCCGCTTCCTTGCTCGTCTACGTACATACGACGACTGGATAGTTGGTGATTGGAGCGGAGACCCTACTCCACGTGGTGTTAATGGTACTAACGTTAATATCGATTGTGAGTTTGGCCTCTATCGCGACAACTGCTATGACGGCGAAAACGTTTTTGACGTAGAAGCTGCATACACTTGGAACGACAACTACACTTTCATCGTCGGTGCGAACAACGTATTCGATGAAGACGGTGCAACTGACATCGACAACCTAGATGGAACTATCGGATCTGGTAACGCTTACACAGGTTCCACTCCATGGGGCATCGAAGGCGCGTTCTACTACGCACGTGTCAGAATGGACTTCTAAGGATTTGAATCCAAAAGCAGGTTCTGTAAGGAGTCTGCTTTGATTCAACCACAGAAGTACAATAAAAAAGGGATACGAAAGTATCCCTTTTTTTTCGCCCTGAGTTTAGCACTTCCAGTCCTTCTCGTTTGCTATACTGCAAACATGCTTGAACTCCTTATTCTCCTGGCTGTAATTTTCGGACTCACAATCTGGATATACAATCGCCTGATTAGCGACCGCAATCTGGTGTTGGCATCCTGGAGCGATATCGATGTACAGCTGAAGCGTCGCCACGACCTGGTTCCACAATTAGTCACTACCGTAAAAGCCTATTCAGACCACGAGAAAGCAACACTACAGGCTGTTACAGAATTACGCGCTAGCAGCCAGGCTGCCGCCCATCTACCTGAAAAAGCCAACATCGAAGCTCAGATAGCAACAGCCGTACATCAACTGGTGGTCGTAGCTGAAGATTATCCAGACCTGAAGGCCGATGAGAATTTCCAGCAGTTGCAATCCGAGCTGACTGAGATAGAGAACCATGTGCAATATGCGCGCAGGTTTTATAACGGCGCTGTGCGTATCTTCAATACCAGAACCCAGACATTCCCTCACCTGCTCATAGCAAAACCGTTCAACTTTAAAGCTGCCGAATATTTCGAAATCGATGATAAGCAACAGAGATCGGCTCCGGTAGTGGAGCTTGAGAAATGATAAGAAAAGAAATGATCAACAAAGCTCTACATCTTGCACTGTTTTTAAGCGGTCTCTCGTTTGCCACTATCAATAGCGCGCTTGCCCAGGAAGAAATTCTTTCCTATCACAGTGACATTGAAATCCATGCCGATGCCTCGATGACTGTGACTGAAAAGATCACCGTGAGATCGGAAGGTAATAGAATTCAGCGCGGCATCTATCGGGATTTTCCGACTCAATACGAAGACCGGCTCGGCAATGCCATTCGTGTAAACTTTCAGCCCATGAGCGTTACCAGAGGCGGCAATAATGAACCTTGGTATATTGATTCCAGAGCAAATGGTGTACGAGTCTATATAGGCGATGCTGACGTCTTACTCGCCAACGGAATTCATAGCTACGAGCTTAGATATCAAACTAATCGCCAGTTAGGCTATTTCGATGATCACGATGAACTCTACTGGAATGTGACAGGAAATGGCTGGGACTTCAGAATCCTGCAGGCCTCTGCCTCCATCCAATTGCCCGAGCAGGTCGGGATTTCAGACTTGGCAGTAGAGGGTTATACCGGTCCGTTTGGGGCGAGTGGTCAAGCCTATACAACAGAACTTTCCCAAGGTGGCGCCAACATAACCGGTACAGGCACACTGAACCCGAGAGAAGGTTTGACTGTGGTTTTGAGCTGGCCAAAAGGTTTGGTCTACGAACCGAATAGCGGTGATCGCGCCCTATATCTACTGAATGACAACAGCGGGCTTCTAATAGCCCTTCTAGCCTTAATTCTTTCAGCTATCTATCTTCAACTAGTTTGGAACAAAGTAGGCCGCGACCCAAAAGCCGGCCCTGTGTTCCCGCACTATGAACCGCCCAAGGGATATTCTCCAGCGTCTGCCCGGTACATCAATACCATGGGCTATGATAAAAAAGTATTTACTGCCGCGATTATCAATTTGGCGGTAAAGGGTTATCTATCTATTACGCAAGAAGACAAGACCTATACTCTGGATAAGAAAGATTCCACAAAAGAACTCGCTCCTGGTGAACAAGCGCTATTGGCACGATTATTCAAAGACAAGTCCAGCATTGAGCTGCAAAATGAGAATCACTATGAATTGAGCAAAACCATGTTGGCGCACCGGCAGGCTTTGAGAAAAGATTATCTCAGCATTTATTTCGCAAAGAACTATATGTATCTCGCTCCTTCAATGATTGGTTCAATGCTGGCGTTAGTAATCATCGGTTTGTTAAACCTTGCAACAGTGATAGTTGCAATCCCCGTAGTTCTGAACTTCATTCTTCACGCTGTGTTTATTAAATTGATGGCCGCGCCATCAAGCAGGGGCAGAAAGTTAATGGACAAACTGGACGGGTTCAAATTGTATCTGGAGGTTGCAGAAAAGGACGACCTCAATCTAAGTCATCCCCCCGACATGACACCTGAATTGTTCGAAAAATATCTGCCCTTTGCTATCGCTCTGGATGTGGAGCATGACTGGGCAGAACAGTTCACTAAAGTATTCTTGTCCATCAAGGCTCAGACAGGGAATAGTTATCACCCTGTGTGGTATTACGGCGCCTTCAGCAGCCTTGAAATGGGGAGCTTTGCCGACAATATAGGTAGTGACCTCTCCTCCACGATTTCATCAGCATCAACTGCACCTGGATCCGGCTCTGGGGCGGGTGGCGGCGGATTCTCCGGTGGTGGTGGCGGTGGAGGTGGCGGTGGTGGCTGGTAAGCGAAGGACCTAAAAAGAGTTTGGGAATGAAAAATGTATTAGTGCTTTGTACCGGGAATTCATGCCGCTCCATCATGGGGGAAGCCTTGGTTAATCATCTTGGCAAAGGAAGTTTTCACGCAGTTAGTGCAGGAAGTTCTCCCGTTGGATACATCCACCCAGATTCCCTTCGTACATTGCAGCGGCACAACATCCCCTGCGAAAATCCGCATAGCAAATCATGGGATGAGTTTCAGTCGTCAGAATTCGATTATGTGATAACTGTGTGTGATCAGGCTGCCAAAGAAGAGTGCCCTGCTTTTCTCGGCGCCTGCCAAAGACTACATTGGAGCATTCCCGATCCTGCATATGAAAAAGGCAACCAAGACGACATTGATAATGCCTTCGAAGCTGCCTTTCAACTACTCAAGAGTCGAATAGAAATAGAGCTGCTCTAAGGAATTCTCTAAGGAACCCGTGGAGTGACTCTCTAAAACCCGTATCTCTAGAGCTTGATAAACGCCAACGCAAAATTGCCATTCAATGGAATGACTAACTGCTTTTGTACGGAGTCATAACACATGGAAGCAGCACTGGGGATACCAGTGGCAATAACTTCTGCATCCTCACCAAGTACAATTTTCGAGACACTGCCGAATCGAACACTGCTTGTATATTTGGTTCCGTCCTCGGTGACGATAATTCCATCGTTGCCACCTTCCGCTGAATATTCTGTGTTAATGACTTCACCATCAGGGTTATAGGTAATAACTGCGTTATCCCCTACATTTACAACCACGATATTTCCATCCAGATCCATAGCAACTCCATTAGGAGCAGCTAGAGGTGCACCTTCAGCAAAGATTGATGTCTCTCCGCTAGGTGATACTTTATAAATACGTTCTGGAGCGCGGGTGTTTGATGCGTAAACTGTGCCGTCTGCGGTAGCAGCGATTCCATTAAGCAAGGTTCCACCTTCAACTGGAAATGCATTCAGAGGCTGACCAGATTCGAGATCGAAAGACCTCACATAACCAACATCAACGGTATAAAGCACACCGTTGCTAACTGCACTTCCTAAAGGATGATGAAGTTCAAGACCATCACGAGTAGCGCCAATCCACTTAGGGGTATGAACACTTCCATCTGGATTAATCAGAGACACGAAACCATCATTCTCAGTACCGTCGCCGCGGTTACCATTGTTCATGGCAAGAACCAGATTCTTTTGAGGGTCGAAAGTACAGCTCTCGGAGAAATGAAAGCTGCCGTATACTTTTACATTGTCTGACATCTGCATTCTCACGCCAGACTCATTAACCGTCCCTATTGGCTCACCGGCCACAAAATCCTGAGCACTGGCTTGCACACCAAGAAGACTCAAAAAAAGCGTTGTCGAAGCTGATATTACGAGGCGTTTCATCGTTAGTTTCTCCTGAAACAGTCAATAAATTGAAAGAGTGAGCAATAGTACTGGTTTGCCCACGCTTGGCAACAACGATTGACCTTAAAAACATACTTTATATCGAATTGCTTTGCCCTAAGCTGCTGAACTATTGTATTTTCCACTCAGTCCTCAGCACCAGTAACGATTCGGATACCTAATAGAAGATGAATACAGCGACAAAATTCCCTCTAGTCTACGTTCCTGTCTGTCTAATCTATCTGTTGATTAACAGCTCGATATCAGCGGAACTCTCGGCCGTGTTCAAAATTCTTCCCATTATTCTGTTGGCCACTCTGGTGTTCCGTTCCTGTCTGGAATCGGCAGGCTTGAAGATCAACTTGTTTGCCGCGCTACTATTTAGCATGGGCGGAGACGTACTTCTGGAGATTGGCTATTTTGTACCAGGTCTTGTTTCTTTTCTTACCGCGCAGATCGCCTACTCTGTTCTTTTTGCTCGGCACTATTCCAATTGGAAGAAGAATTTCCCTGTGGTCGTGTCGCTTATCATATTCTCCCTAGTAATGAGCTGGGTCATGTGGAATTCAGCAGGAGACATGCGAATACCTGTACTCGCTTACCTTGCCGTAATCTCATTTATGGGATTGACTGCAGCAAGCTCGTCAATCAAAGGTGTGACACTTGGCGCATTGGTTTTTATTGCATCGGACTCATTCATTGCCATCAACCGTTTTGTAAGCGATGTCCCAGCTTCAGGATGGCTGGTGATGATCACTTATTATCTTGCTCAATATCTACTAATTGTTTCTGCGGTGAATTCCCTGAAAAAAGCGGAACAGAATTGACTACTAATTCAAAACTGGCGTGACTTCATAGATATAGAGGTTGGAGGTATTGTCTTCCGGAAGGAAATAAAACAGATTTGCACCGGATTCATGGAATTCAAGATAGGAAGGGTTTCTCACCATAAACTCACCACTAGCCGTGGTGGCGAATGCCGACAATCGATGTTCAATAGAATGGCTATTCAGGTCTAGAAGTTCGATACCACCAATGGTCAGGGTATGAGTATTATCAATCGTGGTATTACCAATTCCACTGCAGATCATCTCTGAAGATCCCATGAACTGGCAGTCCTGATAGGCTATGCGAGAGCTGGTGTGTCTGGTTTTAACTGGAGAAATCATTATGGAGGAATCGCCATCTTCCATGGTGTAGTAATCCCAGGAATAGAAATCCCTCGAGTCCCAAGAGACGCCATGTAATTTCAAGCCCTCTGGATCAAACACAATGGCTCCAAGATGATCATCAAATCGTAAGACTTCCTCAGCCTGCAAAGAAACGGGGTTTACGCGATAAACAATGCTTTGACTATCCGGCCTGTATTCAGCGACAGCAATCCAGATACTTTCTCCATCGAAATCAATTCCACCTGGATGGTACAAACTCCCTTCTCCTAGCTGGACCTGATCAATAAGCGCTCCTTCGAGATCGAATTTGAACAAATGAGCGATCCCAGCTCCGGTAGACCTGTCGAATTCCTGATCAGTAACTGCAACAGGCTGTTCCCTCACCTCTACTGAGCTGAGGTAAAAATAGTCACCTACCCGGGTTAGACCCTGGGGGTGATAGGTATCGAATTGAACAGGAATCGATTCTCGCAGCTGCCACAGGGTATTGTTATCCAGCAAGCGAAACTCTTCAGACTGGGCAAAAGCGGATGAAGACAAAACAAGCAAAATATAAAATTTCACGAGTACGGAGCATAGAGCCTTGCATGCTGATTTCACAACTGTTTTTGTCTTCACAACAAGTTTGCCTTCACATATAGCATGAATAGACGGTTACATTCGAACCCTCTACAAGCAGAGCATTATTAGGATATTGAAGGGTAACACACAGGATCTGAAATGATGATGAGGTGGTGTTTTGACTATTGATTACCTGCTATGTGCTAGGTCTTTCCAATCTCTGAAATAGACTGCGTCCAGTACAGAATATCTCTTCCGACATTCTCAGTTAGACCCTCCAACAAACTCGGCACCTGAGAGTCTTCCATGAGGATTTCGAACTGTAGTCGCTTACGCCTGCCACTCACCTGTTCTGCCAAGCTCATATTTTGATGATCACCATGTCCGCGCGCATGATAGGAAGTAAACCCACCGACGCCATCTTTGGCTAATAGATAATCCACCATATCCTCTTCAAGCTCAGGCTTGATATTGAGAGCTAACAGAACCTTCATCTTGCTACCCCTGTCACGTTTGGCACCTCAGCTACTTTATTACGGTGAAATCTTCGATAGACGATTGGCAGCAGCAACAAGGTCAACGAGGTTGAACTTATCAAGCCACCGATAACCACTATTGCTAATGGTTTTTGAATTTCGGAACCGGGCCCGGTTGCCATCAACAGAGGCACTAAACCGATGGCACATATAGTTGCCGTCATCATGACCGGACGAAGCCTTCTGCAAGCCCCCTCTCTGACTACATTGGTAATTTCCATTCCCTTGGCTAGCAAATGATTGAAATGTGACATCAACACCACGCCATTGAGAACAGCAATGCCGAGCAGTGCAATGAACCCAACTGATGCAGGAACCGACAAAAACTCACCGGTCACCCATAACGCTATTAGGCCCCCTGTTAACGCGAAAGGAATATTGGAAAGCACGATTAAGGTTTGTTTAAGCGAGCGAAAAGTAAGAAACAGAATAAAGGCAATCAACAACAATGCGACTGGTACAACTAGCGCCAATCGGCTAGCTGCTCGTTGCTGATTCTCAAATTCTCCACCCCATTCGAGAGTGTAGCCTTCGGGCATGTTCAGGTCAGATGCAATGAGCTCCTTCGCTTCTTCTACAAATCCCACCAAGTCACGACCTTCTACGTCGGTACGGATAACAGCAAAGCGTTGGCCGGACTCTCGAGAAATACTAACCGGCCCTTCAACTCGCTGAATGTCCGCCACCTCAGATAAGGGAATGACGCTGCCATCATCGAGGTTGATAAAACTATTACTCATTTTTTCCAGACCATCTCCTTGGAATTTGGCGTAGCGCAGCATGAGCGGAACTCGGGCACCCTGCTCAAGAACCGTACCTACCTGCAATCCTTCTATTTCTGAACGAAGCCTGCTTTGTAAGTCATCTGCATTTAATCCAACTCTGCCAGCTCTAAGTCGGTCCACTTTAACTTGAAGGTATTGCGCGCCCTCATTTAGCGTAGCGATAGTGTCAATGCTACCGTCTAAAGATTCAATTCTTTCACCGATGGATTGCGCCAGGCTGTTGAGTAGACCCAAATCAGGACCAAAAAGCTTGATAGCAACATCTCCTCTCGACCCAGTAAGCATTTCCGATACGCGCATATCAATGGGCTGAGTAAATCCATAGTTGAGACCCACAAATTTATCCATCACTTCACGCAGCTTGTCTTCCAATTCCTGCTTATTTGAAACTAGCCATTCCTCCGGAGGCTTAAGCTGAAGAAATATATCGGTTTCATTCAAACCCATTGGATCCATTCCAATTTCATCGGAACCGCTACGTGAAACGATTCTGAGAATTTCGGGAACATCATCCATCAATGCTTTCTCAACTCGCAGAACCATTCGTGTGGTGCTATCGAGATTAATGGAAGGTATTAGCTCAAGCTGAATGATAATGTCCCCTTCATCCATAGTAGGCATGAAGGTTTTACCTACTCGCGGAAAGATAGCTACAGTAAACACTAAAAGTATTGCTGCTATAGCTAAAACAAATTGCGGCTTTGCCAATGACCAGTTAAGAAGAGGTCTATATAACCTAAGCAAGGTTCGACTAAGCCAAGGGTCGCTGTGATCACTAGAGGTTAGAGCATAGGATGCGATAACCGGAATAACAGTTAGCGATAACAATAATGAACCTAACAGGGCGAAAACAATAGTTAAGGTAACGGGCCCAAACAACTTGCCTTCCAGACCTTCAAGAGTAAGCAGAGGCAAAAATACAATAACGATAATCAAAATTCCTGATGTAACAGGGACCACAACATCTTTCACCGAGCGATAAATCACGTGAAGACGTGGCAATCTATGACCACTGTCTTTTTGCGCCGCGAGCGAAGAAACAATGTTCTCCACAATGACTATGGATGAATCCACCAACATACCAATGGCAATAACCAGTCCACCAAGGCTCATGAGGTTTGCGCTCATGCTCATTGCGTTCATCATTTGAAAAGTAATTAGTGCTGACAGGGGGAGAACCGCCGCCGCAGTAAGCGCCGCTCTCCAATTACCGAGAAACAAACCAAGAAGGATTACAACCAATACTACTGCTTCGATAAGCGCCTTGGATACAGTGTTTACCGCACCGCCGATAAGAACGCTACGATCATAAAAAATGCTAGTTGAAGTTCCTTCGGGAAGTGTTTCTTCGATCTCTGCCAACTTGACTCTTACGTTGCTCACGAGCTCGCTGGCATTGGCACCTCTTAGTCCTATCACCAAGCCCTGAACGACTTCGGATTTCCCATCAGCAGTTACCGAACCATATCGCTCCATAGAGCCAAGAGAAATATCCGCGACTTCGGACAAGGGTATTTTTTCACCGAGACTATTCTCCACTAGAATGTTTCCAATATCCTGCAGACTGGCAATCGCACCGGACAACCTAACCAACAAAGCTTCTTCGCCCTGGTCTATTCGTCCGGCACCATCGTTCTTATTATTAGCTTGCAGTGCTTCGATAATGGATTCATTGTTCAGTTTGAGCCGAGACATGGACTCTGGACGAGGAGTCACTTCATAGGTTTTAACAAAACCACCAAGGGCATTAACATCTGCAACTCCGGGAACCGTTCTCAGAGCAGGCCTGATAGTCCAGTCCACAAGAAATCGTTTCTCCTGCAGAGTAAGTTCATCGCTTTCCACGGTGAACATAAACATGTCCCCCAGAGGCGTACTCATAGGTGCAAGGCCACCACTAATCTCACCAGGCAAGTCATCCCAGACGCTGTTAACCCGTTCCGACACCTGCTGGCGGGCCCAATAAATATCGGTCCCTTCCTCAAAGTCCATGGTTATCGAACTCAATGCGTATTTAGAAATCGAGCGAAGGACGGTTTTCTGAGGAATGCCTAATAGCTCAACCTCAACCGGCTGGGTAATAAGCGATTCAACCTCTTCGGGAGTCATCCCGGGAGATTTAATAATAACTTTTACCTGAGTTGGGGAAATGTCCGGAAACGCGTCAATGGGAAGACTCAATAGAGCCTGTGTACCAAAGCCTATTAGCAGTAGGGTCATTAGACCGATCATCAGTCTCTGACTGAGGGAAAATTGAACCAGTCGGGCAAGCATTATTCGTCGCTACCTAAGCCAAGCTGAATTCCCTTGAGCACTGAAGCACCCTGGATCACTACCATCTCGCCAACTGACAAACCGGATCGAGCGATGTAATTACTACCAGCGGCTTCCAGATTCAGGACCCTTGCTTCAATTGCAGAACCTGACTGTACATAAACTATAGTTTCATCCGCTGTATGAACGACGGCATTGGCAGGAATCAGAACCCCGCCGGAAGCAGGACCCACTATCACATTAACAACGCGACCGGGCAGATAGCTCACAGCGGAGTCAAATTCCGCTAACAATTCTATAGTCTGGGTAGTCTCATCAATCTCCAAATTCTTTTGCTGCAGAGTAAGGCTCTCCCCCGAGCCAGCCAGACTAAAAGAATGTCCAGGCTCAAGTGTACCGGCCAATCTTGCTGGCAACTGAATTCTCAACCATGGCTGTGCAGACAACTGTAATGAAGCTAGCTCACTATAAGCCTCGACAAACTGCCCGACATCAACGGCTCTGTGACTCAGCACAGCAGTTGTTGACGCCCTCAATACATACTCGCCAAGATTTGCTTCCGAATCCGGCATGGAATTTATTTCTGACTGAGTAAATCCTGCTTGCTGCAATCTCTTGGCGCTTACATCTACTGCTGATTGCGCGCGCTGAAATTGCATTTTACTTACCTGCAATCTTTGCTCTGAAATAATCCCCTGGTGAAATAACTCCTCATCTCTTGAGGATTCGAATTCAGCCTGCTCCAATTTTGATGCTGCCGACAACCATTGATTTTGAATTTCCAAGACTTCCTGAGATCTAACAGTGGCGAGTGCAGCACCGCTTTCAATCATTGACCCTGTCGATTCATGCCAGTGAATTACAGTTCCCGAGAATGGAGCCAGTAATACAGATGCAGATTCAGGAGAGACAACTACAGTAGCAGGAAATCGAGAACCGGACTGGCGATCAACTTCAGTAATCGGGGAAAATATTATTGCAAGCCTGGCCAAGTCATCTTCATTCAACTCAATGAAGTCCTGCGCGAATACAGAAGGAACAGCAGTTGATGAAATAATAATTAGCACCGAGAATAATTTGCGGCACGTACTCCTCATGGTAAAACTCCTGTAACTTGATTGAACTCCGATATCAAACGTTGCCTGCGAAGCTGGAGCCGTTTCATTTCCATTCTGCTATCTATTGTTTGCTGCAAGGCAATAATCACCTGGGACAAATCAGTTTCCCCACTTTCAAATGCGAGCATAGACATGTCATGTCTCTGCTCGTCTATCTCGAGCTGTCTCGCGCCGAGCTCCAGAGATTCACCCACCAGATAGAGTTCATGCTCTACCTCATGAAGCTGAGCGTTTAAATCTCGTTGCGTCTTTAGCAGAACAACTTCAGCATCTATTTTTTCATTTCGAGCATCGCTTACTGCGGCTGACACTACCGCGCGTCCACCAAAGGGCACGCTTACTGAGAAACCCAGACTATCAACATAGGGAGACAACCCATTGCCACGCTCTCGCCTGACGCCGAAGCTTACGGATGGATTGCTGCTTGCCTCATGCTTCACTTTGTCAATTTGCTCGCTAGCCAAATCAACTCCAGTTTTAAGGAAACGCAGCGTAGGATGGGCAACTGGAATATTATCCAGTGTCGGCAATTCCTCTTCATACTCGCGATCTGGCCGAGCCGATAAGTTGGTTAGCTGCGTGTACTGCCGTTCGCTATCCACCAGTGCAGCCTCTGCATGTAGTACAGCTTCTATCTGGCCCAATAAAATTGATTCGACCCGTAAAGTATCGAGCAAGGCAACGGAACCTGATTCGAACAAGCGCCTGGTGATATCCAATAATTGCTCGGACTCCCCCTCGGCCTCCCGCTCCAACTCCAACATGGCTTCGGCTTCAGCAATATCTGCCAGTGTTGAACGCACACGACCCGCTACCAATAATTCCGTATAGACAAACCAGGCTTCCAGTCTCTCGTTATAGGAATTTCCCAGTTCTCTGGCATCACTGCGTTCGCCTTTTCGCCAGAGATCAATCTGAATTCCGGCCTCATATTCTCGCAGCCCAACATTATCTACTAGGCTATCGCCGATATAATTTAGCTCCCAACTTGGCCGACCAGTAATCCAGCGATCACCAATCTGCTGATACGCTTTGGCTTGTTGTTGACGAGACTCGGAGGCAATTGCTTCAGGTGCATTTCGAAGCGCTGCTTCAAAAACAGTAGAAAATTCCAAAGAAGAACTACGATCAAGAATTTCATGAGCGGAAAAGTGATCGTGGCTGTCTGCAGAGACGACGAACGAAGCCATCCATAGCAAACTGCACACAACCGTTCTTATAGTAAAACAACGCACCTTTAAATTTCCCTATACAACAAATCTATGGACACATCTTATCTGTTGATTATCCAATACAATTCTTATGGGAATCTTAAGAATGAAACAAATAACGGTCATTGTTTGAGCTTAATCAAACATTGAAGGGAATTAGAACTTAGAAAGGAGAATCAGTTAGGAATGAGGATTGTTTCGCTTAAATCGGTCCTGCCAAAATGGATTTTTCTACAACAAAACTAGAATTCATACTCAAGCAGAAATCGAAATGTTTGATCGGGGCTCTCATTGTCTATGCCTAATATTAGCCCCGCTTCCCAGTTCAGGCTTTTACGGGTGCCCAGAGCGAAATTACCTATGACTGCAGGACCTATTCCGGTAGTGTCCTGACCTGTATAAAGCTCAATTGCTGGCTCGAATGATCGCGAGTATCGATATCTAGCCTGAAGCGAAAGGGCGGTCTCATATTCATTTTCAATATCTTCTCCCCATTCACGAATCAAGAACAGGTTAGCAGTGCCACTCCAGCGCCCGAATTCTTTCTCGGCGAAGAGACCAACTGCTACTTCTTGCGCATCTTCATCGATTTCTTTTTCGAATTCGAACAACACCCCCCAATCGGCAGCGTACTCACCCTGTTCCGTCAGTTGCCACTTCAATTCAAATTCATAGGCTTCTAGATCGAAGCTGCCCGAGCGAGATTTATTTCCGATTAAGTACACCTCGCCGAAAAGACTTTCACCTATAGAGCGACCAAGCGCCAGGCGGTGAATTTCTTTGGGATTATCCAAGCCTGCTTGCTTATCTTGAAAAATGGATCGAAATTCCAATTCATTTTCCAGCGCATCAACATAAGGATGATAAATTTTATCTATAACACTTCCATCAGCTAAAGCCGATTGAGAAAAAAGCGGGAGTAGCGTCAAAAGGCCGAGGTACAAAAATGTGAAAATTGTTTTCTTAATTTTTGAGTCGTACATAGACATTGCTAGCTTACTGCTCCACATTTTTTGCAAGGATTCCAGGCCAAGCCAGCCGAAATAGCGGACCAAATATAATTATCAGCATAGCAAGCCCATAGCAAACAGCCTGAAGTATAGATGGTGTGGCTTCATATCCAATTAATGCATACAAAAGGCGACCTGTGATTGAGTTTTCCGGCAATAAGCCTGCCGTGTCCCAAGCTATAGCTGTGTAGGGTAACCAGTCCGCTTGGGTTAATAGCATCACTATCTGTGAAGCTATGTTACCGCAGACAAATGCCAGAAGCAGCAGACACACCCTGAAAGCCCAGGTATGACTAAGACTGGTGAGGCCGTAATAAAGAATCACACCGCAACTAAGACCAATACCTGCCCCGATTACCGCCCCACTTAGCACAGGAACAACATTCTCACTTTGGCTGGTAACTCCGCCAAGGTACAACAAAATCTCTGAACCTTCCCGCACCAAAGCCAATAATACAATCACCACCATCGACGCAATAACCAACTGCGCTCTTTGTGAAGTTTTGTCTGAAAAATAATTTGATGGAGCGACCCAACTTAGCAAGATCAAAAACCCTAAGCTAACTAGATGAATCAAGGAATTCACCACTTCCTGCCCCACGTAATCAAACCACTCCGACACAGTAGGCGTAACTAACGCGTACAGCCAAGCTCCCGCGCAACCAAGAATCAAGGCATAGAAAATCCAGGTCTTGCGCAGAACAAATGAGCGACCCCAGATATCATGAAACAAATTTGTGATGACCAGCAAAACACTGATCAACAATGCAGCTTCGAGAATTTCTTGAAGGAGTAAGATGACGGAGTTAATGAACATAGCTTAGCGCCAAATAGAAATAGCTATTTGGCTATCACCTTCCCTTGCGCTGTCTTGGGATAAAACTCCCCGAAGAATGGATATTCACCCGGACTCAGAGGACCAATAAATATTACTGTTTGCCGGTTTCCTGCAATTACCTTTTCCCGGTTAAGCTCGTAACTTTCGAACTCTTCCGGCGTCGGATCCTGATTAATGATTCGTAGCTTCACTTTTTGACCAGCCGGCACTTCCACTTCAGCAGGAAAGAATAGATGGTCCTTAATCACTAACTCTATCTCCACAGCTGCAGCACTGGCTAAAGAGCTAACAAACAGCAGGCTTAGGGACATTAATATTGTGGCAATATAATTTTTCATCTTATTTCTTCTTTCTAAATTTAACTCTAAAAGCACTTCCACTCTCAAAGTTTGAACCCTCTACGACCACACGAGCCTGATGTAACTCAGCAATATGCGCAACAATAGTCAGCCCCAAACCGCATCCGGGCATTTCGCGATTGCTGTTGCCTCCTAAATCGGATCGATAAAATCTGTCAAATATTCGAAGCCTGTCTTCTTCTGCTATGCCCGGTCCGCTATCTTCCACACTGAGCACTATGTCTGAATCTATTTCGCAGACACTCACCAATATTTTTCCTCCTTCGGGAGTGTATTTATTGGCATTGCTCAATAAATTTGAGACTAGAGTCTGCAAGGCAAAATCATCGCCTTCGATTAATGCTTCGTCGCCGCTTAACTCCAAAATCTGATTCCTGTTTTCGAAACTGGAATACAATTGAGCTATCTGCTCCTGCACCAACTGATACAGGTCTACCTGGTGGCAGTTCTGAGCGAATTTCTCCGGCGTCGTGCGATAAAGTGACAGCAGCTGCTCTATCAAATGCTGCATTCTTTCAACACCGCTCTGTAATTGCTGAAATGACTCATGATCAGAGCCGATTTCTTCGCCCAAATTATGCAACTGAATTTTCAGGGCACTAATCGGAGTTCTAAGTTCATGGGCAGCATCGGCAGAGAATCGTTTTTCCCTTTCCAGAACTTCATCCAAACGCAAAATAAAACTATTAGTAGACTGAATCACCTGCTCCAATTCCCGAGCAGAATTCTCGTAGACTACCGGTGACAGATCATGGGCTTGCTTCTTTTTAAGTTCTGTCGAAAGCTTGTCCAGCGGCCTTAAACCCAGGCTAACAATGCTCCAGATCAGCAATCCCACCAGCGGTATACCGAGAAGAATTGGTAGCACCGATTCCAGAACTACATTCTCCGCTAGTATAAATCGAAGATCAGTCCTTTCTACCACCATCACCCAGCGCTGTGAACTTGGGTTAAATTGAGTAAAGCCTCTCCAGCGGTAGCTATCAAAATTTACAAAACTGAAACCTTCTTCAAACTCTAAAATCGACTCTGCCGGCGATCCTGACGAAGCTGCCAGCAATTCTGATGACTGCCATATTTGAAAGAGAATGCCATTGCCGAGAGAAATTCCTTCGACCTCCCCGCTCACATCTATGTTCAAAACGATGGCAGCCAAATCTTCTAACTGTCGATCAAATAACGCCTCGGCCTCCTCCATACTGGATTGGTAACCCTGCAACGCTGCAACAAAATTGAACAGAGTCAAAGTAGCAAGAATACTAGCAACCAGAAATAGTCGTATTGAACGCAAGAGCAGGCTCCGCTATTGAACCGGGTTCATTGAGCGCTCACCTTGTAACCAACTCCGCGAATGGTCTTGATGAACTCGTTACCCAGTTTTTTACGAAGATGATGAATATGCACTTCAAGAGCGTTACTAGCCACCTCTTCGCCCCAGCTATAGAGTCTATTCTCGAGAGTGCTTCGGGTCTGAACCCGACCTGCATTTTCCATCAAACTCTTCAGCAGCATGTATTCTTTTCGGGAAAGCTCTAGATCCTTACCTTCCAGAGTGACCACGTGGTCCACGGTATCAAGATTTACTCCGCCAATTTTTATAGCTGAGGTCTTCACCGTGCCAAGCCTTCTTTCCAATACGCGGAGACGAGCCAACAATTCAGTCACTTCAAATGGCTTAGCCAGATAATCATCGGCGCCACTATCTAGCCCCTGAACCTTATCTTCGACGCTATCTCTTGCCGTCAGTAATAAGACCGGTAATTCTTTATCAGTCTTTCTCAAGGCCTTTAAGATTGAGATGCCATCGGTATCAGGCAAACCAATATCCAGAACCAGGATATCTGGCTTCTCCACTTGCAGCGTGTGTAGTGCCGCCTTTCCTGTTTCTACATGATTGATAGCATACCCGGACTTGACCAGTGCTTTCTGCAGGCTCGCCGCTAGCGGGCGATCGTCCTCAACCAGTAATATTTGCATAACATCCTTTTCTTACTATTTGTCTACTTACCTTGGATATCCCCCAAGGCTACGATGATTTCTTGTTGGCGTCCTGCATCAGCTATCGGACGGTCCGGTCTTGCCGGTGCCTGCTGTGCCTTTTGCAGATGATTTCTCGCTTCATCATAACGCTTCTGATCCACCAGAAACGTTGCATAGAAATAGTTGTTATCAATTGAGTTGGAGTTTAGAGCCAGGGCCCGTAGCAAAAGTTCCTCTGCTTTATCGTCATCACCAAATCCAACGGGCCATCCTGGCACGCTATAATATAGAGTTCCGAGCGTAGCGTATGCTGAACCATCGAGAGCATCAGCGTCAACATCCATAGCCTTCTCAAGGTCTTTTTTTGCATCCTTGGCAAGACCTAGAGCGCCAAGTCCACCTTTGACACCAGCAAAAGAGGACTTGATTATACCACTCCAAATCCATGCGGGGGCACTGACCCTATGGGTATCAGCGACTCTTTCAGCTTCGGCTATCAAACCTTCGAATGCTGCTTCTTGAGCATCACCATCAAGCTGATAGTTTGCCTCAGCCCAACGGGACTGTAGTTGTTCTACGTCACTATTTTCATCGGCTAATACGAGGTTGCTCGACAATACTACGATCGCAACCGCACATATTCTTCGAAATATTCCTGTATACATAATAATTCACCTATTGATTTGTCTATTTATTTATTTACTGATTAGCAAAGCGTTTAATAACACCAAGGTTTTTCACTAGCGCACCGCGCACAATTCCAGGAAAAAGGGCATTTACACGAACGAACAATTTTTCCGGCCAGCCCAAATACTTGATACTGCGATGGCTCTCTAATAGATCCGAAATTTCATTTGCAACATAGGCAGGGCTATCAGATTTATTGCCCAGAGCATTGTTTAAATCATTCACAACATCCGAGTTAAGACTGGTGCTGGTTGCTCGGGGAGCGATGTAGCTCACTTGAATAGAAGTGTCTGCCAGTTCCCGGGAAAGTGCCTCGGTGAAGCATTTAACTCCCGCCTTGCTAGCACAATAAGCGGTAAACCCAGGGTGACCTATACTGGCAAAAATGGAGCCGACATTGAGCAGTGCCGATTCCGGCTTCTCCTTGAGAATGGGAATAAGCTCGTGGCAGAGCAACATCGTTGCTATCAGATTAATACTGAGAATCTTTTCAATCATACCCAGCGTTTGATTTTCGAAAAGCTTGAACTCCAGTATTCCTGCGAGATTCACCACCCCATCAATGCCACCATTTTTGTTACAAGCTGAGACAATTTCCTGCCGGCCCTCACTACTACTGATATCAGCCGGCACGATAACAGGCTCGCCTCCGAGTTCGGCTTTCAACTCATCGAGTAATTCTTGGCTATAACAAGTGAGCACTAGCTTAGCCCCACGCTCCTGCAGGATTTTGCATAACAAGCTACCTATGCCGCCTGTCGACCCTGTTACCAGAATAGTTTTATCGCGAATATCCATGTTCAAGCTGCCTTAGAAAGCTTTGGAACACCATGACCGGAACTGAGAGACCTGAATATGTCGCCATATAATTGATAGAACATCTTGCAACTGTGGACAATTTGTTTCTGGTCCCCCTCATCATCAATACGATCCATCAACTGTTCAAAAAACTTCACATGATCCTGATCGAGAGATCCATGGGAATAGAGATAACTGAAAGCTTTTTTAGGCAGACCTATCGCGCCCCTGACAGCATCAGCCACCTGATCGGCTAGATTGACGCTGGTTCCTTCTAGTACATACACCATGCCGAAGAAGCCCATAGGATCGATGCGCTGAATAGTATCGTATGCATAAGCCACCATTAATTCGGTAGCTGGATGAGGCCGTGAATTTCTTACCCATTCCTTGTCGTAGCCGCAATTTTCGATGTCGTTCAATATCCATTCCTGATGCCCGATTTCTTCTTCGATATATTCAGCAACAGCTTCTCTTAACCATTCTTTGTCATCCGGGAGACGAGAGCCCACGGCCATTAGCAAAGGAACCGTGTGCTTGACGTGGTGATAAGCTTGAACCAGGAATCCAACGTAATCATCTATGGAAACATCCTTGCTCAGACAGCGCTCAATTATCGGTGCTGAAAGCAATCCGCTTCTAGCTTGTTCTGTTTCATTAACCAGGGTTTCAAAAAATGTCATGTCATCACCTATCTATTAATTATCATCTGTTTGTAGTTCATGCCGGGACTAATTCTGGGGATAAGAATTCAGCGGCATACATAGCATCTATTGCTTCCGCATATGCTGAGTTAATATTTTCTCGCTTTGGTCTACCGTTTTCGGTTAGCAGGCCTCCGCGTTCCGCCAGAGAAGCGCTCATTCGATGCCATTGATTAACCCGCGCATAATCTGGAAGCTTTGCGTTTACCAGACTTACCCAGCTTTGTAGTTCTTCATCGCTAAGCTGGTCACTGCGCGGCAGGACTAAAGCTGAACAGTAGGGTCTGTCATCACCGACTACCACCACCTCCGCCAACACCGGGCCGGAAAGCAACTCGCTCTCAACCCACTCAGGCGAAATATTGCGTCCGAGACTTGAGATAAGCAGATTCTTCTTCCGACCCGTTATATGGAGAAATCCTTGTTCATCCTGAAAGCCCAAATCTCCTGTGGAAATAAATTCCGGATTCCAGCTATCGGGTTCATTGGCATAACCCAGCATGGAGTTTCCGGATACCAGCACTTCACCCTCTTCAAATTGAAGTTCAATATGAGACAAAGGCAAACCACAGCTGCCGGCGGAATTTGCTTTGGGAGTATTGAGACTTACCACCGAACAGCATTCGGACAATCCGTAACCTTCATATACAGGGAGCCCCAAATTTTGAGATTCGATGATCAGTTCTTTAGAGACCTTGCCACCACCAACGGCGATGAATTTTAGCGATTGGGGGCACTGCCAACCCTTTCTAATCGCCGCGACTATCAGCAATAGCAATTGAGGTACCAGAATTAATGAGTCCGGCCTCACTGACGAGATAGCGCTTAGCATTTGTTCAGGCTCGAGCAAGGCGCTGCCAGAGAAGCCCATGGATTCAGGATGAGGAACAATGATTTCCCCACCCGATAATATTGGTCCATAGTTTCCTGCAACATTTTCCAGAAGAGTGCTGAGAGGAAGCAGACATAGGTGGCGAGGAGCCTCGATATTAACTGACTGTGCCAAGGCTTCTGCTTGCTGCAGAAGTTGCCCGTGATGTAAACACACCCCTTTGGGTTGACCAGTGGATCCCGACGTAAAAGTTATCTTGCCAGTTCCATCAGGTACTGCATTCTTGCGACCCTGCTCCGGTAAGGAATTCGGTTTAGGGTCCGACAAATTCTTCGGAAATTTAACTAACTCCAAATCAGTACCGGCAAGTGTTCCCAGATGTTCATAACGAATGTCACACAGAGATGATAAACATCCCAGGTCATCGGTAATGACCGCATCCAATTGGCAGCTCATGAGCGCATGGGATATTTGTTTAGGAGTAAAGAAAGTTGGAATTGGAAGTATGAGAATATCTTCATGCTGACAGGCTAGATCAACCAATATCCAGTCAATACTATTGGTGGCACAAAGACCTACGGACTTCACTCCCGCCTCTAATAGGTGGTGAATCAGGCGGTGACAACAAAATAGAACTTGCTGAGAACTTACAGTTTGCTGCAGGTCATTAATAACCACAGCGCCGGGAGAATAATTCTTTTCCACATGGGACAACATGATTATGTCTCCCGCTGTCGACCTGGCATTTTCTCCACTAGAGCGTCGATACTAGAGGCGAATACTGCTTGCAAGCCGCTAAACAAATTGCGACTGGAGATTAGTTCCATAGCTTCCTGAAGATTGCCCACTAAAACCTCAGGCTCACTGTCATAATAAGATCCCCAGTCCGAGAGTGAGTTATCACTGAGACACTCAGGGTTCGCAGCCTTAATAGCTCTGGTTTCGAATCCCAATTTTTTGAATTGACTACTTAGCTGACCGGAAGCAGTAAACACCATGTGTTCATACCCGGCTCGGTACAAAGTGGAAGCGAGGATCACAAAAAGTGCCACACTGGCACCTCGAGTCGTCGCTACTAGATTCCCGATCTCCACGATAGCGCTTCGTTCAACCTTTTTGCCCAATGCCTGTGAAAGTTCCACCTCTACGGGAGCATCGAAATATTGTTCTAAAAATAAAACCTTATCTGCAGCCATACTGATGCCGGCCACACCACTTAAACCCGCAGGGCAATTCATACTCAGCAGATAATCTAGAAATTCATTAACAACGGCACCGTAACTTTGCTGAAATTTTTCCTGAATATAGCTCTGCACCTCATCACGATAGTTATGATGCTGGTCGATAATTTGAAACTCTGGAGTGAGACGAATAAGCCGTTTGAAACTGGCTCTATCAGTATTACTTGAGAGTTGCTGCGGCATTGCTTGTGTTTCAGTCAGATACATTTTTCAAATCCGTGTATGGGGTCATACCCTGTGTTCACGGTAGCTAATGTAGCAATTGAACCTTAAATAAAGCTTAAGGTTTTGACATTAGGAAAAATTTATTTATCTTATATTTCATATGGTTAGCATATCTGCACCCTTGTTATTCAGTAAATAGATCGTATATTCTCGAATACCTGTGTTAAAGTGCCGCCACGTCAGGGATGGGTAAGCCTATAGGCACCAATACTGACGGTGCATTATCTTTAGTTTTAAGGTCATCTTACTGCGTTGGATCGCAGTCTTTTGAGATTACCGGTACCAGACTTACTCGCTGATAGCTAAGCGCTAGTCGCCTCGCCGGATCTTCACCTTCTCTCTTGTTTAGATTCGCTTGAATAGCGCATCACTCAGAGTAGCCCCTATCGATCGATTGCACACCCGTGCAAAGGATTTTCAAAAAATCCGGAAACACTTTCAGACACCGCTATTGATCTCATCCCATCGATGACGACCAATGCCTGTGTAATTATTTAATATTGCTTCTGAAAACAGATGCATACATATCAACGAGAAATCGAATGACATTTAACACACTCGGATTATCCGAATCATTGCTTCACGCCGTGGAAAAAACCGGCTACAGCAAACCCACTCCTATCCAGGAAAAAGCCATACCGGTAATTCTTGAAGGAAAAGACGTAATGGCTGCGGCTCAAACAGGCACAGGAAAAACCGCTGGTTTCACCCTGCCCTTGCTGCAACGACTGAGCGGAAAGACAAACCGCAAGAAACATACTGCCCGGGCACTGGTATTAACCCCAACTCGCGAACTGGCAGCACAGGTTGAGGACAGCATAAGAACCTATGGCACTAATGAAGACTTACGCTACGGCGTAGTATTCGGTGGTGTGAATATTAATCCACAGAAAAAAACCCTCGGCCATGGCGTCGACATCCTGGTAGCAACGCCTGGTCGTCTATTGGATCTTCACCAACAAAGATGTGTTCGCTTCGATGACATCGAGATTCTTATTCTCGACGAAGCCGATCGCATGCTAGACATGGGGTTTATTCGCGACATCAGAAAGATCCTTGCACTGATGCCGAAGCGCAGACAGAACCTACTGTTTTCAGCAACATTTTCTGATGAAATTCGCACGCTGGCGAAAACAATTTGTAACCAGCCTGTAGAGATCGACGTGTCACCACGTAATTCTACTGTTGAGCTGATAGCTCAAAAAATGTATCACGTGAAGAAAGCCAACAAGGTCGCCCTACTTAGCGATCTGGTTCGAACTAGCACCGAGCAGACACTGGTTTTTAGTCGGACCAAACATGGTGCAAACAATCTGGCGAAGAAACTCATAAAAGACAATGTTCATGCTTTGGCTATTCATGGCAATAAGTCACAGGCTCAGAGAATCAAAGCTCTGAAAGAGTTTAAGGAAGGCAAGGTTCAAGTACTAGTGGCCACAGACATTGCTGCTCGCGGAATCGACATCGACCAACTCTCAACCGTGGTAAATTTTGACCTACCCCATGTTGCCGAAGACTACGTGCACCGCATCGGTCGCACCGGGCGGGCCGGAGCCAGTGGCGTAGCCATCTCTCTGGTAAGTGGAGATGAGGGCAAACAACTCAAGGGAATCGAACGCCTCATAAAACGCCCTATTCCATTGGGTGACAGTCAAGATTTCGAATTCGCTGAAGAGAAAGCTTTCCCGGAATCGGCCAAACCCGATGATCGCGGTAGTCGTTTCAAACCGAAAAATGCCAGATCATTCAAACCGAAACGACGTAGCTCAGCTGCCCCAAAGAAAAGCGCGGCTGGCAAGAAATGGAGATCGGCAAATCCTCAGAAAGCGGCTATTGGCTAAAGTCCTGAGCAGCTAAGGTGAAGTAGTTAAGCTGTAAGATCGGGAATTAAATCAATAGAGACATTTAGTTATGGCTAATGAAGGTTATCACGAGGCTATTGAAGAGCTTTCTGAAGAAACAAAAGATATGCACCGCGCTATTACATCGCTGATGGAAGATCTGGAAGATTTCCTGTTCACCGACAAGCCTATTGCTCACAGCTAACAGCTCTGCCGACGACAATGTTCAGCATGGAAGCTGAACCTTTAACTCGGGTCTTTAAATGGCTGGGTGAGAAGATGTTGTAGAGAAATTGACGAATCATCTTCGAATCCATTTATGCCAATCCCCATGGCTTCCTGACCAAGCTTAGGCTCTGCCAGATAAGTTCCAAACAGACGATCCCACCAGGGAAAGTTAAATCCGAAATTTCTATTGTGCTCCACGGCGTCCACCGAATGATGTATTCGATGCATGTCGGGAGTGACAACAAAGTTCCGCAACAGCTTATCCAGTCTAACCGGAATTTTAATATTACTATGGTTAAACATGGCAGTGGCATTCAACAGAACTTCGGCAAGAACCACCGCAATAGCCAACGGACCCAGTATTAGAATCAATGCCAGCTTAATAAAGGCGGAGATAAGAATAGAGAGCGGATGGAATCGACTACCTGTGGTGACATCGTAATCCAGATCAGTATGGTGTGTTCGATGAAGGCGCCACAAAAACGGGACTTTGTGAAACAATCTATGTTGGAAATAAATAAGTAGATCAAATACAAGCAGGAAAATCAGAATACCAATCCAGTCAGCAAATTCTACCAGCTTAAGTAAGCCCCAGTTTCTATCCTCTGCCCAGTAAGCTGCTGCCACCCCAGCAATAGGAATGAAAACCCTCAATAGAATTGTATTAAGAGCGCTTAAACCAAGGTTACTTAACCAGCGGCGACTTTTCGAAACAGTTAATTGCCGTCGAGGTAGCAGCATCTCGAGCACTGCCATAGCCGAAAATACCGCAATAAAAACTACGAGTCTTAGAATTGCTTCGGAATCACTTGTGATGCTATTCATTGGATGAATCTATATCTCGCTGAATTTTCCCGCACACCAGCTATAAGCTACTTCACCATAGCTGAATGAAGCAATGCAAAAATAGCATTTTATGAACACAAAAAAGGGAGCCATTGGCTCCCTTTCGCTTGCTATAGGAATCCCTATGGAAACAATTCTGCCAGCCGTTCTTTATCTGCATCGCTACAGGTGTGACTAAAGTTCTCGATAATGCCAGCTAGTACCCTGCCACGTTCCGGCATCTGTGTATTGTTCTGAAGAGCTTCCATTGCACCTCTACCTTCTTCATTCGCCGAGTGCTCAATATTGGCAGCAGCATTTGCCATATCACGAATAGCTTGAGCTAATCCGCCATTCGCGGCAATCCCATCCAATGTAGCCAAGGCATCATCGGAAGGAAAATGGTTTATACCAGCTACGATGTCGGCGACTTGCTTGATTGCTGCGGCATTATCTTCATTTTGCGCCATGGCAAACTGGGAAAAGACACCGACTGCGATTAGCAGAATGAGTTTCTTAAATATTGTTGTTTTCATTGTTTTCTCCTCAAGGCAAAGCTTATTTAAATTCCGATTATCGAGTCTATCTCAGTATAAAGCGAATAAATAGCCATCGCGTTAAAGTGAACTCGGATAAAGTAGCTGTCACTTTTGTCTGAAGTCCATTTATTGTTATCTTCTCAAATGCTTCATTAAGCTCCCCTTAATAGGCCAAAATTGAGGCCAATCAAAGTTTCAATATCGAGCCGTGGTATACAGTGCTCAGCCGAAATTTTATCTCCATTAAGTTTCGGTACAGGGGCACTGTAATAGGCTTTGTTCATGGATACCCGAGAGCGACTTTAACAGTTACAAATAGTTACAAATCCTTACAACGAGAATTCGATAAGCGTTTGATTTTGTTCCGGGTTTTATACAGACTTGAAAGTCATAGACTTGCTTGTGGGAGGCAGATTGCTTATCCTTCCCCCCTGCTCGGTTTGAGGTGACTATATAAGGCGGCAACAAGTAAATCCGCGCCTTTTTAACCCTTAAAACCATAGGTGAGCAAGATTAAAGACATGATATCTGGAGAGTCATAAATGATAGCAACAAAGCGAATTATTTCGTCATTCATACTAAGTGTTGGTGCCCTTATCTGTGCACCTGCCGCGTTCAGCCAATCTGGCACCAGCGTTGATGCTGGCGACTGGCCTGATTATGGCGGAAATATGGGCGCTCAGCGCTATTCGCCGCTAGACCAGATTAATGCAGAGAATGTAGCCGATTTAGAGATTGCCTGGCGCTTTAACACTGCGAGCATAGGCCCCTCGCCAGAATTCAATGCCACGTTCACGCCTCTCGAGGTTGATGGCATTATGTACACCACTGTTGGCGCCACTCGTAACGTAGCTGCGCTTGATGCTTCAAGTGGACAGTTACTGTGGTTGTGGCGACCCCAGGAAGGCGAGCGATTTGACAAGGCCCCTCGTAAGGGTTCCGGTCGTGGACTGTCCTTCTTTCGCGATGGCGACAAGAAACGAATCTTGATGATCACACCAGGCTTTTTCCTGGTTTCTCTAGATGCTGATACCGGCATCCCCGATCCTGCTTTCGGCGAAAACGGCGTTGTCGACATGTTTGCTGGCCTACGTTTAGGCGACGGCCGTGACGATATCGACATCGGATCATCCATGCCTCCTTTCGTAATGAACGGAGTAGCTGTTGTAGGCCCTGCACACCGCGTTTCCATGCGACCACCTTCCATGTTCAACGTGAAAGGCGACGTGCGAGGCTACGACGTGCACACAGGCGAGATGCTTTGGACTTTTCGAGTGATTCCCCAGCGCGGCGATATAGGTTATGAAACCTGGATGGCTGGTGGTGCTGAAATCTCAGGTAATGGCGGCGTATGGGCACCAATGTCCGGCGACCCTGAACTGAACCATGTCTATCTTCCAACTGAATCAGCCACAGGCGACCGCTTCGGTGGACCACGCCCAGGCGACAATCTATTTACTAACAGTGTTGTGGCACTGGACATCACAACTGGCGAGCGCCAATGGCACTACCAGTTGATCCATCACGACATCTGGGACTGGGATAACCCGTCTGCCGCAGTATTGGCTGATCTGCCCAACGGTCGTAAAGTCCTAATGCAAGTTACCAAGCAGTCTTGGGTCTATACCTTTGACAGAGAAACTGGCGAACCAATTTGGCCTATTGAAGAGTTACCAGTACCGGCAGGAGACCTTCCTGGCGAATGGTACTCACCTACTCAACCTCACCCAACTAGACCGGCACCATTCGATCGTCAAGGCGTCTCCGAAGACGACTTGATCGATTTCACACCGGAACTTCGCGGTCTGGCACTGGAAGCGGTTTCACGTTTTCGCCTAAGCCCTAGCGTGTACTCTCCTCCATCCCAGGCGGATGCCGCAGACGGCACAGTGGGAACACTTAGCCTGCCAGATGCCATCGGTGGTGCTAACTGGGAAGGCAGTGCTCTCGACCCTGAAACTGGAATCCTCTACATACCTTCGCGCACTAACATCGCTTTGTTGTCAGTAGCGAAAGACGAAAATTCCGATGTTGCATTCAGCCAATCATACGGCGTGCGCGTTCCACGAATCCAGGGTTTACCTCTGGTTAAGCCTCCATATGGCCGTGTAACTGCTATCGATATGAATAGCGGCGACCATGTGTTCCAGGTAGCCAATGCTGATACGCCTGAGCGTATTGCTAACAACCCTGCACTGGAAGGTCTTGATATTCCACGCACTGGTGTAGCGACGCGATCCGGCCTACTGGTTACCAAGACCCTGCTATTTATTGGCGAAGGTGTTGGCGGTAGCCCCGTGCTTCACGTACACGACAAACAAACTGGCGACATCATCGCCGATATCGAATTACCGAATACCCAAACTGGTGTGCCAATGACCTACGAACATGACGGCGTGCAGTACCTCGTCATGGCCGTTAGTGGAAACGGTCAGGCTGCCGAGATTGTGGCTTATACACTGCCATAACTTTTACAGGAGTTAGATTATTATGCGAAAATTATTATTAACTGCGGCCTTTGCGCCACTAATGTTGCTTATCGGCCTGCCTGCGCAAGCTGCCACCTGGACCATTGATCCGGATGATTCCCATGTTTATTTCAAGTATAAATATGGCAATGACCCTTACCAGGGTGAGTTCACTAACGTGCAAGCAACATTCGAGATCGATCCACTGAGCCCGAGTAACTGCAACTTTCAGGTGACCATTAGCATCGCTGATATTGAAATTGAGTCTCCGGAAGTTTTAGACTATTTGCACGATTACGAATTGTTCGATGTAGATCAATTTCCGACTGCAAGCTTTTCAGCTGATAGCTGCCGCCTAACTGGCATGGATTCCTTCGAGTCCGATGGCACTTTGACTATTCGCGATGAGACTCATCCAATGACTTTCCCATTCGATCTTGATGTGGAAACAGCAGGCGGCAAGATACGTTTTCGTCTGAAGAGTTCAGTAACTATCATGCGACTGGATTATGGTGTTGGTCAGGGCTACTGGGCAAACACAGGTGAGATTCCAAACGACGTAGAAATCGAAATTGATGTCTACGCTACACAGCAGTAAAAAAGTTTAGTTTAAATAGGTTAATTCAATGTTAAAAAATATGTTCTCTAAATCCGGTCGGCTCTCATTAATCCTGATCGCATCCGTCTTTCTGGTTTCATGCGACCGCTTACTGACGCCCGATTTCAACACTGAAATTACTGACATCCGGGCTGGCGCGTATAAGCTGGATCCAGATCATGCTTCTCTGGTATGGAAGATAAACCACTTGGGTTTCTCTACCTTCCTCGGTCGCTTTAATGCATTCGAAGCGTCTCTGGATTTTGACCCAGAAAACGTAGAAGCTGCCGCTCTGGAAGTTGTGATTGATACTACTTCACTAGATATCAACAACGCGGAATTTAGCGAAGAGCTACGCGGATCAAACTGGTTTGATACCGAGACTTTCCCTCAGGCTATCTATCGCACAAATGGCTTGAAAGAAACAGTTGACGAAGACACCTTCGTTTTTTCCGGAGAGCTAACCCTATTGGGAGTTGCTGCACCTGTAGATCTTACTGTTAACTTTCATGGCGGTGGTCGTAACTTCCTAACTAGGAGCTATACACTGGGCTTCTCAGCTGAAACTACTTTCATTCGCTCTGCACACGGTTTAGATAGATTCACCAGCTTTGGTGTTGGCGACGAGATCGACCTGGAAATCCACGTTGAGTTTATGGCAGCTGACTAGCAATACATGACGGCGACTGGTTAACAGCTATTCGCAGCCAAAAAAAACCCCCGTGGCTTTAAGCTCCGGGGGTATTTTTTTGTCTGGGTTTTGAGCATCAGCAACCTGACTAACACTCTCAGACAGATTAATGCCTAGCTTCTTTAGGTGCTAGCAATCAGTTGATCCACATAGAGTTTGATCGCTGCCATGCCTTCTCGGTTGATCGAAGTGAATTCCATGCTGCTGCGAAAGCCTTTTTCCGAAGGACTACTATTGATGATTCTTGCATAGACATCAGTAGTTTTGGTATTGAACAATTCCAATGCTAAAGACATTTTGATTTCAGACATCTTCGCTAAACGAATATCACTCTCAACCATCATACCGTTATAGCTAATATCTAAGACATTGCCTTCATATTTCTCGGGCTGAACTATCTTTGAATCGCTATCAATTCTCTAGACACTTAGCAGCCTCTGTTGATAACGCTCTTCATACTTTACAGGCGACAGCTGATTATTGGAACTGTGCCGTCGTTTGCTGTTATAAAACATTTCAATGTAATCAAAAATATCACTC